>JAHJJD010000098.1 GCA_018822845.1 Gammaproteobacteria bacterium | reverse complement strand
TCCGGCCTGCTCGATGCTGTCAATTTCCAGGCGGTAGCGGAATTTGCGTAATGGGTCTTGTCTTGGCATGGTCAATTCCTCCTGCCATTAATCAACTAATCAGCTCTTGGCTTCCTGGGTTTTCTGGAACACGCGGAAGATCACGAATTCAGCCGGACGCACTGGCGCAATGCCGACTTCGATGATCAGCCGCCCGTTGAGGATGTCGTCTTCGGTCATGGTTTCGCGCCCGACGTTGACGGAAAACGCCTCCTCTTCCTTGGCCCCGAACAACGCGCCCTCGCGCCATTGGGTGCGCAGGAACAGGGTCAGGGTCTGCTTGACGCGCGCCCACAGCCGCTGGTCATTGGGTTCGAATACCACCCACTGGGTGCTGTTGTAGATGGAAGCTTCGAGGAAGATGAATAGCCGCCGCACACTGACGTATTTCCACAGCGGGTCGCTGCTCAAGGTGCGTGCGCCCCACACACGGATGCCTCTGCCCGGAAAACGGCGGATCACGTTGACGCCGCGCGGGTTGAGCAATTCCTGCTTGCCGTGGTCAATGTCGAATTCGAGATCAATGGCTCCCGCTACCGTCACGTTGGCGGGTGCTTTCCACACGCCGCGCGTGTTATCGGTCAGGCCGTACAGCCCGCACACCGCGCCGCCTGGTGGAACTGTCCTGCGCACGCCGCTACGTGGGTCGCTGACCACCACCCACGGATAGTAGAAGGCAGCGTAGGAGGTATCGCGGATGGTGGTGCGCGGGTCGATGGTGGAAACGGCTCCCAGCCCGCGCGCGGAATCCAGCACGGCGAAGCGGAAGCGGTTGCGTTCGCAATGGGTGATGACGGCCTGTTCCACTGCCGCGTTGTCGCTGGGGAACGGCGCATGCACGATGGCGATTTCGCGGTAAGGATCAAGGTTGAGCGCTGCCAGCCCACGTAATTGCGATGGGTCGTCAATCGGGTCGCCGTTGGCATCGCGGTTGCCCTCGAAATCGCTGCCGATGGGGTCTGCGGCCTGATCCTGCCCATCCGCCAAAGCTGCCGTCAGCTCATCCGGAATGGCATCGCCCACGGCATTCATCTTGATCAGGGCGGAATTACCGTTGTTGATGCGCTTGTCCCACGAGCTGGAGCTTTCCTCTGACAGGGCGACATCATCGAATTCCTCAATGATTGATGGGCGCGGCATGCGTTCGGGTTCGGCGAATGGGTCGAACAGCTCATCCGGCGACAGGCGAGGCCAGTAAGCGACCTGTAGCCTGAAACCGATGGCGGAACCGTCCGGCAGTTTGGTGGTGCCGGGCGTGATTCTTACCCAGGTGCGGTTGCCCGCGCTGCCGGGGCCGATGGCTTCAATGTTGAAACCACTGTCGTCCAGGCTGGCTGCGGTTGCGCCTGCGCCGACGATGCGGGCGATGTAACAGCGCCGTCCGCCGTTGTCGAAAAACGCCTTGATGGCATAAGGCATGTATTTCCCTTCCGCGAATATGTCGCCGAAATAGCGCAGGTATTCGCTCAGGCTGGTGATGAATCTGGGGCGCATCGGCCCCCGTTCCGTCTCGCCGAGAAAGGCTGCCGTACTGGTGGCAACGCCCTCAATCGGTTTGGGGCCGCGTTCGATTTCCTCGATGTAAACACCGGGTGCAAGATACTCTGGCATGATTCAGTCTCCTTTAGTGCGAACCCTGTTGCTGGGGTGTGTCGGACATATCCTGTTTGGGGTCTGACGGTTTGCCCTGTTGCGGGCTGTCGGGTTTTTCCGGCTTTTCCGGCTCTTCCTGCCCGGAATCGTCACAGTTGTCGGCTGGTGGCTGTTCACAGGGTTCCGGGTCTGGTGATGGTGGCTGGTCGCAGGGGTTGTTACTGCTGCCGTTGCCGCAGTCCTGCGGCTGCTCGCCATCGTCATCTTCGGGCGGGCAAGGCTGGTGGCATGGGTCATCTGCTGGTGGCTCGCAGGGCGGGCACTTGGGGCACTCGGGCTTTTCGGCCAGTTTGTCGTAGTTGCGCAGGGATTCTTCCACCGCCAGTTCCAGCGCAGCCGGGGTGGACAGCGCCTGGTATTCGGCCTTGTCCCTGGCGATCTGCTCAAAGGCGCTTTGCGCTGCCCCCTGCCGTTCGCCTGCAATGCGCCAGGCTTCCCAGGCGTTGGCCAGATGGCAGTCGTAAGCACCGACGCTGATGATCCACGGGTAGCCCACCAGACAGGTGCAATGGTCGGTGAGGCCGAGAGCGTAGCAATAGGCGGATTCCGGTGAAACTTCCTGGTGTTGCAGCTTGCGCGGGTCGGTGCTCAACTGGCGGTGGCTGGGCCACAGCACGAAATGGAACAGGTAAAGCTGCATGTAGGGCTTTTTGCAACTGTCCACGGCGCAAATCCGTTCGAACAGCTTGTTGTTGTCATCCAGCCGTTTGGTAATCCATTTGCTCATATCCTTCCAGGCGTTGAGCTGGTCTTTGGCTTTGGCCAGATCGGCATTGGCGTATTCAAGCTGTAATTCGGCCACGCCCATGCTGGCTTCATAGTGGCTTTTCAGTTTCCGGTTCTCGCACAGGATTTCCTTGCAGGCAGTCAGCCCCAGAATGCATTCCCAGTCCGGGTAGCAGCTTGCAAGGTGTGCTTGCATGTTGGTGAACTTTTCCTGCTGGTCTTTCCATTGTGCGATCAGCCCTGGATAGGCGCTTCGGTAGGTTTCGATTTCCTTGTCTTTTTTCTTGATCAGGTCGCTGAGTTCAGTCGCTGTCTGCTTGTGGAACTCGGCGGCCCTGGCTTTGGCTTCCGTTTCGGCCAACCTTGTTTTAAGGCAGCTTGATACCGGAGACGGGTTGTTTTGCGGGGTCATAATTACCTCCCATGATGTGTCGGTTGCGCCAGTTCTCGGTGACGCTGCGTTGTAAAAGCATTAGGTTGACCATGCGTTGATGTTCAATGCAGGTGCGGGATTTGCATCCGTCAGTTCAATCGGCCTGGTGAAGCCATGCGCGGCTTCGTATTTGATTCGGGTGACTTTCTTTTCCACCCCGTTTTCCACGATCCGTTCGGTGATGGGAATGTTGAAAGTCAGCAGCGTGGTGCCTGCCTGCGTAAGGCGAAAGGTGATTGCCTCCTCACTGCCGCTGGCTTCAGGGGGCAGGCGTGTGGCCAGCGTGAAAGCGCCGCTGCTGTCGGTTCTGGCTGCAAACGGGCTAACCATCATGCCGGGCGGCAACAGGGCAGCGGGCAGTTCGGCGGATACAATGACATCCGGCTGGGCTTGCCCATTGCTGACAACGATGCCGCGAAAAGTGGTTGCGCCTTCCGGCAAGGCGGCAGAGGGCAAGGGTTGCAGGGCGAGTTTGATTTCGCGTGCATCCGCCGTATGGTTGGCCGGGGGGGTAAATTCCTGGGGGGCCGGGGTGAAATAGCCGTACCTGATGGCGTCCCTGAGCTTGATCAGGTATTTGTCTTCTTGTGGCTCCAGCGCCGTTTCCACCCCGCCGATGATCTGGAAACGGCGCACGAACACCAGTTTGCCGCTCAGGTTGGCGATCGCCCGTTTGTGCAGGTTGACGCCTGCCGCATTGCACAGTTCAATATCCTCGGGGCGCAGCCTGACGATCTTGCCGCTGAAGGTATCCAGCGGCGTAACAGCAACGATCACCTTGTCGATATGGGTAACTTCGGCCAGGCGGATGGTGGGTGCAGGACTCATGCGTTAGCCTCCTGGATGCCGTTGCGCATGGTTTTTTCCAGTACCGGCTCACCGGCTGGATAGCGTCTGGCATCCACCATCACCGGGCTGGCCAGATACACCATGGAGGTGCGGTAAATGTCCTGAGGAAAAAGCCCCCATACCCGGCTGACTTCTTCCATCGGATACGGTTCGGGCGTCACGCGCACGGCATACCCGCCAGTACTGCCAATTGGCAGGGTAGGTTCGGCCTGAAGTATCTGGATGATTTGCCCCAACGTGGTCAGCTCATTGGGTATGGCGGCGGCAGGTTCAGGCGAACGGAATACGGTAATGAGAAAGCGCAAATCCAGTGGCAACACATCGCGCCGCGTGGCAGGCAGGGTGGCTGGCTCCGGTGAGGAGATGGGTTCCAGCAGGATTTCGTTGCGCATGCACTGGTTGACCTGCAAATGGAACAGGAATAGTGAAACCTTGCTTTCCCCCACCTCGGCAGGCACGGGCGGGCCGACATGAATCTGGTTGACGCCGCCGACAGCCTCGCCAAGGCGGGTGCGCAGCGCCTGGGTTGCGTCGAAGATGGCGTTCTCACTCATGGCGGTGGCTCCTGTTCATGCGGCCAGTAACTCCAGGGTTTTTTCAATGTGCGACATGCCGAGTTTCTGCGCTTCTTCGCGGATGGCGTCCTCAATGTGTTTCATCAGAATGTTGTTGCGCTTGTCCCGCGCCGCTGCGAAGGCGGCCCTGAGCGCGATTTGCTGGATATTGCCCCCGGTCAGCTCCAGCCGTTTGGCGAGGAAAGCGAAATCTAGCCCCTTGACCAGACTTTCCACTTCCTGACCGTCCTGATCCTGTTGTGCCGGGAACACCTGTTGCCAGATTTTTAACCGTTCATCAACGCCGGGCGCTTCGAAGTGGATGACGAAACGCATCCGGCGCAGGAAGGCGGCGTCCAGGTTCTGCTTGAAATTGGTGGTGAGAATGACCAGCCCGGTGAATGACTCGATGCGTTGCAGCAGGTAGGCGACTTCCACGTTGGCGTAACGGTCATGGGCGTCGCGCACTTCGGTGCGTTTGCCGAAGATGGCGTCGGCTTCGTCGAACAGCAGCACCGCGCAGGCGCGTTCGGCGGCGGTAAAGATGGCGTCCAGATTTTTTTCGGTTTCGCCGATGTATTTGGAAACCGTTTTGGCCAGATCGACCTGAAACAGGTCAACGCCCAAATCGGTGGCGATGATTTGCGCCGCCATGGTTTTGCCCGTGCCGCTGACGCCGGAGAACAGGGCGGCGACACTTCTGCCGTAGGGCATCCTTTTGCGGAAGCCCCATTGCTCAAAAACCTGATCGGCGTAATGGATGTGGACGGGAATGCGCCGTAAATGTTGCCGGGTTTTTTCCGGCAGGATGATGTCGTTCCAGGTGTATTCGGCGTTGATCAGCTTGATGGCGGAAGGCAAATTGCCGCGCGTTACCAGACAGGCGTTCTTTTTGATGGCCTGTAATTCCACCCCTGAGCCTTTGAAGGGAACGCAAAGCCGCAGGGTCTTTTCAATATCGGTTTCATCCAGGCGGAAAACGGTGGCCAGATCGTCGGCATTTGCCTCGGAAAGCTCGATGCCCAGCCGCTTGGCGCTGTGGAACCACTGATGGCTGCATTCCTCAAGGCTGATGCCTCGGCGGGAAATGCGGATCAGCCCCATGGTCGGTGGTAAATCCAGCAAGGTGTCGCTACAGACGGCCAGTCGCGGGATGCGCTGTTTCAGGCTGCTGACCAGTTGGCTTTGCAGCCATGCGGGCAGTTTGTCGCCTGCGCTGTTTTCCAGCCCGTCCAGCAGCAAGGGTACGTTGTGCAGGCGGGCGATACGTGCGGCACTCAGGGCGGCTCGGGGCAACTGGTTTCGCTCCGCTTCCGGCAGGTGGGATACATCCATTTCCAGCAGGGGATGGCCTGCTCGGTAAACCCGTTTCCTGAACCAGTGTGTGGCGTGACTGTCGCCACTGATTTGCAGGATGGGCAAGGAGTTGTCGGCCTTGTGTTCCTCTGCCCATAGCTGGTTGAGCTGGTCGTCATCGCCGCTTTCGCCGACGGCTTTCAGCTTGCCCGCATGGCCTTGCGCCAGCTCGAAGCGGATGCCGGGAACCCTGCTTTTCAGTGGTGCTTGCAGCAGATAATCGAGTATTTCCGGGGCAGGTTTGAGGGCGTTGTCGGTCAGGGAAAAGGTTTCGTCCTGCTCGGTTTCAATCAGGCCGTATTCCGCCAGTGGCCCATCGCTGCCGATGATTTGCAGGATTTCCAGTGGGTCGAGCCGGGTTTCGGTGATCCACAGCAGTTTTGACAGCAGGGTGGCGGTCAGCCAGCGGCGGGTCAGGTTGTCATTCAGGTAGCCGAATGCGGCGGCGTATTTGGCATCCAGTTCCGGGGCAAGCGTCAGGAGGAAAATCATGCGCTCTTCCTCATCAAGACCGAACTGCTTGAGCAGCCACAGCAGCCTGATGTGGTTGCTGGTCGCCTTGGTGCGGCTTTCCCGTTCCTTGATGGCGCGATCCAGCTGTTCGCGGGCGGTGCGGATGTGCTCTTCTGCTGCATCCATTAACTCGCCGCCGATCAGGGCGCGGGTTTGTTGTACCGTCATTGCCCAGCCGGGGGTGCTGAACGGGTTGCCGCTGGCATTTTCCTGGGAAAGCAGTTGCAGGCACAGCAAGTCCAGCCACTGCCGGATGTCGTCCAGGTATTCGCGCTCATGCATGTAGGGGAGAGCGAGGACGACGGTGTTTGCGTGGTATTGGCGGCTGGCAGGATTGATGTACTGGACGACATTGCTTGCGCCGTTGCCGGAAAGCGCCCTGATGAGCTGGAGCAATTCCCGGCTGCCGATGTTTTGCAGTGTAACCAGGGTGTCGGTGCTGGTTGGGTCCAGCACAATGATGGAGAGCTTGGGTAAAATCTCTACATACTTTTCGTACTCTTTGCGCTCGCTCTTTTCGGTTTTTTCCAGGATGAGTACCTGGGGTTGCTGTTGCTGGAGGGTTCTGGTCAGGGTCCAGTCGTTGTGGCAGGAATGGAATTTTATTTCGGGGTCGGTTTCCAGCAGCTTTTCCACGGAATCCCAATACATCCCGCTTGATGTCCTGGCTATGACGACGTGTACATCGGTCATGCTGCTGACTCCTTTCCCCGCAAAGTTATTTGTAGGGGTAAGTGTTGCTCAGTCATTGCACAGGCCGCCATGAAGCGGCAGGTTTATTTGCCGTTCGTCATGGCAGGGTTTAACGGGTGGGGTTGGGGTGAATCCGTGGGTTCAGGGAATACGGGGGAAATGGATAATCGGGGTTTATGTCTGCCGGGTGTAGCTTGATGATTTTGAGGAAGATAATCAGTTGGGCGGGATCCACTCGGCAGGGTTCAGCTGCACCAGTTAAAGTCATTTCCTGAAAACCTTATACCCTTTCCCTCACTCCGAACTTCCCCCCATCCTAACCTTCCCCCGCAAGGGGGGAAGGAACAAGAGGCGCTCCCTTCTTTCTTCTTGCTCCCTTCCCCCCTTGCGGGGGAAGGGCTGGGGATGGGGGGAGGTTCGGAGGACAGAGGTATGGTTTTTCGAGGAAATCTCCTAACTTGTGTAATTTCGGAGTTCAACTCCTGATTTGTACAGATTTTACCTATTGGTTTCATGTGGCGTGGAGATAGCGAGCCATTCGGCAGGGTTCACCCGGTAGTACTGCTGCAACTCGGCAAACAGCGCGGGGTGCAGTTCCTGCATTTGCTGCGGCTGCTCAAAGAAATGTTCGGTGGCAACGGCGAAAAACTCGGCGGGGTTGGTTGCGCCGTAGTAATTGAACAGTGATTCATCACCGCTAAACGCGGCCCGGCGTAATGCGGCAAATTCGCCGCTCAGCACTTCCGCCCAGCGCTGGTAGCGGGCGGCATTGGGTAGCACGGGTGCGCCATTGGTTATGCCGTCTTCGTCATCCAGTTGGTGGGCGAATTCGTGCAGCGCCACGTTGGTGCCGTCATTGAAATCCTGATTGCCGTACAACACGTCATCCCACGACAGGATTACCTTGCCGTTGCCCCACGACTCGCCGAGTACGCCCCGCTGTTGGGTGCTGGTCAGGCCGTACTCATCCATGCCTGCGTGTACGGTGCGGAATCCGCTGGGGTAGACCAGGATGTAGCGCAGGCCGGGGTAAACACCAGTACTGCGGTTGAGGATCAGCAGGCAGGCACTGGCGGCGATGGTGACGCGGATTTCGTCGGTAATGTGCAGGCCGTTGCAACCGGTGAAATATTTTTCGTGCAGGAAATGCTGGATGCGCTGCTCCAGTTGCCGTTGCAGACTGGCGGGCATGCGCTGGTAGACCGGCAGGTTGCGTGCCACGATTTCCCGCCATGCTTGCGGGAATGGTTTACCCACAGCCTTGTGCAAGCGGTAGCGTGGCCAGGCGAAAGCGGCAATCGCGGCCAGTGTCAGCAACAGCAGCACTAACAGATATGGGTCGGGCATTGCTTATCCGGTTGGCGGCGCGGAAGGCACCTCTTCCAGCTATAGTTTGCCCGCCCCCGGTGTTTTCAAGTGACGATTAGTGTTATCCGATCAGCGGATAAATATAAAAAATAACAAAACAGTTTGGTTGGTGCTAGATTTAAATGTTATTAACTCAAAGGGATGTTTGTATAGTGAATAAGTATATCGCAATCATCGGTATCACCCTGTGCAGTATCAGTAGTTTTGCTCACGCGGGTGGTTCAACAGGCCCTTATGTTGGTCTTGCCTATGGCGTCAATAGTGATGTCGATACCGACAAGCTGAGCAACCAGTGTGGGACTGGCGGTGTCACTTGTGACGATTTGGGGAATACGGATGACGCCTGGCAGTTCTACGGCGGTTATCCCGTGACGGATAAGATTGCCGTAGAAGGTAGCTACACCAATCTGGTTTACGTTGCCAAATTACGCGATAGCACGGGTGCGCAGGCCGAGCAGAAAACCGAAGGCGTTACCCTCGGCCTGACTGGCAGACAACCGCTTTCCAGCAAACTGGATGTTTACGGCAAGATCGGTGCTTATCTGTGGAATAGTGAAACCGAGTCCACCGCAGGTGCTGCGGATGATTCCGGCACGTCACCAGCAGTGGGCGTGGGTCTGGAATACAGCGTCAATGACAGGTGGGGAGTGCGTGGCGGCTGGGACCGTTACTTCGACATCGGCAAGGATGATTACCTGATCAACGGTGTTACTCCCGGTACCCTGAAAGATGACATTGACACGTTTACTGTCGGCGTGAATTACAATTTCTAAAGTCTGATTCAGGTTTGTCTTTGACCGGATATGGTTCCCCTTCCATATCCGGCTTTTTTTATTCCCCGATATATACCAGTGTGTCGGTATCGAGTAGCTGGTACACCTTGAGCACATCATCGTTTTTCATGCGGATGCAGCCGTGGGAAGCCGGTTGACCGATCAGACCCTCTTCCGGTGTGCCGTGGATGTAGATGAAACGCTCTTGCGAATCCACATTCCCGCCCTTGTTCTTGCCCGGTTCCAGCCCATCTAGCCACAGGATGCGGGTAGTGACGTAATCGGTTGGCACATCCTTTGGTTCGGTAATGATGTCAGCTAGCGTACCGGTATCCTGACGTGCCTTGAAAATGCTTCCCTTGCGCGCATTGTCGCCGAATTTCTGGCTGATGCGGTGTGCCCCCAATGGGGTTTTGTCGCTGCCAGCCTTGCTGCCCATGCCCTTGGTTGCGGTGGAAACCGGGAATTCGCCCAGTTTCTGTTCCCCCTGATAAATGCTGATGCGCTGCTTGTCCACATCCACCAGCGCAATCTTGCCATTGATGTATGCAGGGAAACGGGTACGCAGCATGGCCAGGGTTTCTGCCGGATTGTCGCTGATAACATCGGCAGTAGATGCCGGGGCTGCCTGCTGAGGGGATGTAGCAGATGCTTCCTGTTTGTCAGTAGCTGTAATGTAAGTGGTTTCACCACCCTTAACGTGCCGGGAGATGTAATCGGCGGCTTTGGTGCTGGCTGCCTCGGCATAGTCCAGCAGCACCCATTCGCCCTGCTGTTTTTGCAGGTGGATGTAGCCATTGAAATCCTGCGCGCTACCGCCGGAAATGACGCCAATATCCAGCGCTACAACGGCGTTTTCCCCGTCATTGGCCAGCGCTGACAGACTGCGGATGTTGGCATCGCTGAGTTTTTCGCAACGTTCAGTGCTAAAGCCAGGGCGCAGTTTGGCCGCCAGCTCGCAACTGTTGCTGGCTGCTGCCATATAGAACTGCTGTACACTTTCTTCCGGGGAAACAGGGCTGGCGGCAGCATTGCCGATTGCCAGCATGATCAGGCTGCCAAAGAGGGTTTTTTTCAACATTTCTACGTCCCGTGTAATCGTTACTTGCCGAATATGGCAACAGCATACTCGCAAGGTTCCGTGCTACAAGTGTGCATGGTGAGTTTCAGGCTGAAGTTGCCTGTCCATGACGGAGTTGCTTCCAGCATCGGCAGGTCGTCGGCATCGAAATCCCTGGAAATCGTATTGCCGTTTTCATCCAGCAGTTTGCCATCCATATCGCTGCAATTACCATCACACGCGGTAAGAATCCGGTATTCCTTGTCCTTGCGTAACTGGAAGGTGTATTCCTTGCTGCTGCCTTCACCCAGCTTACCGGTGACGACATCGTGGGTAAAGCCGAAACCTTCCTCTTCCGCCACCATGCTGAACAGGCCAAGCTGCATGGCGACCTCACGATCCATGTCAGCGGAATCCTTTTTGGAATTAACCCCGGTACGCATGCTGTCCGCCGGTTCCAGGAAAGCGTCGAATACGTAGCCGGTGGTGTTCTGCCAGTTGACCTTGACCCAGCGCCCGGTACGGCCACCAATGGACTCGCGCTGGCTGACCACTTTCAGCACCTTGATCTTGCCGTCGTAGGGAATGTTGCCGAGCTTGCTGGCACCAACGTCCGGTTTGCTGCGTACTACCAGGCTGGGTTTGGCATTGGACTTGAACCATTGTGGAGCAGCTGCACTGTTGCGGCTGTTGATGCCGCCAGTATTGCTGCCAGTACTCCCCATGGATTCCAGAAAAGCGTCGAATACGTAGCCATTGCGGTCTTTCCACTGGATTTTCGCCCAATGACCAGTACGGCCACCGATGGATTCCTTGCCGCCGACCCGTTCAATCAGGTTGACCTTGCCACCGTAGGGAACATTGCCCAGTTTGTTGCCGCTGACATCCGGTGCATCACGCACCACCAGGTTTGGTTCGGCCACGGCTTTATACCAATCGGCAACAGCATTGCTGCTGATAACGGAGAAGGCAAGACACAAGACTGTGAGCAGGTTTTTCATTGGGCTACATCCCTCGCTGGTTGAAATCGACACTAACCCCGCTGTTGGCGGCTAACCACCACCTCGGAATAGTCATCGCCCATGGCGACGCAGCGGGTCTGTTCCGCCCAGAAGGAAGACGCCGAACGGTTGATCTGGTAGTAGTAATCCAGATTCAGGGTGGGGTGTTCGGTGATGTCACCTTCATAAAGCAGATTCATGATGGATGCTGCCACACCTGTTACCAGATAGTCTAGCGGATGCTGTGAATAGCCGAACCAGCGTAGGTAACCCAGTGATTCGTAAGGACGCCATACGCGCAACACCAGCTTTTCATTTGGGACAAGTTCAATAACCCGCCATACGCCCCAGCCCAGCGCATTAATAACGGCAATAATGCCGTGCAGCCAGTCTTCCCGCTCCTGAACCATGGGCATGACCAGACCTTCCCAGGCTTCGGAACTCATGATGCCGCCCATGGTGTTGAAGCCGCAGATATGCCCGGCTTCGGTCAGCAGGGTGCGCGACAGGCTCATGCCTTCCAGGTTGATGTATTGCTTGTAGTAAAATAGCGCGGGGTAATCGTAGACCAGCAGGTCGGTCAGGGTTGGGCGCTTTGCCAGTGCTTCCGCCAGTTGTTGCTCGAAGCGGTAGGAAACCAGGTTGTAGTAATCGGCGTAATGGCGGGTCAGTTCCACCCCGAATGCCGGGATCAGGCCGTACTGGTTGCCGAATAGCGGAGCCTGGCTGACGCCCCCGATAATGGTGGCTTCGTCGATATTGCCGCTCAGGCTACGCTCTGGAATCGTGGACGACATGCCCGCCGCTTCCAGATACGCTGGTGTGCCGCTTTCCAGTCCGAACAGGTATTCGAATTCCTCGCCTCCCACGTAAATGTGGAACGTGCTCTGCCTGCCCTTGAGTGAAATCGCTTCCTTGGTCATTTCACCGCTGAACGCTTCGCCGAATGCCGCCGACAGTGCGCCGATGGCAAAGCCCAGGTCGAAATATTCCCCCGCTACCCGGCGTTTTTCGAAATTCAGCGACAGCGCTCGCCCATAATGCGAGGAATCTGTGCTGAGGTCGAATTCGTTCTGCCCGACAGCCTGTTTGATGGTGTCCACCAGCGGCAGCAAACCGAAACCGCAGAAGCTGTACAGCTTTTCTGCGTAATGCAGGCGCTCTTCCAGCTTCATACCAGGGTTTTCACGGAAATGAGCCTGCAAGCCAAGGAATGCGACTTCGGCGGCGGAATGGATCAGAATTTTACGGTTATCGATATGACGGCAGTTTTCAATGGTGTTCTGCAAGGTACGGTTGTAGTGGTTGCAATGGAATACCATCGGTTGCGCGTCAATCGTACAGATCCCTGTGGCCGGATCTGCGATCGGTGCGACTCCCATGTTTTTATCCTGTTGTGATTAAAATGCTGTCTATATTTTTAGTACAAAAACAGTTCGCAGGTATAAAAAACTGGATGAACGCAAGTTTTCAATCAGGTGACTTAATGCTCGATGGGTGGCAAACGCTGCTTTTCAGCGTCGATCCATGCCTGCGCTTGCTGGTTGATGGCGTCTGCCTTCATGCCTTTGGTGGCAAACGCAGGGCCGATGCTGACCGTAATGGTGCCGGGCAGCTTGATCCAGGAATGACGCTTCCAGCTTTTCCCGGCATTGTGGGCGACTGGCAAGACCGGGAAGCCGGAATGCGAGGCCAGGATTGCGCCGCCGATTTTGAAGGGTACGTTCGTATCCGGGTCGACCCGTGTGCCTTCCGGGAAAATCACGATGCTGATGCCTTCCGCCAGTAGCGCCTTGCCCTGGTGGGAGATCTGCTTCACTGCTGCCTTGCCTGCGCTACGGTCAATGGCGATGGGGCGCAACATGCGCAAACCCCAGCCGAAAAACGGAATTTTCAGCAATTCACGTTTCAGCACCCAGCTCAGTTGCTGGGGAAAAATGACCGGCAGGGCAAAGGTTTCCCAGGTGGACTGATGATTGGACATGACGATGAATGCACCCTCGGCAGGGATGTTTTCGCGCCCCAGTACCTGGTATTTCACCCCGCAGGTCACTTCCAGCCACCAGCGGTTGAAACGGTTCCACAGGGTGGTGGCGGGGTAACGGTATTTGGCGGGCAGACCCCAGCCCAGCGGCAGCAGCAAACCGGCCAATACCGTGCTGATGGCGGAACCTATCCAGAAAACAGTGGCGCGCGCGCCCAGCCAGAGAGTGTTCAAAGCATTCATGCGGGGATATGTCCAAGAAGCGAATCAGCGTAGTCTGCCAGATTATCAAACACAGGTATATCGGCAGGTAACTTGCCTTCCGCCAGCGTGCGTTCACCCTTGCCGGTGCGTACCTGTGTGTAGGCCGCGCCGACTGCATCTGCTGCCTGCCAGTCGCGCAGGGAATCACCGACCACGATGGCTTGCGTCAGGTCAGCGCCGACCTGCTGCGCGATTTCCAGCAACAGGCCAGGCTTGGGCTTGCGGCACTGACAGTTGTCGGCATTGAGGTGCGGGCAATAGGCGATGTAATCCAGTGTGCCGCCCTGTTCTGCCAGCAGTTCGCGCAAACGCTGGTGCATGGCATCAAGGGTGGCGACATCGTAGTAACCGCGCCCGATGCCTGACTGGTTGGTAGCGACCGCCAGCGTGTAACCGGCCTTGTGCAGGCGCGCCATCGCTTCGATACTGCCGGGGATGGGAATCCATTCCGCCAGCGATTTGACGTAGGCGTCGGAATCTTCATTGATTACGCCGTCACGGTCGAGGATCAGGAGTTTGTTTGTACCCCTCACCCTAGCCCTCTCCCTCAAGGGGAGAGGGAACAAGAGTCCCATTCTCCGTTTCTGTTCCCCCTCTCCCCTTGAGGGAGAGGGGGTTAGGGGGTGAGGGGTTCTCCAGAATCTGATGCAGTTTGCGCAAAGCCTGGCCGCGATGGCTGATGCGGTTCTTTTCTTCCGGCGGCAATTCGGCGGAAGAACAGCCGTGGGTTGGTACGTAAAACAGCGGGTCGTAACCGAAGCCATTGGCACCGCTCAGTTCATGCAGGATGCGGCCTTCCCAGCTGGCTTCGGCAATCACCGGCAACTGGTCTTCGGCGTGGCGCAGGTAGACGATGCAGCAGTAGAAACGGGCAGTGCGCTGCTCTTCCGGCACATCTTGCATCGCCTCCAGCAGTTTGGCGTTGTTGGCATCATCACCGGCTCCGGAATAGCGGGCGGAATACAGCCCCGGCGCGCCACCAAGCGCATCCACCACGATGCCTGAATCGTCCGCCATGGCAGGCATGCCGGTGGCTTTGGCGGCGTTACGTGCCTTGAGCAGGGCGTTTTCGACGAAAGTCAGGCCGGTTTCTTCCACATCTTCCACGCCAAATTCGCTTTGGCGCACGAATTCCAGCCCGAGGTCGGCCATCATCGCGTTGAATTCACGCAGCTTGCCTGCGTTGCCTGATGCCAGCACAATCCTCTTTTCCCCCTCGCCCCTTGAGGGAGAGGGGGTTAGGGGGTGAGGGGTATTATCCATTCAGCGCCTCCTGTTGGGCTTGCATGATTTCACGGATGCCCTTTTCCGCCAGCGCCAGCATCGCGTCGAGTTCGTCACGGCGGAAAGCGTGGCCTTCGGCAGTGCCCTGCAACTCGATGAACTGGCCTGCTTCGTTCATGACCACGTTCATGTCGGTTTCGGCAGTGGAGTCTTCCGCGTAGTCCAGATCCAGTACCGGTACGCCGTTGAAAATGCCGACGGAAATGGACGCAATCTGCCCGTGCAGCGGGTTTTTCTTCAGGCGACGGTTCTTTTGCAGCCAGGTAATCGCGTCGCACAAGGCCACATAGCCACCGCTGATGGATGCCGTGCGCGTGCCGCCATCCGCCTGGATGACATCGCAGTCGATGGTGATCTGGAATTCGCCCAGTGCTTCGAGGTCGACTACGGCGCGCAGGGAGCGCCCGATCAGGCGCTGGATTTCCATGGTGCGGCCACCCTGCTTGCCCCTGGCGGCTTCACGTGCGGTGCGGGTGCCGGTGGAGCGTGGCAACATGCCGTATTCTGCCGTTACCCAGCCTTGCCCTTTGCCTTTCAGCCAGCCTGGTAGCCGATCTTCCACCGTGGCGGTGCACAGCACCTTGGTATTGCCAAACTCCACCAGTACCGAGCCTTCCGCGTGGCAGGTGTAGTTGCGGGTAAACTTGACGGTTCTCAACTGATCGGGGGCGCGTTCACTGGGCCTCATCGGGATTCCTTGATTCGTTTGCTAGGGTGGTGATTATACGCATCCTGCCCGTTGGTTACAGCGTAACAAGGGGGATTCTAAAACAAACGGCACTTGAGGGATAACGCTTCCCCGCATTCACGCCTAGCTAAACTCCGCTATAATGTCCCTGTCACCCACAGCAGGCATGGCACATGAAGAAGTTACCCATCGGCATTAGCACTCTCGCGGATTTCATCGCAGATGGCTATGTTTATGTGGACAAAACACTCTATGTACAAATGCTGACCGAAACGGGTAAGTATTATTTTCTCTCGCGCCCACGCCGTTTTGGTAAATCCTTGTTGGTGGATACCCTGCATCAATTGTTCGCGGGCAATGAACCCCTGTTTCGCGGTTTGCACATTCACCCGCATTGGGATTGGACGGTACAATTTCCGATCATTCGCATCAGTTTTGGCTCTGGGCAACTGGCGAATCGGGCGGAACTGGATGAGAAAATCAGTGAATTATTGCGCATTAATCAGCGCAGTCTTGGCATTCACTGTGAGGAGAAAAGCCTGTCTGGCTGTTTCGCTGAACTCATCCGCAACGCCAAAGACAAGTATGGGCGCAACGTTGTCATTTTGGTGGATGAATACGACAAGCCCGTTCTCGACAATATCAGCGACAGCAGCGTGGCGGCGGAGATGCGCAATGGCTTGCGTAATTTTTATTCCGTGATCAAAGATAACGATGCCAGCATTCGCTTTGCGTTTTTGACGGGCGTGAGCAAATTTTCCAAAGTATCGTTGTTCAGCGGCTTGAATAATCTGGAAGATATTACCCTCGACCCGCGTTACAGTGCCTTGTGTGGTTATACCCAAACGGAGTTGGAACAGCATTTCGGCGAACATTTGCAAGGGGCGGATATGTCGCTGGTGCGGGCGTGGTACAACGGCTATAACTGGCTCGGGGAGAGTGTTTATAACCCATTTGATGTACTGCTGTTTATTTCCAAAGGTAAAAAATTCCTGCCGTATTGGTTTGAAACTGCCACACCGTCATTCTTGGTGGATATTCTGCGCAAACGCCCGTTCCATCTACCCGACCTTGAAGCCGTGCGCATGGATTACAAGGCATTGGGGGATTTCGACGTAGAGCGATTGCACTTGGAAACACTGTTGTTCCAGACAGGTTATTTGACCATCAAAAAAGAGAGCTTACCGTTTGCAGGTGGCTTACCGGAATACACCTTGAGCTACCCGAATAACGAAGTGCGTTATAGCTTGATGAGTTATTTGCTGGAAAATTATTTGACGGATGAGCGGCAGGAACGTGGTTCGGTTTACGATGCGTTACTGGTGAATGATTTTGCGGCGTTGGAACGGCGGTTTCGCACTTTATTTGACGGCATTGCGCATCAAAATCACACTAAAAATACGCTAGCGGAATACGAGGGCTATTACGCTTCGGTGATGTATGCGTTTTTGTGTGCACTGAGCCTTGATACGCGGGCAGAGGAAAGCAGCAGTAAGGGACGGGTGGATATTGCCTTGCGTTTCACCTTACCGGATGGGCAAAAACAGGCGTATATTTTTGAATTTAAAATGGTGAAGGGCACGGAAGGCGATGGCAGTGCGCTGCGGCAAATCAAGGAAAAGGACTACGCAGCACCGTATCGGGATGGACAGCACCGCATATTTTTGATCGGCATGGAATTTAGTGCGGATGTGAGGAATTTTGTCAGGTTTGAGTGGGAAGAAAGTCTCCCACGGGAATAATCGGGGACGTACCCCGATTATTCTCTCGCCATCCCTTAACTCAAACGTTGGGCATCTTGATATTTCAGGGGAAATAATGATTCACTCAAAACCTTCGTGGCTCGATGCATGGCGTTTTGCAGCAGAAGCTCACAACACCCAAAAAGTTCCAGATGCGGATCTTCCATACTTGCATCATTTAGGACGAGTCGCATTTGTCGTACTGGAAGCAAACCAGTCAGACCCAATACCAGACATTGATCTTGCGGTAATTTGCGCTATTTTGCATGACTGCATTGAGGATCAAAATGTGGCTCATTCGGATTTGGTTGGTCACTTTGGCAAATCGATTGCCGATGGCGTCTTGGCTCTTTCAAAAGACCCAAACATTCCTAAATCAAAAGCAATGGCAGATAGCCTCGCGCGTATTAGGAAACAACCTCTTTCTGTTTGGTGCGTCAAACTTGCTGACCGGATTTCCAATCTCCAAAAACCGCCAGCACACTGGTCTTCTGAGAAATGTTTGACATATCGCACTGAAGCCCAGCAAATCCTCGATGCTCTTGGTTCCGCTAATCAATGCCTTGCTTCTTGGCTATCATCAAGTATCGAAGCCTATATACCCGATGCCCAACCTTTCAATATCTGATCAATCGGGGGCGTACCCCGATTATTCTCCCAAGATACGTCATGCGCCGGGTGATGCAGACCGGTTCCCCGGCGTTTCGGGGCGGGTTGCCAGCCACACTGCGGCACTGCGGTAGTTTCGGGTGCTCCAGCAGCCCGGTATGTTTATGGAATTTTCCATATTGAAATTTTTGATCATATAGATTAGCCACATCAATCGACACACTGACGGGGAGTCAGTACGTCGGCTGCCACGCTCGCCCACCTGATAGGAAGTCAGATGCTCCAGTCCCTGCGTAAAAAATACTATCCATCGACAAACGGTAGGTTGTATAGTTCTGGTTAATGAGCGCCAACGCCAAGGAAGTAGCCATGCAGACAACAACTTACCGACCAGAAGACTGCTCCGTATATTCGGAGAGGCTGCGCCCGCATAGCCTGATATTCCTGATCGTCGGATAACAACTGTTGAACTAAACCGCTGACGCGGTAGCTAACTGATTCCCAACGGCTTTCCGATGATGAGCCACACTTTAAGTGTCCGATAGAGGGACATTTAAAGGAGAACCCATCATGAAAGTCAGCCCGTTACGCCAGCGGATGC
>JAHJJD010000097.1 GCA_018822845.1 Gammaproteobacteria bacterium | reverse complement strand
TTCCCCACCTGCGGCGACGGCAATTGGTACGCAGCAGGCCGGGCTGCAACTCTATTTCCTCGCCGCCAAAAGTGCGGGCATGCAACTGGAAAATCCGCGCCAGACCAGCGCCTTCCTCTATCCACGCCAGTATGGGCCGGTCAGCCCGGCGTTTTCGCGCGCTACCGTGAAAGACTGGGGGCAGGGCAAGCATATCTACATTTCCGGCACCACCAGCATCGTTGGGCACGAAACCCTGCATATTGGCGACCCATTGGCACAACTGGAGGAAACCTTGCGCAATCTGGAAGCGCTACTGGGGCATGGCGATGACACGCTGGGCTTGCCGATCCGTTCCGTGCGGGAACTGACGCAGTTGAAGGTGTATGTGCACGATCTGGCGAGTTTGCCTGTGATTCAGGAAAGGCTGGAAGCGTACTTCGATTCTGTTCCCTTCGACTCCACTTCGACTCCGCTCAGTGCAAGCGCTCAGGGAACGGGGAGTGCAAGCGCTCAGGGAACGGGGAGTGCAAGCGATCGGAGTGCCTCTTCGTTGGCTGAGCGGAGTCGAAGCCAACATTGCCAGCCTGCCATCCTCTACCTGCAAGGTGATGTCTGTCGGGCTGAACTGATGGTGGAAATGGAAGGCATTTATGCCTGAGTTACCCGAAGTCGAAACCACCCGCCGGGGCATTGAGCCTTACGTGCAAGGGCAACGCATTACAGAAATCCGCATCCGCCAGCCGAAACTGCGCTGGCCTATCCCTAAGGAAATCATCCACCTGCAAGGCCAGACCGTGCAGCAACTGACGCGGCGCGGCAAATACATCCTGCTGCATGCAGAAGTGGGGGTAGCGCTGATCCATCTGGGCATGTCCGGCAGCTTGCGGATCGTGGAACCTGATATGGAACCTCGCAAGCACGACCATTTCGATCTGCTGCTGGAAAGCGGCAAGGCCCTGCGTTACCACGATCCACGCCGTTTCGGCGCATTGCTGTGGACTGAGGAAGACCCACAGCAACACGCTCTTTTGCGTGATCTCGGCCCGGAGCCGCTGGAAGACGGTTTTGACGGTGCTTACCTTTACCGGCAGTCACGCACACGCACGATCAGTGTGAAGGAATTCATCATGAACGCGCGCATCGTTGTGGGCGTGGGTAATATCTACGCCAACGAAGCCCTGTTTCTCGCTGGAATTGACCCACGACGTGCCGCCGGGCGTGTATCCCGCGAACGTTACCTCGCGCTGGCGCAAGCCATCCGCCAGGTTCTGGCCTACGCCATTGAGCGCGGGGGAACTACCCTGCGCGATTTTGTACGTGAAGACGGGACGCCGGGGTATTTTCAGCTTGAGCTGAAGGTTTACGACCGGACTGACCAGCCCTGTACCCGCTGCCTCACGCTCATCCGGCGTGTCGCCCAGGGGCAGCGTTCCAGCTGGTTCTGTCCCGTTTGCCAGCACTGACCACTCCGGTACGCTGAGCGGAGTCGAAGCACGGTCACTGAGCGGAGCCGAAGTGCTGAGCGGAGTCGAAGTGCCACTCTCTTGGTTGCTGAGTGTGGCTGAAGCATTGCCTTGCGGCTTGCCTCTGAGTCAATTGCGGGCGGTACTCCGGATGCTCATGTCGGTTTCCTCAATGACGCCGTTGTTCATGAGGTCGCGCAGCAACTGCCTGCGGATGCCTTTGGTGACGCCGATGTCCATGCCGATGCGGTAAAAGACGAAAGCAGGAAGGCCGATAATGACCAGGCCAAACAGGAAATACACGAAAGTGTCGAGATCCAGCATGATAATGCCCTCTGAGTTGTTTATGTTGTTGCACAAGCCCGATTACGATATGCGTGAATATTCACGCTTGTTCTGAACAAAATAGTATATGAAGAAGCTTAATAGAAAATTTACCGTGGCTCCTATGTTGGACTGGACTGACCGTTTTTGCCGGAATTTCCATCGTTTGCTTACAAAACATACAGTTCTGTACACGGAAATGGTAACAACGGGGGCGATTCTGCACGGTGACCGGGAGCGTCATTTGCGTTTCGACAACTGCGAACATCCGCTTGCCTTGCAAATCGGTGGCAGTGAACCGGCAGAAATGGCCGAATGCGCCCGCATTGCCGAGGGTTACGGCTACGACGAAGTGAACATCAACGTCGGCTGCCCCAGTGAACGGGTGCAAAAAGGGGCGTTCGGTGCGTGCCTGATGGCGGAGCCGGGGCTGATTGCACAATGCGTTGAGGCCATGCGTTCCGCCGTAACCATTCCTGTCACTGTCAAAAACCGTATCGGCATCGATGATCAGGAGGATTACGCTGACCTGCGCAACTTCGTTGGTACGGTGGCGCAGGCCGGTTGCGACACTTTCATCATCCATGCCCGCAAAGCCTGGCTGAAAGGCTTGAGCCCGAAAGAGAACCGCGAAATTCCACCCTTGCGTTACGATCTGGTTTACCAGCTCAAGCAGGAATTTCCGCAGCTCGAAATCATTATCAACGGCGGCATCACCACGCTGGAACAGTGCCAAACGCACTTGCAGCATGTCGATGGCGTCATGGTCGGGCGCGAGGCTTACCATAATCCGTGGATACTGGCGCAGGTCGACCCGCTGTTTTACGCAGATGATGCACCTTTCCACGACCGCAAGGCTGCGCTGGAAGCATTTCTGGCCTACGTGCAAGCCCAACTGGAGGCAGGCGTTCCGCTCAACCACATGAGCCGCCACATTCTCGGCTTGTTCCAGGGAATGCCGGGCGCGCGTGGCTGGCGGCGGCATATCAGCGAAAATGCGCACAAGCCGGGGGCGGGTGTCGAAATGTTGCGCGAGGCAATGCAATTGGTGCTGTAATTTTGGCTTGCCTGATCTATGCTCAAAGAAGGGTATATTTGGCAAACAAAAGGGGCACAATATGAAATACGGGCCAATTTTATGGGGTAGTATGGGTGGGATATTGCCCAACATAGTGCAGAAGGCGCAGCAACTCATCAATAGCTCACCCGAGGATACGCTTGAGGCGATCATCTACCCGACATTCCTGTTGGGCGTGGCTTTGGTGGCCTGCATTGGAGCCATTATTGTCGCCGCCTTTCGTGAGGAGGATAGCCGCAAGGCGTTGTTTCTGGGGATTGGTGCTCCTGCCCTGATCATGGTGGTGGCTTCCGCGCCCAACCAGGGCGCTTCCACACCAGCGGTTAATGGCAACCCCACAGCACCGGTAGTACAGCAACAGCAGCAAACATTCATTCCGTGGTTTGTCGATGCGGCTTATGCCGATGACCGCCGAGCGCCTCCGCCTGAAAACAATCTGGTGCCGGGTCGCTTTGTGGAAGTAATCGCCACGGGTGAATCCGAGCCGTTCAATATCGACTTCCTCAATGACAAGAACGAGCTGATTACGTCGGCATCGCTGCCCAATATCAACTTCGGCAAACTGCCTTTGCCACCGAATGCGACTTCCATCCGTTTTTCCAAAGGGGACGAAAGATCCAGTGTTTATTCCTTGCCACTGGAAACGGACAAGACCAAGGCATTTCTGGTGAATGTTTCTGGTGAGCGGGCTTATGGCTTTTGGACAGCGTTCGGCGCAGCCCCGAAGGTTAGCTATTCGTTCACGGTAAAAGAGGAACTCACCAAGCCTGCGCCAGCGGGAACGGAGGGCTGGGCGTATGCGGGTAAATTCGAAGACCGGCATTGGGTCGGGCAGTTCTTTGACTTTGCCGAAGGCAAATTGCCGCAAAAGGGCAGCAAGGTAAAAGTCCAGTATCCGGTCAATTTGCGTCAGGAAGGCAACAAGGATTCCAAGTGGATTGGTGAGCTGCGGCTGGGACAGGAAGTTGAAATACTGACCAGCACGAGCGTGGATGACGTGAACTACTGGATCAGATTGAAGGTTATACAATAATGAAAAAACCACTTGACCGTTAGGCGGGAATCGAACAAAATACGCGCCTTCTACAGTTCCCCAGTAGCTCAGTCGGTAGAGCAGTTGACTGTTAATCAATTGGTCGGTGGTTCGAGTCCGCCCTGGGGAGCCAACAAATTCAAAGGGTTGCATGTCTTACG
>JAHJJD010000096.1 GCA_018822845.1 Gammaproteobacteria bacterium | reverse complement strand
CCGGGAATGCCCGGAATGTCGTGCCATCGGCAAGTTGCCTTCGACTCCGCTCAGGCAACGGGTCGTGGATTCTGCCACGGGCGGTGGGTTCTTCCGGTGTCTGTGCGAAGACAGACCCGAGGGCTGAGCGGAGTCGAAGCCCGGAAAAGGGCAATGGTTTCTTTCGGTGTCTGTGCGAAGACAGACCCGAGGGCTGAGCGGAGTCGAAGCCCGGAAAAGGGCAATGGTTTCTTCCGATGTCTGTGCGAAGACAAACCCGAGGGCTGAGCGGAGTCGAAGCCCGGAAAAGGGCAATGGGTTCTTCCGATGTCTGTGCGAAGACAGAACCGAGGGCTGAGCGGAGTCGAAGCCCGGCGAAATTACTGCACAATACATTGCGAATTTCCCATGCATATCAGCAAAAACTTATGGATAATTCGGGCTCGTCCAACATCCCTGTAACATTACCGTCATTATGACTTCTGGAGCCGCCACATGAATGCACCCGTTTACATGCAGGAACTCAAAGACCGCGTGAACAACCACCCGTTTTTGCGCCACCCCTTCCTGCAACTGATGTCCACCCAGCAACTGACATTTGAGCAGGCACGCACCTTTGCGTTGTTGTATTACCCGCACATCCTGCGTACCCGCCTGTATCAGGCCAATGCGCTGGGAGTAACGCCGGACGAAGGCATTCAGGCAGTGCTGGCCGACATCCTCTACGACGAATACGGCAATGGCGACCCGTCCAAATCGCACATGGAGGTTTACCGCAAGCTGCTACGTGCGCTGGATTTCAGCGAGGAAGAAATGGCCAATGCGCCCATCACCCCCGAGCAGCAGGGCTACATCGACACCATGATGCGTGTGACCCAGGGAACCGACTGGCTGGCGGCGGTTGGCGTCGCAGGGATTGCAGGCGAATGGCCGATCCCGCCTTACTACCGCATGTTGCTGAAAGGAATGCGCACTGTACCGGGGCTGGATGACGATGCGCTGGAACTGCTCATCGGCCACATCGAACTCGACATCCATCATTCCCGCATCGTGGAAGAAGCCATCATGCCGTATCTGGAAACCCGTGAAGGGCAGGCATCCTTATGGCGTGGGATCGAGTTGAACCTGAATGCGCGGTTGGTGCAATTAAACGGTTTGCAGCGGGAAGTATTTGGAAATGCGCCGTAACGGGGCGTAACTCATACTTTTGCTGGCGTTGATACCCTGATGATGGTAAGTTTTCCTCATATATTTGCAGGTCTCCCTGCTGTCAAAAAATAAATATCGCTTTGAGGAAAATAGTTACATGGGTACAAGGAAACCTGTATCAGGCTTGCTGGTGTTGTTGCTGGCTGCCTGCTCATTTCATGCACTGCACGCAGCCGAAATTATCCCTGTAGAAACAACCGGTGCCCAATCCCGTTCTGTATTGGGCAGTACCGTTGTGCCATACAAGGAAGTCACGCTTTCCGCCCAGATTCCGGGTGATGTGAAATACGTGGCTGGTTCGGTGGGCACTGCTTTGCAACAGGGCGCTGTCGTTTTCCAGGTCGACGAGTCCCAACTGGTTGCCAAGCGTAATGCGGTGGTAGCGCAAATCAGTATGGCGCAGTCCGCCATACAGAATGCACAAAGCCAGTACTACCGCGAACTGACTTCCCCGCGTAGCAAGGATATTGGCACAATGCCCGGTTTCGGCCTGCCTTCCATGTTCGACAAGATGGCGGTGCGCCCGTTTGCGAACTCCTTCATGGGCAGTTACGATTCCGACACCATTCAGCAGGCTGACTTGGCCAACGCCATGGCGAACGTTTCCCAGGCGCAAAGCCAGTACCAGCAGGCCATGGCGCAATTGCAGGAAATCGACTCATCCCTGCGTGATGTTGCCGCCTACGCCCCGTTTGAAGGCATCATCATGGAAAAAATGGTGGAAGTGGGTGATACCGTGCAACCGGGTCAGCCGCTGATCAAGTTTGGTTATGTCAAGTTCAAGCGTTTGCAGGCTGACGTGCCTTCCGGTCTGGTGGGCAACCTGAGCAAGGATATGGTAGTGCCAGCGCGTATCGACGGCAGTGTGAATACCTCGGTACGTGTGTCGGAAATTTACCCGGTCGCCGACGCCAGCCGCCATACCGTAACCGTTAAATTCGATATTCCGGTGGAAATCAATACTGCACCGGGCATGTACGCTGAAATTTATCTGCCGGAAAAGAAAAAGGGCGACTCACTGGTTATTACCATTCCCAAGGCTGCGTTGCTGAAAGGTAGCAGCCTGCCAGCGGTGCTGGTGGTCAAGGCTGACAATACTTCCGAACTGCGCATGGTGCGACTGGGTTCCGATCAGGGAAATGGCAAGGTTGAAGTTGTGTCCGGTCTGAGCGCAGGCGAGCGCATTATCAATAGCCCGCCAGCAGGCGCATCTTCCGGCTGGATGCCAGAGGGAGCAAAACCTGCCGAAACAGGCAAGGAAGCAGCAGCGGCAGCACAACCAGCCGCTAAATAATATTTCCCTGTAACCTTTTTTTATAGGGTGCGCACCATGGAAGAGTCCCGGCAGAATGCCCCTGCGACGCCACACCACAACCCCGGTGTGGCTGGCGCAATGGCGCGGTCGTTCATTACTTCACCACTTTCCCTGTTATTGCTGCTGGCCTTTTTCGCGGTCGGTGTTTTAGGTATGTGGGTAACGCCCCGGCAGGAAGACCCGCAGATTTCCGTGCCAATGGTGGACATTTTCGTCCGCTACCCCGGCGCTTCTGCGCAAGAGGTGGAAAACCTCATTTCCCGCCCGCTGGAAAGCATCATGTCGGAAATGACGGGGGTGGATCATGTCTATTCCTATTCCGCCCGCGAACAGTCGATGGTGACAGTGCAGTTCATCGTCGGTGAGCAACTCGAATCCTCCCTGGTCAAGTTGTACGACAAGCTGGCATCCAACAAGGATCGCATTCCCATTGGCGCACAGGAACCCTTGGTCAAGCCGAAAGGGGCGGATGACGTGCCACTGGTCACGCTTACCCTGTGGTCGAATCAGGTGGACGACGCCAACTTGCGTCTGGTTGGTCTGAATGTATTGCAAAGCCTGCGCGAAGTGGTGAACACCAGCCAGAGTTTCATCGTCGATGGGCGCAAGGATGAAATCAAGGTCGAAATCCTGCCGGAGCGGCTGTCAACTTTCGGCGTATCGTTAGGGCAGGTTGCCAATGCCATCATGATGGCGAATTCCGAGCGCAATACCGGCACGGTTGAGCCGGATCAGCGCGTCTTCAGGATTTACAGCGGTGCCTTCCTCAACTCTGCGGAAGATGTGAAACGCCTGATCGTGTCAGTGGTGAATGGTCAACCCGTCTACGTGCGCGATGTTGCGACCGTGGTTGAAAGCCCGAGTGAAGCTTCCCGCATGGTTGGCTACTACACCGGTTCCGCTACCGATAGCCCCGAACAGGCCAATAACGCCGCTGCTGTGACATTGGCTTTGGCAAAGAAGCATGGCACCAACGGCGTGGATGTCGCCAGCGCCATTCTGGACAAGCTGGAGTTCCTTCAGGGACGTATCATTCCTGACAATATCCATGTGGCGGTGACCCGCAACTACGGTGAGACTGCCAAGGAAAAGGTCAACGAACTGATTTTCAAGCTGTTCGTAGCGACCGGTATCGTAACGGTGCTGGTGTGGTTCTTCCTGGGCTGGCGTGCGGCTGGCGTGGTGCTGATCGTGATTCCGTCGGTTATTACCACCACGGTATTTTCAGCGTGGCTGCTTGGCATGACCATTGACCGGGTGAGTTTGTTTGCGCTGATTTTCTCCATCGGGATTCTGGTGGATGACGCCATTGTAGTGGTGGAAAACATTTACCGCCGCTGGCTGCTGATTGAAGATACCGATGTCGAAACGGCGGTGGACGCTGTGCGCGAGGTGGGCAACCCGACCATCCTGGCAACGGCAACCGTTATTGCTGCCTTGCTGCCGATGGGCTTCGTCAGTGGCATGATGGGGCCTTACATGCGCCCGATTCCGGTACTGGGTTCGGTAGCGATGGTCATTTCGCTGTTTGCGGCATTTGCCTTCACGCCGTGGCTGACTAACCGTTTCAAGCCATCGCTGCAAAGTTTGCGCGAGGCTGCCGTCAAGGAGCACAAACAGGCTGCCCGCATGGAAAAGCTGTTCCGTGGCCTGATCGTACCGCTGGTGAGCAACCGCAAGAAAGGCTGGATATTCCTGATGAGCATCATCGGGGTATTTTTCCTGTTTATGGCGCTGTTCTACCCGCTCAAGGCTGTGCGGGTGAAAATGCTGCCGCTGGATAACAAGCCTGAGTTCAATGTGGTGCTGAATATGCCGGAAGGTACAGCCTTGCCCATTACTGCCAACCTTGTGGGCAACATGGCAGCCAAGCTGAAGGAAATCCCGGAAGTTACCGCAATGCAAACCTACACAGGCACAGCTTCGCCCTATAACTTCAATGGTTTGGTGCGCCATTATTACCTGCGCAACCAGCCATGGCAGGCGGATATTCAGGTGCAATTGACCAACAAGCATGACCGTGATCGTACCAGCCATGAGATTGCGGTTGAGGCGCGTGCCATGTTGCAGCCGTTGCTGAAAGGCACGGGTGGCAGGGTACAGGTGGTGGAAATGCCACCCGGCCCGCCGGTATTACAATCCGTCGTGGCTGAAATCTACGGGCCGGATGCCGATACCCGCCGCAAGATTGCCACTGACATGATGGCTTTCTTCGAGCAGGCTGAAAATCTGGATGATGTGGATAGCCTGATGGAGGAAGATCACGGCATCCTGCGTTTCATCGTCGATTCCGACAAGGCGCAGCGTAACGGCATCACAGCGGAAGATGTCAACCGCACGCTGGAAATGGCCATGGGTGGTTTCATCCTCGGTGACATCAAGAAAAACGCCCTGATCGACCCGACCCGTATCGTCATGCAGGTGCCGTTGAGCGCGCGTTCCCAGATTTACCGTTTGTCGCAACTGCCGGTCGCCAATCAGGTGGGGCAGTTTGTGCCGCTACGCGAGCTTGGAACCTTTGTCTTTGACCAGCAGGACAAGCCAATCTACCGCAAGGATTTGCGTGCCGTTGAGTTTGTTACGGCAGAAACCGTCGGCACGCTGGCAGCGCCAGTCTATGGCCAGAGTCAGGTGGAGCAATTGCTGAAAGACGCCAACGATGGCAACGGCTACGTTACCCCGGACGGCACCAAACTGGCGGAAGAAGCCTACTGGCTGAAATCCCCACAAGGTGTTGAAGGCAAATCCGCCTTTGAATGGGGCGGCGAATGGACAGTCACATGGGAAACCTTCCGCGACATGGGGATCGCCTTTGCCGCTGCGCTGGTGCTGATCTACATGCTGAT
>JAHJJD010000095.1 GCA_018822845.1 Gammaproteobacteria bacterium | reverse complement strand
AGCTTCGGAAACCCCTTAACCGGCTTTATGTTCCGTTTTCTGAAGTAGCCAATTAGATAATCATCCCCGAAATCCTATGGGACTTTAGTGACGTTTGTTTAAGTTCACCCAATATCCGTCTTCGATTATCAAGAAACTTACCCCGTCAACGTAACAAACACCTGCGTCATCCTTTCCGGCAACCGCTGCACATTATCCACCACGGTAACGCGCTTGCCGAAAATATCCCGCACATACTCATCCGCTCGCGGATCAAGGCTAATGCAATAGCTGTAAATGCCTTTCTGATCCAATTCTTTCACCGCTTGGCGCGTATCTTGCGTCAGTAATTGCGGGTCATCCACGTCAATATCCGACGGTTCGCCATCGGTTAAAATCAGCAGTAGTTTTTTATCCGCCTGTTGATGTTCCAGATAATGCGCCGCATGACGCACCGCCGCACCCATCCGCGTCGAATACCCCGCCTGCATCGCCGCCAGCCGCCCCTTCACCTCATCGTTCCAATGTTCCTTGAAACCCTTGATGTGCTGGTAACGCACCTCATGCCGCGTATTGGACGCAAACCCCGCAATCGCAAACGGGTCGCCCAACGCCTCAATCGCATACGCCAGCAACGACACCGCTTCCTGACTCAGTTCCAGAATGCTTTGCGTCGCGCCTTCCGGCACTTCGCTGATCGAAGCCGACAAATCCAGCAACAGCATTACCGCAATATTGCGCCCGTCATGCTTGTGGCTCATATTGATGCGCGGGTCAGGGTTCGCCCCGCCCTTGAAATCAATCAGGGAACGGATCGCCACATCCAGATCCAGCTCGCTGCCTTCTTCCTGATAGCGTACCCGCGTATAATTTTGCGGCTTCAACAAATCCACAATCTGCTTCAAACGCTTTGCCAACGCCGCGTGTTTCTGCAACAGCGTATCAATCACCGCCGCATTACCCGTTGGATGCAAACTTTCATACACGCTCGTCCAGTCCGGGCGATACGTCTGCGTGCTGTAATCCCACTCAGGGTAATGGCGCGGCGGCAAGCCCGATTGCTCGTTTTGTTGCGCGGTTTGCTTGTGTTCGTCGAAGAATTCTTCGTCGTCGCTTTCCTCGATGTACTGCCACAAATGGCGGTTATCATCGCGGTAAGGAATCGCGGTATTGTTGAAATACACGCTCGGCAACTGGTCAGTTTGCAAGCGCGTCTGCGCCACAAACGAAATCGCCACAGACACCATATCCGCCGTGGTCGCGTTGCCTTCCGCCATTTTTGCGTGGAACTTGCCCGCGAACTCATTGATCTTCGCGTTCTGATAGCCATGTGCCGGATTCAGAATCGCCCACGACAACATCGCCAGCCGATGCCGGAAACACGATTCGGTCTTGGAATCACACTCGTTTTCCAACGGGGCAGGGTGCAACGCGCTGAAAATCCGCCGCAAACCGGGGTATTCCTGCATCGCCAAATATTCCACCCGACTGTCTTCCAGACGTTCAATCGCAATGCGTTGTTGTGGGCTGAAATTATCCGCCACCACTTTGTGCGTCCAGCGTTGATGCGCCGCCATGTGCGCCAATACTGCGCGGTAACGGTCAATCCCCGTCACGCCATGCGCATCGTCGAACACATCAGGAATGCGCATCCCGAACTCGTCAAAATACGGCTGCTGCTCGCGCATATCGCGGAAATCCACCGAATAAGGCACAAGGTATTCGTGACTTTCCCAGCAGGCTTGCAAATACAAATTCAGCTTGCGCTCGTTGTGGGTAAACAGCGTACCGTGGCGTTCGTGCTGCAACATCGCCTTGGCATCGGCGGATTGCAGGCTGAAATATTCTTCCTGCCGATGCGGGTGTTTGCCGTAGTTGCGGATGCCGTATTCGATCCAGTTTTTCAAGCCACCCAAGGCTAACTGGCTCATTAAATAAGGCATTTGCTCCAGCAGTTTCGGCAAGCCGGGGCTGGGAATGGTGGTGTGGAAACCGTGAATCGACCCCGTGGTACGATCCATCATCTCGAACAGCAGAGTGATGTAATGTTCAACCAACTCCTCACTTTCGAGGCGGCGGCATACGTCGGGCAAAGTCTGCAAAAAGATGGGAATAATACGCCCGTTCGGGGTGCGCGATATTTTCCACACCGCTTGGCTAACGCGGGTCAACATACCTTCGCCGAGCTTGTGCGCGATAACCGGCATTTCTTCCAGATAAGTCAGCACGGGGTCGAAACCACGCCCAATTTTGCACACCAACGATGCACCGTCGAGGTAATCCTTGATGCCTTGCTCACTCAATAGCGCGAGCGCGTCCTGCATACAGGCGGCGAAGGCTTCATCAAGCTGCTTGAAGTTGCAGCTTAGTTGGGCGCGGTAACGGGCGATGGTTTCGTCAATGGTGTGCATAAAATGACTCCTGAAAAGGGCGTATGCAATACGCCCCTACAGAGGGCGATTTCCCGTAGGGGCGTATTGCATACGCCCTCTTACAAATGTTTTCCCTACCCAAAAATCGCGTCAATCGCGTGGTTCAGCGTGCTGCGAATATCCGCATCATAGGTAATCGGGCTAACCAGTGCCATGCGGCAAGCGTCACCCGCTGCAATCCCATCGCGCATCAGGTTGGCGGCGTAGACCAGCAAACGGGTGGAAATGCCTTCATCCAGCCCATGCCCTTTCAGGTTACGGGCGGTATGCGCAATTTTCACCAACTTGTCTGCCATGGCCGCGTCCACGTTTGCTTCTTGCTGCAAAATGGTGGATTCGACATCGGCGGCAGGGTAGTCAAAATCGAATGCCACGAAACGTTGCTTGGTGGACTGTTTCAAATCTTTCATCAGGCTTTGATAGCCCGGATTGTAGGAAATCACCAACTGAAAATCAGGGTGCGCGTTCACCAGTTCGCCTTTTTTATCCAGCGGCAGGGTGCGGCGGTGATCCGTCAGTGGGTGAATGACTACAGTAGTATCCTGGCGTGCCTCAACGATTTCATCGAGGTAGCAAATTGCGCCAATGCGGGCGGCAGTGGTCAAAGGGCCATCCAGCCAGCGTGTGCCATTGGCTTCGAGTAAATAGCGTCCGACCAGATCGGAGGCGGTCATGTCTTCGTTACAAGCAACTGTGATCAGTGGCTTGCCGAGTTTCCATGCCATGTGTTCGACGAAACGCGATTTACCGCAACCCGTCGGGCCTTTCACCATCACCGGCAAGCGTGAGCGGTAGGCGGCCTGGTACAGTTCGACTTCGCGCCCGGTGGCCTGGTAGAACGGTTCTTGCTGGATGGTGTATTGGGTAGCATCGGTCATGGCTGAATTCCTACTTGAAAACTAGGATTTGAATGCTTAAAAAAACCTGCACGGGCAGGTGTAGGGTGGGTTACGCGATAAATCGCTAACCCACCGCTTCGAGATGGTGGGTATCGCTTACGCTCCACCCACCCTACTGTGGCTGCTTGCGGCTTACTTGTGTACGCCCAGCTTTTCGCGCCAGCCTGGGTAGATCTTGTCAGCATCGCCAGGGAATGACTCGAACGCGCGGGCAAATTCTTTGTGCTCTTTCGCGAACTCGATCGGGTCAGCACCGGATTTCCAGCACTCGTAGGATTGACGCAGGGAGATCGCGCCAGCCGCCGGGCTGTCGATGTGGCCGTAAGAACCACCACCGGAAGTATTGATAACGTTACCGTGACCCAGGTTCTCGAAGAAGCCTGGCAGACGCAGTGCGTTCATGCCGCCGGAGATGATTGGGGTAGTTGGCTTCATGCCGTACCATTTCTGGAAGTAGACAGGGCCCTGGCACTCATCACGCTCGATCATGTACGCAATAACTTTGTCGCTGGTTTCGCCTTCCATCTTGCCGTAGCCCATGGTGCCGACGTGGATACCGGAAGCACCTTGCAGACGGGACATTTTCGCCAGCACAAATGCGGTGTAACCACGCTTGGAAGACGGGGAAGTGACCGCACCGTGACCGGCACGATGATAGTGCAGGTACTGGTCAGGGTATTGGCGACGTGCAGTGGTCACCATGCCAGGGCCACCTACATAACCGTCAACCAGGAACGCCAGTTTGTCAGCGTCAGGGCCGAACACTTCCAGTGCAAAATCGGCACGGGCGCACATTTCGTAATGGTCGTCAGCAGTGATGTTCATGGAGAACAGTTTGGCTTGGCCAGTTTCATCTTGCGCACGCTTCATCGCGTCATACACGAGCGGGATAACTTTCTTGACGGGTGCGAAAACCTGGTTGCCTTGTGGTTCATCGTTCTTGATGAAGTCACCACCGAGCCAGAACTGGTAAGCCGCGTGGGCGAATGGCTCAGGGCGCAGGCCCAGCTTAGGCTTGATGATGGTACCAGCAATGTAACCACCGTTCTGGACTGGACGGCCCAGGATGCGCCACAGGTTGGAGATGTCGGTAGCAGGGCCGTCGAACATCTGGATGCAACGCTCAGGCACGTAGAAGTCAATCATCTTGGCATGTTCGATGTCACCCATACCCTGGTTGTTACCAATGGCCAGGGTCAGGAAGGAGACCATCATGAAACGGCCATCAGTCACATTGCGGTCGAACAGTTCGATCGGGTATGCGATCCGCATGTCTTCGGTGGCTTCGTCGATATGGTAAACCAGCGCGTCAACACCCTTGGTGAATTCGTCAGTGGTGGAAACTTCAACGTTAGTACCGGTAGAAGATTCAGCAGCAAAGTGGGCAGCGGCTTCCAGGTAGCCGTAGCCGGATTTTGGCTTCATTTTGTATGCGACAAGAATGTGCTTGCCACCTGCGATCAGGTCTTCTTCCTTCAGGCTCAGGTCAGCATAACGGCCGGATTGGTCCATGGTCTCTCTCCTCAAATGAGTAAAAAATACATCAAAACCTTACAATGGGTATGATTATAAGCGAACGCTAAGATAAGTAAAACACATTTATCCTGATTTAAACATAACACTTCGTTATGCTAAGATATTGGCAAGAAACCCTAAATAGTTGAGTGATTTACCCGGATGCATATCTCATTTCGCCAGATTCAGGTCTTTCAGGCTGTTGCCCAAACGGAAAATTTCACCCGCGCGGCTGAATTGTTGCACATGACCCAACCCGCCATCTCGATGCAGGTCAAACAACTGGAGGATAACGCAGAACTTTCATTGTTTGAACGCCAAGGCAAACGTATTGTGATGACAGCCGCAGGGCGGGCGATGCACGCTTATACCTGTGAGATTCTCGCCCAGTACCAGGGTCTGGTCGAAACACTGAAGGAACTAAAAAACATACATCAAGGCTACATCAAAGTATCGGCAGCGACTACTTCCATCTATTTCATTACCAGAATGCTCGCCAGTTTCTCCAAAATGCATGAAGGCATTACGGTTTCACTGGATATAACCAACCGCAAGGCTCTGGTGGAACAATTGCAGAATTACGAAGCCGATCTGGTAATCATGGGCGAACCTCCAGCCAACCTTGACCTGCATTCCCAGCGCCTGATGTGTAACCCACTGGTAATGATTGCCCCTTCCAGCCACCCGCTGGCCGGGAACAAGGATATTCCAATCGCAGACATCGTGGCCGAAAAATTCGTGGTACGTGAGCATGGGTCGGGAACCCGCGCCGCCATTGAACGTTTCTTTGCCGAACACGGGCATACATTTTCCAGTACGCTGGAAATGAGCAGTAACGAATCCATCAAATACTCGGTCATTGCCGGTCTGGGTCTGGGAATCGTATCCCTGCACAGCATCAAGCTGGAGCTGGAAACCAATTCCCTGGTGATACTGGATGTGGAAGGTTTCCCCATCCAGCGTTATTGGCACATTGTTACACGCGAGGGAAAATGGCTTTCCCCGGCGGCGCAGGCATTCAAGGAGTATGTCATCGCCGAGGCAGAAAGCTATGCGCAAGACTACCAGCAGCTTCTGATATAAGGCAGGTCATGGGGTGGCTTCCACCCCATGAGGGTATACCTTTACCTGTTGCAGCCTTCCCACCAGCAGGGGGTTGACCGCATGAAGTCCAGTATCGCCTGGTACTTGGGAGCCTGGCTGGCTGGCTGGGTAATGTATTCCTTGGTACCCCAGGTTCCATACTTTTGATAGGTGCGTGGGCTGGAATAGTGCATGAACAGCTTGCCGCCCTCGTTTTTCCAGCCGAGCAGGAATTGCTGGTAGAACCCCTTCATGCGCGGATCGCGGTTAGCCTGGTACAGCAAAGGGTTGGGATGCTCATTGTCACTGCGGGTCTTGAAGTCAACCAGCCCCTGCCCGCCTTCATAGGCAATCAGGTCGACGCCGTATTTGTCGGCCAGTTCTTTCTGCATGCGGATGAACCCCAACACGTTGTTGATGGAATAACGGTGTTCATCATCGGTAAACAGGTGGAAAACATCTTCCAGGTTTCTGACGGCGCGGACATCTTCATGACCACCGAAGAAATACGGGCCGATGGCAAACGCATCCGCAGATTTATAGGCATCCTTGTGACTGAGGATGGTTTCAGTGACTTCCTTGTTGATGGTCCAGCCTGCCAGGATGCGCACCAAACGTTCATTCCCACCGAAAACCCTTTCCCATATCTTGAAGATTTCCACCGAGCGCTCTGAATAATAACGATAACCTGCCCGGTTCATGTTGGAATCCAGCCCCATTTTATAACCGACCTGCCGCACGTAGTTGCCCTGCTTGAACAGGGTATTCCAGGTTTCGTTGCTGTATTCCAGATGCGGACGCAGGTTGGGTTTCAGGTTCTGTTTGACGTACTGCGCGTATTGGGTGATGTAGTCATTATCTGCCTCGTGCGGAAATGAGAACCACGGGTGGGCGTTCAGCCGGTTGGCCAGTTCCACCATGATTTCCAACGGTACGCCGCGCTGGCCTTCATAACCGCCCCAGCTGGCCTTGGTAATGGTATTGCGCTGGTTCCATGAGCGTACTTCACTTTGGGTGACGCCGGACATGTTCATGAAGCGGATTACCTTGAAATCCTTCATGAAATTAAGGTAATCAGGGTTAAAGATGATACGGTTGTAATATTCTGCGAAAGAGCGGTAATCACCTGATGGGCAGTCTTTCGCTTCCGCCACCCGTTGGAAAATGTTGCCCGCACAAATGCCACCGGGCGGCAGAATGCGGATATTACGCACGTAATTGGCAGGATTTGATTTCACGATGTACAGGGTAGCATTCAGCATGCCATCCGAACCTGCCTGGATATTGACGGTATCCCAACCCGTGCCGTGCTCCACCAGCTTGGCGTTATTACCATAGCGGATTTCACCTTCACCATCATACAAAACGGTGTAAACGCCCTGCTGAATGGCGGCAGCTGGCATGTTGACGAGGAAACGGGTACCAGCCTGCCCGCCGCCCAGATCGCGCGGCCAGCCATCGGCGTCGTAACGGATGCTGCCCTTGGTCAGCCATGGACGCGCATCCTCAAAAGGCAGCGCAGTCCGGAACAAGTCGACAAAGGGCACACTGGCATCCCCTTCGGTAGCCTCGTTGGTATTGGTACCAAGCGCAGAATTCAGATTGTACTGGGCCATCACTGGTTGTGTGGCAAGCAACAACAGGCTTGTCGCAGCGATACCGTGAAGGATTTTTTTCAACATAACCTTATCTTCCTTATGTTTTCCGTGGACACTTGGACGAATGCTTCCAGCAAAAGGTTTTAGCTTGCTTATAGTTTGGTCAGCACGTCAATCTGTTTGCCAGTGTAGTACACACCCATTACAATTGCGCCCTTATCTGACTTAACGCTACATTATTTGGAGTAAACGACAGTGGCTATCGAGCAAACCATTTCCATCATCAAACCTGATGCAGTTGCCAAGAACGTAATCGGCGAAATTTACAGCCGTTTCGAAAAAGGCGGCCTGCGCATCGTTGCAGCCAAAATGCTGCACCTGAGCCAGGAGAAGGCTGAAGGCTTCTACGCTGTACACAAGGAGCGCCCTTTCTTCAACGATCTGGTTGCTTTCATGACCTCCGGCCCGGTCATGGTTCAGGTGCTGGAAGGCGAAAATGCCGTTACCAAAAACCGCGAACTGATGGGCGCTACCAACCCGAAAGATGCAGCACCCGGTACTATCCGCGCTGACTTCGCCCAATCCATCGACGAAAATGCCGTACACGGTTCCGACAGCCTGGAAAACGCTGCCATCGAAATCGCGTACTTCTTCGGCGAAGAAGGTCTGTGCCCACGCACCCGCTAATCACTGAGTAAAAGTCATCTGTGTCCGACATCAAACCCGACATCAACCTGCTCGATTTCAGTCTTGAAACGCTGAAAGAATATTTCGTCACCATCGGTGAGAAACCTTTTCGCGCCACCCAGGTGATCAAGTGGCTGCATCAGATGAATGTCGATAGTGTCGACCAGACGACCAATCTCAGCAAACCGTTACGCACGTTCCTGACGGAAAACACCGTCATCCGTGCGCCGGAAATCATCATTGACCAGCAGTCTGCCGACGGTACCCACAAATGGTTGCTGCGGCTGGCTGACGGCAATGCGATTGAAACCGTTTTCATCCCGGAAGACGACCGGGGAACGCTGTGCGTTTCCTCGCAGGTCGGCTGCGCACTGGACTGCACCTTCTGCTCCACCGCCCGTCAGGGTTTCAACCGTAACCTGACAACAGCCGAAATCATCGGCCAGCTTTGGGTGGCAAAACGCACCTTGCAAGCTGACCCCAAAGGCCCGCGTGTCGTCAGTAATGTCGTCATGATGGGCATGGGCGAGCCACTACTCAACTTTGACAATGTAGTCAACGCTTTACGCCTGATGCTGGATGACAATGCTTATGGCCTGAGCAAACGCCGGGTCACTGTCAGCACCTCCGGTGTCCTGCCAGCACTGGATCGTCTGGCTGATACGCTGGATGTATCGCTGGCCGTTTCCCTGCATGCGCCCAATGATGAATTGCGCGACCAACTGGTTCCACTCAACCGCAAATACCCCATCAAGGAACTGCTGGCAACCTGCCGCCAGTTTCTTGCCAAAAAAACCACCGAGCGTAATCATATTACCTGGGAATACGTCATGCTGGACGGCGTGAACGACAGCGATGAACACGCCCGCCAGCTGGCGAAACTGTTGCGGGGCATCCCATCGAAAGTGAACCTGATACCTTTCAACCCGTTCCCGTCCACCCGCTATGCGCGTTCCAGTAACAACCGTATACACCGTTTCCGTGATATTCTCGTTGAAGCCGGGTACACTGTGATGACAAGAAAAACACGGGGTAATGATATTGATGCCGCTTGCGGCCAACTCGCAGGCGAGGTTAACGATAAAAGTCGCAGAGACATTCATTTCGCCCGCATCGAACAGGGAAAATAAAATGAAAATAATAAAATATGGGCTTTGCCTGATATTTCTTGCCAGCTTTCTGGCAGGTTGCTCCGGTGCTCCGGCATCTGCCGAAAACAGCAAGGCGGCGGGCTACTACACCCAGCTGGGCGGTGGCTACCTGCAAAAAGGGCGACTTGATCTTGCCAGCCTCAACCTGGAAAAAGCCATTGAACTTGACCCCGGTTCTGCTGACACCCACCATTTTTATGCGCTGTTGCAGGAAAAGCTGAGGGATGACGGCAAGGCGCTGGAACATTTTCGCAAGGCGCTACAACTGGATGGTAAAAATTCGGCACTATTGAACAATTACGGCTCCCACTTGTGCAGAACCGGTGACTACAACGGAGCGGAACAGGCATTTATGAGTGCAGTCAGTGATCCGCTCTATAAAACTCCCGAGTTTGCCTATACTAATGCTGGTATTTGCGTGCGCAAACAGGGCGATAGCGAAAAAGCTGAAAGTTATTTCCGTAAAGCATTGCAATACAACCCCCGTTTCCCCGAAGCTCTCTACCAAATGGCCAGAATCAGCCAGGAAAAGCGGGATAACACCAAGGCACAGGCTTTTCTTTATCGCTATAATGATGCCGCACCTGCCACACCGGATACGTTGTTGCTGTGCTATCAGATAGAATCTGCACTGAACGAACCAGCAAAAGCCGAATCCTGTGCAGTTGCCTTGCGCAGCAAATTCCCGGAAAGTACGGCTGCCAGCCAGATTAACTGACACAAATTCGCAATTTGGAGGAAACGTGACGGAGAACACCACACCAGTCGAAGAAGCAAAATCTTCTGCTGTACAACCTGGAGACCTGACTGCCAAATTGCTGCAATGCCGTGAGCATGCAGGGTTTGATATCGAACAGGCAGCAGACGAAATGCACCTGTCCGTGAGCCTTCTGCGCGCACTGGAAAAGGAAGATTTTACCCATTTACCGGAACCTCCCTATGTACGCGGCTACCTGCGCGGCTATGCCAAGCTGGCGGATCAGGATGCCAAGGAGCTGATCCGCACCTATGAAGCCTTGCGTGGCGCGAATCCTGATGACATTGCGCATCACTTCGCTCCCGCCCGTCCGCTGGGCAAGGTAACGCAGCCATCCATATCTGCATCCACTGTCAAGTTTATAGGCTTGGCGGTAGTCATACTCGGTTTGGGGCTGCTTTCCATGATGCCGGGCGTGCGCGGCTGGTTCAGCGATACATGGTCCAACTTCTCGGCGCAAACTGCACCACCACAAGTGACGCGCCCTGCTCCTGCGATCGAAACCTTTACCGCCCGCAAGGATGCCGAAGAACAGGCCGCCAAACAACAGCAACCTGTTCAGGCCGATGCTACGACTGCAACACCTACCGCAACAAGCGATTCTGCAACCAGTACAACCACGCTAGCAGCCGAAGCCGCCGCATCAACAACAGCGCAGCAGACACCCGAGTCCGATACTGACAGCACTGCATCAGCTACCGGCACCGAGGAAAAAACCTCCACCACCACTGATGGAACCGCTAGCACAGCAGTGACTTCCACTGCTGATCAGGCGACAACCCCAGCCGACAATACGCAAATCGCTGCTGTTGCCACAACAGCATCCACTGTGGCTACTCCCGGAGCTGAAACTACAGCAACACCAACCGTGACCAGCACCGCCACAGGCGCAGAAACAACAACATCAACTGCTGATCCAGCCGCTACCGCAGCACAAGCCACCCCGGATGCAGCCACTGCGCCCGTTGCAGCGCCACAACCTATTGCCGGTGAAGTAAACGTCAAACTGGAATTCAGCGAAGAGGTGTGGATGCAGGTCAAGGATGCTGGCAAGAAAACCCTGTTCGAATCACTCAATTCTGCTGGCAGCACCAAGGAATTCAAGGCGAGCACCCCACTTGATTTCAAGGTCGGCAACGCCAGTGGCGTTAAAATCTATCTGAATGGGCAGGAATACAATCAGGCTCCCCACACCAAAGGCAGCGTAGCCCGTTTCAAAGTCGAGTAAGCATGGCGAAAAATATCCAATCCATCCGGGGGATGCATGACATCCTGCCGGAAGCTGCCCCTACATGGCAATTTTTTGAAAGCACTGTCCGCAACCTGCTGGCAACATATGGTTACAGCGAAATCCGCATGCCCATCGTTGAACAGACCGACCTGTTCAAACGGGCAGTTGGCGAAGTTACCGACATCGTTGAAAAGGAAATGTACATCCTGGAAAGCCGTCGTGACACTGAAGGTGGGGAAGCGTTCAGCATGGCCTTGCGCCCTGAAGGGACTGCCGGTTGTGTGCGGGCAGGGATTCAGGCTGGCCTGATTTTCAACCAGCAACAGCGGCTTTGGTACGCAGGCCCCATGTTCCGCGCAGAGCGCCCACAGAAAGGCCGTTACCGCCAGTTCCATCAGATCGGGGTGGAAACATTCGGCATTGCAGGCCCCGACATTGATGCTGAACTCATTGCCATCGGCGCACGCCTGTGGAAGCAACTGGGCCTCAAAAACATCCATCTGGAACTCAATTCGCTCGGCTCGCTGGAAGCCCGCCACGCATACCGCCAGTTGCTGGTGGAGTATTTCAGTGCCCACCAGGATCAACTGGACGAAGATTCCAAACGCCGTCTGCACACCAACCCTTTACGCATTCTGGATAGCAAAAACCCGACCATGCGTGAACTGGTTGCTGCTGCCCCCAACCTGCATGAGCATCTGGACAGTGAATCGGCAGAGCATTTCGCCCAACTGCAATCCATGCTGGATGGCATGGGCATTAGCTACCGCATCAACCCGCGCCTGGTGCGTGGTCTGGATTACTATTCCCGCACAGTTTTTGAATGGGTAACGGATGAACTCGGCTCCCAGGGAACGGTATGCGCTGGAGGCCGTTACGATGGGCTGGTCGAACAACTGGGTGGTCGCCCTACCCCTGCCTGCGGTTTCGCCATGGGGGTTGAACGCCTGATTCTGTTGCTGGAAACACAGGCAGTACAGGCACCTGCCAACAACCCTGATGTCTTTTTGGTGATGGCGGGTGATGCCGCAGCAAAAGCAGGGTTATCACTCGCAGAACAGTTACGGGATGCCTTGCCTGACCTGCGGCTGGTGAGCAACTGTGGCGGCGGCAACTTCAAAACACAAATGAAACGGGCAGACAAATCTGGCGCTGCTGTTGCCCTGATTCTGGGTGAAAACGAGCTGGAACGGGCAGAAATCACCCTGAAGCCCTTGCGCAGTGAAGGTGAGCAGATTAACCTGCCTCTCTGCGAACTGGCAGCACACCTGTCACAACTTATTGAAAAAACAAAACAACATTAATCCTGATTCAAGGGGCAAAACTGATGACCGATTACAAAACAGATGATGAAAAAGTCGAAGAACTCAAGGCATGGTGGAAGGAAAACGGCACCTCGGTGATAGCGGGTGTAGCCCTTGCCATTGCTGGCCTGTTCGGCTGGGAATACTGGAAGGACTATAAGGCAGCGACTGCTGCCGAAGCATCAGCCCTTTATGCAAAGGTCGCGGATGCTGCCGAAGCCTCGCCAGAACAGGCAATGGCTGATGTGCAAGCATTGCAAGCCGGTTATGCATCTACGCCATATGCAGCTACTGCCAGCCTGAAAGCAGCCCAGCAGTTTGCAGAAAAAGGTGAGTACGATAAGGCCGCCACTACCCTGCGCTGGGTAGTCGACAACAGTAAGCAGGAAGAATACAAACTCCTGGCCAGCCTCCGTCTGGCGCGCGTCCTGCTGGCCTCAGGCAAACCGGAAGAAGCCGCCAAACTGACAGGGCAAACTTATCCAGCTGCCTACCAGTCGCTACTTGAAGAGTTGAAAGGCGACATTTACACTGCGCAGAACAAACCCGCAGAAGCCCGTGCAGCGTATGACAAGGCAATTCTTGGCAATACTGGCGGCTCTGTCGAATTCATCAAGATGAAACGTGACAACCTCGGTGAGGGATAACCACACATGAAACCAAGCTTGGCCGCCATTTGCATCGCCCTGTCATTAACCGGGTGTAGTACTGTCCAACAGGTATTACCTGCCAAGGACACAAACCCGCCCAAACCCCTCAAGGAGTTCGCCCCAACCGCAAAACTTGGGACACTATGGCAAGCCAGTACGGGCAGCGGCTCAGGCAAGGATTATGTCCGCATTCACCCCTTCGTGGATGAAGGAGCCGTTTTTGTCGCCGGTGGACGTTCCGCCAGCGCCTGGAACAAAACCAATGGCGGACGTATCTGGCAAACCCCGATCGACGCTGACATTACCGGCGGCGTCAATGGCGGCCAGGGCAGTATTTTCCTCGGAACCAGTAATGGCGGTGCCATCGCACTTGACCGGCAGACAGGCAAGATTCGCTGGAACACCCGCCTGACCAGTGAAGTCCTGTCGGTTTCCCCGGTCAGCAATGGCATTGTGGCGTTCCGCACCAGTGACGGTGGCCTGCATGGCTTATCCGTACAAAGCGGTGAAATCCTCTGGCAGCAAATACGCCAAAGCCCGGTACTTTCCCTGCGGGGAGCTGGTGTTCCGGTATTGGCTGGTGGCATGGTCATTGCCGGTTTCGACAGCGGCGTCGTAACCGCTTTCGACATGCAAAACGGCAAAGCCCTGTGGGAAGCGACCCTTTCAGTGCCGCAGGAAGGCAGCGATCTGGACAAGGTGACGGATGTGGACGGCCAACTGAAAACCGTGGGAGAAGCCTTGTTCGCCGCCAGTTACAACGGCCAGATTGCGGGCATCAACATGCGTAACGGCACTGCGGCATGGTCAGCGCCATACTCAAGCTACACGGGTGTAGATGCTGACGCAAACGGCCTTTACACCACCAGCGTCCAGGGTGATCTATGGAAGCTTACGCCGTTGACTGGGCAACCCCTGTGGAAAATGGATGACCTGCAACGCCGCCAGCCGACTGCACCGGCATTAATGGGCAATTACGTGGTTGTGGGCGACAAGGACGGATTTATCCACTGGGCGAATGCCAGTAATGGGCAACTTGCTGCCCGCACGCGCGGTGATAATGCTGGTTATACAGTTTCACCGGTTGTTGACGGCGGTACGGTTTATACATTTGGCAGAGGCGGCCTGCTGTCTGCCTTTACTATCCAGTAATCAGGCAAAGTGCGGGGTGGCAGGAATGGCCACCACCCCGCAAATACATTATTAATTGGTATTGCCCTGCTGGTTGCCGCCAATTTCAGGCGTAGCAGTAATCTTCACATCCTGCTTGGGCTGGTCGCAGTAGCTCCAGATGGCCTCCCAACGCGCCGGGAAATTCTGGTCAAGGAATTTTACCTGGATACGCCCCCAGTGACGGGTCATCTTGCCAAAAATACCTGGACGTTCCGTACTGCATTCAACCTTGGACTTTTCTTTTGCCCAGTAACCGTCGTAAGTGCCACGATTCTGATAAACCTTGGCAAGACCAAGCAGATACACGACGCCTGGGTCTTCTGCTGGCCCATAAGCAAATACAGCAGTTGGGCCAATCTCTTCTGCATAAATGATCCTGCCGACATTGCTGTTCCAAACCTCATCAGCCGCAGCCTGCCCCGCGAAAGCCAGCACTGCCGCTACTCCAGCGACTTTCACTAACTGTTTCAACATGAGTTAATGCTCCTTCTTTTATCTTGTTTACATGGTAAAACGCACCTTACCACACAGTCTGACTGGACAACACAGCGAAACAAAAATTTGTCATGGGCTTGTTTCAAGCAAAAACTTCATTTATAGTTTCCGCACATACATAAGAATATAATAATTTTCTTAATTATTATTACAAACAAAGACTTCTTAACAACAATCGGTACTATCATGAAAACTCCAACGAGCATACGCCTACCTGCAAGGCTGGTCAGTGCACTAGGCTTATTCGCGATCAGTCTGAACGCCCACGCTGGAGCCAGCATCAAGACCTGTGCAGATCTCGATCTTGGCGACATTCATCAAAAGTCCAATTCCTATCAGGAGATGATTGACAAATATGCACGCCAGTATCGGGTTGACGCAGATTTCATAAAATCTGTCATGGCAGTCGAATCCTGCTACAACCCCAAGGCCCGATCCTCAGCCGGAGCCAGTGGCCTGATGCAACTGACATCTGCTACGGCCAGACGGTTTGGTGTTAATAACCGGGTTGATCCTGAGCAAAGCATTCATGGCGGCGTCCGCTACCTGCGTTTTCTTATCGAGCGTTACGATGCTGACCTGCACAAGGTCGCAGCTGCGTACAATGCTGGCGAAGGAAGTGTAGACAAGCACAACGGCATCCCACCCTATCGTGAAACCAAACGCTACGTCGGCGAAGTATTCAAGCTGTTCGGAAAGCTTTACGATGAACGCAAGCTGATGAAAGCCCGGACAAAAAGCGTTTCCTATAAACTATCCCTGGCTCCCTGAAAAGTAGCAAAAAGGCCAGGATTTGATACCTGGCCTTTGCCTTTTTACCTACCCTTGAGAAATTCGGCATAACTTTGCATGAAAGCGAGGTTTTGTTCATGCCTGCTGACATCAACGCCCTGATTATGGAGATGCTCCAGCAACCCTGCCCCATCTTCCAGAATGGCGAGAAGCTGGACTTCATCAAATATCTGCAAGGCCAGTTGCAGCTCATCCTTGTCTGATGACAGCAGGATGCGAACCAGTTCATCCACCAGAATGGGGGAGTCAGGGCACAATAAATCCGCCACCAAGGGTGAATCAAGCAAGGTAAAATGGGTTTCGCGCGCTGTTTCTTCCTGATCCAGTTCCATTTGCGCGTGAGTATCGTTGCCCGCCCCACGCCGTACACCGGTCATAATGAAACGCAACAATTTGCGGATGGCCCCTTTCACCTGAGCCTGATCGCCCGGCAGGGCAGACGCAGTTTCATAGGCCCGGTCAAGCCGATCCTTGAGCTTCAGGATAACGTCGCTGTCCACATTGCCAGCCAGTGAGGTCACTTCTTCCAGCAAGGCACGGAATTGATCCTGAAACGCCTGCGATGCCTCGTGATCAAGCCGTTGCGCATTCAGCAAGGCATCATCATTCAACACGGGTGAATCGGGAAACAGGGGATTTTCTGTTTTTCGCAACAAATAGCGCTCATGCGAACCGGGCCGCTCACTGGTCTGAATGATCATGGAAATCCTGTCAGGTAATTACTTGTTGGTACTTTTACCAATCAAGGTATAGGCAGGGCAAGTACCCATAAATCCGGTCGCCAACAGCACAATGCCGATCAGGGCAAACAACCAGCCGCCTTTTAACAGCCCGAACAGCAACAGCACTGCGCCTGCACCGATGCGGATGTTTTTGTCCATTGGGCCAACATTCTTCGGGAAGTTCATCAGTACACCTCTTTTGTCAGGAATTGAAGCGTTGTTTTACGCTATAGCAGATCACCAATTCATGGTAGCATCTCCCCACTAACTGTAGACAAGACCGTGAAGAAAGTTATGGAATTCCAGGAAGCTATAAAGAAAATCATTGAAGGCCATCCGCTCACCGCAGAAGAAATGACCCAGGCCATGCGCACCCTGATGACAGGCCAGGCCACGCCCGCCCAGATCGGCGGTTTTCTGGTTGGATTGCGGATGCGTGGTGAAACCGTTACAGAAATCAGTGCAGCGGCCAGTGTCATGCGGGAATTATCGACCAAGGTAAATGTTTCACCGGAACATCTGGTCGATACCTGTGGAACCGGTGGCGATGCGTCCGGCACTTTCAATATTTCCACTGCCAGTGCATTCGTGGCAGCCGCCTCGGGAGCACGAGTCGCCAAACACGGCAACCGTTCCATTTCCAGCAAGTCCGGTAGTGCCGATGTGCTGGAAACCGCAGGCATGAATCTGACCATTACGCCTGAACAGGTCGCAGAATGTATTGACACTCTGGGGATTGGATTCCTGTTTGCACAACGCCATCATAGTGCCATGGGTCATGCCAGTGCACCGAGACGTGAGCTGGGTATCCGCACCATATTCAATCTGCTGGGGCCGATGTCCAATCCTGCCAATGCTCCCTGCCAGGTATTGGGCGTGTTCAGTCGTCACTGGGTACGTCCCATGGCCGAGGTATTACACAACCTGGGTAGTCGGCATGTGATGGTCGTTCATGCAGAGGATGGTCTGGATGAAATCAGCATTGCCTCCTCCACCCATATCGCCGAACTGTGTGATGGCTCACTCACGGAATATACCTTTGAACCTGAGGATGTTGGCCTGACACGTGCGGCCAGCCTGGATGGCCTGAAAGTCAATACTGCCCAGGAAAGTCTGGCAATGATACAACAGGTACTGGCGGGTGAACCGGGGGCAGCCCGCGACATCGTGTGCCTGAATGCCGGTGCGGCCATTTACGTTGCCGGTCTGGCCGCTTCCCATGCCGAAGGCGTCAGCAAGGCACAGCAAGCCATTGATTCCGGTGCAGCCGCCCAGCGCCTGCAACAACTGATAGACCTGACCAACAGTTTCCAATCCTGATGAGCAAATCCGACATCCTGCAAAAAATCCTGCAAACCAAGCAGGAAGAAATCGCTGCCCGTTCCGCCGTGCGCAGCCTTGCGCAATTGCGTGCTGATGCAAGCAGCGCCCTGCCGGTACGCGGCTTCCTTGCCTCCATGCAACAGCGGATTGGCGCTGGCGACCCGGCCATTATTGCCGAAGTAAAAAAAGCGTCACCCAGCAAGGGTATAATCCGCCCTGATTTCGACCCGTCAGCCATTGCCAGAAGCTATCAGCAAGGTGGTGCCGCCTGCCTGTCGGTGCTGACCGATGCGCAATATTTTCAGGGGCATGAAGACTACCTGCAAGCCGCGCGTGCCGCCTGTCAGTTGCCGGTTATCCGCAAAGACTTCATCATTGACCCTTATCAGGTGTATGAAGCACGTGCAATCAACGCGGACTGCATCCTGCTGATCGTAGCCGCACTGGAAGACAGCCAGATGCAGGAACTTTACCGGCTTGCCACCGAACTGGGCATGGATGTGCTGATCGAAGCCCATGACCGGGCGGAACTGGAACGCGCCCTGCGCCTGAATGCGCCACTGATCGGTATCAACAACCGCAACCTGCGCACGTTTGAAACCAGCCTGCAAACAACCATCGGGCTGTTGGACGACATACCGGAAAATGTGTTGCTGGTGACGGAAAGCGGCATCCACACGCAGGCGGATGTACAACTGATGCGTGAACATGGCGTACACGCATTCCTGGTCGGGGAAGCGTTCATGCGCGCCGCCGACCCCGGTATGGAACTGAAACACCTGTTTTTCTAGTCCCTGTTTTTTTAGACATTGAGTACGAAAACTTATGCTGGTTCATCCTCAATTTGACCCGATCGCCATCTCACTCGGCCCACTGCAAATTCACTGGTACGGGCTGATGTACGTGATCGGATTCCTCGGTTTCCTGATCATCGGCAAGATGCGTTCGCGTGAACCCAACAGTGTCATGAACCCCGACCGGGTAGATGACATGATGTTCTGGGGAGCCATCGGTGTGGTTGCCGGTGGCCGCATCGGCTACATGCTGTTTTATAACCTGAAAGGCTTTTTGTCCGACCCATTGTCGATTTTCCAAGTATGGGATGGCGGCATGAGTTTCCACGGCGGCCTGCTGGGCGTAACGCTGGCCATGTTCGTGCTGGCACACCGCTGGAAACTGCATGTCTTTCAGGTCAGCGACTTCGTTGCCCCGCTGGTGCCAATTGGCCTGGGAGCCGGGCGTATCGGCAATTTCATCAACGGCGAATTATGGGGTCGGCATACCGATGTACCGTGGGGCATGGTATTTCCGGCGGTGGACGACATGCCACGCCACCCTTCGCAGTTGTATCAGGCGTTTATGGAAGGTCTGCTGCTGTTCATCCTGCTCAACTGGTTCAGGAAGCGCTCCCCACCGACAGGAGCCATCACCGGTTTGTTCCTGGTTGGTTACGGCATTGCCCGGATTGTGGCCGAATTCGTGCGTGAACCTGATGTCCAGATTGGCTACCTGGCTTTTGGCTGGTTAACGATGGGGCAAGTCCTTTCCCTGCCCATGATCCTGCTGGGGCTGGCGTTCATGTGGTGGGCATACAAGGCGGCGCGTAAGGCATGAAACAGTACCTGGATCTGATGCGCCACGTGCGCGACCACGGTGTCAAAAAGGAAGACCGTACCGGCACTGGCACTGTTTCCGTGTTCGGCTACCAGATGCGTTTCGACCTGGGCGAAGGCTTCCCGGTCGTGACCACCAAGAAACTGCACCTGCGTTCCATCATCCACGAGTTGCTGTGGTTCCTGCAAGGCGACACCAACATCCGATACCTCAAGGAAAACGGCGTCAGCATCTGGGATGAATGGGCCGATGAAAACGGCGACCTCGGCCCGGTTTACGGCTATCAGTGGCGTAACTGGCCAACCCCGGATGGCCGCCACATCGACCAGATTGCGCAGGTTATCCAGCAGTTGAAAAACAACCCGGATTCCCGCCGCATCATCGTCAGCGCGTGGAACGTAGCGGATGTGGACAATATGGCCTTGCCGCCCTGCCATGCCTTTTTCCAGTTCTACGTGGCAGAAGGCAGGCTTTCCTGCCAGTTGTACCAGCGCAGTGCCGACATTTTCCTTGGCGTGCCATTCAACATCGCCTCCTACGCCCTGCTGACCCTGATGATGGCGCAAGTGACCGGTCTGAAGCCGGGCGAATTCGTGCATACGCTGGGTGATGCGCACCTGTACCTGAACCATCTGCAACAGACTGACCTGCAACTAAGCCGTGAACCATACCCACTGCCGCAGTTGAAGATCAATCCGGATGTCACTGACCTGTTCGACTTCAAATATGAAGACTTCGAACTGCTTGGCTATGAACATCACCCTCACATCAAGGCACCAGTAGCCGTATAGCGGAAAACAGGACATGAGCATTCGGGAAGGTTTATGGGATTGCCCTGCTTGTGGAGCCAAAGGTGTGCTGGGGCGCTATCACGACTGCCCTTCCTGCAACTTGCCCCGCGCCGATGGCGTGCGCTTTTACCTGCCGAAAGATGCCAGCGAAATAACCAGTTTCGTCCAGATCAGCGACGCCACCGCCGGAGCCGACTGGTACTGCCAGCACTGCGACAGCGGTAACACGGCAACTGCTTCTGCCTGCCAGCATTGCGGCGCAAACCGGGAAAACAACCCCGTACACCAGACCCGAACCTACGCACCTGAAGCGATACCACACAGCGCCAAAGAAGCAGAAATCACGCCTGAAACCCCGCTGCCCCAGCCACGCAAAAAATTGGGTAAAGGTAAAATCATCGCTGGCGGCCTCACCCTGAGCACTGGTTTTGGCATATACCTCGCCGTAACACCCAGCCACATTCCGGTCACGGTCAGCGAATTTGCCTGGGAACGCAGTGTGGTTGTGGAAGAATACAAGACCCTGCGCAAAACCGGTTGGGATGTACCCCAAGGCGGACGCGCACTCGGCCAGAAACGGGCATTCCACCATTACGACAGCGTTCTCGACCATTACGAACAGCGCACGCAGCAGGTCTGTGACAATGTGCAAACCGGGAGTTCCACCTACAACTGCGGTAGCCGCGATCTGGGTAATGGCTATTTTCAGGATCAGACCTGCACCCGCCCGGAATACCAGCAGGTGTGCCATAACGAAACCTATCAACAACCTGTTTACCGGCAGGAACCGCGTTATGCGACGGAATACACCTTCGAGATTGAGCAATGGGTTGCCATCAGCCAACCCACCATCGCACGACAGGATCACACACCGCTATGGCCCAAGATCAAACTGGGCGACAAGCAGCGCACAGCCAGGCCGAAAGAACGCTACAGCGTGACCCTGACGGACAAGGACGACAAAGCCTACGCCTACGCACCTGATTTCAAGCTCTGGCAAAACCTCAAAATCGGCCAGCGTTTCACGGCAACCGTAAGCCATGATGACGAAGTGCTGGCACTGGAACCAGCCGAACAGCCATAGACCCGTGACAGCCGTCAGTGATTGCCCGCACTCAAGATGAAATCATCCAGATAAAGCTGCATGTCAGCAGGTGGAGCCCACGTCGGGCCATTGCCACCGAAAAATACGGCAAACAGCACCCGCTCGATTTTCAGGTCACCACCAATACGAAAGCGCAGGTCGCGTTTATCCAGCACCTTTTTGCCGTTGAGCCAGGTAGTAATCGCCCCATTGCGTTGCCCTGCCGTGTTCAGGCGCACTGCTGTCTTGACCTGGTACCACTTGCCCTTTTCGGCGGGTGGCGCATCCCACTCGAAAAAATCACCGAAGGCTTTGGCTTGATCCGGGTGGTAAACATACTGGCCCAGCTTGCCATCCTTCACCCACATCGCCCGCACGCTCCAGCCATCACGGCCATCGGGCTTTGCACCGCCGGTACGGGGCTTGTCGCTGCCGATTCCCGGCAATTTGCCGCCCAGCACGAAATTGAAATTTTCAGGGAATCTGAACCAGTAGCTGTACGTCAAGCCATCCAGTTGCGCGCCGATATGTGGCTTCCAGTTGATGCAGGATTCGCCCTGCTCCAGACAGCCGCTGCGGCCTTTGGGTAGATGCAGGCGCAAGGCCTTGCCCTTGCCCGTGCGGGAACCATTACCGCTTACAACCTCGACATGGCTCAAACCCATTTTCCAGCCGGGGCAATTCCAGTCGCGGAAAAAATCCTTTTCGCTATACCTGCCGGGCGTACTTTCCTCGAAACTGATGGTCATGGGCTTGCCGCTGGTCAAAGGCGTAGTCCCTGAGCAGAATGCGGCAGTATGAAAAGGCTTGTAGAAAAGGTTTTCGCCGGGTGTCGCAGCTGCCCGCGCGGGAATTTTCATATCCTGCAAATACTGCCAGACCGGATGATCCAGCGGCGGAGGCTGGTTGCCGTTATAGGTCACCAGCACCTTGTCCCACTGCCGATCATGCGGATTCCATTGTAACTTGGCAGCCATTTCAAAGGGCTGGGCAGCATTTTTCATGGGAATGATGCGCACATCCGGCGGTGTATCTGCCATTGCCAACCCTGTTATACACAATAATCCCGCAAACCATCCTGTTAGCTGTCTCATTCCCCAATCCCCTGATGATGAAAGCCCGTTTATGGTAGTACACTTCCGTCATGCAAAACCACGCCCATGACAGTTTCCTTGACAACCCGGTTACCACCTTGCGTGGCGTGGGCGATGCGCTGGCGGAAAAACTGGCGCGGTTGGGCATCCTGCGGGTCGCTGACCTGCTGTTTCATTTGCCCTTGCGTTATCAGGACCGCACCCGCATTTACCCCATTGCTGACCTCAAGGCCGGGCAGGAAGTTCTGGTGGAAGGCGAAATCGACTCCACCGAAGTCGTGATCCGTGGGCGGCGCATGATGCTGTGCCACATCAGCGACGGAAGCGGCATCCTCACCCTGCGTTTTTTCCATTTCACCACGGCGCAGAAACAGAGCCTGCGGCAAGGCGCGCCGATCCGCTGTTTTGGCGAGGTACGGCAGGCTGGCTTCAAGCTGGAAATGGCGCACCCGGAATACCGTCTGCTGAGCACCACCAGCCCGGAACCGATCGAAAACACGCTTACGCCCACCTACCCCACTACCGAAGGTTTGCAACAGCGCAGTTTGCGCCGACTCATCGAGATCGCGCTGGAACATGTGGATGAATTGCCGGATTTGCTGCCGGAAAGTGTACTGCGGCAGCATCAGTTTCCACCATTGGGGGAAGTTTTACAGTTATTACACAAACCCGAAGGGGGAAACCCCACCCCGGCCCTCCCCTTGTCAGGGGAGGGAGCAAGATATTTCTCCTCCCCTGACAAGGGGAGGTTGGGAGGGGTTTCTTTGCGCCTCATCTTTGAGGAACTGCTCGCCCACCAACTCGGCGTCCAGCAAGCCCGCCACGAACTCCAGCAAGTGCAGGCCCCTGCCATGCAGGAAACCAACCATTACTGGCAAAAGCTGCTGCGTTCCCTGCCCTTTGCCCCCACCGCCGCGCAAAACCGCGTAATCGGCGAAATCACCCACGACCTGCAACAGACCATCCCCATGAACCGGCTGGTACAAGGCGATGTCGGCTCCGGCAAGACACTGGTGGCGGTAGCTGCCGCCCTGCATGCCATCGCCAACGGTTTCCAGGTCGCCCTCATGGCCCCCACCGAATTGCTGGCCGAACAGCATTACCAGAACCTGACCCGCTGGCTGGAACCGCTGGGGGTGGAAACCGTGTACATTTCCGGCAACCAAACCCCGCGCCAGCGCCGCCGCAAAGTGGAAAACCTGCTGCTGGGCATCGGCCATATCGCAGTCGGTACCCACGCCCTGTTCCAGCGCACAGTCGAATTCCTGCAACTCGGCCTGATCATCATCGACGAACAGCACCGTTTCGGCGTGCATCAGCGCATGTCCCTGCGTGAAAAGGGCAAGCAAGGCGACAACTATCCACACCAGTTGGTAATGACAGCGACCCCCATTCCGCGCACGCTGGCAATGACCGCTTACGGCGATCTGGATTATTCCGTGATCGACGAATTGCCACCGGGGCGCACGCCCATCACCACCGTAGCCTTGAGCAACGAACGCCGTGACGACGTAATCGAACGCATTTCTGCCGCCTGCCGTGAAGGCCGTCAGGTTTACTGGGTTTGTACCCTGATTGAGGAATCCGAAACCCTGCAATGCGAAGCGGCAGAAGTCACTGCCGAACTGCTGCGCGAACGCCTGCCGCACGTCGCAGTCGGGCTGGTGCACGGGCGTCTGCACGGTTCCGAAAAGGAAAGCATCATGCGCCAGTTCAAGCAGTGCGACATCCAGCTACTGGTCGCCACCACGGTGATTGAGGTGGGGGTGGATGTGCCGAATGCGTCATTGATGGTGATCGAAAATGCCGAGCGCCTAGGGCTATCCCAATTGCACCAGTTGCGCGGGCGGGTCGGGCGTGGCAGCACCGCCAGCAGTTGCGTGCTGCTCTACCAGCACCCCCTGGGCAAGACTGCCCGCAAGCGGCTGGATGCGATGCGCACCACCACTGACGGTTTCATGATCGCCGATATTGACCTGGAACTGCGTGGCCCCGGCGAAGTGCTGGGTACGCGCCAGACCGGAGATGTGCGGTTGCGCATCGCCAGTTTGCTGCGGGATCAGCATCTGTTGCCTGCCGTGCAGGTGGCAGCGCGGGAGATCGTGGCGAACTACCCGCAACGTGTGGAACTGCTTACCCGACGCTGGTTACAGCAGCCGGATGGGGATACGGCAACACGCTTTTTCCAGAGCTAGGAACTGGTTATGCTATGCTTGAAGCTGTTACCCAAAAGGGAAAATCGTATGTCGACTGCCTACCAACTGGATACGCAACAGCGTTACACCTATGCGGATTACCTGCGCTGGCCTGATGACGTTCGCTATGAGTTGCTGGACGGCGTACCCTTCATGATGTCTGCGCCCAGCACGCTGCATCAACGGGTTATCCGCGAACTTGTGCGCCAAATCGGCAATTTTTTGTTGGGTAAATCCTGCGAGGTTTTTCCTGCGCCGTTTGATGTTTGCCTTGCGGCTGCCGATGCTGCGGATGATCAGGTCAACAACGTGGTGCAGCCGGACATCAGCGTAATTTGCGACCGTGACAAAATTCATGACAAAGGTTGCAAGGGCGCACCCGACTGGATCATTGAAGTACTTTCCCCATCCACTGCCTCCAAAGACCTGATCCACAAGCTGCGCCTGTATGAGCGCTATGAAGTGCGCGAATACTGGGTAGTACATCCGCTAGACCGGGTTGTGATGATGTGGCAGTTGTGCGCCGATACTGGACGCTACGGCGCAGTGCTGATCGAAGAAACCCAGGGTACGCAGGCACCCGGCCTGTTTCCCGATCTGGTGCTGGAATGGGATGTGCTGTTCCCGCCGCCGGAACCACCAGTTTATGTGAAAGAACCACCACCGGGTATTTATTATCCGCGCTGAAGAACGCTTCCCATGTCATCCAAACTACCCCGCTATGGCGAGTTCGTCGCCCTGATTGCGATGCTCAGCTCCCTCACGGCGCTTTCCATCGATGCCATGCTGCCTGCGCTTGCCACCATTGGGCAGGAACTCGGTGTACAGCATGAAAACGAACCGCAACTGATCATTTCCACCCTGTTTCTTGGCATGGTCTTCGGCCAGTTTGTGGCCGGGCCTATATCGGATGCAACCGGACGCAAGCCGCTGATGTACCTGGGGCTGGGCATGTTTATGCTGGGCAGTCTGGTGGCGATGCTGGCACAGGACTTTTCCCACATGCTGCTGGGGCGCTTCCTGCAAGGAATTGGCACCTCGGCACCGCGTGTGCTGACCATGGCGCTGGTGCGTGACTGCTACAGCGGGCGGGCGATGGCGCGGGTCATGTCGTTTACCATGAGCATTTTCGTGCTGGTACCGATGATCGCGCCTTCGTTGGGGCAAGGCATCATGTTGCTGGCGGGCTGGCGCAACATTTTCACCTCGTTCCTGTTGCTGGCCGTTATTGTGGCAGTATGGTTCTGGCTGCGGATGCCGGAAACCCTGCCCGCAGACAAGCGCTGCCCGGTCACCCTGCGGACTTTCTGGCAGGGTTTGCGGGAAACGCTGACGACGCGCACCAGCATGACTTACACCCTGGCGGCAGGCATGGTGTTTGGCGCTTTTCTTGGCTATCTGAATTCAGCACAGCAAATCCTGCAAATACAGTACGGGCTGGGGGAACGCTTTCCGCTGTATTTTGCCATGCTGGCACTGGGCATTGGCGGGGCGTCCTTCCTCAATGCCAAACTGGTTATGCGCTTTGGCATGCGCTGGTTATCGCGACGGGCAATTATCCTGAGCACGCTGGTTTCCGGACTGTTTTTGCTGGTGGCGCATGATGCGGGAGGGCATCCGCCGCTGGCGTTCCTGATGACCTATCTCATGCTGGCTTTCCTGGCGCTGGGGATGCTGTTCGGCAACCTGAATGCGCTGGCGATGGAACCGCTGGGGCATATTGCCGGAATTGGCGCATCCGTCATCGGCTCGCTGTCGACGCTGGTGGCGATTCCGCTGGGAACCCTGATCGGACAAGGCTATGATGGAACGGTGATGCCGCTGGTCGGTGGTTTTTTCGTATTGGGATTGCTGGCCAGTGGCCTGTTACTGACAGGGAGGTAACCCAATGACAACACTGACGTTTTTACGCCACGCAACGGCGCAGGATTACGCGCTGCCAATCGCCGACGAATCCCGCCAACTGGTGGACAAAGGCAAGGAACAGGTGAAGCGCGCCGCCGCCTTCTGCCAAAAACACGGCCTGACACCCGCCTACCTCTATTGCAGCCCACTGGTCAGGGCGCAGGAAACGGCAGAAATCCTTCAGGAAAACCTGCCCGGCTGCCCTACCCCCAGCACTGTTTCCTGGCTGGCCGGGACAGCACCCGACAGCATTGTCACCGAACTGGAAAAGCTGGCCGCAGGTGGCCTCAATGACATCTGGCTGGTTGGTCATGAGCCGGATTTTTCCACAACCATTTCCTTGCTACTGGGCAGACGGGAACCCGTCATCAAAGTCAAAAAAGCATCGCTAACCCGGCTGGAAGTGGATTTTGCGACTGGATGGGCGCAATTGCTGTGGAGCATCCCTAACGCCCTGCTGAAATAGGTTGCAAGTACACGCTAGTGGGTAAATAACCGAATTAATGTCAAACAGATAAAAATATGGTCAGCAAAATTGTCATAAAAGGAATTTTCACGAATACTCTATGTCCAACCCAATTGAATTAATCAAATACAACGAACCTAGGTCATGGAGCACAATATGCTGGCACAGATTTGGTTTCCTAAAGGCAACCTGCCACGGCCTTCAACTTACCTGAAGCTTGGCGTAATGGCTGCCATTGTAGCCGCGCTGAGTGCTTGTGGTGGCGGTGGTGGAAATACAAGTAGTAATGCCGCATCAGGCCGCGTTGTACTTCTGAACCCACTCAACGGCAATGCCCAGGTTTCACTGACTGGACTGGGATATTCCACCCCCACCACTGGCACGACAGAAACCACCTCAAGCGGGGGGATTACCTACCAGACTGGCGAGAATATCACCCTGTTCCTGGGTAACAATGCACCAGTCACTATTCCGGCCAAAACCAGTATCTCGCAGGCAGATATTGCCGCCGGGTTGTGTGCTGGCTCCGCCGACCCAACAGGCTGCCAGTACAATACCAAAAAAAATCTGGAGAGCTTTTTTCTGACGCTGGACAGCGACCACAATTCGGGCAATGGCATCCAGCTTTTGCCTGTGGCTGACACGCTATCACTGGCATTCACGGTTTCGACCGATCAATTCCAGGATTCGCTGGCGCAACAACTTTCATCCTCCGGCATTAGCGTACAGCAAGCGTTCAAGCCTTCACTGGGAATCAACACAGAAGCAGGACAATCCGAACAGAGCACCATCTCGCCACCGGTTCCCTATGCAGACATATTCCGCGTTGCGCGCCCGTTCCACGAATACTCCTGCAAGGATGCCACGTATGACGAAAATGGCTGGCCAGATGCATTGCCTGCTAGTTGCACAGGCAAAAATCCCGCTGTCATCAGAACCTTCCTGCTGGATAGCGCCATCAAAGGCGCTGTACCTGATGGGAAATACATCGTTCTGTATGAGGGTAATGGCGTACTGGAATATTCCGGCTATATCAAGCGGATCATTAGCCACACCCAGGGTCGTGATGAAGTGGAAGTCGAACTGCCAGCCAAACTGGATTCAGTTGCCACCAACAATCGTATCGGGCTGAAAGTTGTTAGCGGAACCGTGAAAAACATCCGCATTGTCATGCCCGGTGGCATTTGTGAGGGCACCCCATCCGTGCGGGTAGATGATGCCAACGGTTGCCCCTCTGGAACCTACCGCAGCTTTGCAGATACGTTTGCGGCCAATCGCAATGCCATTGTTTTCAACCCGGCTTACCTGAATTTCCTCAAGGATTTCCGGGTCGTGCGGATGATGAACCTGATGGGTTCCAGCCCCAGCTATCTGACCTGCGCCAAACCAAATCCAGCCAACCCCACCAATCCCAATGACTTTGAGAAAGATGCAGACGGCAAGATAGTCATTGACCAGACCTGTCTGGTGCAGGATCTGCTTTGGGAGCAGCGCAGTGAAATGGATGATGCGGTTTGGGGAACATCCGGTAATTCATTCCGCATGGAACGCTATGCACGTGGTGCACCGATTGAAGTACAGGTCGAACTGGCCAACCAGTTGAATGCCCATCCGTGGTTCAACATTCCGCATAACGCAACGGAATACTACAACCGGCAATTTGCCAGTTACGTCGCCAGTCATCTCAAACCCGGCCTGAAAGCCCATATTGAATACAGTAACGAAACCTGGAACGGCATCTTCTGGGCATACCACTACATGCTCAAGAAAGGCGAAGAACTGGGTAACCCCACCGATGCATGGCGTGGAGCCAATTACTATGCCAAACAAGCCAGCAAGGTTTTCCAGTGGTGGGAAGATGAATTTGGCGGAACTCAGCGTCTGGTGCGCTTACTGGGAACCTATCAGAACGACTCGAACCGTACTGACAGAATGCTCGCCTACAGCGATGTCAAACAATATGTGGATGCTGTCGCCACCGGCGGTTATTTTTACGCCTGCTGGGATCGTGCCCTCGCTGCTTGCCAGGATACCAGCAAAGTGCCCAAACCATTGGTGGAAGCAACCTCAGTCAATGACATCTTTACCGCCATCGACAATCCCAATGATCCTTTCGGAATGTCGGGTGTCAACAGCCAGTTCCAGAAGCAGGCCGCTGTCGCCAGCAAATACGGCAAGGCACTGCTAGCTTACGAAGGCGGACAACATCTGACCCTCGGAACAATCGCAGCAGAGCGCAGACAGAACATGATTGACCTGATGCATGCCGCCAATCGCGACCCGCGCATGGGCGACCGCTACCAGCAACTGCTGAACTCATGGAAAGCCGCTGGTGGGCAAACTTTCACGCTGTTCAGCGTACCGCATACCTTCAGCCAGTATGGCAGCTTCGGCATCAAGGAAAGCCTGTTACAAGCCCGTAGCAGTGCCCCAAAATACGACGGAGCCATGAAATTCCAGGAAACGCAGGGCAAATGCTGGTGGAGTGGTTGCTAACTGTCAGCTGGTGATGCCAGCAAGCGTTCCTGCAAACGCGAGGAAGGCGGTGTCACCTGCCGCAAGGCGCGGCGCAAGGTGGCACGGCTGGCCAGGATATGGATGCCGGATTTGGCGCGGGTAATGGCGGTGTACAGCAACTCCCGCCCCAGCAACGGCAAGTCTTCCATCTCCGGCAGGATCAACAACACATGGCGGAATTCCGACCCCTGACTCTTGTGGATGGTCATCGCCCAGGCTGTTTCATGCGCAGGCAAACGGATCGGTGCCACCGCCCGGAAATTCCCCTCCTCGCCAGTAGGGAACCACACCCGCAATTCCCCGCTGGCGGCTGGCAAGGCAATGCCAATGTCGCCGTTGAACAGGTTTTGCCGGTAATCATTCTGCGTGACCATCACTGGCCTGCCCACATACCACGGCCTGCTGACACTGGATGCAGGCAAACGTTTCTGCATCACCCCATCCGCCCAGGCATTGAGGGTTTCCACACCCTGCCGCCCCTTGCGTAGCGGCGTCAGCAGGCGCAATTCGTTGAAGGCGCTGAAAGTGCTGGCATGATCCCCTGCCTGTACCGCCTGCACATAAGTTTCCCAGCCATCACGCAGCCGCCCTGCATCCAGCCCGGCTCCCGTATCATCCAGCGACACATCCGGGTAGTGGGCGGAATCCAGCACTACCAGCATCCGTTCCTCATCTGCTGCGCGGATAGCCTGCGCCAACTGGCCGATGCCATCTTCCTCGGTAAAGCGATGGCTCTTGTGCAGCACCACCATATTGCCCGCCAGCGCCGGGCCGGAACACAGATCGCGGAAAATCGAACCGGTTTCCACTGATGCCAGCTGATCCTTGTCGCCCAGCAGAACAAGCCTGGCCTGCGGCGGCACAGCCTCAAACAGATGGGTCATCAGGGAAATGTCGATCATGGAGGCTTCGTCCACAATCACCACATCGGCAGGCAGTGGATTGGCCGCATGGTGGCGAAAACCGACCCGGTTGGGGATGTAGCCCAGCAAGCGGTGCAAGGTGCTGGCCTGATCGGGAATGGTTTCGGCAATAGCGGCAGGCAGGGCCAGACGCTGTTTGGTTTCGCGGATCGATTCCTGCATCCGCATTGCTGCCTTGCCAGTCGGGGCTGCCAGCAGGATACGTTCAGGCCGGGTTCCCTGTTCCAGCAGATGCGCAAGAATGCGGGTAACGGTGGTGGTTTTGCCCGTGCCGGGGCCGCCGGAGATAATCAGGAAGGAGGGAAGAATCCCCCCCATCCCCAGCCCTTCCCCCGCAAGGGGTGAAGGGAGCAAGACGGAAGAGGCAGGCGCTAACCTGCTTCGAATACACCCGGCCAACCTTTCCTCATACTGCCAGTAGCGGTACAACCACGCATGACCGTCTTCCACGATCAGCGGCTTGTAATCTCCCGGTTGCCCCACCACCGGCGAATCCTGCAAGCTTGCCAAATCAATATCCGGCAAATCCGCCAGCGGCGCGGCAATTACCCCTTCGCGGGTACGGGCGCTGACATGGCGCACCAGTGCGCCGAGGCCATCCACATCTGCCGAGCCTGCCAGCCGGTACATCAGGCTGGCAAGCTGCTCATCAAGCGGATGAAAGGCGGGCTGGCTCAAAGGCTTTTCACATACTCTTTCAGGAAGGCGTTGAAACGCGACGCAATTTCCGGGTGGCGGGAAGCGTATTCGATGTTAGCCATCATGTAGCCCATTTTGGAACCACAGTCATGGCTCTTGCCGGTCAGATGGAAAGCATTCACCTGATACTCACGCATCAGCAGGCCGATGGTGTCAGTCAACTGGATTTCATCGCCAGCGCCCAGTGGCGTGCGCTTCAGCCAGCCCCAGGTGTGCGGTGAAAGTACATAACGGCCAACCACGGCAAGGTTGGAAGGTGCTTCATCAATACGCGGCTTTTCCACAATGGCCGTCATGGGCACGGACTCACCCGCCGCCAATACATGGTCATTGATGTCGACCACACCGTAGGAAGACACTTTTTCTTTGGGCACAGGCTCGACCATGATCTGGCTGTAACCGGTTTCATCATACAGGTTGAGCATGGCCGCCAGATTGTCGCTGTGCGGGTTGCTGGCGGCATCATCGATAATCACGTCCGGCAAAACCACCGCGAATGGCTCGTTGCCCACGATCGGGTGGGCGCACATGATGGCGTGGCCCAGACCCTTGGCCTGCCCCTGACGGACATGCATGATGGTAACGTCGCTTGGGCAGATGGAACGCACTTCCTCCAGCAACTGACGTTTGACACGCTTTTCCAGCATGGTTTCCAGCTCGAAGCTGGTGTCGAAATGGTTTTCGATGGAATTTTTACTGGAATGCGTCACCAGTACGATCTCCTTGATGCCAGCCGCAACGCATTCGTTGACGACATACTGGATCAGGGGTTTGTCCACAATCGGCAGCATTTCCTTGGGGATAGCCTTGGTGGCTGGCAGCATTCGGGTACCGAGACCGGCCACAGGAATAACCGCTTTGCGGACTTTATGATTATGATTCATGCGTTGGAAATCCTCTGTTCAATGGTAAGCTTATATAATTGTGCAAAACTGTAGCCTATTGCGGCCTGTTTATCACCTATTCCTCATGTTATTCTAGCGCGCTTGAGTTCCCATAGTATTACCCGATGAAACCAGTTCTCGCCCTGATTGGCCGCCCGAATGTGGGCAAATCCACCCTGTTCAACCGCCTGACCCGCTCGCGTGATGCGCTGGTGGCCGATTTTCCCGGCCTGACCCGTGACCGCAAGTATGGCACAGGTGATCATAACGGGCGTGGCTACATGTTGATTGACACTGGCGGCCTGAGTGGTGAAGAGGCCGGTATCGATGAATTCATGGCGAAACAGACCCGCGCCGCCATTACGGAATCTGACGCCATCCTGTTTCTGGTGGATGGCCGCCAGGGCATGACCGCCGCCGACCAGCAGATTGCCCAGGATGTACGCATGACCGGCAAGCCGGTGTTCCTGCTGGTCAACAAGATTGATGGCGTGGATGCGGATCAGGCATCAGCAGAATTCTTTGCCCTTGGCTTTAACGAAGTCTACGCCATCGCCGCCGCACAGGGGCGCGGTGTCACTTCCATGATTGATGGCATCCTCGATCATGTGGGTGCGGAGTTTGAGGATGAGGAAGAAGACGAGGATGACGACAGCATCAAGATTGCCTTCGTTGGCCGCCCGAATGTAGGCAAATCAACCCTGATCAACCGTATTCTGGGTGAGGAACGTGTCATCGCCTTTGACCAGCCGGGCACTACCCGTGACAGTATTTTCATCCCGTTTGAGCGCGACGGGCAGCGTTACACCCTGATCGATACCGCCGGGGTGCGCCGCCGTAGCCGGGTGGATGAAACCATCGAAAAATTCAGCATCATCAAGACCCTCGACGCCATCCAGCGGGCACATGTAGTGGTCATGCTGGTGGATGCACACGACGCCGTTACCGATCAGGATGCCCACCTGCTAGGGTTGGCACTAGAAGCAGGCCGTTCCCTGATCATCGCCGTCAACAAGTGGGATGGGCTGGAATCCGACCAGCGCGAGTGGATCAAGCAGCAGATTGAAGTGAAACTGCCCTTCGTGATGGATTTCTCCGAAATCTTTTTCATTTCCGCCCTGCATGGCTCCAATGTCGGCCTGCTGTATGCCGCGATCAAACGTGCTTACGCTTCCGCCATGCTGAAAGTGCCGACTTCGCGCCTGACGCGGATTCTGGAAATGGCTGTACAGCAACACCAGCCGCCCCTCACGCGCGGCCAGCGCATCAAGCTACGCTACGCGCATCAGGGTGGCAGTAACCCGTTCCGCCTGATCGTGCACGGCAACCGCACCGAATACGTGCCAGACAGCTATACCCGCTACCTGACCAATTACTTCCGCCAAACCCTGAAACTGGTGGGGACACAAATCCGCATTGAGTACAAAACCGGTGAAAATCCGTTTGAGGGTAAACGTAATACCCTTACTCCGCGTCAGGAACATAAGCGTAAACGCATGATGGATCACGTAAAGAAATTGAAGAAAAAAGCCAAAAAGAATTAAATGGGGTAGCATAAGTCCCAAGAATCACAGCAAACAGGGGGACTAATCATGCCAGCACTATCCGAACGCGACCGCCCTGAACCTGACACCAGCACCACGCTGGAGGGCGCGACTCCCCGCATCGTATCCCTGCGGGAAAACCTGCCGCTTGACGCCGGGCTGACACTGGCGGAAAAGCGCCTGCTGCTCAGTCAGGCACGCTTGCTGATTGAGCACGTCTACGTACACTTGCACCTGAAGCGTTCCCTGTATGGTTCCGACCCGGTGCAACGCCTCAAGCTGCTGCAATACCGGCTGGAAAACCCGCAGGATGAAACCGTTACCAGCGAATTGGCCTTCCACCGTGAATTGCAGCGCATCTTCAACGGCATGCATGACCTGCACACCAACTACATCCTGCCGCTGCCGTACCGCGAAATCACCGCCTTCCTGCCCTTCTTGCTGGAAGAATATTTCGATGACAACCATCAGCCGCATTATATCATCAGCAAATTGCTGGCCGGTTTTACCCACGACAGCTTCAAACCGGGGGTAGAAATTATCCTGTGGAATGGCCTGCCCATCCAGGAAGCCATCCGCCTCAATGGTGAACGTGAAGCGGGCAGCAACCATGCAGCACGCTATTCGGTCGGGCTGGGTTCCCTCACCATCCGCTCACTGGCGACCAGCCTGCCGCCGAACGAAGTACTGGTGCGCCTGACCTACCTGAGCGGCAACGCAGACAAAAGCGCCATTGAATTTGAGTGGATGACCTTCGCCAGACCACCTGCCGCCAGTAATGACGATCATGCAATGGCGTATATCGATAATCTGGAAAAGCATCTGCAACGTCAGGCGCAAATGGGTTTCCACCTGCAAACCCAAACCATCAACAAATACCGCAAGATCCTGTACGCACCGGCTGCGTGGGAGGCGGAACAGCAACAGGATCTCACCCACCTGTTTTCCGTCGACGACGATGCAACCGAAACCAGCCTGCCAGCCATTATCCGCGCCAAGCCGGTGCAAACGCCCGATGGCGAGTTTGCCTATATCCGCATTTTCACCTTCGTCGCGCCGGATGCTGATGTCTTCATCGAGGAAATGATCCGGCTATTGCGCGACCTGCCGCAAAACGGCCTGATCCTGGATGTACGCGGCAATTCGGGTGGGCTGATCATGATGGCGGAACGCCTGCTGCAATTGCTGACGCCGGATTTCATCGAGCCGGAAAAGGCGCAATTCGTCGCCAATGCTTTTACCCGCGAACTGTGCAAATACAACTCGCCCTCACCGATTGCACCGGTCATCGACCTGTCGCCCTGGTCGCCATCACTGGATCAGGCACACGCCAGCGGTTCGCTGTATTCCACCGCCCACAGCCTGACCAGCGAAGACGAAGCCAACGATCTCGGCCAGGTTTACAGCGGCCCGGTTGTGCTGATTACCGATGCGCAATGCTACAGCGCCACCGACATGTTCGCCGCCGGGTTCCAGGATCACAAGATCGGCAAGGTGCTGGGCGTCGATGACAATACCGGTGCGGGCGGTGCCAATGTATGGACACATTACCTGCTGCAAATCCTCGTCATGCCACCGGAAGTGTCGGCCAATTCCGGCACGGCCAAACTGGAGAAATTGCCGCGTGGAGCCGACTTCCGCGTCTCCGCCCGGCGCATGTTGCGCGCTGTCGATAACGCCGGGATGCCGCTGGAAGATTTTGGCGTCAAACCCGACGAACGCCACTACATGACCAAACGCGACCTGCTGGAAGGCAACGTCGACCTGATCAACCACGCAGGCAAACTGCTGGCAGCCGAGAAGCCTTACCGCATGCATACCGCGCTGGTGAAAGACGGGCACATCTGCAAGTTGCGCGTCACCACCCAGAACGTCGAGCGGCTGGACTGGTATATCGATGGCCGCCCCGGCGGTTCCGAAGACGTGAAGGATGGCGACACCGACATCCGCGTGGTCAAGGCCATGCTGGGCAAACCCGCCTATCTGGAAGGCTATGCAGGCGATGAGAAAGTGGTGAGCCAGACGCTGGAGCTGGTTTGTCCGGAGTGACCCTTCGACTCCGCTCAGGGACCGCCCTTCGGCCCTTCGACCCTTCGGCCCTTCGACTCCGCTCAGGGACCGCCGGTGGCACGACCCGAGGGCTGAGCGGAGTCGAAGCCCGGTTTCACCCCACCAGCAGTTTCAGCGACATCAGCAGCGAAACTGCAACCAGCACCGGGCGGATCAGGCGTGTACCATGCCTGACTGCCATGTGTGAGCCGATGTAACTGCCGATTATCTGCCCTGCCCCCATGACCAGCCCGGTCAGCCACACGATGTGGCCGGATAGGGCGAAAAACAGCAGCGAGGCGAAATTGCTGGTGAAATTCAGCAGCTTGGTATTGCCGGTCGCTTTCGGCAGGCCGAAACCCAGCAGCGCGACATAACCCATGGTAAAGAATGTGCCGGTTCCGGGGCCGAAAAAGCCGTCATAAAAGCCCACACAAAACCCGATGGTCATGGCGAAGGTGGTCGGTGAAATGACCTGATGGCGGTCAACATCGCTGATTTTCGGCGAAAACAGGAAATACAGCGCGAATAGCATCAGCAATACCGGAATGGCTTTTTCCAGCAGGCTGGAATCGATCTGCTGCACCGCGAGCGTACCGCATACAGCGCCGATGAAGGTTAGCGCGATGGCGAGTTTCTGCCCTTTTACATCCACCAGCCCGTGCCGGGTGTAATTCACGGCGGCAGTGGAAGAGCCGAAACTGGCTTGCAGTTTGTTGGTTGCCAGCGCTTCCAGCGGGGGGAAACCTGCCCATAGCAGCGCGGGAATGCAAATCAGCCCGCCTCCACCGCCGATGGCATCAACCCAGCCAGCGAGTACGGCGACAGCGAACAGGATCAGGAGGAGTTCCATGCAAAGCCCTTGTGCGGCAAATAGCGTACTATATCGGCTGCGTTACTGACTGCAAGCCCCAACCATGCCACAGACACCACTCACCCACAGAATTCCACTGGCTCTCACCCTGCTGCGGGCTTTGCTGGCTCCGGTTGTCATCCTGCTGGCGCTCTATTACCCCAGCAAAGTGGCATTTGGCTTGTGCCTGATTAGCGCCTTCCTGTCAGATGTATTCGATGGCGTCATTGCCCGGCGTTTGAACATCGCCACGCCTGACCTGCGCCGCCTCGACAGCATGGCTGATTCGGTCTTTTATGTGGGGGTGATATTCGCGGCGTGGTATCTGTATCCGGCGGAAATCTGGCGTCATTTGCCAGCCCTGTTGACGCTGGCCGGGCTGGAAGTGGCGCGTTATGTGTTTGATCTTGTGAAATTCCGGCGGGAAGCCAGCTATCACATGTGGTCGTCGAAACTGTGGGGAATCTTCCTGTTTACCGGCTCCTTTGCTTTGCTGGCGCTGGGTATTGGCGGCCTGCCAGTCGCGCTGGCGATTTATGTTGGCATCGTTGCCGATGTGGAAGGGCTGATTATCTCCATACTGCTACGGAAATGGCAGACGGATGTGCCAACGTTTGTACATGCGCTACGCTTGCGGGCAACTGGAAAAGTACCTGAGCAAATTGTCTGCCACTTATTTTTCTATCGCATTTCCACCCTGCCCCTCCCTGTTCAGCTTCTATAAATTTTGGTAATGGATTACAATCTGGAGCAAATCATGACAGCTTGTCGGAATTTGTTGACATGCTATCAGTATCTTGGTCGGTACAGATCAGGGCGGTAGCGTATCTGACGGTTGTATTGGCAATAAGCTCCATGTCGTATTTGCCGTTTTGTTTCGGACGCCTATACCCGCCCAAGACAAGATAACTTGTTGAAACAAAAGATAGGCGATCAGAGTTTTGCGACACGTGTCGTTTTTGATTACGACATTTAGGACGCCGAGTTAACGTTAGCTTTTCAAACCAAAAGGATACCAATATATGCCGCAAGGTAATTTTGATCTTCATAAAACTATATCAGATGCTCATGACGAAGCACTCAAAAAAAGAGGCATAGCCAATATTTTAATTGCAGGAAAAACAGGAGTTGGCAAAAGCACATTAATTAATACGGTATTTCAGGGTAGAATGGCTGCAACGGGGCAAGGTCGCCCGGTGACACAATCAACTAAAAAAATTACTAAAGAGGGTGTCCCAATTTCAATTTACGACACCAAAGGTCTTGAAGTTAAAGATTATAAACCAATTCTTGATGAGTTAATGCAATTTGTAAAAATAACCAATAATAACACTGATCCACAGCAACATATTCATGTAGCTTGGATATGTGTCGCCGAGGGTGCTAGACGAGTTGAAGAAGCTGAAATATCTTTAGCAAAAAGTCTTTCAGAGATGATGCCCGTTATTGTCGTCATAACAACTGCATCATCAGATCAAGGATTTAAAAACATTGTTTCTGATCTATTTCCTTTTGCCAGAAACGTGATTCGTGTCAACTCAGTGCCATTAGAACTTGATGGAGGCACTATTATTCCAGCACATGGGTTGCATGACCTCATTGAGTTCATCTCCTTATACACAACTCACCCCATCCCCAGCTCACCAGCCATCTGAATCCCAAGAATACAATCCTGTACCCGCATAAAACCAATCCAGATGCTTTTAGCTCCCGGTTCACCGTCT
>JAHJJD010000011.1 GCA_018822845.1 Gammaproteobacteria bacterium | reverse complement strand
CGTATGACAACACGGTGCGTGTGTGGGATGCGGGCACGGGCGAAACCCTGAAAACCCTGCAAGGCCATACCGGAAGAGTTATCTCCGTGGCTTACAGTCCTGATGGCAAGTTTATCGCCAGCGGTTCGTCTGACAACACGGTGCGTGTGTGGGATTTTGCCAGCCCTGTTTTCCGTCTCGTCTATGATTTCGACCCTTCCGATGTTTCGGCTGTTTTGCGCTTTGTCTGGGAAATGGATCGGGATGAGTTGCAGATTAAATATGCCCCCCCCCCCCATCATTGTTCCCGTACATGGGGTATCATATTACCTGGACGGATGAGACACGCAAGCTGCGCCCGCTGCTGGATATGCCAAACCCCGATGAAACCAAACTGGGGCAGGTAGTGCGTTTTCTGGAAGAGCGTTGTGCTTACAAACGGGAGGAAGATAAACAACGGTGTGAGGCGGCAAAGGCTGCGCGCTAGTTTACGCCGACCACAAGGTCGTTAGAGTGAGTTCCACCGCTGCAAACGGCTCAATTCGTGCGATGTCATCATCCACCCACGCGCCAATCCGCAACCATTGCCCCTCATGCAGCCGATAGGCTTCCAGCGTCCGTTCCGCTGGATCAACCAGCCATAAATGCTGCACGCCGAATTCCGCATACAAGGGCATTTTCTTGACCCGATCCTTGCCAGCGGTGGAGGGCGAAATAACCTCGCACACCCAATCCGGCGCAGTTTCAAACCAGGCTGTTTCCGGCAGTCTGGGCATCCGTGTGCGTTTCCAGCCAGCAATATCGGGCACGATGATGTGGGGTCGGTCGCCCAGGTGCAGTTCCGGCTCATCCAGAATAATCCAGCCGCCGGGGCCGTTGTCGCCAAAATCGAAAGGCGGAACGTATTTTGCGCCAAGGGCAGAGGAGGCGCGGGCATGAGCAGGCGTCGGGCGCGGCTGGGTATACAATTCGCCATTGATGATTTCGCCGGTCAGGTGTTCCGGCAGGGCAAGCAGGTCTTCATAGGTGGCTTCCCTGAATTCCTGTTGGCGTACTGTGTTGCCCATGATCTTTCCTCGTGATTGGAGAGTATGAGTATACTCAATTCCCCGCTGCCGGACACGCCGCCCCGTGTACTTCCTGCCTTGCCGCCTCCACATCGACCTTCTCAATGAAGTCAGGAATATTCTCGAACACGCTGTGATAGCCATACCCACCACCCACCATTTCCGCAATCGCCTGTTGCTTGCTCCAGCCCTGACAAACCACGCGGTACATGGCGACCACCAGCCCGGTGCGGTCGGAACCATGCAGGCAGTGCACCAGCACCGGGCGTTTGGCATTGGCGATAACCTGCAAGGCGCTGATGACTTTTTCCTCATTGATGCTGCTGGCAAACAGCGGTGCGCGGTGCAAGGTCAACGGAATATCTTCCGCAGGCACATCCAGATGATACAGGCGTAAATCCAGCACTTCGCCGATGCCGAGTTTTGGCAGCTCACGGAAGCCATCCACATACGGCTGGGCGGAACGGTACAGCAGTGGGCTGACCTGCCAGAAGTTTTGCAGGTGGTGGGCTGCAACCGGTTTGGCCCAGTCGGCAGGGCGTTCGGGTTGCACTGCGAATACAGCGGATGGCAGTAGCAGGAAGAGCAGCAGGATGATTTTTTGCATGTTTGTGAATATCGGTGAAGGTGTATGGAGATTCTTTGTATGACCGTGAATCCGCCCGATAAGTTTAACACGGACGAAAGCATGGCGTAGCGTGCCGGGTAATGGGGTATCTGTGCTATAGTCCGGCGTATTACAGGCCGTTTTGTTGATTGCTCATGTCAGACACCATCAAGCCACTCATTGACCAAGGCGAAAATGCGCAGGTCGAATTCAAATCCGCCGATGTTCGTCCCGAGTCTGTAGCACGGGAGTTGGTGGCCTTTGCCAATACACTGGGTGGTACCTTGCTGATTGGGGTGGATGATGACGGAAGTATTTCAGGTATCCATACTGCCAGTCTTGATGAATGGGTCGCTAATATCAGCCGTAACAATATTATGCCTGCATTGCAGGTAGAGGTCAGTCATACCGTGATAGCCGATAAAACAGTATGTGCTGTCACTGTTCCCAAGGGAAGGGACAAACCTTATCAGACGCTGGATGGTAAATACTGGCTGCGGGTCGGCTCCACCAACCGCATGGCAACCAAAGAAGAATTGAGCCGGTTATTCCAGCAGGCGGGGCTGGTGCATTTCGATACTGCTCCAGTTGCAGATACTGGCATTGAAGGCATTGATTTCCGTCTGGTCGACCATTATTACCGGACGTATTACGAAACTGCATTTCTCGATTTGTCCGAAGACGAACAGCAAAGCCTGTTGCTGAATGCGGACATTCTCACCGAATTGGAAGGCAAACAGGTTACTACGGTAGGTGGCTTGCTGATGTTTGGTAAACAACCCCAGCGCCGTTTGCCACACAGTGCAATCATGTTTGCTGTTTTCAAAGGTAATGACATTACCGACGACTTGGCGGACAAGAAAGAAGTACAGGGTACATTGCCCGATTTGATCGACAAGACGGTTGCGTTACTCCAGCTATTTATGCCCAATCCGTCGACTATCGAAGGGACTCGCCGTAGTGAAACCATACTGATTCCGCTTAAAGTTTTGCGGGAAGCGGTTGTGAATGCGGTTGCCCACCGTGACTATTCACTCAGCCAGCGGAAGATTCAGGTGCATGTGTTCAGTGACCGCATTGAAATTACTTCACCAGGCAAACTGGCGAATACCCTGACGCTGGATAAAATCCGCTATGGCAATTCAGCGCCCCGCAACATTTTTCTGATGAAATACCTCGATAACCTGCGCTATTTCGACGGGTTGGGCAGGGGAATACCAATGATGCTGAAGCTAATGCAAGAGCGGATATGCTTTGAAGAAATCGGTGAACTGTTCCGCGTAACCCTGCGGTTTGCCTAAGCTTTTTCCCTACTTCACCGTAATAGTGATCTTCCCTGACACCAGTGGCGGATCAAACGGCACATGGTTCTTGTCGCCAAGCGATAGCTGCAAGGTATGTTTCCCCGGCTCCAGCTCAATTTCCGCTTCAGTCTGGCCGCCGCCAAAATGCTTGATGTCAGAACCCATGGGCATTCCCTTGAGGGGTAGTTCATCGCCGCCATCAATGATCAGGTGGTGATGACCGGTTTTTTCCTTGTCCACGCCCGCCGGGGCAACACCCATGCCGCTGAGGCCAAATACGACCTTGACCGGGCTGCTGACTTCCGCGCCGTCTTCAGGGGAAATGATGTAAACCTTTGCACCTTCAGGTGCTGGCGGGCTTGCCAGGGTGGCCATTTCGGCTGCGTTCATGGCTGCCCCTGCGGCGGCTGGTTTGGCGGCGTCATCAGCGGGGGCCATGCTGACCCAACCACTGAGTAACAGGATACCTGCCGTGGCCAACAGTTTTTCGTATTTCATGGCTTTGCTCCTTTGCTCATGACGAAAATACTCTTAACGACTTTAGGCCAGACAGCGTGAGGGCACAAAAAGTATGGGAAAATGCTGATCAGGCTACAATACTGTCGCATACACAGCCGGAATAGAAGATTTCATGCTTATACATAAATCACCACTCATAGATTGCCGTGCGCTCGACGCTTTCCGCCACGGGCATGTCGCGGGGGCAAGCTCCATTCCCGCTGCTGAAATGCCGCAGCGCATGCACGAATTGCCCAAAGCCAGCGAACCTGTCGCCTTGTGCGGGGACGCCGACAGTTTACGCGAGGCCAGTGAGTTCCTGAGCCGCAAAGGCTATCAGGTGGTGGAACAAATGGAGTGGACGCCGCAACTGGCTGCTGAATTGCAGGCGCAGGGCAAACTGGAGACGGGCGAAGATTCCTTACGCTTGTGGAAGCCCGCGCCGCTGATTGCCCGCTTTGTGGAAGAAATTGCCCCCATTCACGGCATTACGCCCGGTAAGGGGCTGGACATCGGCTGTGGTTCGGGGCGCGATATGGTATACCTCGCCACCCACGGCTGGGAGATGACCGGCATCGACTACATCGAAGGCGCACTGGAACGAGCCCAACGTCTGGCCGCCAGCCAGCAGGTCAACATCCACACCGAATGCCGCGACCTTGAAACTGGCGCAGACCCTTTCGCCGACTACGCTGCGGCTACGTTTGACCTGATTTGCGTCGCCCGTTATCTGCACCGCCCGCTGTTTGCGTGGATGAAACGTCTCCTCAAGCCGGGTGGAGTCGTGATCTACCAGACTTTCATGCAGGGCTGCGAAAATACCGCGATAGGCCGCCCACGCAACCCCAACTTTCTGCTCAGGCCGGGTGAATTGGCAGAACATTTCGCCGGGGCGGAAATCTTGCTGGACGAAGTGGAAATCCTCGCCGACGGACGCCCGGTTTCAGCCTTCATCTGCCGCTGGCGCGGCTGAAACCGTTGGGCAGTTGAGGGATGCTTAATCCCAGTTGTAACCGCTGTCGTCACACAGCTTTTCGCAGAGAGCTTCCAGCGCTTCCAGGAATGCTTCCTCGTCGTCCGGGCTGATTTCGAAGGTGGAAAATTCGACATAGGTTCCGTTTTCGTCTTCGTCTTCTTCCCACTCGAAGGTGTAGTCGTCGTCGGTGGTGTGTTTCGAACAAAGTTTGTCTATTTTTCCTACGACTTTTTCACCCTCTTCGGTATAAACATAAAAGCCGGTCAAGGCCAGGGTATAAGCCTCTTCCTCTTCCTCTTCCTCTTCCTCGTCTTCAGACTCTTCTTCAGAATCGTCGTAGCCTTCTATGTTGAAATCGTAATTTTCATCATCGGCCCATTCGTTGCAGAGCGCGTCGAGCTCTTCCAGAAACGCATCCGGGTCATCCAGCGATATGTCGAAATTGCTGATGATGGCGTAAGTGATGCCGTCTTCTTCGCTTTCCTCGTAGTCGAAGTAGAACTCTTCCTCATTGGCATGCTGTTCGCACAATTCTTCCAATGCCGTGGCGAAATCTTCAACCTCTTCGGTGGCGACGTAGAAGTCAAACAACTGGATGGAGCCATCCTCGGCAAAATAGGAGCTGTCGTCGTCTGATTCGATGTCAGCGGTAAAATCCATATCTTCCAGGGCTTTGACGACCCAGGTGTCATGCCCGTTGAGATCATCGTGGATGACGTATTTGTAAGGGATGTAACAGTAGCCCCTGTCGCCCCATTCATTGCCCCATGAATTGCGCACGATGAACATTTTGTCCTTGTCCAGATAGCCGACGCAAAGCATGGCGTGCCAACCGTGTTCTTCTCGCACTTGCTCTGTTTTTTTGGGCAGGGGAACACGTCCGCGATTGTCGCTGGCGTTGTCAAACGAGGTAAAGGTATTCAGGCAAAACGCGATGGGGTAGCCTTCCGCCAGGGTGTGCCGGTACAAATCAAGATCGGTTTCGACATATTCCGCTTCGGCGATTTTGAATCTGGCGGCGTGGTCATAGGCTTCGGTAGCAGGCTCTTCGGTAATGTAATCTTCGTCGTTGGGCCATAAGTCTTCGTGACAGGCACCGTATTTTTTCAAGCCATCAATGGCAGCCTGCATACTGGTGCCTTCGTCTTCATCCTCATCGCCACATTCAAGGCGGGCATTGAAGTAGATGAACAGGCGGCTAACATCGCCCGCTTCACCCAGGTGGCGTTTGGCGAGGTATTCATAGGCACCAGCGCAAGCATTCGCCACGCAGCTGGAGCCAACCTGTTCTTCCACGTCCGTCAGATAGGGGCGCAAATCGACCTTGGGGGGCAGGGCCTTCTCCGCTGAGCGCCCGATCTTGCGGCGTTTGGCATCGGGGGGAACAGCTCCAACGCGGCAGCCGCCAATTCGGTTATTACGTGGTTTCATGCGGGCCAATCCAATAAGTTTAGATAATGGATGGATCGTAGCATGTTCTGCGGCTATTACGCTGCTGCCAACCATGTCTGTAAACACTGCGCAATCTCTGCGATTTCTTCAGCACAAACGTTGTGCTCCATCTGGTACTCCGAATACGCAGGCTGATACCCTCGGGTTTTCAGGGTTTGGTACGCCTTGATGCCCAGTATTTCAGGCACAACGGAATCCTGTGTGCCGTGAAAAATGTGGATTGGCAAGTGCGCATTGGCAGCATTGGGCTGAATGGTGTCAGCAGTAGCGAAATAGGTCGACATTGCCAGCAAGCCTGCCAGCGGCTTGGGGTAGGCCAGTGCTACCTGATAGCCGACCGCACCACCTTGCGAAAAACCGGCAATCACAATGCGTTCGCTGGGAATGCCGCGTGCGATTTCGTGCTCAATCAGTTTGCCGATTTCGTGGGCAGAAGCTTCCAGATGCGTTACGTCCACCTTGCGGTCAATGTCCATCGCCAGTATGTCGTACCAGGCGGGCATCACATAGCCGCCATTAATGGTTACGGGAATCGCGGGCGCATGTGGAAAAATGAAACGGATGGCGAGTTCCGGCGGCAGGCACAGTTCAGGGACGATGGGTTCAAAGTCGTGTCCATCCGCACCCAGGCCATGTAGCCAGATGACGGTGGCGGTAGCGGGGGAGGTGGGTTCAACTTCGACAGCAGGCAAATAGGGCATGGTGGTTCCTTGTCAGGTTTGATTGCAGGAACAGTTTACCGTGTCGAGCAATCACCGCAACCAGGGTGAAGATTGGCAGCCCTGCGATAATGAACCTACAATGGCAGTGTTAGTCACGCTCAGTCCATTACTATTGACTATATGTTGGTATAAATGAATAAATCGAATCATCTGCACCACACCCTACGAGTTGCCTGTTTACTTATTTTGTTATGGGTAGCCGCCCCCGTTTCCGCATGGGCAGGGGACGCCGGAATCGCCACCGCACACCCGTTGGCAACCGCCGCCGCTAGGCAAACGCTCGACAAGGGCGGCAATGCCTTCGACGCAGCCATAGCTGCCGCCGCTGCATTAGGTGTGGTCGAGCCGTATGGTTCCGGTCTGGGTGGTGGTGGTTTCTGGCTGCTGCATCGTGCCGAAGATGGCTTTGAAACCATGCTGGATGGGCGAGAAAGCGCGCCAGCCGCAGCCACCCGCGACATGTATCTGGATGCGCAGGGCGAACCGATCGCCAAGGCTTCGCTGGAAGGCCCGCTGGCAGCCGGGATTCCGGGCGTGCCCGCCACGCTGGATTACCTGGCGGGTCATTATGGCAAGCTGCCGCTACGTGATTCACTGGCCCCCGCGATCAAACTGGCACGGGACGGTTTCCCGCTCGACAAGGCTATGCTTGGCCACCTGCAATCCCGGCAGGAACTGTTGCGCAAGTACCCCGAAACCAGCCGCATCCTGTTACCCGATGACAAACTGCCGGAAATCGGTCAAACCATCCGTCAGCCTGAACTCGCTGCCACGCTGGAATTGCTGGCGGAACAAGGCCGCGCCGGGTTCTACCAAGGCAGTTTCGCCCGGCAAATGGTCGATGCAGTCAGGGAAGCAGGCGGCATCTGGTCGCTGGATGACCTGAAAACCTATCAGGTGAAAGAGCGCAAGCCGGTGCGTGGTGAATACCGTGGCATCAACATTACCACGGCTGCCCCGCCATCATCGGGTGGTATCGTGCTGCTGGAAATGCTCAACATCCTCTCTGCCTACGACCTGCCGAAAGCAACGGAAGCCCAGCGTATCCACTGGCAGGTGGAATCCATGCGCCGCGCCTACCGTGACCGCGCCGAATACCTTGGTGACCCCGATTTTGTGGAAATTCCTTACGAAAAACTGCTCAGCCAGGATTATGCAGCGAGCCTGCGTGCCAGCATCAAGGATGATGTGGCTACCTCCAGTTCCACTTTGAAACCAGTCGCCGAAAGCGTATCCGGCAAGGGCGAGAATACCACCCACTTTTCAATCCTGGACAAGGATGGCAATCGCGTGGCCGCCACGCTTTCGATCAACTACCCGTTTGGCTCCGGCTTCATCCCCAAGGGAACTGGCGTGTTGCTCAACAACGAAATGGATGATTTCTCGATCCGTCCCGGTACACCCAACGTGTACGGGCTGGTTGGTGCGGAAGCCAACGCGATTGCAGCGGGCAAGAGGATGCTCTCCAGCATGACCCCGACTTTCCTCGAAGATGACAAGCGGATAGCCATTATCGGCACGCCGGGCGGTAGCCGGATCATCACCATGCTGCTGCTGGGCACGCTGGAATTCGCCGACGGGGGAAATGCCAACCGTATCGTCAATCGCGGGCGTTTCCACCACCAATACCTGCCCGACAGCATCCAGTACGAAGCTGAGGCGCTCGATGCTGAAACCCTGCTCGAACTGGAGGGAATGGGGCACACATCGTCGCCACAGGAAAACACCTGGGGCAATATGCAGGCGGTGATTCTGGATAAGCACAGCGGGGCAGTGGATGCGGCTTCTGACGGACGTGTAATCGGTCAGGCGCTCAGCATTACCCAATAAGCGGGCGACTTGAATGCAGTTTTTTCGTACACTTCGGCCATGACTTTGATACTCATCAATGTATGAGTTGGTAGTCTCTGGCATTTTTAAAAGCCAGTGCTTTATTTTGTAGAGAGAGTATAAACATGAAAAAACAGTTATCTGCCATTAGCATGGCCGTTTTGCTTGCAGCCTGTGGCGGCGGTGAGGAAAGCAAACAGTCCCAGGCACCTGCTGAAGCTCCCAGGGTTGAGCAGACCCAGGCTGCGCCAGCCACGCCGCCAGCTCCGGCTGACAAGGGCGCGCTGGTGGAAAGCGCCAAGGCCGCTGTACAGGCGTTGGGTGGGACACTGAAAAGTGAGTTGCAGGCAGCCATGGAAGCTGGCGGGCCGGTCGAGGCCCTGAACGTGTGCAACACCAAAGCTCCTGAAATTGCCAGCAAGGTTTCCACCGAACAAGGGATGCAGGTTAGTCGCACCAGTCTCAAAAACCGCAACCCTGACAATGCACCAGCCGATTGGCAGGTTGCTATCCTGAACGATTTTGAAACCCGCAAAACCGCAGGCGAAGACCCGGCTACCCTGAGTTATGCCGAAATCGTGGACAACGAATTCCGCTTCATGAAAGCCATTCCTACCGGCGCACTCTGCCTTAAATGCCACGGTACAGAAATCAGCCCGGCGGTGACAGTCAGGCTGGGTGAATTGTACCCGGCTGACAAGGCGACCGGCTTCAAGGAGGGTGACTTGCGCGGGGCGTTTGTGGTTGTGAAAAGCCTTGCGCAATAACACACGCTGATATATCGGTCTCTTGCCATACCCGCTCCAGCGTTTTAGGCTTTGTCCTTAGTGACTGAACACAGTAATATTTACTGTATTGTAATATGCACCACGGACATGAAGGAGAGGGTATGTCAAACATCAAGGGCAGGGGGCATTGCCAATCCTGCCAGATTCGGCATTTGAGCATTTTTGCCCAGTTGCCGGTCAATCGCTTGGCAGAAATCCAGTCATTTCACCCTTCTGTCGTCACCTACGCTTCTGATGAAACGATCTACCATCAAGGCGATGCCTCCGCTAATGCTTTTACCCTGCGCAAGGGCCTGGTCAAGTTGATCAAGACGCTGCCCAATGGGCGCACCCAGATTGTACGTGTGTTGCGTACCGGCGATTTGTTCGGTTTCGACGGTTTCGCCGGGGAAAGCTACAATCATACGGCAATTCCTCTCGGGGAAATCGAAGTTTGCCGGTTGCCTTTGCAAGATCTGATGTCCTTGAAAAAGCAGAATCCAGAAATCGAAAACACCATGATGAAGCGCTGGATCCAGCACTTGCGTGAAGCTGAAGACATGATGCTGGAACTGGGGGCAAAAAAGGCCGGGGAACGGCTGGCTTCCTTCCTGATCCGCTGGTGTGAAAATAGCGTAGACGGTTGGGTGCCATTGCCGCTTTCCAGGGGGGAAATCGGGGAATTACTGGGGTTGACGATTGAGACAGTCAGCCGCTTCCTGTCAGACTGGAAACGGCAGGGCTTCATCATCGAACAGCGTGGCAGCATTCAGGTACAGAATGTCGCTGGGTTGCGCAAGGCAGCCTGTTCCAGCGGGAGTTGCTGATCATGAACAGGATGGCGGCAGAAAGCAGTCTTAATCTCTACATTACCGCCGTACACCCTTGTCCTTATCTGACTGGTCGGGAAGCCATGAACCTGCTGGTCGACCCCGGTTACAACATGACCGACGCACTCTATTCGCGCCTGCTCAACAGCGGTTTCCGCCGTAGTGGAGCAGATGTTTACCGCCCGCACTGCAAGCATTGCAACGCCTGTGTTTCCACCCGCATTCCGGTGAATGAATTCCGCGCGAATCGTTCACAACGACGTAATTTCGAGAAAAATAGTGACCTGCAAGTCAGGCTTAATCTGGAAGGTTTCAAGCCGGAGTATGCGCAGCTTTATCACAAATACATCCGCTGCCGTCATGCGGGCGGGGGAATGGATACTGACAGTACTGATACTTTCGCCGGATTCCTGCTGACGCGCTGGTGCAATACGGCGCTGGTTGAGTTTCGTCACGGTTCCACCCTGCTGGCTGTGGCTGCGATGGATCAATTGAAAAACGGCTTGTCTTCCGTTTATACCTTTTTTTCACCAACCGAAGGGAATGAGCGTGGGTTGGGAACATATGCCGTCCTGTGGCAGATTGTTTACGCGCAGCAATTGGGGCTGGAGTATGTCTACCCTGGTTACTGGATCGCAGAGTCAGACAAAATGAATTATAAGACCCGTTTCCAGCCCATTGAAGGCTTGGTCAACGGCGTATGGACAAGGTTGGAAAAGTAAGCATGCAAGTCGTCTGAAAGCAGGTGGTTTTGTCGGGTTTTTGTGCTAAGTTCAGGGTTACCCCACCCAACCCAATGAGAATAACAAGATGGTCAAAACGTTTACGCTGCAAACCATTACCCACGAACAGGAATCCCGGCAGAATGGCCTTATTTGCTGGCAGATCATGGATGAGCACAACCACCGCCGCAAGGTCGAGGCTATTACCGAACTAAGTGAACAAGGCTTCATCAAGGCAGTCACGTCATCCCACAAGCGCGAAATGCCGCTGGTTGAGCTGCTTAGCCAGTATGGTGAGGGTGATACTTTCCGTATCGACTTTTCCCTGTTCAACCAGACTTTTGGTTACTCACCACGCGAAATATTCCCCGAAACACAGCAAGCCCCGCCGCCCGGTAACAGGCTGCGGGACGGATTGCGTGCGTTATTCCAGATACCTTTCCGCCCGCGTTAGTGCCTGAAGTGGCGCATGCCAGTGAAGACCATAGCCATGCCGTGTTCGTTGGCGGCGGCAATGACTTCTTCATCACGCATTGAGCCGCCTGGTTGAATCACCGCTTTGATGCCCGCTGCTGCGGCATTGTCGATACCGTCGCGGAACGGGAAGAAGGCGTCGGAAGCCATTACGGAACCCGGTACTTCCAGACCTGCGTGTTCGGCCTTGATGCCAGCAATACGCGCTGAATTGACGCGGCTCATCTGGCCAGCGCCCACGCCAATGGTCATATCATTTTTGGCGTAAACAATGGCGTTTGATTTGACGAATTTGGCGACTTTCCAGGCGAATTGCAGGTCACTCAGTTCTGCTTCGGTTGGCTGGCGCTCAGTGACGACTTTCAGTTCGTTCAGCAGGGCAATGTCCGCTGTTTGTACCAACAGGCCGCCATTGACACGCTTGAAATCGAGCCGGTCGGTATTACCTGCATTCCACTGGTCGACGGTCAGCAGGCGCACGTTCTTTTTCGCGGCAACCGCTGCGACAGCTTCGGGGGAAACGCCTGGTGCGATGATCACTTCCACGAACTGGCGGTCAACGATGGTTTTGGCCGTTTCGCCATCCAGCGGCTGGTTGAAGGCGATAATGCCGCCGAAGGCAGATTCCGGATCGGTACTGTAAGCGCGGTTGTAGGCTTCCAGCAGGCTGACACCCATCGCCACGCCGCACGGGTTGGCGTGCTTGACGATGACGCAGGCCGGAATGCTGCTGTCGAACTGCTTCACGCATTCCAGCGCGGCGTCGGTGTCGGCGATATTGTTGTAGGAAAGTTCCTTGCCCTGAATCTGGGTGGCGGTGGCGATGCTGCCAGCTGGAGCGTTGTATTCAGCGTAGAAAGCGCCTGCTTGATGGCTGTTTTCACCGTAACGGCAATCCTGTTTCTTCTGTACTTGCAGGCTGAAAGTGCGCGGGAATGTCGCTGGCTGTGCGTGACTTGCGCCATCCACACGGGAGCCGAAGTAGTTGGCGATCATGCCGTCGTAACGCGCGGTATGCTCAAACGCCTTAATGGCGAGGTCGAAACGGGTTTCCGGGCTGATACAGTTGCCGCTGGTTTCCATCTCGGCCTGGATGCGCCCGTAGTCGCCCGGTTCGGTGACGATGGTGACGTGGGCGTGGTTTTTTGCGGAAGCGCGCACCATGGCCGGGCCACCGATGTCGATGTTTTCCACAGCGTCTTCAAACGTGCAGCCGGGTTTGGAAACAGTGGCTTCAAACGGGTAGAGGTTGACCACGATCAGGTCGATGCGGGCGATACCGTGTTCCGCCATGACTGCATCGTCCATGCCGCGCCGCCCGAGCAGGCCGCCGTGGATTTTGGGGTGCAGGGTTTTGACGCGGCCATCCATCATTTCCGGGAAACCGGTGTGGTCGGAGACTTCAGTGACCGGAATACCGCTGTTTGCCAGCAATTTGGCCGTACCGCCAGTCGATAGCAGTTCTACACCTTGCTGGTGCAGGAACCGGGCGAATTCCACCACGCCAGCCTTGTCGGAAACACTCAACAGGGCGCGGGTTACGGGCAGGTTGGAAACAGTCGTCATTACAGTTTATCCTTCACAAATTTAACAATATCAGCCATCGGAATCTTTTCGGCATCACCGCCGCTGCGTGCCTTGTACTCCAGTTCGCCAGCTTTCAAGCCGCGATCCGACACCACAATACGGTGTGGGATGCCCAGCAGTTCATGGTCGGCAAACATCGCACCGGGGCGCATGGTGCGGTCATCCAGTAGCACATCCACTCCCGTTGCTTGCAGTTCGGCGTACAGCTCTTCCGCCTTGGCAGCGACTTCCGGTGATTTCTGCATGTTCAGCGGGGCAATCACCACGGTGAACGGTGCAATCGCCGCAGGCCAGCGGATACCGAATTCGTCGTTGTTCTGCTCAATGGCAGAAGCCACTACGCGGGAAACGCCAATGCCGTAGCACCCCATGGTCATGACTTGCGCCCGACCGCTTTCATCCAGCACGGTGGCGTTCAATTTGGCGGAATAGGTTTTGCCCAACTGGAAGATGTGACCGACTTCAATGCCGCGCACGATGGCAAGTGTGCCGCAGCCATCCGGGCTGGGGTCGCCTTCCATGACATTGCGCAGGTCGGCAACCTGGGGCAGGGCGACATCACGTTCCCAGTTGATGCCGAAATAGTGCTTGCCGTCAATGTTTGCGCCCGCGCCGAAGTCGGACATGTTGGCGACAGTGCGGTCAACGATGAGAGGAATATTCAGGCCAACCGGGCCGAGTGAACCGGGGCCAGCGCCAATCAATGGGCGGATTTCATCTTCGCGGGCAAAGCGTAAGGGGTTAGCTACACCGGGCAGCTTTTCGGCCTTGATTTCGTTGAGGGTGTGGTCACCGCGCACCAGCAGGGCGATGAAATCAGCCTCTGCATCTTCAGCCGCTGCCACGATCAGGGTTTTGACAGTCTTTTCGATTGGCAGGTCGAATTGGGCCACCAGTTCTTCAATGGTTTTGGCATTGGGCGTGTCGACTTCGCGCATGGTTTCGGTTGGGGCAGCGCGTTCGGCGATCAGGGAAACTGCTTCCGCCAACTCGATGTTCGCCGCGTAGTTGCTACCAGATGCGAAGGCGATGGCGTCTTCGCCGGAATCGGCCAATACGTGGAATTCGTGCGAGGCGTTGCCACCGATGGAGCCGGTATCGGCTTGTACCGGGCGGAAATCCAGCCCCAGCCTCTGGAAGATGCGCGAGTAAGCCGCGAACATCGCGTCATAGGTTTCCTGCAAGGATTCCTGTGTGAGGTGGAAGGAATAGGCATCCTTCATCAGGAATTCGCGCGCACGCATCACGCCGAAACGTGGGCGTACTTCATCGCGGAACTTGGTTTGAATCTGGTAGAAATTGATCGGCAACTGCTTGTAGCTGCTCAATTCCTTGCGGGCATAATCAGTGATGATTTCTTCGTGCGTTGGGCCATAGCAGAAATCGCGCTGGTGGCGGTCACGGATGCGCAACAGTTCCGCGCCGTATTTTTCCCAGCGGCCTGATTCCTGCCACAGTTCAGCCGGTTGTACGGAAGGCATCAGCACTTCGACAGCGCCAGCGTTGTTCATCTCTTCACGCACGATGGCTTCGACCTTGCGCAGCACCCGCAGGCCATACGGCATCCATGTATACAAACCGGAAGCGAGGCGGCGGATCAGGCCAGCGCGCAGCATCAATTGGTGGCTGATGACCTCGGCGTCTGCCGGGGTTTCACGCAGGGTGGAAATGGGGAATCGGGAAACTCGCATTGTTCTTTCTTTGTCCGGGAATGGAAACAGCAGATTATAGGATTCACTGCGCGTTTAAGAAACCCCCCAGTATGTCGGCACAAGATTTACTCGCATCCCGCAAGGGAATAGCCTATAAAGTTTATAAGTGTGACAGATTGTTGTGACAGATTGTTGTGACAGATTGTATGGAATAAAGCAGGGGCAGATGAGTAAGGGCTTTTTTATGATCTGGGTGGTTTGTTTGCTGGTTGCCGGTTGTGCCGCCAATGCAACAAAAAATACAGTGGGTGGTATGCCAGCATTTAGTGTGCCTGGTCAGGCGTCAGAGGGGGAGCTTGGGTTCCGCGCTCTTGGAATCCGCCCCAATTTACCGCTTCGGCAGGGAAGTAATAATCTGGATCTGTTTTTGAAACAGACAGCGTGTCCGGTAGGTTTGAGCTATGACGAGTGCAAGGAGCGTTCCGACCAGAACGTGGCTGAGATTCGCGAAGATGCTTACAATAAACTTACTGACAAAGTTACTGATAAACTATTTCCAGCTATCAATCGCAGCAAGGTTGGGCGGTTTCGCCTGAAAAAAGACCGGGTTGAATGGCAGCTGAAGTTCTGATCCATTATTTCTCCACCTCCAGTGATAGCAGTAAATCCCTGTTGTCAAGTAATACCAAGGCATTTTCCGGCGTGTCGATGAACGGGTTGCGGATACCTCTGTGGGCGTATACCCAGTTGTTGTAGGCAATTTCCCACGCGCTGGGGCTGTCGAGTTTCGCCCAGTGAACCAGCGTGTCGATGTGCCGGTTGTACAGTTCGTCGATTTCATAGATCAGCAGCATATACAGGATGGAACGCGCAATGTCGCCCCGGTTGCGTGACGGGATCACCCATTCGTGGTCGGCGTCGAAACCGGTGCCGGAAAAGCTTTCCGGGTATAGTTCCATATGGTAGGGGCGCACGATGTGGTTATCCTCGAAATCGAACCCGAAATTGGAACGTTTGGCATTGAGGCCGCGTTCCGAAGGGGCAAGGTTGAACGGGTTGACAGTCGCACCATAACGTACATGGCGGGGCGCACCCTTGCGCGCCAGATAGCGGTCGAGGAAATCGCGCGGAATGATGTGTTCAATACTATGCCGCTGTTTTTGATAGAGTTCGCTGACTGGCACTGTGCCATAAATGGACGTAACCCAGCCGTGTTCGGTGTCAAAAAAGAACGACCAGAAATATTTCCATTTGTCCTCGCTGCTCCACTGGCGAAAATGCAGGTGCGACTGGAACACGCCACCAGCGTATTCCACGAAATCCTGCCGGGTAACGATGTCGGCCAGTGCGTTGACCGTATGTGCCGGTTTTTGCTGCACCTCGGGTGCATGGATGGATGGTGCATTGCAGGGCAATAATTCCACGCAAACCTGCCCGTGGTCGGATTGCAGGCGGTCTTCGATGCCATCGGCATCCAGGTGCTTGTTCCAGACCTGATAGTGGGTAACTTCTGCCTGTGCCTCAGGGTTTTTGCTGTTCAAGGCATTGGAGACGAGGATGTAGTCCAGCACGCCACCTTCCCCACGGTGTATTTTGGTAAATGGACGTACCCGGTGACGCATGTTGGGTGCCAGCCGGAAAGTATCCGCCAGCCGGTATTCGTGCAGGAATGTGCCAATTCCCTCTGGCCATTCTTCAGGTTCCAGCCCACCAATGCTGAAAATTCGATCTTGCATGGTCAGTGCACCAAAAGGGTGGGAATCCTGTGCATCGTTAAAATCACCAAGCACTATAATGGGGCTATCTTTGCCCTGTTCCAGCCAGTGGGTGGCGTGATGGTAGATGAGGGTGGCCTCTATGCCGCGCTGAAGCAGCGAGGCTATTGTGCCGCGTGACAAGCGGCGCAGGGTGTCGCGCACCCGGTAACGCCATTCCAGCTTGTCTGCGTAATGCATATCCAGACTGACAGGACGCTTGGATTTTAGGTGCAACACATACACAGTAACCTTGCCAAGGTCGGGGGTATCAATATCAGCGCAGATGGGTTTCCGGCTGAAACGGAAATTGTGTGGTATCGGCAAGTCGTTGCGCACCTCGGCAGGAATGTCAACCGGATGGATGGCGCTGACTGGAAAGCGGGATGCCAGTGCGACGACGGATTTGCAATAAACCCTGTCGTCAGCGGCGTTTGCGCCCGCTTCATCTACCGTGACAAAATGCGGGTAACCGGCTCTGGCGCAGAGTTCATGCAGTTCCGGGATGCTGAAAACTTCTTGAAATCCAACGATATCGGCATCCATCTGGCGCAGCCGGGTAGTGATCCAGTTGGTTTTCTGTTGCCACTCGGCGGTGGTATAGGTGTTGTGCTCGTCCCGTTCATACCAGTAATAGCCGGGGGCGACGAACTGGTAGAGGTTGAAGGTGGCAAGTTTCACACAGCACTCCTGTTATTATGTTTTGATGCATTGACTTTAGCATGCTTTTCCCGCCCATCAGATTTTTCTGCGACTGCCTGATAGCTAGGCTAAATTGTGAACAGAATAAATACAAACAAGCAGGCATAATTACAAATGACGAAACAAAAACTACACTTTTGGGTGCATCTGTAGTCCAAACAGATATGAGGGTTCAACAACTACTATCAGTTTGTAGCCATTTGGCATTCGCCTTGCAAGCTGTCAGTATCGAACTATGGAAGAATCCATGAAGGATGTTGCGGTGCAGAATGTTTCTGCACGCTGTCAACCACGAAGGGGAAAAATATGAGCAATATATTTAGTCACTATCAGTCCCGTTACGAAGCTTTACAAGAAGAAGAATATTCCCTGCAAGAATACCTGGACATTTGCAAGGAAGACCCAATGGCTTACTCAACTGCTGCCGAGCGTTTGTTGTATGCGATTGGTGAGGCACAGTTGGTAGACACTTCCCGCGATCCGCGTTTGAGCCGGATTTTTGCGAACAAGATTATACGCCGTTATCCTGCATTTTCCGAATTTTATGGTATGGAAGACAGTATCGAGCAGATAGTGTCCTTCTTTCGTCATGCAGCACAGGGGCTGGAAGAAAGCAAGCAGGTACTGTATCTGCTGGGGCCGGTCGGTGGTGGCAAGTCTTCGTTGGCCGAGCGTCTGAAAGCGCTGATTGAGAAAGCACCAATCTATTGCATCAAGGGTTCCCCGATCAATGAATCCCCGCTGGGCCTGTTCAATGTCGAGGAAGATGGTGCGATTCTGGAAGAGGATTATGGCGTCCCGCAGCGTTACCTGAAAACCATCATGTCACCGTGGGCGGTTAAACGCCTGCACGAATTCGGCGGTGACATCAGCAAATTCCGCGTGGTCAAGCGTTACCCCTCACGCCTGAACCAGATTGCTGTATCCAAAACCGAACCGGGTGACGAAAACAACCAGGATATTTCCTCGCTGGTCGGTAAGGTCGATATCCGCAAGCTGGAGGATTACCCGCAGAACGATACGGATGCCTACAGCTATTCCGGTGGTTTGTGCCTGTCCAACCAGGGTTTGATGGAGTTTGTGGAAATGTTCAAGGCACCAATCAAGGTGCTGCATCCACTGCTGACTGCGACCCAGGAAGGCAATTTCAACGGTACGGAAAGCATTGGTGCCATTCCGTTTTCGGGCATCATTCTGGCGCACTCCAATGAATCGGAATGGCAGACTTTCAAGAACAACCGCAACAACGAGGCGTTCATTGACCGTGTTTCCATCGTCAAGGTGCCTTACTGCCTGCGGGTGGCTGAAGAGGTCAAGATTTACGAAAAGTTGCTGATAAACAGTTCTCTGGCTGCTTCTCCATGCGCACCGGATACCCTCAAGATGCTGGCGCAGTTTACTGTGCTGTCGCGTCTGAAGGAGCCGGACAATTCCAACCTGTTTTCCAAGATGCGTATCTACGACGGTGAAAACCTGAAAGATATTGATCCAAAAGCCAAAACCATCCAGGAATACCAGGATGCGGCTGGCGTGGATGAGGGCATGAGCGGTCTTTCCACCCGTTTCGCCTTCAAGATTTTGTCGAAAGTGTTCAACTACGATGCGACCGAAGTGGCGGCTGACCCGGTACACCTGATGTATGTGCTGGAGCGCCAGATTGAGAAGGAACAATTCCAGCGTGAAGTGCAGGATCGTTACATCCGCTTCATCAAGGAATATCTGGCACCGCGCTATGTTGATTTCATCGGCAAGGAAATCCAGACGGCTTACCTCGAATCCTATTCCGAGTATGGCCAGAACCTGTTCGACCGCTATGTAAGCTACGCCGACTTCTGGATTCAGGATCAGGAATTCCGCGACCCTGAGACTGGCGAATTTCTCGACCGGGCGGCGCTCAACGGCGACCTGGAAAAAATCGAGAAACCGGCAGGCATCAGCAATCCGAAAGATTTCCGTAACGAGATCGTTAACTTCGTACTGCGCGCCCGTGCCAACAACGGTGGCCGCAACCCGGCTTGGACCAGCTATGAAAAGCTGCGTCGCGTGATTGAGATGAAAATGTTCTCCAGTACCGAAGACCTGTTGCCGGTCATTTCCTACGGTGCCAAATCCACGGCGGATGAGCAGCGCAAGCACGACAACTTCGTTGAACGCATGATGAAGCGTGGTTACACCGAGAAGCAGGTGCGCCTGTTGGCTGAATGGTATCTGCGGGTACGCAAGTCGCAGTAAATAAAGGAGAGCTGCATGGCTTACATCGTTGACCGTCGACTGAACAGCAAGAACAAGAGTCTGGTAAACCGGGAACGCTTCCTCAAGCGCTACCAGAAACAGATTCGCCGCGCCGTGTCGGATGCGGTCAGCCGCCGCAATATTACGGATATGGAGCAGGGGGAAAGCATCACGATCCCTAAGCGCGACATTTCCGAGCCTGTGTTCCGCCACGGGCAGGGCGGCAGGCGCGATGTGGTTCACCCCGGCAACAAGGAGTTCATCGAAGGCGACCGTATTCAGCGTCCACCCGGTGGGGGAGGTGGCGGAAGTGGCTCCGGGGATGCTTCCAATTCTGGCGACGGCATGGATGATTTTGTCTTCCAGATTTCGCAGAAGGAATTCCTCGAATACCTGTTTGAAGATCTGGCTCTGCCCAATATGGTCAAACGCCAGTTGCTGAGCATGGATTCGTTTGATTACAAACGCGCCGGGGTCAGCGAAGTAGGCAACCCGGCACAGATCAATATCGTGCGTTCCATGCGCAGCGCCCATGCCCGCCGGATTGCCCTGCGTGGCAAGGAGCGTCGCCGCCGCCGTGAAGTGCTGGCGGAACTGGAGGAGCTGGATACACGCGAAGCCTGCGATGAAGTCGAAGAGCAGCGCCTGATTTTAAAAACTGAGCTCGAACACCTGAATGTGCGTATGCATGCCATTCCGTGGCTGGACGATTTCGACCTCAAGTACAATCTCAAGATAAAAGTCCCCAAGCCGTCACCCAAGGCGGTCATGTTTTGCGTGATGGATGTATCCGGTTCCATGACGCAGGAAATCAAGGATACGGCCAAGCGCTTCTTTTTCCTGCTGTATTTGTTCCTGAAAAAGAATTACGAAAAGATTGACGTGGTGTTTATCCGCCACCACACCCAGGCGCAGGAAGTGGATGAGGAAACCTTTTTCTACGCCCGTGAAACCGGCGGTACGGTGGTTTCCAGCGCACTCAACCTAACCGGTGAAATCATCAAGGAACGGTTTGCGCCGGATGAGTGGAATATCTACGTGGCGCAGGCGTCCGATGGTGATAACTGGCACGAAGATAACCAGCACTGCCATGATGCGCTGGTGCATGACGTTCTGCCATTTGTTCAGTACTACACTTATATTGAAATCGGCGACCGCGATCCGCAGGGCTTGTGGTATCTGTATGAGCACCTGCAAGGTGATTTTGCCGACCGGTTCGCCATTCAACGGGTACGCAACAATGCGGAGATTTACCCGGTGTTCCGCGAATTGTTCAAGAAACATACAGGTGAGGAGATGGCGTGATGGCTGAATCTGTCAAGGAGAAAAACTACATTTCGACCAGTTCAGAATGGACGTTTGAAACCATCCAGACTTACGAGCGTGAAATCGCCCGGATCGCCCGTGACAAGTTCAAGCTGGATACCTATCCCAACCAGATCGAAATCATCCGTTCCGACCAGATGATGGATGCCTATGCCTCCATCGGTATGCCGGTGTTCTACAACCACTGGTCTTACGGCAAACATTTCGTCAATGTGGAACAGAACTATAGCCGTGGGCGCATGGGGCTGGCGTATGAAATCGTCATCAATTCAGATCCCTGCATTGCCTACCTGATGGAGGAAAATACCCTGACCATGCAGGCGCTGGTGATAGCGCATGCCTGTTACGGGCACAATTCCTTCTTCAAGGGCAACTACCTGTTCCGCACCTGGACAGATGCGGAAGCCATTATCGACTACCTGATGTTCGCCAAGCACTATATCAGCCAGTGCGAAGAGCGCTACGGTGTGGAAGCCGTAGAAGTACTGCTGGATTCCTGCCACGCGCTGATGAATTACGGTGTTGACCGTTACAAGCGGCCTGCGCCGATTTCCGCAGCGGAAGAGCAGCAGCGTCAGGCCGAGCGGGAACTCTATATCCAGCAGCATATCAATGACCTGTGGCGCACCTTGCCGCACCGGGGGCGAGAGCAGGAAGGGGAACGCGCCGTGCGGTATTTTCCTGAAGAGCCACAGGAAAACATTCTCTATTTCATCGAGAAAAACTCCCCGGCACTGGAAATCTGGCAGCGGGAAATTATCCGCATCGTGCGCAAGGTTGCGCAATATTTTTATCCGCAGCGCCAGACGCAGGTAATGAATGAAGGCTGGGCGACTTTCTGGCATTACACCATTCTCAACGAGATGTATGACGAAGGCCTGGTGAACGAGGGGTTCATGATGGAATTCCTGACTTCACATACCAATGTGGTCATGCAGCCGGGTTTTGACAGCCCGTACTATTCCGGCATCAATCCATATGCGCTTGGTTTTGCCATGATGACTGACATCCGCCGTATTTGTGAAAACCCGAGCGAGGAAGACCGGCGCTGGTTCCCGGATATTGCTGGTAGCGACTGGTTGTCCACGCTGGATTATGTGATGCGCAATTACCGGGACGAAAGCTTCATCCTGCAATTCATGTCGCCCAAAATCATGCGGGATTTCCATTTCTTCGCACTGGAAGACGATGACCGCAAAAACACCATTAATGTCATGGCGATCCACAACGATGAGGGCTATCGCCGTTTGCGTGAATCGCTTTCCCAGCAATACAACCTTAGCCAGCAGGAACCGGATATTCAGGTGTCACGGGTCAACTTGCGCGGCGACCGTTCACTCACCTTGCAGCATGTACTGAATAGCCGACGGCCATTGAACAATGAGGTCAATGAAATGCTGCGTCATGTGCATCGCTTGTGGGGGTATGACGTCCATCTCCATTCAGTAGAGGAAGATGGACGTATCGTGCGCAGCTATCACCTTGTCGGTGACATGTTGAATGTCTAGAAACCGAATTTTTTCAGGCCGACGTTCACGGTGCGGGTAGGGCAATTGCCCCGGAACATGTCCCATTCTTCACAGCGCTTGCCGCTGGGCAACAGGCAATAAGCAATTTCACCTTGGGCGTTGCGTTCAATCTGTAACGTGCCCTTCTGCTGGATACAGTTCATGGACGCAGGGTTGGCGGCGCGGGCTATAGCCGGGTTGGTCAGAGTCATATCTGCCTTGGGTGCAGGCGCTATGGCGGGCGCGACGACCGTGCATGCATGAAGGTTTAGTACTGCCAAAGCAACGGCAGCCATATTCAATTTCATGTAAATTTCCCCTAATAGCGTAAAGTTCTGGATCAATCGGCACATTTTACTGAAAGATGGGCAAGATTGTCTGTATGAAAAATACAGCAAGAAATATTTATTATTCCCCATAAATTGTTTTCTAATATTTATGCTTAATATTTTACTGAAATATAGGCATAATTAATGGGTCTAAAGGGAAAATGTGTCAAAACAGGGTGGTGTCTCATATGAATGAAATCCATGATTCGGACGTAGTGGCGGAAAACCGGGTAGTTGCAGGGCAGTATGTTCTGGAGGCATTTCTGGCTGAAACCTCGTTAGCGACATTTTTCCGTGCCCGTGACCGGATGACGCTGGAAGCAGATGGAAGCGAAAGTTCCCTGATTCTGGCCGAAGTTTCTCCCAAACTTGCCGGGTTTCCAGCATTTGAAAGCACGTTACAGCGGGTTCTGGAAGAATTTGACCGGCCCGACTCCCCCTTGAGCATTGCAGGTGCCTATCGGGATACTGATACATACTGGGTGATCTACAATGAAAGCGTTGGCAAGACCATCACAGAACTGATGCAGGAAAGGGGCGGGCGGCAATTTTCCCCGCAGGAAGCGCAGGCTATCCTTTTCAACATTTTCCGTGCAGCCAAGCAGTTTATGTCACGTGGCGGTTTCGGTTTTCTCGAACCGGGTGCCGTATTGTGCTCTAGAAATAACTGCAAATTGCTGAATGCCCCGATGGCAGTAGTGTTGCGTATCCTGACGGGTGTTACAGGGTCGGCTAATGCCCCGTTGGTTCTACAATCACCCTATATCAGCCCTGAAGTGGCGCGTGGCGTTTTGCCTTCATCCCAGGATGATACCTTTTCGATTGCCTGCATTGCTTATCAGCTTTTGAGTGGCCGTCAGCCATTTGGCGATACTGATACCTCAGAAGCTGCAACTACCCGCTTGTCGCCACTGCCACTAGCGCATTTGGGTGGTGGCTGGAAATCCCTGCAACAGGGATTGTCGCTCCAGCGCAGTAAGCGGCAGGCTTCACCTTATACCCTGTTACAAGGATTTACCGGCAGCCTCGCGGGAATGGAAGACCTGGCAGAAAAGCACGGGTCCAGGGTAACAAGTAAAAATGGCATGTTAGCCAAAGCCGCTGTAATGACAGGGCTTGGCATTCTGATAAGTTATGGCTCCTATTCCCTGTATCAGTCAGCCGGAACTACGTCGACGACACTTGCCAAGCTTGATCAGCGATCACCCGTATCGGCTCAGTATTCAGAAGCTCCCGTGGCGGAGCCTTTGGTAATGCCTGAGCTTGCGCTTGAAACAGCTCCTTTGGTTCCTGATGTCGCAGACAGCTTGTCCAGCAATGAACTGCTGGCAATTGCCCCTGCTGTTTCGGATAAAGAACCGTCAGGTTCACAGGAGCATGACAGGGTAATCGAAGAGGCAATCATTGCGAGTGTCGGAACTGTTTCCGAAAAACCGGCTGTATCCAAATCTGATGAGGCCACCAGCGTCGAACCCGAGAAGGTGGATGTTCGTCGCGAAGTGCCAGCGGCAGTAGCCGTTACAAAACGGGCTGAGGCCGACAAGGAAACGGTGACGCGCCCGGAGAAAACGGTTTCATCGTCATCTACTACTGACAGCCGCAAGACGGCGGATGTTTCCCGAAAGGCTCGGCGGTATGCCGCCGTCAGCCCGGCACGTGAGCAATCCAGGCAGATGGCCTCAGTCAATAATAACGGGGCAAGGCAAATATCCCATCCACAGCCCCAGGCCGCAAGAAAGCTGCCAGCCCCCAACAGGGTAGTAGCTGTCAGCCCTGGGACTTTCGTGGTAGTTGGCGCTTCTGGTGGAAGCGCAAACCGTGCCTCGAAAAAGGTGACTCAGATTGGGGAAAATACTTTCGTTGTGGCAGTCGACTGACTGCCAGCCCGATTATTCTGCACAGCTAATGCAAAGTGTGGCATAGGGAAGTGCCGCCAGTCGGCCTGCGCTGATTTCGGCTCCGCAATTGCTGCAAATGCCATACTCACCAGCTTCGATACGCTTGATGGCTGAGCGTACCTGTTTCAGCTCCAGTCGGGTCTCTTCCTGAAGATTACGTAAAACATCCTCGTTCTCACGTTCAGTTACCTGTTCGGCAGAATCTGCACTATGAGTACTTGCCAGATCACGGGTAACACCCACCAGTCTTGCACCAAGCGCTTTTTCCAGATCTATTAGATATTTATGCTTTTCTTCATGCATTTTTTCTGTTCTCATTGAGTTCATCATATCTTAATCATAACGCATTGCCGGTTTTACGGCATGATGAAAGGCAAGTGAGAGGTAGGAAATGCGCAAGTTGGCAATCATCCTGGTGGCAGGGATGCTGGTGGCCTGTTCGGGTGGTCATAATCTGGATAATCCGGCCAAGACCTGCAAGGCGGTGTTGGTAGCGTTATCCGACGACAAAGGCATTGTCTGGCATGCTGAAAAGCAGACTGAACAGAAAGGTGTGCAAATGCAGGTTATCCTTGATTTCTCATTGGTCGGGCAGGAGCAAGGCACAGTTTCCCAGGCTGTCTGCACTTATGGCCTGAGTAGCCAGGATATGGACTACCGCAATACTTTCGGCGAATATGCCAATACCCCTACCGGCATGACGATCAATGGCGCACCAGTTGCGGAAAACAATCTGATACAGGCGGTAAACCGCGCTACCGTGAATACTGCGAAGGAGGTTGCCGAGGAAACCAGGGAAACTATTCAGAAAGGCGTGCAGTATTAAGCGGGAAGCGCAGGCTGGCTTTCAGGCCGGGGTTGTTGTCTTCCAGCAGGATGTCTGCACCATGCAGTTCGGTGACTGCTTTTACCAGGCTTAACCCCAGCCCGTTACCCGGTGTGCTGCGGGCGTTATCCAGCCGGTTAAAGCGTTTGAATACCTGCTCACGCTTGTCTGGCGGAATACCCGGCCCGTTGTCGGCGACGCTAATGCTGATTTTATCAGCCTGCCGGGTAGTGTTTAGGTGAATGCTTCCGCCGGAAGGGGTGTATTTCACTGCATTGTCCAGCAGGTTGGTAATGGCCTGCGCCAGCAACTGCCGGTTACCGTGTATGCTTACTCCCGGTTCGGCCTGATGCGTCAGGGTAAGACCGTCTTCTTCTGCGACCACGGTGTAGAGTTCAGCCAGTTCATCCGTCAGGCTGGCAAGGTTCACATCCGCCCAGTCTTCACGCTGTACACCTGATTCCATTTGCGCAATGCTCAGTAAGGCGTTGAATGTCTTGATCAGTTCGTCCAGATCCTGAATCGTGTCCTGAACCAGGTACGGGTAATCGGTTTTGTCCTGCGGTTCGTACTGGCTGGCTTCCAGCCGGTTACGCAGGCGGTTGAGCGGGTTGCGCAGGTCATGGGCCAGATTGTCGGTGACTTCGCGCATCCCCTGCATCAGTTGTTCGATGCGTTCCAGCATGGAATTGAGCACACGGCTGAGGCGGTCAAATTCGTCATTGCGCTTGGTGACGGGCATCCGCCGGGCGAGATTGCCGCTGACGATTTCATTGGCCGTTTTGCCGACAGCATTAATTCGGTGCAAGACGTTGTAACCCATGAAGCTACCACCCAGCAACGCCAGGGCAAAAATGGTCGCGATGGCTGCAATAACTGTCTGGTAGAGGCGGTCGAGCAGGGTGTGTTGTTCTTTCAGATCGGTAACGACCAGTAATTGATAGCCGCCGGAAAGTTGTGTCCATAACAGGCGGACTGGCTGGGTATCCTTGCTGGTGCCGGTAATTTTACTGAGGGGGACAGTGGCGAATGCCTGGGTATGATCCGGGCTGAGTGTTTCAAAATCGAGCTCACGGGTTAAGTCCTGCTGCTGGCGATGCACCAGGTTGGAAATGAGGAAGCGCGAACCCCCATCACTGTTGCGTATCTGGATGACCTGCACAAGACCTTCGATGGCGGAGGTACGGTAACGGCTCATGAGCACATCGGTTTCCAGTTGCAGACGGGCGTCGGTCTGTTGCTGCATTTGCCCTTTCGCCATCCAGTAAATGAAACCGAGTGCGCCCGCAGCCACCGTGCTGAATAGCAGCGCGTAGACCATCGACAGACGGAAAACCGAGGTGTTAAACAGTTTGCGGATCATGCAGCAGATACCCCGCGCCCCGGATAGTGTGCAGTAAGGGCGCGTCGAAATCTTTGTCGATCTTGCTGCGCAGGCGGCTGATGTGTACGTCGATCACGTTGGTTTGCGGGTCGAAATGGTAGTCCCAGACCTTTTCCAGCAACATGGTGCGGGTCACGACCTGACCGGCATGGCGCATCAGGTATTCCAGCAGGTTGAATTCGCGTGGTTGCAGATTGATGGCCGTGCCGTTGCGGGTCACGCGACGTTTGAGCAGATCCATTTCCAGGTCGCGCACCTTGAGGGTGGTTTGTTCCTGTGTTGGCTGGGTGCGGCGCAGTAATGCCTGCAAGCGCGCCAGCAGTTCACTGAATGCGTAGGGTTTAACCAGATAATCGTCACCGCCTGCGCGCAAGCCTTCCACCCGGTTGTCGACTTCGCCCAAGGCGCTGAGGATCAGTACCGGCGTCCGCATTCCCTGTGAGCGCAAGGTCTGGATTAGGGAAAGGCCATCCCGTCTGGGCAGCATCCGGTCAACGATCAGGGCGTCATAACTGCCTTGCAGCGCAAGATGTAAGCCGTCTTCACCATCGGCGGCATGGTCAACCACATAACCGCTTTCCATCAACCCTTTCTGGATGAAGCTGGCGGTTTGGCGGTCATCTTCAACGATTAATATGTTCATGCTTCAAGCATAAACCACTGGCGAAATTTGGGAAGTGACGGAATGTTAATGTTGCAGATGTATGCTTCTGCAAGACCACCCGACTTTATCCGGTTTGTGGGAAAGCGGTGTAAGGGTTTCTAAGGCTGTTTCTCCTCAAACTGCTGGATCAGGCTTTTGACCTCAGCCTGTTCCTCCGGGCTATCATCGAGCATTGGCAGTAAAACCTTCCAGTATTCCAATGCCTTGGCCGTGTCGTTTTTTTCCGCAGCACCCAACCCCGACAGCCACAATGCCGTGACATTTTCAGGCTGTTTAGCCAGCACCTGAAGTGCCAATTGTTCGGCTTCGCCCGCTACTTTGCCATCGTTGCCCATGGCCAGCGCATCCGCCAGCAGCAGCATGACTTCCACATTGCCCGGCTGTAGTTCCGCCAGTTTACGGTAGGCTTGGGCAGCGTCGGTGTAGCGCCCCATGTTCATGTAGGAAAGCCCCAGCATGTGCCAGCCGTCCGGGTTATTGGGGTTGGCTTCCAGTTTTTTACTCAAGCCTTCCACCATTTTGCCAATGTCAGGGGCTTGCTGGTTACCATCCATGGAGGGATGGTCAGATGGCAAACCCTGTTCTTGTGCCGCCACTTGCAGGGCTTCAGGTGTGCCCAGCCAGGCATACAGCCCAAAGGCGGCAACCGGGACGAATATGCCCACCGCAATGGCCGCCAGATACGCTGAGGATGTTTTAGTGGAAGGGGAGGGCGTTGCTCCATCCGCTTGCAGGTCAGCCAGCAGGGCTTTTTCCAGTTCTTCCTCGCGGGTCTGGTATTCGGCTGCATCCAGTTCCCCGGATGCATTCATGCGCTCCAGTTCCGCCAGTTGTTCGCGGGCAATCTGGATGTTCTGCGCGTTGCGTTCTGCCTCCGGCTGCGCTTTGGGTTGACGTAACAGTGGAATCAGCAGTCCAGCCACCGCCAACGCCACCAACAGGAAAATGATCATCCAGAAAGTCATGGTTTATCCCCGCTCAGCAGTTGTTCGGCGCGTTGCCTGTCTGAATCGGACAGGGGCTGGCTGGTCTGGCGCGATTTCCTGCGCAGGAATGCAAACAGGATGCCCAACCCCAGCAACAAAAACAACAACGGCCCCAGCCACAACAGTAAGGTGCTTTGCCTGACCGGGGGGTTGTACAGCACGAAATCGCCGTAGCGCGTCACCATGAAGTCGATAATCTCGGTATGTGAAGAACCCGCCATCACCATTTCGTAGGTCTTGCCGCGTAAATCCTGCGCCAGTTCCGAATTGGAATCGGCCAGATTCTGGTTCTGGCACACCAGGCAGCGCAATTCGGCAATCAGGTCGGTGTAGAGGGCTTCCTGTGCGGGCGTATTGAACTGGTGGACTTCGATACTGGCAGGGGCTGGCAGTGGCAACAATAACATCAATATCAGGAGCAGGTAGTGAAGAGGGCGAATGTTATTCGCCCCTACGGAGATCCCTTGTAGGGGCGAATAACATTTGCCCTCTTTCAGGTATGTCATGGCTTACCCCCGTTACGCAATTCAGCCAGCAGCGGCAGGATTTTTTCCGTCACGGCCTTCTGGCTCATGGGGCCGATGTGCTTGTAACGGATGATGCCCTGCTGGTCGATAATGAAGGTTTCCGGCGTGCCATACACGCCCCAGTCCAACCCGACCTTGCCTTGCGGGTCAGCGACAATGCTGGTGAACGGGTTGCCGAACTGCGCCAGCCAGCGGTTGGCGTCGCTGGCTGCGTCCTTGTAATTCAGGCCAACCGCCGTGAGGTTTTGCCCCTGCACCAGCTCGGTCAGCACGGGATGTTCACGTTGGCATTCGCCACACCACGATGCCCATACATTCAACAGCCAGACCTTGCCTTTGAGGCTGGTGCTGGAAAACGTACCCGCCGCCGCATCAAGCTGCACGGCCTCAATCGCCGGAGCCGGTTTGCCGATGAAGGGCGAAGGCACTTCGCGCGGGTCGAGTTTCAACCCCACCGCCAGCAGGGCAACCAGCAGCAGGAATGCGCCTAATGGAACAAAATATTTAAGCATGGGAACGCCCCTCTACCTTCAACCGGTAGCGCCGGTCACCCGCCGCCAGTATTCCACCGACGGCCATCAATATCGCCCCCAGCCATATCCAGCGGATAAACGGCTTGTGGTAAACCCGCAGGCTCCACGCATCCCCTTCCAGCGGCTCACCCAGCGCCACGAACAGGTCGCGGAACAGACCGGCGTCAATCCCGGCTTCGGTCATCGGCATGGTCTGCACCCGGTAAACCCGCTTTTGCGGCTCCAGATGGCTGACCGGCTGACCGTTACGGCTAATGTCCACAATCCCCTGATAAGCGTCATAGCTGACATCGGAAACCTTCTTTACCCCCTGAAACTGGAAGTCATAGCCAGCCAGTTGGTATTGCTGCCCGGCGGACAGGCGGATGTCCTTTTCGCTGCTGTACAGCGAAGTCAGGCTGATGCCGATAATCATGATCGCCATACCGGCGTGCGCCAGCGCTGCCCCCCAGACGGAAGCAGTACGCTTCTGCTTCCACACCCAGAACAGGGTGGTGACCGCAATCCACACCGCCATGATCAAACCGATGGCTGCCATTCCCTCCCAGTCATATCCCTCCCAGTCATAGTGCAACAGCAGGGAAAACAACAAACCCACCCCAACGGCGATAATCACCAGCAGGGCAAGGTCTGTTCCCAAGCGGCTGATGGAGTCACGTTTCCAGCGCAACAGCACGCCCAGCCCCATGACGATGACCAACGGAATCCCCAGCGGCACCATCACGCTGTTGAAATACGGCGGCCCCACCGACAGCTTGCCGACACCCAATGCATCCAGCACCAGCGGATACAGCGTCCCCAGCAATACGGTTGCCGTCATCACCACCAGAATCACATTGTTCAACAACAAGCCGGTTTCGCGCGAAAACAACTGGAAACTGACATCTGATTTGAAGCGGTCAGCCCGGAACGCATACAGCGTCAGCGACAAGCCCACCACGGTAGCCAGGAACAGCAGGATAAACAGCCCACGCCCCGGATCGCTGGCAAACGCATGCACTGAAGTCAGCACCCCGGAACGCACCAGGAAGGTTCCCAGCAAACTCAGCGAAAACGCAAACACCGCCAGCAACACCGTCCACGCCTTGAACGCCCCACGCTTTTCACTCACCGCCAGCGAATGGATCAGTGCCGTACCGACCAGCCACGGCATCAGCGAGGCATTTTCCACCGGATCCCAGAACCACCAACCACCCCAGCCGAGTTCGTAATACGCCCACCAGCTACCCAGCGCAATGCCGAGGGTCAGGAACATCCAGGCAATATTCGTCCACGGGCGCACCCAGCGCGTCCACGCCGCATCCAGCTTGCCGCCCAGCATCGCCGCCACCGCAAACGCAAACGCCACCGAAAAGCCCACATAGCCCATGTACAACATCGGCGGGTGGATTGCCAAACCGGGGTCTTGCAGCAAGGGGTTCAGGCTACGCCCATCCGCAGGGGCAGGAATCAGCCGCTCAAACGGGTTGGAAGTCACCAGCAAAAACAGCAGGAACCCCACCGCCACAAAGCCCATCACCCCCAGCACCCGCGCCAGCATCACCCGTGGAATGCTGCGGCTGAACACCGTCACCGCCCCCATCCACAAACTCAGGATCAGCGCCCACAACAGCAGGGAGCCTTCATGCGCCCCCCACACCCCGGAAATCCGGTACAGCAGCGGCAAGCTCGAATGCGAAGTGGAAGCCACATAGCGCACCGAAAAATCAAAGGTAATGAAAGCGTAAGTCAGGCAGCCATAAGCCAGCAGCATGAACAGCAACTGCATCCGCGCCGCCGGTTTGGCCAGCGCAACCCAGCGTTCATTGCTGAAGGTCGCACCCAGCAGCGGCAGCACCGTCAGCACTACCGACACCACCAGCGCCATGATCAGGGCAAAGTGACCGATTTCAGGGATCATTGCGCCTCCTCGGCAGGCTTGTGCGGCAGCGAATCCGCCACTTCCGGTGGCATATAGTTTTCATCATGCTTGGCCAGCACTTCCGCCGCTTCGACCACTCCATCCGGCAACAACCTGCCACGGGCGATGATGCCTTGCCCCTCGCGGAACAGGTCAGGCAGGATGCCGGTGTATTTCACCGTCACGGTCTCGGTCAGGTCGGTCACGTCGAAATGCACATCCAGGCTGCTGGGGTCGCGTTTGACCGTGCCCGCCACCACCAGCCCGCCGACCCGGAAATCGTGGTTGGCAGGCGCTTGCCCTGCCTTGATGTCTTTCGGCGAATAATAAAACATCATGTTCTGGTTGAAAGCTTGCAGCACCAGTGCTGCGGAGACGCCGACACCCAGCACCAGCGCCAGGATCAGCCATAAGCGTTTTTTTCTAACGGGTGTCATGGTTTCCCCCCTCCAGCTCATGAAAATCCGCCGCCCGCCGCAACATCTCGCGGTGTTTCTGCAACGGCAACAACACATTCAACAGCAACACGACTGCCGTGATACCGATGGAACTCCAGACATACAGGGCATAGCCGCCCATGTGGAAAAACTCAGCCATCGTTTTCCTCCACCAGTTGTTTCACCCACTTGCGCGGGAGTTCCCGTTCCAGCAGTTCGTTGCGGGTGCGCAGCAATAGGCTGATCGCAAAAAATACCTTGAATGCGCCAGCCATCAGTAACAGCGGAATCAGCATGTCGATGTGGATGGAAGGTTTGTCGAACTTGGTTACGGTCGCGCCCTGATGCAGCGTGTTCCACCATTCCACCGAATAATGGATGATGGGAATGTTGACAATGCCGACCAGCGCCAGGATCGCCACCGCCCGCGAAGCCATGCGTTTGTCTTCAATCGCGCTGTACAGGCCAATGACACCCAGATACAGGAACAGCAGGATCAGTTCCGAAGTCATGCGCGCATCCCATACCCACCAGGTTCCCCACATCGGCTTGCCCCACAACGAGCCTGTCACCAGCGCAATGAAGGTGAAACTGGCCCCGATCGGCGCACAACTGACCAGCACCATTTCCGCCAGCTTGATGCGCCAGATCAGCGCAATCGCGCCGCTGACCGCCATCACCATATAGACGAACATCGACAGCCAGGCCGCCGGTACATGTACGTAAATGATGCGGAAGGAATCGCCCTGCTGGTAATCCGCCGGGGCTGTCACCAGCCCGCCGTACAAGCCAGTCACCAGCAGCACCGCGAACAGCGCCCACAGCCACGGCAGCAGCTTGCCGGAAATGCGGTAAAACCAGACCGGGGAAGCCATGCGGTGATACCAAAGCTTGAACAAACCGGAATTCGATGGGGCAGCTTCTGTCTTGATCATTGTGAAACACTCATCCTCAAAGCCGCAGCAATCGCCACCGGAGCCAGCGTCACCGCCAGCACCAGCAGCGCCGCCAGCAGGTATAACTGCCCGCTGACCGGCAACCCGGCGGCAGCGGTATCAATGGCGTTACTGCCAAAAATCAGCACCGGTACGTACAGTGGCAGCACCAGCAAGGCCAGCAACATGCCGCTGCGTTTCAGGCTGACGGTCAGCGCCACGCCAATTGCACCGACGAAACTCAGCACCGGCGTACCCAGCAACAGGGTCAGTTCAGCCACCCCGATGGCGTGCGCATCCAGCCCGAACGACACCGCCAGTACCGGAGCCAGTAACAGCAGCGGAACCGCACTGACCAGCCAGTGCGCCAGCACCTTGGCCGTAACCATCAGCGGCAAGGGCTGCGGGCTAAGCACCAGTTGTTCCAGCGTGCCGTCTTCGTAATCCGTCCTGAACAGGTTATCCGCCGCCAGCAAGGCCGCCAGCAGCGCCGCCACCCATAGAATGCCCGGCGCAATGGTTTGCAACAGCGTGGGGGAAGGGCCAATACCGAGCGGGAACAGCAGCGTCACCAGTGAGAAAAACAGCAGTGGGTTAAAGATTTCATTGCGGTGGCGGAACGCAACCATGAAGTCCCGTTTCAACAAGGTTGTGAAAGCGTTGGTTTCCTGCATCAGGCTGCCAGTACCAGTCGCTGGATGTGCGGGCCTCGCAGCCCGACTTCGTGATGGGATGTCATGATGGCGCTGCCCCCTCGCTGTAAATGTTCGCTCAGCATGGATTCAAACATTTGTATGCCAGCCCTGTCCAGTGCTGCCTGCGGTTCGTCGAGAATCCACAGACGGGCGCTGGACAACAGCAGGCGGGAAAGGGCGAGTCGGCGCTTCATGCCAGCCGAGAAATGGCGCGGGAAACGATGCCCATTCCCCGCCAACCCCATCCGTTCCAGCACGGTTGACGTAGAGACGCAAGATTTTGCGTCTCTACAGGGGAAACCAGCCTGCTCCCCGCCCAGCGCCTGCATCATGTGCAAATTCTCCAGCGCCGTCAGGTCATCCTTGATACCGTTGGAATGCCCCAGCCACACAAACTGCTGGCGGTATTCCGCGCCCCATGCCTGGATCGGCTGTTTGTCCCACAAGACCTGCCCGTCATCCGCTTCGCGCAATCCCGCCAGCATTTTCAGCAGGGTGGTCTTGCCGCTGCCGTTATGGCCTTCCACCAGCAACAACTGCCCGGCTTCCAGCGTGAACGCCAGCTCGCTGAACAAGGCGCGGTAACCGCGTGTGCAATGTAAGCCAACAACTTCCAGTAGCATGGGATCCCTCGCCATAAATGGTTAATCGAGGTTATAGTCTTTCTTCTGCTCATCCGTCAATGGAGTAACATCGGGCAATTCATGGGCAATGCCCTTGTGACAGTCGATACAGGTCTTGCCTTCTTCAAAGCCTTTCATGTGCTGGTCAGAACCACGCCGTCCCTGCATGGAATAGTCCATCGAATCGTAGTTGTGGCAGTTGCGGCATTCGCGCGAATCGGTGTTCTTCATGCGATCCCACTCATGAGTAGCCAGTTCCAGCCGCTTTTCCTCAAACTTGGCCGGGGTATCGATCGTACCCAGCATCTTGTGGTACAGCTCGTTGCTGGCCTTGATCTTGCGGATGATCTTGTGCGTCCAGTCCTTCGGCACATGGCAGTCCGGGCAGCTTGCGCGTACCCCGGTGCGGTTGGCGTAGTGGATGGTGTTGCGGTATTCCTGATACACGTTATCCTTCATTTCGTGGCAGGAAATGCAGAAGGATTCGGTGTTGGTCACTTCCAGTGCAGTATTGAAACCACCCCAGAAAATGACCCCCAGCACCATACCGACAATCAGTACGGTCAGTACCGACCACTTGCTTAGCAAGCCTTTCAAACCTTTCAACATGATGGAACCTCCCGTTGTTCAAATGATTATTTGTTCAGTTCCTTCACGGGCTTGAACTCGTTTTCCACCAGCGGCGGGGCATCAACCTGCGGCACATGGCACTGGTTGCAGAAATAACGGCGGGCAGCCAGGCTGGAATGGTCCTTGCCATCACGATCCTTAAAGTGGGTCTGGCTGATCTTGGTGGCGTTGTTTTTCTTGTAATTGTCCCAGCTATGGCAGGACATGCACTTGTTATTGTTGGCGGTGATGCGGTATTCCTCCACCTTGTGCGGGATCATCGGCGGCTGCTGGAAGTAGTTGCGGTCAACGACTTCGCTGTCTGACCAGCGTTTGTTATCCGGAATTGCACTGTCAGCATCCGGGGCGGCACCGCCGATTTCAATGACCTGGCCATCAAAGGCAAATACCTCTTTGGGCGCAGCACTGGCGTTGACATCACTGGCTGCTGCTGCCGGGGCTGCCGCATCGGTAGCCGTTGCATCCGTTGCCGCCGTTTGTTCAGCAGGCGCGCTTTCTGCTGCTGGCGCATCCACTGCCGGGGTGGTTGTTTCCGCTGCTGGCGCTGTTGCCGCTTCTGCCGGTTTGGCATCTTTGGCCGCGTCGTCAGCGAACAGGGCGGCAGACATGCTGCTTAACGCCAGGCTGAGAACAATGTTCAGGATAAAGCTTTTTTTCATGACACGACCTCTTTCACTTCTTTGGCAAGTACGTTGTGAGTAGCATTGTGCATACGCACATCAAACCGGAAAACATCTTTGGCGCACACATCGATGCAGCGCCCGCAATTGGTGCATTGTCCCGAGGTAATCACCGGGCCAACGCCTTTGGTTTCGCCCTTGAGCGGCAGCTTGATCACCTGCGGCTCGGGGCAAACCTTGAAACAATCCATGCAGTCATCACACTGCGCCCGCTGGTAAGCGCTGACGCGCAACAAACTGCCTTCACCCAGCAGGCTGTAAAACGCACCCACCGGACACAAACTCCCGCACCAGGCATGACGTCTGACCAGCAAATCCAGCAGGAAGACCGCCAGGATTACGCCCCAGCCCAGCCCGATGCCGAACACCAGCCCCCGGAACACCATTGACACCGGGTTAACCAGCTCCCAGGCAATCGTGCCGGTCAGCAGCGCCAGCAGCAGGGTGAAACCCAGAATCCAGTAACGGGTTTCCCGCCCCAGATGCGCGCCACCCTTGATATTGAGGCGGGTACGCAACCATGCCGCTGCATCCGTCACCATATTGATCGGGCACGCCCAACTGCAATACACCCGGCCACCCACCAGCAGGTAGAAAACCAGCACAATCGCCGCGCCGATGAAAGCGGTACTGACCGGCCATTGTCCGGCAAGAATGGATTGCATCAGCACATAAGGATCAGTTAGCGGCAACATTCCCAGCGTCAGGCTGGAAGCGAGGTTGCCTTTCATCACCCACACCCCGGTTTGTTGCGCGATCCACGGGCTGAGCAGAAACAGCAGCAAAATACCGATCTGGCTGATACGGCGCAGCAGCAGGTATTTGTACGTTTGCCACCAGCTTCTTTGCCTATCCATCACGGCGCTCCTTTCCTGTTCAGCGATTCAAGCGCATCTGCTGGCACATCGCCCACTGGCAAACCTTCCTGCGGCTGCGGGTCAATAATCAAACCCTTGCCTTCGTAGTCGTAACGCATCCCTTCCGGCAAGTTGTACTGGTGCTCCGTATCCGGTGCGACCAGTGACTTGCCTTCCCGCGCCTTTTCCTTCCAGCCGAAACGGTAATGGGCGGAACCACCCGCTTTCGCCAGCGTGAGTGGTACGACCTTGATAGCAGCTTCGCCGTCGACAATGCAGGCTTCCTCACATTTTCCGCAGCCGGTGCAATCGCTGGAATGCACCACCGGGATGAAGAAAGCGTGTTTGCCGGTACGCTCGTTGTGCTGCTTTTCCAGCGTAATCGCCTTGCTGCGCACCGGGCAGACGTTGTAACAAACTTCGCAGCGCAAACCCTGAAAGGCGATGCAACCTTCCTGGTCAATCACCACCGCCAACCCCATGCGGGACTGGTTGATGTCGGTCAGGTTATGATCCAGCGCCCCGGTTGGGCAGGCTTTCACACAGGGAATGTCTTCACACATCTCGCAGGGAATGTCGCGGGCGGTGAAATAGGGCGTACCCAGCGCCACCGCTTCGCCCACTTTCGCCAGTTTCAGGGTGTCATAGGGGCAATCCCGCACACACAAACCACAGCGCACGCACGCGCCAAGAAAATCATCCTCCGCCAATGCACCGGGCGGGCGCAGGGCAGGGGCGGGCAGGGCGCGTGACTGGCGGCTATACAGCCCCAGCACCAAAGCGCCCAGCCCGACTGCACTGGCTGTCTTCAGTGTGGAGAGAAGAAACTGGCGGCGTGCGGTATCCATGCTCGTGCCTTATGCCTTTTCCACCTTGACCGCACACTTCTTGAAGTCGGTCTCCTTGGAAATCGGGCAGGTAGCGTCCAGTGTGACCTTGTTGATCAGGCGGCTGGCGTCGAACCATGGCACAAAAATCAGCCCGCGCGGTGGCTTGTTACGCCCACGGGTTTCCACCCGCGCCACGATGTCGCCCCGGCGGCTGGATACCTTGACCGGCATCCCGCGTTGCAGCCCCAGTTCCTTGGCGTCATCCGGGTTCATGAACACTTCCGCATCCGGCACTGCCCGGTACAGTTCAGGCACGCGGCGGGTCATGGAGCCGGAATGCCAGTGTTCCAGCACGCGACCGGTGCACAGCCACAGCGGGAATTCCTTGTCAGGCGATTCGGCAGGCGGTTCGTAGGGCAGGGCGATGATCTTGGCCTTGCCGTCTTCGTTGCCGTAGAACACCACATCGCCCTTTTCCGCGCCGGAAGCATATGGGTCGAAGCCTTCACGGTAACGCCACAGGGTTTCCTTGCCGTCCACCACCGGCCAGCGCAGGCCACGCACCTTGTGGTAGTGGTCGAACTCGCCCAGGTCGTGGCCTTTTTTCGGCCCTTCCAGGGTAAAGCGGCGGTATTCTTCGTACAGACCTTTTTGCAGGTAGAAGCCGAAGTCTTCCATCTCCTTGTTGGCGTAGACGTTGCCGGAGTCGTCTTTCACTTCCTGTTTGGGGAACTTGTCCACCGCGCCGTTGCGGTACAGCACTTCGTACAGGGTCTTGCCGCGCAGTTCCGGTTTTTTCGCCAGCAGCTCTTCCGGCCAAGCCTCCTCGACCTTGAAGCGTTTGGAGAATTCCACCACCTGCCATACGTCGGATCGGGCCTCACCCGGCGCATTGATCTGTTGCCGCCAGAACTGGGTGCGGCGTTCAGCGTTGCCGTATGCGCCTTCCTTTTCCACCCACATCGCGGTGGGCAGGATCAGGTCGGCGGCCATTGCGGTAACGGTGGGGTAAGGGTCGGAAACCACGATGAAGTTGGCCGGGTTACGGTAGCCCGGCCAGCCTTCCTCGTTCATGTTGGCGGCGGCCTGCATGTTGTTGGTGCACTGTACCCAGTAGGCGTTGAGCTTGCCGTCCTTTAGCATCCGGTTCTGTAATACTGCGTGGTAGCCAATCTTGCCGGGGATGGCACCTTCTGGCAGCCCCCAGATTTTTTCGGCGAAGTCACGGTGCGGCTTCTTGTCCACCACCAGATCGGCAGGCAGGCGGTGGGCGAAGGTGCCGACTTCCCGCGCTGTGCCGCAGGCGGAAGGTTGCCCGGTCAGGGAGAATGGCCCATTGCCCGGCTGGGAAATCTTGCCGGTCAGCAGGTGTATGTTGTAGACGAGGTTATTCGCCCAGGTGCCACGGGTATGCTGGTTGAAACCCATAGTCCAGTAGGAAACCACCTTGCGGTTGGGGTCGGCGTATTCCTTGGCCAGCATTTCCAGGTTTTCGACCGGCACGCCAGACAGTTCGCTGGCTTTTTCGACGGTGTATTCGCTGACGAATTTCTTGTACGCCTCGAAATCAATCGGATCCATCTTGCCGGGGTTGCCCTTGGGCTTGCCGTCTTCGCCGGGGTAGCCGTTGGCATTGGATGCCTGTTCCAGCGGATGCTTGGGGCGCAAACCGTAACCGATGTTGGTTGCGCCCTGCATGAAGTTGACGTGCTTTTCGATGAAGTCCTTGTTGACCGCATCATTTTCGATGATGTAGTTGGCGATGTAGTTGAGGATGGCGAGGTCAGTCTGCGGCTTGAACACCAGCGCATTATCTGCCAGCTCGAAACTGCGGTGTTCGTAGGTGGACAGCACATGCACCTTTACATCTTTTCCGGTCAGGCGGCGGTCGGTCAGGCGCGACCACAGGATCGGGTGCATTTCCGCCATGTTGGAACCCCACAGCACGAAAGTATCGGCGTGCTCCAGATCGTCATAGCAGCCCATCGGCTCGTCAGCGCCAAAAGTGCGGATGAAGCCTGCTACCGCTGAGGCCATGCAGTGGCGCGCATTCGGGTCGATGTTATTGGAGCGGAAACCAGCCTTCATCAGCTTGGAAGCGGCATAACCTTCCCACACCGTCCATTGCCCGGAGCCAAACATGCCGATGGTGGAAACCATTTCTTCGGGTGGCTTGCCCTTGTTGATTTCCTGATCCTTTTTCAGTGCGGCTTTCCATTTTTCGGCCATGATGTCAAAAGCTTCTTCCCAGGAAACCGGGGTGAATTCGCCTTCCTTGTCGTACTTGCCGCCGGTTTTGCGCAGCATCGGCGTGGTCAGGCGATCCTTGCCGTACATGATTTTTGGCAGGAAGTAACCCTTGATACAGTTGAGGCCACGGTTGACCGGCGCATCCGGGTCGCCCTGGCTGGCGACCACGCGCCCATCCTTGACCCCGACCAGCACCGAACAGCCGGTGCCGCAGAAACGGCAGGCTGCCTTGTCCCAGCGGATGTCCTTGTCGCCTTCAGCAGCGTCTTCGGCCCTGGCGCTCAACCAGGGAATGGAGATACCCGCAGCGGCAGCCGTCGCGGCGATGGCATTGGTCTTGATAAAGTCTCGGCGTGTCAGTTTCATGGTTGGCTCTCACTCTGGGTAACTTCGAGTTCTTCGGCATGGTGGTAGATCAGGGAGGCGGACAGCACGCCCTTCATGGTTTGCAACTGGGACAGGGAGTCGGCAGCCTGCTGGTAGTCGTCGGCTTCCACGGTAACAATCAGTTTGCCGACTTCATTGGCGGCGTGGATTTCCAGTCCGGGAATCGTCAGCAATTGCTGTTCCATGGTTGCGCGCTGTTCCGGGCGGATATGCACCAGTACGCCGCAGATATTGGCAAGGACTGTGTTGGGAGTGGCTGTCATGCGGCTTGTTCCTCCTGATGGGAGATGTTCTGGATTTCAACGGCGTTGACCGGGCAAACGCTCAGGCAGGCTCCGCAACCGGTACAGCTTGCCGGGTCAATATGGGGAACGGCGATGGCGCGGGTCTGTAACTGGAAGCGGATGGCGTGTGCATCACAATGATCGCCACAGCTACGGCACACTACCCCGTTAAGGGATAGGCAGGTGGGGGCAATGCTGACTGCCAGCTTCCAGGCATCACGCGGAGTATGTGCTGGCGGCTGGAATGCCCCAGCTTTGCACACCGCAGCGCATTCACCGCAAAAGGTGCATTCGCCGGAGTGGAAACGGGGTTCGGGGTAGCCACCATCGCCGCGTTGCAGGATGTGTTGCGGGCAGGCACGAATGCAGTCATCACAGCGCGTACAAGCCACAACGAAACTGGCAAACGGCAAAGCCCACGGCGGGCGGATGGCGGATGGACTGAAACGCGGGCTGCTGCCTCGCAGAAATGCCCGCCGCCCCATATTTGGTGACTGCATCGACTTATTTCTCCCCTCTTTTGTCCTACTCCTGTCGAGGTATTTCTTCAGGAGTAATACTTCAGGGGAATGCTAGATTGGGGGAGGTAACCCTGTACTTGACTCAGGTCAAGGCGCGGGTATGGCTAGGGTAATTGTTGATATTTATCAAGATTTAATGCTGGCCGACAATCCTGCAACACATGCCGCTTTACCCCGCGCCTTGCCAGCAAGGTCGTCAATTGTTGAATATCCACCTCCCCCAACAGGCCGGGGTCAACCGTTGTCCTGATTTCATAATCGACATGCCGGGCAGCCAGCAGCAAATCCAGGCTTTCCTCCGCCTTGAAGCCGCTGCCTGCCAATCCCGTGACCCTTTTGTAGGCATGGAGCGGGGCCTTGATGTCCAGCCCCACCCAGTCCACCAGCGGCAGGACTTTTGCCAGCCGTGCCGGGATAATGCCTGCCGTGTGCAGGGCAACCTTGAATCCCAGGGCTTTCACCGCCTGCATGGCTTCCGGCAAGCGCGGCTGTAGCAATGGCTCACCGCCACTGAACACCACCCCATCCAGAAACCCGACACGTTCCTGCAAAAAGCTGATCACCTCTGCCCACGGGATTTTGCCCGCTACATTGGTGGGCAACAAGTGTGGGTTATGGCAATAGCGGCAATGCCACGGGCAACCCTGGCAGAACAGCACTGCCGCCAGATGCCCCGGAAAGTCGATGGTGGTCAGGGGAACCATTCCGCCTAGTTGTAACACAGGCGTTTTCCTTCCAGACGGGGGGCGTTTTCCACAAAGGGGATGCGTTCAGCGTGTTCGCTTTGCTTGCCGGGGTTGAATGAACTGACCGGGCGGTGGTAGCCCATCACCCGCGTCCACACTTCGCAACGCTGGCGCTCGTGGTCTTGCAAGGGGGACGATTGCTGAGCGAAGCCGAAGCATGGCGGGTTCAATGGCTGTTGCATAAGGATTCCTCCTGTTTTTTTCGTAACAATTCTTCATCACAGCGCGGGCAGAACTCATGTTCCCCGGCCAGATAACCGTGTTTGGGGCAGATGGAAAAGGTTGGGGTAATGGTCAGGTAGGGCAGGCGGAAACGTTCCAGGCTGCGGCGCACCAGCTTTTTGCAGGCTTCCGTGCTGGAAATGCGCTCCCGCATGTACAGGTGCAGCACAGTGCCACCGGTATATTTCTGTTGCAGCGGTTCCTGGTGCGTCAGTGCTGCAAAGGGGTCGTCAGTAAAGCCCACCGGCAGTTGTGAGGAGTTGGTGTAGTAAGGATGCCCGGACGTACCCGCCTGTAGGATACCGGGATAACGCTTGCGGTCTTCCCTGGCAAAGCGGTAGGTCGTCCCCTCAGCCGGGGTCGCCTCCAGGTTGTACATGTTGCCGGTCTGCTCCTGAAACGCCACCATGCGCCCACGGATATGATCCAGCAGGCGTCCGGCGAAGGCGCTTCCCTGGTTACTGGTGATGTCGTATCCATCATCGCTGAAATTACGGATCATCTCGTTGATGCCATTGACGCCGATGGTGGAGAAGTGATTGCGCAAGGTACCCAGATAGCGTTTGGTGTAAGGGAACAGTCCCGCATCCATAAACCGCTGGATTACCTTGCGCTTGACCTCCAGGCTGTTGCGTGCGATGGACAGCAGTTCGTCAAGCCGCCGCATCAATCCGGCTTCGTCACCTTTGTACAGGTAGCCAAGGCGCGCGCAGTTGATGGTGACCACACCTAGCGAACCCGTCTGTTCAGCCGAGCCGAACAGCCCGTTGCCACGTTTGAGCAACTCACGCAGGTCAAGTTGCAGGCGACAGCACATGGAGCGCACCATGTTTGGCTTGAGTTCGGAATTGAGGAAGTTCTGGAAATAAGGCAACCCGTATTTGGCTGTCATTGCAAACAGCCGTTCCGCATTTTCGCTGTCCCAGGGAAAATCCGGCGTGATGTTGTAAGTCGGGATCGGGAAGGTGAACACCCGGCCTTTCGCATCGCCTTCAGTCATGACATCGATATAGGCGCGGTTGATCAGATCCATTTCCCTTTGCAGGTCACCATAGGAGAATGGCATCTCTTCGCCAGCGATCACGGGTATCTGTCCACGCAAATCCTCGGGACAAACCCAGTCGAAAGTAAGGTTGGTAAAGGGGGTTTGGGTTCCCCAGCGTGACGGCACGTTGAGGTTGTAGATCAGTTCCTGGATATATTGGCGCACCTCTGCGTATTCAAGCCTGTCCTTGCGCACGAATGGTGCCATGTAGGTATCAAAGGAACTGAATGCCTGTGCACCGGCCCATTCATTCTGTAGTGTGCCGAGGAAATTGACGATCTGGCCGACAGCGGAGGACATATGCTTTGGCGGGGCGGCCTCGACCTTGCCGGGCACACCATTCAGCCCTTCATGCAACAGGGTGCGCAGCGACCAGCCAGCACAGTAGCCCGCCAGCATGTCAAGGTCATGGATATGGATATCGCCCTGGCGATGTGCTTCACCCGCCTCCGGGGCGTAAACATGGTTCAGCCAGTAGTTGGCGACCATCTTGCCGGAGGTGTTCAGGATCAGGCCACCCAGTGAGTAACCCTGGTTGGCGTTGGCGCTGACCCGCCAGTCGGCGCGTTCAAGATATTCGTTGATTGAACTGGATACATCCACCAGCGTGCGCCGGTCTTTACGCAGTTTTTTATGCTGCTCGCGGTAAACGATATAGGTGCGTGCTGTTTTCAGGTGATTGGCACTGATCAGTGCCTGTTCGACCACATCCTGGATACGCTCGATATCCGGTGGTACGCCACGGTTGCTGTGGCCCAGCACCTTGACGACCTGCGCCGTCAGCAGGCTGGCCTTGTCCTCACCAAATTCACCTGTTGCCTGCCCGGCACGCAGAATGGCCGAGTGGATTCTCCCGGCATCAAATTCTGCCTCTGACCCGTTGCGTTTGCGGACTGTGGCCGGGGGGGAGTGTGTTGATGACCCGTATTGATGTTGCATGGTTCGGGATTCCTGCCATTAAAAAATGTGGTAGAACACTGATGGTATCGGGTGTCCTTACCCTCTTACCCCTGTACCCGGAAGCCTGTCCATGAAACGGGCGCGGTACAGCAGGCGGCGCTGTTGCGGCGTATCCTCAAAGCCGCTGCGGTCATGCAGTACGTTGTTGCTGACCAGCCCCATGCCCGGTTCCAGCTTGCCCCGGAAGATGTAGTTTGAGCCGCATTCCAGCCAGTCGCCCAGCGCAGCCAGTGCCTGGAGGGTCAGCGGGTCATCTTTCCACACTACATTCCTGCCCCGGATGGTGTAGCGCATGTGCAAATCTCCAGTCAGCGGGTCAACGGAAAATACCGGGCCGACGTTTTCCGCCCGCGCCACTGTTGCGCCGTCGATACGGGCGGGGATGGTCATCACGTCCGGTTGCATCAGGGCGTGGATATAGTCCGGGTTCTGGTCGCGCAGGTGCAGGTAGGCTATTTCGTGATCCAGCAGACGGTTTTCGCCACCTTCCGGCGCACTTTGCACACAATGCAACAGCAGGGCATGGATTTGTCGTTCCGGGGCATTGTAATAGCCGTCGGTATGCCACTGGATGGCACGGTTGCTATAGGGAATGTAATGTTCGCGTGCCCCGCCATCCGCCGCCGCAACGGTCAGGGATGTCAGCCCGTCATCATCCGCCAGCCAGTTGTGGTCGAGGTGCTGCAAGCCGAATTGTTGCGCCATCCGGTGCGGGATGGAACGGTCGGGATCATCGCCGGTTTTTCCGGCGTAAATGGCCATATTGGCCTTGCGGCAACGCTCCAGCATGGCTTGGTGTTCGATGTCTGTCAGGTGGCGCGGATCGTGGACTTCCACGATCAGGTCTTCCAGATACACCGGGTAGTGTTGCAGCTTTTGCTCACGCCAGCGTTGGTACTGCGTATCATTATTGGGTAGGAAAGGGCTATACATCGTTAGTGGTACCTCGTTGTGAATACTATATATAGTGCATAAATCTATAATAAAGCACTATATGTAGAATTCAGGCGATCAACCTTGACTTAAGTCAAGGTAGTGGACAGAAAGGAAGCTACACTAGGTACGCACACAAAGTGCAGGGAGGCAGGATACAAAGTGAAACGATATAACGTTATTATTGCCGGGCCTGATGGTGCGGGAAAAACGACGGCAGTGCAGTCTGTCAGTGATGGCGGCAAGGCATCATCCACGATGCTGGGTGGGATGCCGGTAGATTATGGTATTGTCAACCTGAGTCCCACAGAACAGGCTCATTTGTACGGTATTTCCGGGGAAGGTTCTTTTGACCCTATCGGGGATGTCCTGATCCAGAGTGCCAGTGGCTTGCTTGTTATGCTGGATAATCGCCGTAACAACCCCTTCCGTGACCTGAAACGCCATACCGCCAAATTTCCCCATCTGTTTGCAAGTCAGCAGGTGGTGGTAGGCATAACCCACTGCGATCATACCCGCACAGAGCCTTTGGAGCGTTACCGACAGTGGGCACAGGACAACCTGCCAATAGCGGTGGAACTGGTTCCGGTTGATGCCCGTAACCAGGCTGACATCCTTGCCCTGCTCACCCAGGTGCTGGCGTCTTGTCGCCAACCGCAGCCACCTGTTGACTTAGCCCCCCTGCCACCACTTGTAACGGAAGTCGTTACACAGGCTGTTGCGCCCCCTGAACAGTCTGACACTCCGCCACCCGATAAAAAGTTGCTGAAAAAACTGTGGAATATGGTTTATCTGGAATGAACCTTGCCAAGCACCTCAACACCTTTGCCGAACAATTGGGAGCCTGAACCTTGCTGACAATTACACTTGATGAAAACATCCCTTACGCTGCCGAAGCCTTCAGTACACTGGGTCAAACCCGGCTGCTGGCTGGACGTGCCCTGTGCAATGCCGACTTACAAGAGACTGACATCCTGGTGGTACGCTCTGTCACCAAAGTCAATGCGCAACTGCTGGCAGGTACGCCCGTGCGCTTTGTCGCCACCGCCACAGCGGGGTTTGACCACATTGACCTAGACTACCTGCGGGAACAGGGTATCGGTTTTGCCCGTGCTCCCGGCTGTAATGCCGTATCGGCTGCCGAATATGTGCTGGCAGCACTCTGCCACTGGTCCCTGATACAGGAAAAACCCTTGCAGGGCCGTAGCATAGGCATTATCGGGCATGGCAATGTTGGTTCACGGGTCAGGCAATTATGCGAAAAAATGGGTATGTATTGTGTTGTGAATGACCCACCCTTACAGGAACAGGGGCACACCGGCTTGTACCCGATCGAGGCAGCACTGGCCTGCAATGTTGTCACCCTGCATGTACCATTCACCCGCAACGGCCAGCACCCGACCTTCCGCCTGCTGGATGCTGCCCGCATTGCCGCCCTGCACCCTGGAACCCTGCTGCTCAATGCCTCACGCGGCGGGGTGGTGGAGGAAAACGCCCTGCTGGCACGCCTGCAAGCCCGTTCTGACCTCGATGTTATACTGGACACTTGGGAAAATGAACCCGCCATCAACCTTGAACTGTTGCGCCACACCCTGCTGGGAACGCCGCACATTGCCGGTTACAGCCTCGACGGCAAAGTAAGGGGGACAGAAATGGTTTACCGTGCTTGCTGCCAGTTCCTGCAAGTGGAGCCGCAATGGCCATCCCCGCTGGCATTCCAGCAACCCTTATCCATGGCAGCCGGACACGACCATCGGCGCGATGTGCTTCACGCCTATGACATCCGCGAGGATGACCGGCGCATGGTGGCCATGTTGCGTGACAATGCAGCAGAACATGGCAAACATTTTGACCAGTTACGCAAAACGTATCCGGTACGGCGGGAATTCAGTGGCCTGGCATGAATATAGTTGGCAGGTATGCCTGTTATTGCTGCCCGTAGTCATCATGGGGGAGGGTAGGGCTGGGGGGGCACCGGTTATTGAACTACTGACAAGATCCGTCGTGTGCAGGTCGGAACCCAGGAGAAACCATGCCTGAACTATTGCTATCCGCCAAGAATAGGGCAGGCACGGGGGCCTGCCCCTACAGGTTGTGTACGTAGTCCAGGCCAGCCGTACCCAGCCAGTAACCGTCACAGGCCGGAGCAGGCAAATGCGCTTGCAGCCTCGCCGCTGCTTGCGTGGCAGGCAAGCCACCATCCAGCGCTTCCCGGAAAACAGCCACCACTTCCGCCATGCCTTGCGCTTGTGGCGACAGGCGCAGCGCCGTCACCGGCGTTCCCGCCAACTCCCCCAGCCGGTGCGCCAGCGAATGCACCTTGCCGGATTGGGTCTGGGTGCCGTTGATGGTGAGGAAACCT
>JAHJJD010000010.1 GCA_018822845.1 Gammaproteobacteria bacterium | reverse complement strand
TATAGGCGATTCGGGCGGTGTTGAAGGACTGAACAACGGCAGACTCCGGGCAGGCGGGTTACGCTTGAGGTGGCTGTTTGCCTGGAAAAAAACCGTTGGACGGATCAGGCAGTCTGGACGGCGTAAGCGGGATTAGCTGCCACGTCTGCACCAACGTTAATAGCCTCGATACCTTTACGCTGTTCTTCATATTTGCCAGCAAGATGCTGGACGGCATTCAGGTTGGACTTGAGGCGCTCAAACTCTTCCTGCATCGTTTTGTGGAGTTCAGGATTCTCTCGAAACAAAAGGATTTTCTGGGCAGTGAGCATCATCAATGTAGCGAAACGAGTGTGCTGACGATCTACTTCATTCAAAAGCTCACGCTTCTTCTCGTATAATATTAAGCGTTCCGCATCCGCTTTATTCTGCAAATTCAGTTTATGTGATTGATGTGCCGTGTAATTTGCTCGAAGACTGATAACAAGCGCTATTAGCGCAGCCAAGATAGCAGCATTCGACGACAAGAACTCAAATAGCACATTCATGGACAATACTCACTAGGCGGAAATCTTGTAAAGAGAAGTATCAAATAAAAATTTAGCCGAATATACAATACCCCTTCAATTGGCAATGAATTCCCGTTCTAGGTATATTTAACCAAATGGTTAACTATAAAGGAGCAGACATTGCCACCCGACACCCTCAGCCTCACCTTCGCTGCACTGGCCGACCCAACCCGCCGCGCCATCCTCTCGCGCCTGACCAGCGGGGAAGCATCCGCTACGGAACTGGCGGAACCCTTCCATATCAGCGCCCCGGCCATCAGCAAACACCTGAAAGTGCTGGAACGCGCCGGGCTGATTTCGCGCAGCAAACAGGCGCAATTCCGCCCCTGCAAGCTGGAGCCACGCGCATTGCAGGCAGCCAGCGACTTTCTGGAACAATACCGCCAGTGCTGGGAACAGAGCCTCGACCGGCTGGATGCCTATTTGCAGGAACTGCAAGCAAAGGAGCTGTGTAATGCAGACTGACGTAGCCGCACAGGAAATCACCATCACCCGCCTGTTCAACGCGCCGCGCGAACTGATGTGGAAAGTCTGGACTGACCCGTATCACCTGCAACGCTGGTGGGGGCCACACGGGTTCGTCAACACCGATTGCGCCATCCAGCTACAAGTCGGCGGCGTGATGCGCCTGAACATGCACGCACCGGATGGCAAGGTGTACCCCTGCCAAGGCACCTTCCGCGAAATCACCGCCCCCGAACGGCTGGTCTACGACGGCGACCCAGAAGCAGGCCACGCCTGCGGAGCCGGTTTGCCCCCCAGTGCCACCGTCACGCTGACGCTGGAGGAACAGGGCGACCAAACCCTGCTCACCTTACACACCCGTTTCACCTCCACCGAACGTTTGCAGGCAGCAGCAGAAGCGGGCTTCGTGATCGGCTGGGAAACCACACTGGAAGCCCTCGACTTATACATCACAGGTCTTGAACCGGGATTCGCAGGATTCAGGGATGCACAGGAAATCCCCTCCATACTTCCTGTTAATCCCTGAATCCCATAAATCCCGGTTCAAGACAAACAAGGAGCATAAGCATGAAACCACTATTAGCCATTGGCATCATCCTGACCACCCTCGCTGGCAGCGCCAACGCCGAAAACGCCACCCCACTGGAACCGCTGTACAGTGCGCAATTCGATGACACCCACATCAGCATCGAAGTGCAGAGCAATGGCTGCACCCAGCCGGAAGATTTCACCATCCTCGCCAGCGGCAAGGGCGGGGAAGATTTCTCGACGCTGGGCATCCGCCGCGACCGGCCTGACACTTGCAGGGCTGCGACCCGGCTGATCCGCTTACAGCTTGAATTGCCGCCTGCACTGGCGGCACTGAAGGAGCCTTACCGGCTGGACAACCTGTTCGCCAGCAAGTCGCCATTTTCCGGCGCAAGCAATCAACCACCCACCAAAGGAGACAACCCATGAGTTACGTAGACGGATTTGTATTACCTGTTCCCGAAAATCGTCTGGATGACTACCGCGTCATGGCGCAGCAAGCAGGCGACATCTGGATGGAACACGGCGCGCTGGCCTACAAGGAATGCGTGGGCGAAGACCTGAATTCCGAATTTGCCAACGGTTCTTTCCCCAAAATTGCCGGGGCGCAGGAAGGTGAAACGGTCATTTTCGCCTTCATCGTCTACCAATCCCGCGAACACCGCGACGAGGTGAACGCCAAAGTCCATCAGGACCCACGGATGCAATGCGGCGACATGAAAGACTTGCCGTTTGATTGCACCCGCATGAATTACGGCGGCTTCACCACGCTGGTGGATTTATAAGGAGCAATATCATGCCTAACACAGTCACCCTGCACCGCGTACTGCGTGCACCAGCGGAACGCATTTACCGCGCTTTCCTCGACCCCGACGCCATGGTCAAATGGCTGCCGCCACACGGTTTTACCGGCAAGGTACATGAGCACGATGCCCGCGTCGGCGGCACCTTCAAAATGTCGTTCACCAATTTTTCCAACGGCCAGACCCATTCCTTCGGTGGGGCATACACCGAACTGGTGCCCAACGAACGCATCTGCAACACTGACAAATTCGACGACCCCAACCTGCCCGGCGGAATGCTCCAGACCGTCACCCTGACGCCGGTTTCCTGCGGCACGGACGTGCATATCGTGCAGGAAGGCATTCCCGACATGATTCCACCCGAAGCCTGTTATCTGGGCTGGCAGGAATCGCTGGCAATGCTGGCGCAACTGGTCGAGGCAGACATCCCGAATGAATGAAATACTCCTGACATGATGCTGTCAGGAAGTGGGTATTACACTACCAACACCAATCACAACTGACCACCAAAGGAGAATCATCATGAAACCCAACCCCATCGTCTGGTTTGAAATCTACGTGCAGGACATGTCCCGCGCCAGAGCCTTCTACGAGGCCATGCTTGATGGCAAGCTGGAACAATTGCCAACCCCACCCGGTGAAATGGAAGGCGGCCTGGAAATGTGGACCTTCCCGATGTCAGAGGAAGGCTATGGCGCAGCCGGTACGTTGTGCAAAATGGATGGCTGCCCATCCGGCGGCAATAGCACGCTGGTCTACTTCGCCTGTGAAGATTGCGCGGTGGAAGCCGCCCGCGCTGCTGCCAACGGTGGCAGCATTTTCAAGGAAAAAATGTCGATCGGCGAACACGGCTTCATTGCGCTGGTGTTCGACACCGAAGGCAACATGATCGGCCTGCACTCGATGGCGTAAGGCTGGCTGATGCAGTCACGCTGCGAGGAGTTTTAATACTGCCCTGCGCCTGTTGCCTGATACGCCACATCAAACGGCTGCCCCGCATTCATGCGCCGGATCAGGTCATTCAGGCCAGCGCGACCAACCCGCAGGAACCACGGGCGCACCGCCTGCCCGGCGGCGGCATACAGGGGATTGCCATCCGACCTGACCCCAAGTACGAGCTGTTGCTTTTCGTGGAAACCGATGGCATTGCCCCATTGGGACAAGCTGCGTAACGCATACACATCCTCCGGTCGCGGTACTGGCAAACCCGCATCCAGCATGGATTGCAGGAAACTTTCCGAATGTTCCGGTTCCTGACTGATGGTGACAGCCAGACCTTCGTTGAACCATTGCGGAACAGCTTGCCACGCTGCCGGTTTCATGCGCGCATACAGTTCCGCGTGCACCCACTCGTGGGCGAGGAAATGCTTGTTCAGGCCGTAGGGGGAAAGCAGGATACGGTCATCCAGCGCCTGCGCGGCTAAGCCGTGGCTGCCACCAACCCGCGCGTAACAGTCATTGGTCGCACAGGCATAGATAACAGGATTGGTCTCGACACCGCCAAAAGCATTGCCCACCAGCTCGCGGGCAGCGCTGACGGACTGGATCAGATTGGCCCGACCGGCGTCGTCAATACCCGGTTCGGCATAAAGATTGGCCGCAACCGGCACCATCCCGGCTTCCTGCGGCGTGGGAAAACCACTGGCGCAACCACCTGCAAGCAGCAGGATCAGCAACAGAAACACTGTTTTCAGATGACGCACGATTTTTCCCCTGTTGTTTTTGCATATGACCCAGCCATGCAGTGGATGGTTCAACAGAAGAATTATACTGGCAAATACGTTGCCTTCCGGCAGCCCTTTGAGAGACGCAACATGCGGGAAACCACCTCGACAGACGACGCAGACCACAATCACATACGCTCAGGCTTGCTGCTTGCCATTGGCGGTACGGCATTGTTCGCGCTGAAATCCATTTTCATCAAGTTCGCCTATCAGTACGGCGTGGATACCACCACCCTGCTGACCCTGCGGATGCTGATCGCGTTGCCGTTTTATCTGGCGATGCTGTGGTGGTTGCTGCGTAAACCTGACGCCCGCAAACTGCCGGTTCCGCGCGCACTGGCCGCAGTCTTCGGGCTGGGTTTCATGGGTTATTACCTCGCTTCGTGGCTGGACATGGAGGCACTGAACCACATTTCGGCGCAGCTGGAACGCCTGACGCTCTACACCTACCCGGTGATGACTACCCTGCTGGGCTGGTTTTTCCTGCGTGAAACGATTACCCGGCGCGTTGTGCTGGCGCTGGTTTTCACCTATGGCGGCGTCTTGTTGCTGTACTGGCGCGAATCCATGGCGGCAGGTAGCAACACCGGGTTGGGCGTAGCACTGGTTGTCGCTTCGGCACTCACTTTTTCCGCCTACGTGATCATGAGCAAGGGAATGATCGGCAAACTGGGCAGCCGCCTGTTCACCAGCCTCGCCATGCTGTCGTCGACTGTATTCATCTTGGTGCATTTTGCGGCGACCCACAGCCTGACCGATTTGCTGATCAATCAGGCTGCGTGGGTCTGGGCATTCCTGCTCGGGTTCGTCAGCACCGTACTGCCCAGTTTCATGGTCAGCGAAGCGATTGCCCGGCTGGGCGCGGCCAAAACCAGCATTGTCGGCACAGCAGGCCCGGTATTCACCATCCTGCTGGCCGTATTGCTGTTGGGGGAACCGTTCGGCTGGTTCCATCTGGCGGGCATGTTGCTGGTGATGTACGGCGTCAGCTTGCTCGGCAAGTAACGCGCTAGATCGTCCAGGAACCGTGCGCCAGCCCGACCAGCGTCCACTGGTTGCCACCACCTGCGTCTTTCAGGATCACCATCAGGCTGGTCCAGTCCATGCCGTTGTAGGCAGGGTTGGTGCCAGGCTGGTGGTATTCGACGATGCGGTATTGCGGCTGCGGGAAACTGCTCAGCAAATTGTTGATCAGGTTGCCCTGCGAGTGGAAATCACTGTTGCTGCTGATCAGCGTGACGGTCGCACCAGTATGGTAGGGGAAATCCCACACATACTTATCCGTGTACTGCCGTACATTCAGGTTGATCGGGTCGCCGGAACCATCCTGCGTCCCCCACACCCGTGGTGGCGGATTTTGCAGGATGAAATCGCTTTCAAACTGCGTTCCGGTCAGCACTACGTCGCTGGCTTCCATCCGGTAATACGGCATGAAACGCACCCCTGCCGGGTCGAACAGGCTGGTAAACGGCGGCAAGCCACCCGAACCATTCTGAAGATTATTGATGGCCTGCACCACCGTATTGGCCGCCTGTAATGGCGTGCCGCTGATAGTCGCTGAGCCGTTATTGGGCGTCGCTGCACAGGCACTGAGCAAACCTGCCAGTAATAGCATGAAGATTCTCCGCAACATCCCGCACCTCCTTTTTGTTCATGATTGGGGATTACATATCCATTCCAGCAGTATAGGCCAGTTCCTGCCCGCCCCTCGCAAATTCCACACCAATAACCATATGGTTTTGCAAGCTGTTTGCCCCGATAATCAGGCCGGTCTATCGTGTGCACAAAACACTGTACGGGAAAAGAATCAGACCTATGGACACTAGCAAACTTTATTCCGAAATCCTCACCAGCATCGGCGAAAACGTGAACCGCGACGGATTGCAGAAAACCCCCGAGCGCGCAGCCAAAGCGCTCAGCTTTTTGACCCAGGGGTATCAGCAATCGCTGGAAGAAATCGTCAACGGCGCAGTATTCGACTCCGACAACGATGAAATGGTGATCGTGAAAGACATCGAGCTGTACTCGCTGTGCGAACACCACATGCTGCCGTTCGTCGGCAAGGCGCATGTCGCCTACCTGCCGCGCGGCAAGGTACTCGGCCTTTCCAAGATTGCCCGCATTACCGACATGTTCGCCCGCCGCCTGCAAATCCAGGAAAACCTCACCAAGCAGATTGCCGAAGCCATCCGGGAAGTCACTGGCGCTGCTGGCGTCGGCGTGGTGATTGAGGCGCAACATTTCTGCATGATGATGCGCGGTGTGCAGAAACAGCATTCGTGGACGGTTTCTTCCATGATGCTGGGCGAATTCCGCGACAACCCACGCACCCGCCAGGAATTCCTGCAACTGATCAAGGGCTAAAGTCAGGATGGAGGGTAAAGCATGAATGGCAGGCGTACTTCTTCCCACGCCTGCTCATCCGGGATGGTGATTGCATCCAGATCGGCAGGAACTGCTTGCGCATCATCCACCCATTCGCGTAATAACGGCGAGCCGTTGATCACATCGATAGGCAGCTTGCCAAAGGCGTATTCGTAGGGGAAATCACGCCACAACTCGTAGTCTGGGTATAACTGGCGGATAGCCTTGAACGCCAGCGCCTGCACCCGCCACGGACGGAACGCAGCATGCGCGTAATGCTGTGCTTCCACATGGATTTGCACCCCGGAACACAGCTTGCCCGCATGCTTGTGGAAGGTCGGCTCGAACCAGCATTCGCGCAGGATGCAGCCGTGCAGCCAGTGCGGGGCGAGTTCCTGCATGGCGCTGATGACCTTGCTGGCGCTGATGTCGGGCGCGCCGAACAGTTCCAGCGGGCGGGTAGTGCCGCGCCCTTCCGAGAGGGTTGCGCCTTCCAGCATCACGGTTCCGGCGTAGCAGCGCGCCATGGAAAGGTTGGGTGCGTTGGGGCTGGGGTTGACCCATTCACGCATCCCCAGCGGCCAGCCGTAACCGGGGGCTGCGTCCGGTTGCCAGCCCTCCATTGCAATGACGCAGTAATCGACATCCAGCCGGAGTTCGTGGATGAACCACAATCCGAGTTCGCCCATGGTCAGGCCGTGACGCATGGGCATTGGGCCTGCACCGACGAAACTTTCCCAGCCCGCGCGCAGGGTCAAGCCTTCCACCGGACGGCCTGCCGGATTGGGGCGGTCGAGCACCCACACGGCTTTGCCATGTTGCGCCGCCGCTTCCAGCACATAGCGCAAGGTGGTGATGAAGGTGTAGATGCGGCAACCCAGATCCTGCAAATCCACCAGCAGCACGTCGAAGGTTTCCATCATCGCATCAGTCGGGCGGCGCACTTCCCCGTACAGGCTGAACACCGGAATGCCGTGTACCGGATCGGTGAAATCGGGCGATTCCATCATGTTGTCCTGCTTGTCGCCCTTGATACCGTGTTGCGGGCCGAAAGCGGCAGTGAGCCTCACATCCGGCAAGGCGGCAAGCGCATCCAGCGCGTGCGTCAGGTCAGGCGTGACGGAAGCGGGGTGCGCCAGCAGGGCGATGCGCTTGCCAGCGAGTGGCGCGCGGATGGTGGCATCTTCGAGGAAGCGGTCAAGGCCAAATTTCATGGGTAAATCCGTTACGATGGTGGAAATCCGGGTGTTCTGCCGAGTGTTTTAGTGCCCAATAGGACTTTTCGCCAGTGATTGTTTCGATGACGGCGGTTAAGCCCAGTTGCAAGGGTTTGCGCTCGGGGTTCGGGGGCAGGTTGGTGGCGGTAAGGGAAACTTCCAGAAGAAAATCCTCCCCCAACCCCTCCTTTTGCAAAGGAGGGGAGCCAGACAGCGACTCCGTTAGTTGTTGCGAAGCGCCATCCAGCCTCCCCCTTTGCAAAAGGGGGATTGAGGGGGATTTTCTTCGCACTACTAGCGCACAACCAACCCTCCATTCCACCCTTTCCCGATACCCACTGAAAGCATACGCAGCCCACTGTCTGGAAGGCGAAAAGTTGAATTCGTGATAGCCGCTTTCGCCCTGCACAGCGATAAAAGCTTCGAAACAGGTGTGTTCCCACAAGCCGTCGGTAGCAAGCGGTGCTTGCGGCTCAGGAATGCGGATTTTTGCCAGCTCACCCTGCAAGGTGTATTGCAGGTGCAAACTGCCGTCTGCCGTGTATTCCACGGAAACTTGCAGGGAATGCACGACAGCGCAAGGCGTAGCCGGGTGGCAATGCAGCGTGAGAAAAGCGCAACCTCTCGTGGGCATGAAGCACACTTCCAGACAGTAAAACAGCCGGGAAGTGTGTCTCAGGGGGTGCGGAAATGCAATTCTCCCGTGCACCTAACGCCCCATGAAAGCATCCATTTTTGCCATGTTGCGGATTTCGTCGTGCAATTGCGGCATGGGCGTTACCTTGCCGGTGGCGTCCACCTTTTTGCACAGGATCGCACCGTCAGAGTTGGCCAGCCCACCGATCTTGCGAGCACCCCAGAATACGTCGAAACCACGGTAGCTATTGGCGGCAATTTGCGCGGTCTGGACACCCGCACCAGCACAGTCGGCGGTCGCTACCGGGCTGTGGTTGTTGACGTGGGTGATGAAGGATTCGACCTTGATTGCATCATCCCTACCCGCTTGCGGCGTCAACACGGCGGTCAGGCGCGAGCTGTCCCAGCGGTGCAAGCTGGATGAGGCGCAAGTGGTGTCAAGCGGCAGGTAATAGACCTTGACGTTGTAATTTTCCTGCCCGAGCAGGCAGAGTGTACCGGTGTTACTCAGGTTTTCCCGCGTCTGGTTCGGGTTGTGGCCCGGTGGCAATGGCGGAACACAGGAAGCGAGCGTGCTGCACAAGCCCAGCAGCACCGTGGCATGTAAAAACTGTTGCATCATCATGTGAATTCTCCTAAACGGAAGTAAAGCGTTAGACTGGCGAAACAGGAAATGGTTTGAAAAAGCCTTTCCTGAAAAACCGCGAGGAATAACATATGAAAAACTTAACCACCACTTCGCTTGCTGCACTTTTCCTCAGTGCCTGTGCAGCAGCTCCTCCTGCCGACCCGGTGCCCGGACTGACACTCAGTAGCAGCCAGCAGGCCAGCCTGCGTACCCAGATGGGGCTTGCACCAAACAATCCCTTTACTGTAGCAGTGCAAGACATCGACCGTGATGGCCTGCTCAGTGTGGGCGACATCGCCGTTGTGTTCGGCGGCATAGCCAACGCCGAAATCAGACGCCGCGCCCTGACCGCAGCAGATGTTTCCATTATTAATACCACCAGCGTCGTGAAGGTTGTACCTGCACCCGTATCCGACACCCAGAGCAAGTTGCGCTCGGCGCAAGCCAAATGGCGGCTAAAACAGCCAACAGGGTATAGCTACACACTGCAACGCAACTGTTTCTGCCCACCTGATCACCTCAAACCCGTTGATATCCGGGTTTATAACGGGTTGGTGCAGGAAGCCACCATGCGGCCATTCAGCGTTCCCCTGCCTCCTGAGCGCAGATCGGAAGCCTTGGCGGTGGAAGGTTTGTTCGCCCTTGTGCAGGATGCGATTGACAGGAATGCCAGCACGATTGTGGTCAACTACGAGCCGTATTACGGTTACCCCGTCAATATCACCGTCGACTACGCCACCAACATTGCGGATGAGGAACTTGCCCTGACTGCTTCCAACTTCAGGCCTCAATGAAAAAGCTGGCTCTGTTACTGGCTTCGCATATTGCCGTGGGTGTGGCGGGTTTCATGGGCGGAATTTATGTTATGCCGATCCTGACCGCTTCGTCTGCGCCAATAGCGGAGGAACTGGCGGATATGGCTGCGCAGGCCGTATTCAAGGGTGAGTTCCGGCGTGATTTGCCGGACAGTGATTTCCTGCATTGGGGCGAAGGCAAGGTTTTCATCACACCTGACGCAGTTGCGCTGCAAGGCAGGCTGGCTCCGGGCCCGGATTACAAGCTGTACCTGTCGCCCGAATTCGTCGGGACGAAAGCCGATTTCCTGCGGCTGAAAGAGCGGGTGGTGCGGGTTGGCGATGTCAACAGGTTCAACGATTTCATCGTTCCACTGCCGGACTCCATTGATCCGGCGGCGTACAACAGCGTGATTGTCTGGTGCGAGACGTTTCAGACGTTTATTACGGCGGCAGAGTATCAGTAAGCGATTGGTTCACTTGCCCGCAATAGCTACCTGAACTATTCCCAGGCTCCTCAATCCAAGCATTTTAGAACCACCCAATAACACCGCGAGGAGAAATGAACCATGAGAATGCTCACTGCTGCCCTGTTTGCTGCCCTTTCCCTCAGTGCCTGTGCCGCAACACCGCCTGATGGCCCGGCGCAAAGCCTGACACTGAACGCCACCCAGCAAACCAACTTGCGCACCCTGCTGGGATTATCCCCAAGCAGCCCGTTCACCGTAGGCGTGCTGGATGAAGACGCCAACCGGCAACTCAGCGCGGGTGACATTGCCATCATTTACGGCGGTATCGCCAACGCTGAAACCAGCCGCCGCACCTTGAACCAGACCGATGTGACCACCATCAATGCGCCACACCCCAACCCACTGGCGGAAGCCGCCCGCCAACTGCGCGATGCCGAAGCCAAATGGAAGCAAAACCGCCCGGCGCATTACACTTACACCTTGCAACGCTCCTGCTTCTGCGCCCCGGAATACCGCAAGCCGATCGAAATCCGCGTGTTCCGTGGACTCATCCAGCAAGCCAGCCTGTTGCCGGAAGGCACCCCACTCCCTGCTGAGCGCAAGTCAGAAGCCCTGACAGTCGACGGCCTGTTTCGCCTGATCCGCGAAGCCATCGACAAGAAAGCCGCCAGCGTGACAGTGGAATACGACGCACAATACGGCTTCCCCACCAACATCAGCATTGACCACGACCAGATGATGGCTGACGAGGAAACCTATATGACCGCCAGTCATTTCCGCGTCGCCAGCGGGCTGAAACCGAAACAAACTGGGCAAACCATGTGCACCATGGATGCTCAAATGTGCCCTGATGGCGTCACCTTTGTAGGCCGCAGCGGCCCGAACTGCGAATTCGCTGCTTGCCCGAAATAGCCATAAAATTTGCATATAACCTGCAAATTCCAGCCTTACAATGGCGGGCAGTCAATCTGGAGCCATAACACCATGAATGCTGCCCGCCGTCGTTTTTCCCTGAGCCGTATCGGCACTGCTTTGCTGCTGTTGGTCATCGTCTCAGCCTTTTTCCTGCCGGAAACAGCGCGTATCCCGGTCAGTGGCGCAAGCCGCACCGACTGGAACCCGCAATCGTTCTGGTACTATCCGTGGGGGCGCTCCGGCACGCACAAGGGCATCGACATTTTCGCGCAGGAAGGCACACCGGTACTGGCAGCGACCTCGGGTCTGGTAATCAGCGCGGGGGAAGACAGCGTGGGCGGTTTGTACGTCCTCATGCTGGGGGCGAAATGGCGCTTCCACTATTACGCCCACCTGCAACAGATCGGCACGCCGTCCTGGCGTTGGGTGCAAGCGGGCGAAACCATCGGCAAGGTTGGCACAACCGGCAACGCCAAAGGCAAACCAGCGCATTTGCATTACGTTATCCGCACGCCCTATCCACAGCCGTGGCTGTTTGACCCAGGCTTGCCACAGGCGTGGAACCGGATGTTTTTTGTTGATCCTGACCATTTTTTCAGAAATCAGTAAGGCTTCACGCCGCACAGGCAATTTGCGTCATTTCAATGCGGCACGGGTATTTATCCGCAATGATGCTCGTCTGATGGGTCACAGGCGGAACACACGATGAATTTCAGACACTGGTTGGTAGCGGGCGTTTTGGGCATGTTGCTGGGTGCGGTAGCCATGAAACTATGGGATGGATGGCAATATCCGGGGCGTCCCCTGTTCGTGAATGTCGTCAACATGCGCGCAGAAACCATTCCGCTGCTAAAAATCGAACATGGTAACGATCTCAGTCAGGAAAAAATCCTCCTCACCCAGTTGCGCAGTGGCGAGGAACGCCTGATTTCCCTGAATCACGAGCCCGGCAAGGGTTACAGCGTGGAAGCCCAGTTGCCGGATGGCAAAAAGGTGGAAGCCTGTGTCGGCAAGCTGTCAACACGCTGGGTAAACCGGGTAATCATTACCAGCAACGGTGTTTTCAGCAAGGATTGAACCCGCCACTTTATTGATCGATTATGACTACGCTTCAGCCAAAAGATACATTATAATTAACTGCACATTTTCAAAACAAACCGCTGGAGACCATCACCATGCCAATTCTAGGCGGGCTGATTCTTGCCATACAGATTGCCTTTGCCATACACGCCATTCGTAGTGGGCGTGAAACATACTGGCTCTATATCATTGCCTTCCTGCCGGGAATCGGTTGCGCTGTTTACTTCTTCACCCAGGTTTTGCCCGAGATGCAGAACAGCTATAGCGTGCGCAAAGCTGGCAACCGTTTGCTCAAGGCCATCGACCCGGAACGTGAACTACGCCGCCGCAAGGATGAGCTGGAAATCGCCGATACGGTCGCCAATCGTGTGATGCTGGCGGATGAATGTATCGAAGCCGGTTTTTTCAATGAAGCAATTACCCTGCTGCAACGCTGCCAGCAAAATGGGCATGATGACCCGGACATTCTGCTGAAACTTGCCCAGGCACAATTCGGAGCCAAGCAATATCAGCAAGCCATTGAAACCTTGGATTTGCTGATCAAGACCCACCCCGGTTTCCGCTCACCTGACGGGCATTTGCTTTACGCCCGCAGCCTTGCAGAAACCGGTCAGATCCCTTTGGCTCTGGAAGAATATCAGGCACTATCCAGTTCATTTCCCGGTGAGGAAGCCCGCCTGCGCCACGCCCAGTTACTGCAACAAAATGATCAACCAGGACGAGCGCGGCAAGTGCTGGAAGAAATCCAGTTGCGTGCCAAACGCGCGCCCAAATATTACCGGCGCAAAGAGCAGGAATGGATCAGGCAGGCCGAACAGATGCTGAAAACGGCTTAGGAATTGTCCTGAAATAACTCCCCGACTCCCCCACGAGGGCGACCACCGGTCGCCCCTACGAAGATCATCCCCTGTAGGGGCGACCGGTGGTCGCCCTCTTCATGGCAGCTTGGATACAGGGATGTTGTTTCGTGCTTGTTCCTTAACTACTTCTTCGCGCCACAAGAGCCATCTTTCTTGGCACCACAGCTGGCATCCTTCTTCGCTCCGCAAGAACCATCCTTTTTCGCACCACAACTGCCATCCGCCGGTTTTGCCTGCGTTGTTGTGTCGGCACTCTTGGCCGAGAATGGCGTACCACCAGTGCTGTTGCATGCGGCAAGCGCGCTGGTGGCGACGATGACTGTGCCCAGAGATAGGGCAAGGGAAAGTTTGCTGGATTTCATTGTGAACGCTCCTTGGTTGTGGTTGGTAAGGAAACATACGTGCAAACCTGTCGGGCGGATGCAGCCAGATACACAATTTCAGAAAAAAATTTCATGGGTTTATGATACACAGCGCATAATTGTCAAAAACCTTGATACCCGCCCCTATAAACACAAATACGGCTGGCAACACATGACTCCCAAAACCCTCTCCACCCTGCTATTGATTATCTGGTGTTTGTGCACCGGTCTGGCCCACGCCGGGGAACGCCCCAAAATCGGCCTGGTACTCGGCGGCGGCGGCGCTGCCGGGGTTGCCCACGTCGGCGTCCTCAAGGTGCTGGAAG
>JAHJJD010000094.1 GCA_018822845.1 Gammaproteobacteria bacterium | reverse complement strand
TGCCTGAAAGCCTGAGAAAATTGGAAAAAGTTTAAATAAGGGCTTGAAAGTGGGAGTTGCTTACGTATAATAGCGCGCTCCGGGCCGTTAGCTCAGTCGGTAGAGCATCTGACTTTTAATCAGGTGGTCGAGCGTTCGAATCGCTCACGGCCCACCATTATACGAAAGGGTCACAGTTTACGCTGTGACCCTTTTTTATTTTATGCAGGCCAACCGATTACCATAATGCATGGCCATCAGGCGGCTCAAGGTACGCTTGAAAGCAAACCTCAGACGCACACCCTGATAAAGCTGATCCACCGAATCCTGCGCAGCAAAAATGAAACGCACCCTGCGGTCATAGACCTCATCAATCAGATAAAAAAAGCGCCGCGCAGCAGGATCGCGCCCTTCATTCATCACCGGAATATCCGTCACCATCAGCACCTCGTAGCGCTCGGTGAGCCAGATGTAGTCGCTGGTGGTACGCTGGGTTTCGCACAACTCCGCAAAATCAAACCAGATCACATTGTCGCTGGATTTTTTCACTTTCACCGCCCGCCCACTGATTTCCAGGCTATGCGCCTCACGCACCTCGCCTTGGGCCAACCTGTCGAAACAGTTGAGCATGGTCGCCGCATCCCGCCCGTAGATTTTCATTTCCTTACCCAGCGCGTTTTCAGTGCGCCGCACCCGGTAATCCAGGCCGGAATCCAGATGGACAATATGCAGCCGCTCCAGCAGATAGCGGGTCGGCTCAAGAAAACGCTCGGCGTGAAATGAACCCTGATACAACTCGTCAGGGTGGCGGTTGGAAGTTGCAATCAGCACCACGCCCTCCCGGATCAGGTTTTCCAGCAGCGGGTACAGCAGCACCGCATTGGTAATCTCGGTCAAATGCAGCTCATCCACACACAGCAGGCGTATCTTGCGCGCCTTTTCCTGCGCTATCAGTTGCAGCGGATCGGCGTGGTGGGCGTGCTTTTGCAGCTCCCGGTGCAGATCGAGCATGAAACGGTTGAAATGCACCCGCTCCTTGTCCTTGATAGCGACACGTTTGAAGAACTGATCCATCAGCCAGGTCTTGCCCCGTCCAACACTGCCCCACAGGTAGACGCCACGGACTGCATCCGGGTTTGCGGACCGCCCTGCTTTGCCCACACCCAGCCAGTGCGGCAACAATCCTTTCCGGGGTGAAGGCGCAAGTGTGCGGCGCGGTTGCTGCTCCAGTTGCTGCCCGATCTGGTGCAACAACTGCACCGTCTGTTGCTGGATCGGGTCTGGCTCAATGGCGTTGTCCGCCAGTTTCTGCTGGTAATAGTCGAGAATGGACATGCGGTTTGCCTCAGGGAAACTCATGTCATGTTACGAAAAAGCGCCGGGGGAAGCGAATTATCCAGCGCCGCTCATGGAAACGGACATAGAGATACGTAAAAACAAACTTCATCAAACAGTAAGTCTATGATATACATTGCTTCATGAGCACTAAAAAACCGGACATGAAAGCGGACAAAATAGCGGAAGACCGAGGTGAAGCCATCGGCATGATGGAACCACTACTGATTTCCACGACATCCCGTTTCCGACCTGAACTGGCGGATTTGACACTGGAACTCACCGCCAAATCCACGGCGCTGCGCAAAAGCCTGCCGGAAGGGATTGTGCGGGCATTGTCTGACCTCGTGCGTTCCATGAACTGCTATTACAGCAACCTGATTGAAGGGCACGACACCCACCCGATTGATATTGAACGCGCACTCAACGAAGACTACAGCACCGACCCCCAAAAGCGTGACCTGCAACTGGAAGCCAAAGCCCATATTGCTGTTCAGCAATGGATTGATGCTGACGGGCTGAACGGTCGGGTAACCAGCGGCGAAGGCATTCTGGAAACGCATCGCCGCTTTTGTGAGCAGCTCCCAGACGAATTGCTCTGGGTGAAAAACCCGGATTCCGGCAAACTGGAACAACTTATTCCCGGCGAATTGCGCCAACGTGACGTTATCGTCGGTCGGCATATCGCCATCAGCCCCGGCGCATTACCCCGCTTCATGGAACGCTTTCAGGCTGCTTACCGCAAGCTGGGCAAAGTCGACGCGATTGTTGCAGCCGCCTGCGCTCATCACCGACTGTTGTGGATGCACCCGTTTATGGATGGCAATGGTCGGGTTGCACGCTTGATGTCCTACGCCATGCTGCGGGAAGCACTGGATACGGGTGGCATTTGGTCGGTGGCGCGGGGTCTTGCCAGAAACGAAGCCCGCTACAAAAGCCTGCTGGCGCAATGTGACTTGCCACGCCGTAACGATCTGGATGGGCGTGGCAATCTGAGTGAAGAGGCGTTGGCGCAGTTTGCGATATTTTTTCTCGAAACCTGCATCGATCAGGTCGATTTCATGGAAACGCTGGTCAACCCCAAAGGCTTGCGGGATCGCATCCTCATCTGGACGGAGGAGGAAATCCGCGCGGGTCGGCTACCACCCAAGTCAGGTACGGTGCTGGAAGCAATTTTGTATCGTGGGGAATTACCGCGTGGGGAAATCGCGGGGCTGCTCGGCACTGGCGACCGCAATGCGCGGCGGGTGACTTCGGCATTGTTGGAACGGGGCGTGCTGGCGGCGGAATCGACACGCGCACCGCTGCGGTTGAACTTCCCGGCGACGTTGGCGGGGCGGTGGATGCCGGGGTTGTTCCCGGAAAGGTAGCTCAGCCTACAATATAGATTTCCTTATTATAGAAAGTTAGTGGCTTTCTCCAATAAGAACTTGGCTACGGTGAGAATCTCCATTATAGTTTTTCTTATTGTAGAAACCATGCCACTTTCTAAAATATGAATCTATCTGAGTACCAATCTGGTCATTATGAAGCTCAATATGAGTACCAGAGCTTCATGCCATCCCTAATCAATCATCCTTGGGTGATCGCTGATCCTGCCCTGTCGCACCTACTGAGTCAGGCTGACCGCGCATTGGGTGAGCTGAATGCGTTTTCGCAATTAGTGCCGAATGTCGACTTTTTCATCCAGATGTATGTTGCCAAGGAAGCGACTTACTCAAGCCGCATTGAAGGCACGCAAACGAATGTCGAAGACGCTTTCAAGGATGCTGATGATGTCGCGCCAGAGAAACGTGACGATTGGGCGGAAGTGCAGAACTACATTCAGGCGCTGAATTATGCCGTGGCGCGGCTGGAAACCCTACCTCTTTCCAACCGCTTGTTGCGGGAGGCGCACGCTACCCTGTTGCAAGGAGTCAGAGGTGCAACCAAACAGCCCGGTGAATTTCGCACCAGCCAGAACTGGATTGGCGTTAGCCTGAAAAACGCGGTGTTTGTTCCTCCGCACCATGAGTGGGTTGGTGAGTTGATGAGTGATCTGGAAAAATTCCTGCACGACGACACGCACTATGTATCACCACTGCTCAAGATTGCGATTGCACATTACCAGTTTGAAACGATTCATCCGTTTCTGGATGGCAACGGGCGGCTGGGGCGGTTACTGGTTCCACTGTATCTGGCTTCCGAACAGATTCTTGCCAAACCGGCGTTGTATTTGTCGGATTATTTCGAGCGCAACAAAACGGCCTATGTCGATCACCTGATGGCGGTCAGGCAGGGCAACCACCTACGTGAATGGCTGTTGTTTTTCCTGCATGGTGTGGTGGAAACGGCGCAATCTTCCATTGCCGTATTCAAAAGCATATTGCTGCTCAAAGAGCGTATCGACAGGGATGTATTGCCGCGCTTCGGTGTACGGCGGCAGGAGAATGCGCAACAGCTTATGCGCTACCTCTACCGGAAGCCGGTTGTTGATGTGAAAACGGTTACGGAGCTTTTGGAAACCACGCAAAAAACGGCAGGGTCGCTGGTTGATGATTTGGTTAGTTATGGGGTGTTGGCTGAAATCACCGGGCAGCGGCGTAATCGGCTGTTTGTGTTTAGGGAATATCTGGGGTTGTTTACGAGATGAACATGTTACCCACTCGATTAACAACCTTTCTAAAACAAGAATATTTAAAAGTCACTCTAAATCAAGCTCAGCAATAAATCTACTAGGAGGAAGATTTTTATTATTATTGGAAGAAAAAATAAACAAACCTCTTTCAGCACGAGTCATCGCCACATAAAATAATCGGCGCGATTCACTTAAAGCATCATCTGTTAAATGATTGTAATAATTATGGTAGGGAATAAGTCCATCATGAGCACAAATAATTGCCACGGCTTCAAATTCACGACCTTTAGCCGTATGCATTGTCATTAATTTCATATTCTTTCGGGGATCTGCGAGCATACCAAGATCGGCTAATGCCATATTCTCAATATCAATATGATGCTTTCTCATTTCATCAAACATTTCGTCTTTAGAATCTCTCAAGCATCCAAAGAAACTACTAGGGATAATACGATCTTCAATGAGGATGTTTTCAAAGACTAGTGCAACCTCGTTCAACCAATCTTTCGCACCCTCATGAAGCTGACACAACCTTTGCCCTTCACGCAAAATTCGTTGAACAGTTTTCATTCCAACATAAGAAAATATTTGAAAAACAGGCTTACCTGTTAACTCGCTGGCAATTGCAAAAAGCTCTTTTTCTAGCTGACGCAAAATTTCAGGAGAAGCACTTTCGAGATAGGCGCAAACCTGTTCTGCAATTCTTCCAAGTAAATATTTACGTTTATAGGGTCTAGCTCCCGGACCAACGACAGGAATCCCATATTCCCGAAGCTGCTTTCCTAGAGGAAGTAAAACAAACCAATTTGGAGCAAGGATTGCAGCATTTCCATAGTCGATATTATTTGCATTAAGAAATGGTATGAAATAATCAGTCACAGCAGCAAAACTACTTCCAGTATGAATATATGAAATCGAAGGATTTAATAAGCTCTTGGAGCTTGCCGATAGCATTGGCGGTTGTCGTGGAATAAGACGTTCGGCAGAATCTACTAAAGGTCTTGTTGTCCGAAAATTACCTAAAACAGGAAATTTCTGAGCACCTATAGTCTCAGCAAAATCCATCATTAACTCCCGCCGTGCACCTGCAAAACTGTAAATTGATTGTTCGGGATCTCCTACCAAAAAAAATTTAGTGTGTCCTTGGGCATGGATGAGTTTCAATAACTCTACCTGAAGCGTAGAAGTATCTTGGAATTCGTCAACCAATAGATAGGCAAAGCGGCAGGATAAATTATGTGCTATAGATGGATTGTCTTTTAATATACGGTAGGAATGATAAATGATATTGCAAAAATCAATATAGCCTTCTTCTGCTAATTTTCTCCAGAAGACATTTACAGCTTCTTCAGGAATACTACTTGATAGCGGAGAGCCATCAGGGCTTCTGTTCAGACTTTCAAACTGAGACCTTGCATAGCTATCTAATTTATAATCTCTTCCGACTTCATCAACAACTTTTGCATAATCGTCATGATCAGAGGATAGAATAATGTAGCCGTCTTTATAGTCTTCAGTTGCCCAATAATATTTACTCAGAATATTCGCCTGACAGAAAGCGTGAATTGTCGATACCTCATGACAACTTTCATCATTCACACCATTTGAACGAATCCTGCTTTCAATTTCGTGGACTGCTGTATTTGTATAAGTAATACAGCCAATTTTGCGGGGCGTCCCAACAAGCTCGTTAATACACCTAAGGATTTTTGCAATAATAGTTCTTGTCTTTCCACTGCCGGGACAAGCCGTGATAACAGTATGTCCATCATGATGAATCGCCCTTCTTTGTTCATCAGTGAGTTTCATTCAGGCTCCATGATCCACTCGATAGCAGCGCGGATATAATTAGGCATGTCTGTTGCTAAACTAACATGTTTTGAGGCAATTTGAGCGAACCTCGATTTCCCACAACGTTTTGCAGAATTAAGTGTTATTTCACGTAAGGGTGCGAGAATAGCCTGATTTTCAAGCTCATCAGTTTTCCAAAAGAGTTCATTAATAGCATTTTCAAAGGCTTCAACTGCTCTTGGATATTCACACTCTCTTAATGCCTCAAGGAACATAGACAGAGTTCCTTCAACAGTAATAGCACGTTCAAAAGTTACAGGGCATTCGAATACCTTTAAATAATCACTTTGGTTAAAGTTTTCGCCCGTGACCTCAAGAGCATCATCTTCACGAATACCTGGCTCACATTCCTCAATAGAAAGATCACCATCAGTAATTATGGCGCATTTTTTTCGCAACACATTAGGGCCGAATAATTTAGCATAGATTCGGAAGTGCTTACCGAAGATTGGTATAACAGATATTCCATGACGATCCAAATCTATTCCCATCACAGATTTGACCAGGGCTGGAATCAAAAAAAGCTCGGATGGCCCTTCAACAAGTATTACTTTTCGTGCGTAAAGAAGAACTGATCTGGTCGCCTCCAAGAAGCGGTTAAGGTCAGCAGCCTCCTCAGGATTAAGGTCAGCAGCTTCCTCAGGATTAAGGTCAGCAGCTTCCTGCAAGGTACATCCACTTGTTGCAGAACGCCCATCTGTTGTCAGGGTCACATAAGACTCTAATGGGGCACTCGAACTGATATGAGTGCTATGAGTTGTAAGAATTGCCTGAAAAGGCTTTGCTGTAAGAGTCTGATAAAGAACGCGCTGAAGTTGCGGATGGAGATGCGCCTCAGGTTCTTCTATCAACAATAGCTGCCCTGATGCACGAGCGGCAGCAACCCGACGCTCAAAATACTCAAGAATCATGGTGATATAAAGGATATTGTTGAGACCTAAGCCATTACGACCGGGTTCAAAATCGTTAATCTCGCCATTTGATAGCAAAATTTTCAGTGACCGCGTTAATGACGTGAAACTTGGCTCAGACATACCGAGTTTCAGGTGCATATCGTGAGCCTCTCCTGATGCCGACGAAAAGGCACTCCTTAGAGAACCACCAACACGTTCAATTGTCGGCTGGGCTTCAATAGCTGAATTTGCATCTCTCAAAATCGAAACAAGCCGTTCTTTCTCTTCGTCATCAAAGTCACTGACACTGAGAACACGTCCTAATGGGGAGTCAAAAGCATTTCTAAGGCTGTTCTTAACATCTCGAAGTGCTGGAAGGTATTCCACATGAAACGCTTGGAGATCCCCGAATCTTAAGGCCGTTCCGAGATCTTCATCCCAATTAACTGTAGCAGGGTCTGCCGCACCACCACCTGTAAGTTCGAAATGGTAGTCCTCCGATAAAGAAAGCCCAACAGGTTGTCGTTCTTCATTCTCAATCTGCTCTCGCACCTCACGTCTAGGTCTAAACCGATAGTGGATGCGGGCGCAGTCTTCTACTACCTCACAGCTTCCAAAAAGCGCTGTGTCATTGATTGAGTCCTTGTAGTGAACAAACTCAACGGAGATGATAACCTGATTAGGTATCACAAAATCTTCGCCAGCATGGATGTCATGTGGAAGTAAAATACGGTAAGACGATGACAAGTTAGTGTCGATTGCTAGGCGAAGCGCATGTAGCAGATTGGTCTTGCCTGCGTTATTCTCTCCGATGACACATGTAACTCCCTCCCGAATCACGACATCAAGCATACGGAAGTTTCTGAAATTTCTGATAACGATTCGGGATAAATGCATAGACTTTTAAATATAAAAATTAAGTTAAAAAATTTAGAAAAACATGCAGCCTAGCATCTCCATCCTGTTGTTTTAGCAAAGAAAAGCATCAAATAAACTGCGAGATCCACATTCGACTTAAAATCACATCAGAGAATAAGACAGTAACTCAAGGATGTCAGACTTGATTGATTCTAGCTCAACGCTTATTAAGTTATCAAATAGTTCCGCAAATCCCCATTCCCCAACGCCCCCCGACGCGGCGGCAACTTATCCACATCCGCCGCCATCACCTCCCGATACGCCGCCCGCACAAACGCCACACACAGCGGATCAACCGCCCCCGTTTCCGCTTCGGTTTTGGTCGCCTTATCCCGAATCTGCCGCTGAAACGCCTCCAGCACCGCCACATCGTCCGTCAATGCCTGCAACAAATCCGCGAACACCACGGTAGGCATCGTGTGTTCGCGCATCACCCACAACGCGCTCAGGATGGCGCGGCTGATGTAAAAGAACCGCTTCAGCTTGATGTCCGGCGCATCCAGCGCAACAATCATATTGTGCGCCATCGCGCTGTAATGGTGGAACGTCGCCTTGGCGTTGAAGGTACGCGCCACCATCTCACGCAGCAGTGCCGCCCGTTGCGGGTCTTCGCAGTAAACCAGCGGTGAAATCAGCCATTCCTGAATCACGCTGTTACCACTGTTAGCGAGTGTCATCGCCTTGCGCACATCCCAACCGCCAATATCCAGCACCGCGTTGACGGGCAGTTCGATCACATCGCGTTCCGGGTCAAGCTGGATGTACCACTCTGGCGCATGGGCATACACAAAGCGCACATCGTAATCACTGTCCGGCGAAGGAAAGCCCCACGAACGGCTGCCGCTTTCAATCGCGCTAATAATCGTCACCTGATGCTGGTGAGCCAGCTCCTCCAGCTTGCCCAACACTTCCGTGCGGATGCTGGTATTAATCCGTTCCTGCATTTACACCTTCCCCTGATACCGCTGCAACACCTGCTCAATCTCCTCCAACGCCCGCTCAGCCGCGTGCGGACGGCTCACCGCCTCGCTGATCGAGCCGAAATGCTGTTCCAGACAATCCGTCAGCAACTGGCGGATGGCAGCCGTATCCGGCGCATCCGGCAAGCGGCTGGCGAGATACACCCGTTCCAGATCGGCTTCCTTGCGGGCAAAGTAATCTTCCAGTTGCGGCAGCGTCCATTCACCCCGGCGGATCGCTTTCATCTGCTCGGCATCACGCTGCAAATCCATATCCTGATGCATCAGCAATTGCTCAACCTCACCCAACAAGCGCACCACGTGGTAGGCAAATTTCACGTCATAACCGAATTGCTCCGTCAGTGCCTTGCGCTTGCCCTCCGGCTGTTTGGTACGGATTTTGTGCATCTGCCCATAGGCATAGCCCTTGAACTTCGCCCAGCAGCCCTTGTGCAAAAACAATTGCCGCCGCTCGCGCACCAGCTTGCCGATGGGCGAGGCATACAGCACGCAATTCTCCGGCACATACAGGCTGTCGATAATGTTGGGGTTATTCTCGCTCAACAGGCGGAAATACTTGGCAATCGCAAACACCGTCACGTCATACACCCGCCCCTTGCCACCGAGTGCTGCCGCATCGCGGATATGGTGCTGCTGGTACTGCTCGAATTGCACCGAGTAGTTATCAAAACCCGGAATTTCACCGCGCAAATGCGGAAACATCATGGTCTTGGGCGGAATCGCAAAGGCGTAGATGTCCATGTCCGAACTGTCGTTGCTGACCCCATACGCCACCGAACCCATGATGACTTCGTACTGCACGGCACTGCTGAGAAAATCCGGCGGGCTGGGCAGGAGCTTTTTTTGCTGGAGTGACTGGATGTGGCTGCTCATACGTACTGGCCGACCTCTTTATCTCAAATTTCATATATTTTGAAACAAAAATGCAGTTTTAGCTATAATGATTTCAATTGTATGCACTTCTGAGATAAAAGATGATCAAGCATCCACCCTTCAAGGATCAAACCCCGACTGCTGCATTCGCAGAGGCGGTTGTTGAAATCAACCAGCGTTGCCCTGACAAGCTGATGGAATACATGGCTTTTCAGCGTCCTGTGGATGAGAAAGGGCGTTACCTGCACTTCGATGAAATGCGTTATCGGGTCAAACCTGAGCTGAATGCGGAATGGGTGTGGGCGGTACTGCGTTTTTCACGCGACAAACAATTAACCCCATTGGTAGCCTTGGGCGACCCTGCGGCTACCTGCCAATACCTGCAAACCCCCGCGATCCAGCAGGCATTGTCGATGGTGGATCGGCACACCAGTGCCTCAGCGCTCGACTTGATGAGCAGCAAAATTGGTGAAAAAACACAACTGAATCACTATCTCATCAATGATCTGATTGAGGATGAAGCGATCAGCAGCAGCCAACTCGAAGGGGCTGCGACGACCACGCTGGTGGCCAAAGAGATGCTGAAACGTAAACGCAAACCGCGTACCCCGGATGAAAAAATGATTCTGGGTAATTTCAGGATGATGCAGTTTGCATGGGAACAACGTCACCAGCCGCTCAGTATCGAATTCATCGCTGACCTGCACCGCATTGGCGTAGAAGGCATTGATGATAACAAATACACACCGGGACGTTTTCGGCGTACTGATGATGTTGTCGTCATTGGCAAAGATGACGAGATCGTCCATCAGCCACCGCCAGCAACCGCCCTGAAGGAACGCTTGAGGCGCTTCGCTGACTGGATCAATACTTGCCACGATGATGCAGAAAGCAACGCCTACATCCATACACTGGTCAAGGCAATTACCCTGCACTTTACGATCGGGTATGAACACCCGTTCCGCGATGGCAATGGGCGGGTTGCTCGCGGGCTGTTTTACTGGTTCATGTTTAAGCACGATTACACCGCTTTTCGTTATATCGCCATCAGTACCCTATTGAAAAAAGCCCCGATCCAGTACGGAAAGTCTTACCTTTACACCGAAACGGATGGCATGGATTTAACCTACTTCATTGATTACCAATGCAGAATTATTGTGCGGGCGATTCGGGGATTCCTCGATACCTACCAGAAAATACGCCGCGACATTGAGGCGTTTGACCGTTGGCTGTGGGATAGCGGACTCTATCGCCAACTGAATGACAAGCAACGGATGCTGTTCAACATCGCCAAGGACGACAGCAACCAACACTTTACGGTGCGCGGCGTGGAAAGCAACCTTGGCTGCTCCTACAACACGGCAGCGGCGGCACTCAATGGCTTGGTAGACCTGGGATTATTCCGCAAGCAGAAAGAGGGGCGGGAGTGGGTGTATTTTTTGCTGGATAAACAGGTTATCCAAAAAAGCTGGAAAAGCTAAGCCTTCATTTTTCAAACCTTCCACACGCAGATGGGGCTTTTGGTACAATCGGCAACTGAAACTTGATGGAAATGCCCTAATGCCGCCCAACGCCAATCCCCACGTGCCTGTCGCCCTGTTCGACCACCCCAAATACTGGGCGGAATGCTATGGCACGTCCGACTATCTCCCCACCAGCCGTGCGGAAATGGACGCGCTGGGCTGGGATTCCTGCGACATTATTATCGTCACCGGCGATGCTTACGTAGACCACCCTTCGTTCGGCATGGCGGTGATCGGGCGGGTGCTGGAAGCGCAAGGTTTCCGCGTCGGCATCATTGCGCAACCGGACTGGCATTCCAAAGACCCGTTCATGGCACTGGGCGCACCCAACCTGTTCTTCGGCGTGGCGGCGGGCAATATGGACTCGATGATTAACCGCTACACCGCTGACCGCAAAACGCGCTCCGACGACGCTTATACCCCCGGCGGCATGGCGGGCAAACGCCCCGACCGCGCCACGCTGATTTATTCGCACCGCTGCCGCGAAGCCTTCCCCGACGTGCCGATCATTATCGGTGGGATCGAAGCCTCGCTGCGGCGCATTGCGCATTTCGATTACTGGCAGGAAAAAGTGCGCACCTCGATCCTGATGGATGCCGCCGCCGACCTATTGCTGTACGGCAATGCCGAACGCGCCGTGGTGGAAGTCGCGCACCGCATTGCCTCCGGTGAACCCGTGGCGCAAATCACCGACGTGCGCGGCACAGCCTTCGTGCGCCGCGACACCCCGCAGGGCTGGATGGAAATCGACTCGTCGCGCATCGACCAGCCGGGCAAAATCGACCGCATTATCAACCCGTATTTGAACACCACCGAGATGGACGAATGCGAGATCGAAAAGCGCAATGTGCAATGGTTCAGCTACGAAGACCCGCGCAGCAAACGCACCGACGAACACAAACTCACCTTCCATCCCCGCGCCCGTTTGCAGCGCGACAAGACCGTGATCCGCCTGCCGTCGTTTGAAAAGGTCAGCAAAGACAAAGCCTTGTACGCCCACGCCAACCGCGTGCTGCATCTGGAAACCAACCCCGGCAATGCCCGCGCCTTGGTGCAAAAACACGGGCAAGTGGACGTGTGGATCAACCCACCACCGATCCCGCTGACCACGCCAGAAATGGATTACGTGTTCGGGCTGCCCTACGCACGCTTGCCGCACCCGTCCTATAAAGGCGAACGCATCCCTGCGTATGAAATGATCCGTTTCTCGGTGAACATCATGCGCGGCTGCTTTGGCGGCTGCACCTTCTGCTCGATCACCGAACACGAAGGGCGCATCATCCAGAACCGTTCGCAGGAATCCATCATCCGCGAAGTCGAAGAAATCCGCGACAAAGTGCCGGGTTTCACCGGAGTTATTTCCGACCTCGGCGGCCCCACCGCGAATATGTACCGCCTCGCCTGCAAAGACCCGAAGATCGAAGCCTCGTGCCGCAAACCCGCGTGCGTGTACCCCGACATTTGCCAAAACCTCAACACCGACCACGCTGCGTTAAAAGAACTGTACCGCACTGCACGGAATTTACCGGGCATTAAAAAGGTGCTGATCGGTTCGGGCTTGCGTTACGATCTGGCGGTTAAAGACCCCGAATACATCAAAGAACTGGTCACGCACCACGTCGGTGGCTATTTAAAAATTGCCCCGGAACACACCGAAGCCGCCCCGCTGTCCAAAATGATGAAACCGGGCATCGGCACTTACGACAAATTCAAGCAGCTCTTCGAGAAATACACCAAGGAGGCAGGCAAGGAACAATACCTGATCCCGTATTTCATCGCCGCCCACCCCGGCACATCCGACGAAGACATGCTCAACCTCGCGCTGTGGCTAAAGAAAAACGGCTTCCGCGCCGACCAGGTGCAAGCGTTTTACCCCTCACCGATGGCCTCCGCCACCACCATGTACTACAGCGAAAAGAACCCGCTGCACCAAGTCACCTACAAAAGCGAAAAGGTCGCCACCGCCAAAACGCCGGAACAGCGCAAGCTGCACAAAGCCTTCCTGCGCTGGCACGACCCCAAGAACTGGCCGCTGCTACGCAAGGCGATGGCGGAGATGGGGCGGCAGGAATTGATTGGCGATGGCGACAACCAGTTGATTCCGCATTACAAGGCGGGCGAGGAACAGTTGGTGTATGAGGCGCATCGGCGCAAGAATAAGGGCGGGGAGCATCAGAAGCGGGTGGGGAAACCTGTCGCGGCTGCAACGGCTGGTAAACCGAATTATGGTAAACCTGTGCAAAGTGCAGCGGCTGGTAAACCCAATACTGGTAAACCAGCGCAAACAACAACGAGTAAACCGAATGCGGGTAAACCGCAGGGTGGGAAGATGTTGACGCAGCATACGGGGTTGCCGCCGAAGCCACGAGCGGATATGGGTGGCAAGCCAAAGCCGACGGGTAAACCCAAGCAGCGTAGCGGTCGATAGGCTCTTGCCCCTGATTGCGTCCGGCGTATACTGTTAAGCATTAACCACTTGCAGATTAATACCATGCAAACTTTTGACCAGATTGTTGACCAGACACGCAACCTGCCGGAAAACATTCAGCGAGAAATTCTGCATTTTGTGGAGTTTATCGTTACCAAGTACCGCTCTGTCCCAGTGCTTGAACAACAGGCAGTGCCAGATGCTTTTGCCATCTACCAATCACTGGATTTGGGGCAAGGCGGCTATGCGAAAGCACCGTCGAATCGGGCAAAACAAGGTATCCGTGAACTTCTTCTGAAAAAGCACGCCCGATGATTTTAATGGATACCGGGCCATTGGTAGCCCTGTTTGACCCGCAAGACCCTTATCATAAACACTGTAGTAGTTTGCTGAAAACCATCCGTGAGCCACTGATCACTACCATTCCGGTACTGACCGAAGTATTTCATCTGTTATCCCCCGATAGCCAAGGCAGCAAAGCGTTGCGCCAATTCATCGAGCGCAAAGCCTTAAGCGTCTGGTTTATGGATGAGTCTGCTGTCAGCACCGCATTGAGCCTAATGGAAAAGTATATTGACCGCCCAATGGATCTTGCCGATGCGTCGCTGGTTGTGGCAGCACAACGGCTGGGAACAAATCGTGTATTTACCGTTGACCGTAATGACTTTTTTGTTTATCGCGTAGCAGTAGGGCATGAATTGCGGGCGTTTGATGTGATTATTTGATGGTAGAGAAAACCGTAAATATCAATGTATCAAGACTCGATGGATTTTCACTTAAAATGGATTGCCATTGGGTGTACAAACCACATCATTCCTCCTAGACTATCCACATAGCCTAACGAGGAATACGCTATGCCCAGCACCGCCGCCAAAGATGACCGCATCAGCATCCGCACCCCACCCGAACTGAAGCGGATGTTGATTGCTGCTGCCGCTGTTTCCAACATTTCCATGACCGATTTCCTGTTGAATGCCGCCCGCAAAGCTGCCGAACAGGTACTGGCAGAATCCCGCCAAATCACTCTGAACCAGCAGGAATGGGATCGTTTCATGGACTTGCTGGATAACCCGCCGCCGCCCAATGCCGCCCTACGTGCAGCCATGCAACGCCACCAAGCCTTGCTGGATTGAGCCGGATGCAGATTATCCCCTTCAACGCCGCGATAGCGCGGGATGTGTTTGATTGCGGCGAACCCGCCCTGAACCACTACCTGCAACAACTGGCAGGGCAACACAGCCGCAAGAATGTCAGCCGTACTTTCGTTGCGGTTGATAACGACACTGTGGCGGGCTTCTACAGCCTGAGCATGGCGGAATCACAGTTAGCGGATTTGCCTGCCGCTATCCGCAAAAAATTGCCCCCACGATATCCCGCGCCTGTCGCCCGCTTGAGTCGCTTGGCAGTGGACAAAACCTGTCAGGGGCAACGGCTGGGTGAGTTATTACTGATGAATGCGCTGGCACGCTGCGCCAGAATTGCAGGGGAAATCGGTACGGTTGGCATTATCGTCGATGCCAAACACGAACACGCACAACGGTTTTACCAGAAATACGGGTTTACGCCCTACACCACCAAACCATTGACGTTGATTATTCCAATGCAAACGGTGATGCAGTCAATACAACCGAACTCGACCAAACGGACGGCACGCTTGCCGTTGGCGCTTGCGCCAAAGTGAAATGGCGCGATGGGCATGTGCATGAAATTGACAGCGAGCCGATGCACGATTGCCGATAAGCGGTTATTCAGGAAGCAGTCCGCCAGTAAAACCGGTCAGGAAGCCACTGCCCCCGCCCGATCTTGCGCCCAGCCTGCAAACTTCCCCACGCATACGCCTGCGCCGCCGCTACCGCCTTGCTGATTTCCATACCTTTGGACAGATTGGCCGCACAGGCGGAAGCCAGCGTACAGCCGGAACCGTGGTAGGTTTCCGGCAACCGTTCCCACGTCCAGGTACGCAGGCGCTTGCCTTCGCCATACAGCACGTTTTCCACCCGCTCGGTTTCAGCATGGGTTCCGGTCAGCAACACGTATTCACAGCCCTGATCCAGCAGGGAAAGCGCCTGTTCGTCCAGTGTTTCGCCCGCCATGGCCAGTTGCGCCGCTTCCGGCACATTGGGGGTCAGCAGGGTAGTCAGTGGCAACAGATATTCGCGGATAGCTTCCAGCAGTATCTCGGCAGCAAGGCTTTTACCCCCACCCGCCGCCAATACCGGGTCAAGAATCACCGGCACATCCGGTGCTTGCAACAGAATGCGGTGGACTGCCTCTACCACCTCCACACTGCCCAGCAAACCGATCTTGAAAGCCGCAACCGGCATATCCGCCAGCACCGCCTCCGCCTGCTGCTCAATCAGATAATCGGCGACAGGCTCAATGCGCTGCACATTACAGGTATCCTGCACTGTCAAACAGGTAATGACCGAAACCGGGTGACAGCCCTGGCTGGCGATTGCCTCAATGTCAGCCTGAATACCCGCGCCACCGCAAGGGTCGTGTCCGGCAAGCGTCATGACGACGGGCATTGCCGGTGTGTTTGTATCCGCTTCTAGCAACAATTATCTCCCAAACGTTTGGTGACGATCACGATGGTATCGTCCATGTCGTTTTTGTGGCGCTCGAAACCGAGCCGTTGCATCAACTTGAGCATACCGGCGTTGTGCGACAGCACCTCACCCTCAATGGTGCGCAAACCTCTGGTGCGGGCAGCCTCAATCAGGGTGTGCATCATCAGCCCGCCGAGACCACGGTTTTGCCACTCATCTGCAATTACCAGCGCAAATTCACAACTGGCCTTGTCAGGGTTGATGGCGTAACGCGCCACACCGATTTCGATTTCCTGACCATCCTGCCTGCTCAGCGCCAGAAACGCCATTTCACGATCGTAATCAATTTGCGTAAGACGCACCAGCATGTCAGGCGTCAGTTCACGCAACGCCTGCATAAAGCGCATGTAACGCGACTCTTTCGACAGGTTGCGCACGAATGCCTGCTCAATTTCGGCGTCTTCCGGGCGGATCGGACGGATGACGATGTCGGTGCCATCCGCCAATTGCTGGCGCTTGACCAGATCGTTGGGGTAAGGGTGGATCGCCATGTGGTCATAGCGCCGCGCGCTGGTAGGCGGGTAGTTGATGACGAAACGCGCATCCACCGCCACCACGCCATACTCATCCGCCACCAGCGGGTTGATGTCCATTTCAACAACTTCCGGCAGCTCGCAAACCATTTCGGATACACGCTGCATGACTTTCCACAGCGCCTCGAAATTGATCGCAGGCATGTTGCGGAACTGGCCCAGCAACTTGGCGACGCGGGTGCGGCACACGGTTTTCTTGATCATGTAGTCGTTCAGCGGCGGCAAGGCGACTGCCCGGTCACGGTGGATTTCCACCGAGGTGCCGCCAGTGCCAAAACTGATCACAGGGCCGAATACCGGGTCACGCACCACACCAACCATCAGCTCACGTGAGGATTTACTGTGATACATGCTTTCAACCGTCACACCTTCAAGCCTGGCTTCCGGCAGACTGCGGCGCACAGATTCCGTCAGCTCCTGATAGACGCTGCGCACATCATGGGCGCTGGCAACATTGAGGCGTACCCCGTCGACATCCGACTTGTGGGCAATGTCGGGGGAACTGATTTTCATCACCACCGGGTAGCCGAGCGATTCCGCCGCTACCAGCGCTTCCGCCGGGCTGCGGGTGAGGATGGTCGGCATGGAAGGAATGCGGAATGCCGCCAGGATAGCACGGGACTCGGTAGTGGACAGCGAACGTCGCCCTTCCGCCAGCACGCTTTCGATGATCAGGCGGGCACCTGCCACATCCGGCTCGCGCGCCTGCTCTTTCACGGAAGGTGGAACCTGCATCAGCAGTTTCTGGTTGCTACGGTAATGGGTCAGGTAGGCAAAAGCCTCCACCGCCGACTCCGGGGTGCGGAAATGCGGTACACCGGCATCCGCCAGTATCTTGCGGCCACTGGCGACCTGTTGTTCCCCCATCCAGCAGGTCAGGATGGGCTTGCAATCCTTGCCCTTTTTCGTTTCAGCGCAGATGCCTGTCACGGCCTGGGCGACACCCTCCGGGTCTGTCATTGCCTGCGGGCTTAACATGACCAGAACACCGTCGACATTTTCATCACGCATGCACAGATTGATAGCGCTGGTGTAACGTTCCGGATTCGCATCACCCAGAATATCCACCGGATTACCGCGTGACCAGGTGAACGGCAATACCTTGTTCAGTTCATCCAGCGTCGCAGCAGACAGGCTCGCCATGCGCAAGCCGACTTCCACCGCCCGGTCAGTCGCCATCACACCGGGGCCGCCACCGTTGGTAACAATCAGTAGACGGTTCTGGTTGACGCGCGCGCCGGAAGACAGAATCTGTGCGGCAGAAAACAGTTGCGCAATGGTATTGACCCTGACCACGCCAGCACGCTCAAGCGCCGCATCAAAAGCATCATCACCACCAACAATCGCGCCGGTATGCGAAGTCGCCGCGCGCGAACCTTCCTCATACCGCCCGGCTTTCAGGGTAATAACTGGTTTCATGCGCGAAGCCGTGCGCAGGCCACTCATGAAACCGCGCGCATCGTGGATGCCCTCAATGTACAGCAGGATACTGTCGGTTTTGGGGTCAAGCGCGAGGAAATCCAGTGCATCGCCAAAATCCACATCCGCCGTATCACCGAGGGTAATGACCGTGGAAAAACCAATCTGCTGGCTGGCCGCCCAGTCCAGGATCGCCGTGCACATGGCTCCCGATTGCGACACCAGCGCCAGATTGCCCGGCTGCGCCTGATTACGGGTAAAGGTGGCATTCAAACCGACCGATGGCCGCATGATGCCAAGGCAGTTGGGACCGATGATGTGCATGCTGTATTGGCGGGCAATATCGACTATCTCTTTCTGCAAGCGCTGGCCGCGCGAACCCGCTTCCGCGAACCCGGCAGACAACACCACAGCGTCCTTGACCCCATGTTCGCCACACTCACGGATAATGGCAGGAACAGTTGACGCAGGCGTAGCAATTACAGCAAGATCAACCGGCTTGTTCAGCTCAGCCAGATTCGGCCAGGCTTTCTGCCCTTGTACCTCGGCATGCTTGGGGTTAAGCGGATAGATATTCCCCTTGAAAGTGGAATTCAACAGATTCTGGAAAACAACGGTCCCCACCGCGTTTTCCCTGTTACTGGCACCAAACACCGCAATGTTTTGCGGTGCAAATAGTTGATTCAAGTAATGGTGGCTCATAGCCAAAACCTCTATGATATACGGATGCACAAAAGGGAAGCCTGTTCTTTTGTGCATTGCAGCATATCTTACTCTTGTTTTTTATAAAAGCATATGACCGTTGCCGTAATTACCCACTCTCATTGTCACTTGCATGATAATGGCTCGCCGTACCATCCGGAGTGCGCCGATCGTCTGGACGCCATCAACAACCGCATGATCATGTCTGGTGTTGACTGGATTTCGCGCCACTACGACTCCCATTGTGCGGAACGCGAGCATCTGCTGCGTGTGCACGATGCTGAATATGTGGAGCGCGTGTTCGCAACCTCCCCGACGGAAGGTCATGCCTCGCTGGATGGCGACACCGGCATGAACCCACACTCCCTGGATGCAGCACTGCACGCTGCCGGGGCTGCGGTGATGGCAGTTGATCTGGTCATGGCGGGAACCCACAAACATGCTTTCTGCGCCATCCGCCCACCAGGCCACCACTCGGGACGCAACCGTGCCGCCGGTTTCTGCATTTTCAACAATGTCGCGGTCGGTGCTGCCCATGCGCTGGAAGTGTACGGGGTGGAACGGGTCGCCATCATCGATTTCGATGTGCACCACGGTGATGGCACGGAAGAAATCTTCTCCGGGGATGCGCGCGTCATGTTCTGCTCATCCTTCCAGCATCCGTTCTACCCGTTTAGCGGGGCGGATACCGATGTACCCAACATTTTCAACCTGCCGCTGCCCGCAGGCACTGGCGGGGCCGCATGGCGTGAAGCCATTGAAGCAAGCTGGTTGCCCGCCATGCGCGAGTTCAAGCCCGAACTGATCATGATTTCTGCCGGTTTTGACTCCCATCTGGAAGACGACATGGGCGGCTTCAATCTGGTCGAACGTGATTATGTCTGGATTACCCGCGAACTCTGCCAAATCGCCAAGGATTGCTGTGGCGGACGGGTGGTTTCCTGTCTGGAAGGCGGTTATGAACTGTCACCGCTGGGCCGCAGCGTAACGGCACACATCAAGGAACTGGCGGAATTCCACTGAGCCAGCGGCTAGCGGACTGCGTAGACTGTCACGGCCAGCAGGGCGCACAGCACCGCCCACCAGCCAAAACGTTGCCACAGCCCCGCCAGAATGCCGGGTTTGGCTGGCTTCTTGGCCGGGGTGGCGGGTTTGGCCGTCAGGCTTGCCAGCAATTCCCGACGCACTTGTTGTTCCACCTCAGGTAGCGCCCCTTCGCGTGTCGCACCGGCCAGACTATTGATCAACTGCTCCTTTATGCCAGCCTTGATCCCCTTGGACATGCCCTCTTCCTGCCCTTTTTTATAGCCATCCGCCCAGCCATCGTGATAGCCCACGGCAGCACCCTGACGCCACGCCAGATAATAAATGATCCAAACGATGGCAAGAGCAAAAATGACATATACAATATACATGCACGATTCCGCCTGATGTTCCCTGATTCATGACACTATTTGGCGAAGTCTAGCAAAAACCTCGCAAGCAGCTGAACCATTACCTTACAAACGTGCATTCTGGCCGACAATACCCATAGGCTTTCTGCACAGGATTGAGGGCATTTGGCCCATCCAACATAATGGCAAGTGATCAACCGAACGGAGAATACTGTCGATGAAAACCTGGATGTGTGTCGTGTGTGGCTGGATTTACGAAGAGGCAAAAGGCATGCCGGAAGAAGGCATTCTGCCCGGTACACGTTGGGAAGACATTCCCGCCGACTGGCAATGTCCGGAATGTGGCGTCAGCAAGGATGATTTTGAGATGGTGGAAGTCTGAAACTGGCCAAGCCTGTGCTAAACTACGCCGCATTTTCGAGATTAACTGACGAGAGTTCGACATGGCCGGTCATAGTAAATGGGCAAACATCAAACACCAGAAAGCTGCTGTTGACAAGAAACGCGGCAAAATCTGGACAAAGATCATCCGCGAAATAACGGTGGCAGCACGGGAAGGTAAAACTTCCGACCCCAACGCCCACCCACGCCTGCGCTTGGCGGTGGACAAGGCATTGGGTGCGAACATGCCCAAAGACACTATCGAAAAAGCCTGCAAGCGCGGCGCGGGTGAAACCAGCATGGAAAACTATTCCGAAGTGCGTTACGAAGGTTACGGCCCTGGCGGGATCGCAGTCATCATCGAAACCATGACCGATAACGTCAACCGTACCGTTGGTGAGGTGCGCCACGCCCTTACCAAACACGGCGGCAACCTCGGCACTTCCGGCTCGGTTGCCTTCCAGTTCAAAAAAATCGGTGTAATGAACTTCGCTCCCGGTGTTGACGAGGAAAAGCTGATGGAAGCGGCCCTCGAAGCAGGTGCCGAAGACATCCAGATGGACGATGACGGTTCCGCCGAAATCATTACCGCCCCGGAAGATTTCGCTGCCGCCAAGGCCGCGCTGGTGGCTGCCGGTTTCACCCCGGATCATGATGAAGTTACCATGCGCGCCGACAACCTTACCCTGGTGGAAGGCGACACTGCACAGAAACTGCTGAAAATGATCGACATGCTGGAAGACCTTGACGACGTGCAGGAAGTCTTCACCAACGCCGACTTTACCAGCGAAGACATGGAAGCGTTCGGTTAAGTGGCACTGCGCCGCATCCTTGGCATTGACCCCGGTTCCCGCCAGACGGGTGTCGGGGTTATTGAAACCGACGGGCAACATAACCGGCACATTTTCAGCACCTGCCTGCGGCTGGGCGATGCCCCGCTTCCCGAACGGCTGGGCATTATTTTCACCGAACTTAGCGCCATCATTCGCCAATACCAACCACAGGAAATGGCGATAGAAAGCGTATTCGTCTCCAACAATGCCTCCTCTGCACTAAAACTGGGACAAGCGCGCGGCGCAGCCATCTGCGCTGGCGTTACCTGCGGCTTGCCGGTCGCCGAATACAGCCCCAAGGAAGTCAAGCAAGCCACGGTGGGCAAAGGTGGCGCAGACAAGGCTCAAGTACAGCACATGGTCAAAATCCTGCTGGGGCTGCATGGCCGTTTGCAGGCGGATACGGCGGATGCGCTGGCCGTAGCCGTGTGCCATGCTCATGCCAGTCACTTGCAAAGCCGCATTCAGGCAAGTTCACCCCTCACCCCCAACCCCTCTCCCCCAAGGGGAGAGGGGAGAAAGAGAACAGAATCATGATCGGACTATTGCGTGGAAAACTCATCATCAAGCAGCCACCTGAACTGATGCTGGATGTCAATGGCGTGGGTTATGAACTGCAAGCCTCCATGACTACCTTCTACGATCTACCGGAATTACAGGCGGAAGTAACCCTGTATACGCACTTCGTGGTGCGGGAAGATGCGCAAATCCTGTTCGGTTTCAGCTCCCAGTCCGAGCGCGAACTGTTCCGCCACCTGCTGAAAGTGAATGGCGTTGGCCCCAAAATGGCGCTGGCCATTGTTTCCGGCATGAGTCCGCTGGAATTCAGGCAGGTCATCCACACTTCCGACATTGCCCGTCTTAGCCGCATTCCCGGCGTGGGCAAAAAAACTGCGGAACGCCTGGTCATCGAATTACGCGACCGGCTGCCTAAATCGGATGATGGCTTTACCACCAGTAACATTTCCCACGCAACGCCCACGGCCTCAGCCAGCGACGAAGCCATCAACGCCCTGCTGGCACTTGGTTATAAACCAGCTCAGGCCAGCCAGATGATTGCCGCCTATGAAAATCAGGGGTTGAGCGTTGAACAGATGATCCGCCAGGCATTACGCGCCAGCCTGACCTGACACAAGCTGTCACATTGTCACCTTATCAGGCTTCACCAGCCTGCAAACTGTCAATCTTGTCACTTTCTGACAGAAAACCCGCCCCTCCCAACCTGTCATAATAAATTTATATAATTGAAAATAAATTATATAAATCACAATCTTAAGCAACAAGACTGGAAGTTGGCACGAGGGTTGCAGTAACTCTTGCACAGACTGAGACAGCAAAGACTTGAAGGTCTGCAAGGGACGACAACAATAATAAGAAAGGGTTAAGGAAAGATTTATCAGCAAGCCCAAGAGGCAGAAAGCAGCCATAAACAATCATAACAATAAGTTGCTGCTTGCCCTACGAAGCCCCCTGTCCGCAGGGGGATCGGTTTACCACAGAGGGCAGCCCCAGAGGGGCAGATGCAAACCAGCTAACAACAACAATAAACACAATAATAATAACTTTTGCCCGTGTTGACTGCCCCCGTTCGTCGGGGGCTTTGTTTTTTAAGCCAACTTAACTACCGTTCATCCCTTTTTCTTCTTTCTTGGCTACTTCCCAGGCATTTTCCATTTGCACCAGGCTTGCCTCATCCAGGGAAATGCCCTCTGTCAACAATAATGCCTCCACCTGCAGGAAACGCTGCTCGAACTTGCGATTGGAAACACGCAAGGCATTTTCTGCATTTACCCCCAGCAATCTTGCCAGATTGGTCGCCCCCATCAGGACATCGCCGACCTCCTCCTCAATGCGCGTGGATGATTCACCATTGCCTACAGCTGCGCGGACTTCATCCAGCTCCTCAAGTATCTTGGGAATGACCTGCCCCCAATGCTCCCAATCGAAACCAACCCTTGCAGCCCGCTGCTGTATTTTCTGGCTGCGGCGCAAGGCAGGCATCGCCTGGGGTATGCCATCGAAAAAATGGCCAGATGCATCTTTCTCGGTGCGCTCCGCCTGCTTGATGCTCTCCCATGCCTGCTTTTGCTCTTGCTCACTAGCGAAAACAGTGTCGCCGAATACATGCGGATGCCGTCGCACCATCTTGCCCGCAACCCCGCGCGCCACATCATGGAAATCGAACAAGCCCTGCTCACTCGCAATTTGTGCCAGAAACACGATCTGGAACAGCAAATCACCCAATTCATCACACAACGCGGTGGCATCATTCCGGTCGATGGCGTCAGCCACCTCGTAAACCTCCTCCAGCGTATGGGGAATAATGCTCTGCCAGGTTTGCTTGATGTCCCACGGGCAGCCGTTCTGTGGGTCGCGCAGATGTGCCATGATGGATAGCAGCTCATTGATTGGCATGTCATTTACCCTTTTTAACCTTGCATCATATTTACCGGTGTCGTATTGTGCATCTGTCGTGTGATATACACAGGTGTTGTATAAATACCACGGGTGGAAATAAGGCAAGATTCAACGTTGAACGCAAAATCAAACTTTGCAAGGAGATTACCATGACTCTGAAAACGATTGCAGGCATCAGCTTTGCCGCCCTGATGGCTATTGCCGCCAGTGCCAATGCAGCCGACATGAAAGTCGTCAAGAACAGCAACGGCGATGTGGTCAAAAACAGTAGCGACGAATGCGTACAGGCGCAATTTGGCTTCTCTCCAGAAGGCTGTGAAGCAGCCCCTCCAGCACCAGCAGCACCAGCGGCGGCACCAACCCCTCGCGCCCACATTCCTGCCGTGCCTAAAGTGAAAGCGAAAGGCAACTACAAGGGCGCTGTTCAGATGGATCCGGCTTCACGCACCACCATGCAGCAGTATCAGAAATAACACTCTGCCTGCTCATGCGCCTCCCCAGACGCATACCACAGCATGATCCCCGCAGTTGGCGGGGGTTATGTTGTTTGACTTACAAGAAAATTCACCCAGACTATAGGAACTTAATACAAAATTAACCTATAATCGTGGAGTTTGTTGTATATTTAAGACACTATAGACAATCTGGTATCCGTAATGCCACACTATGCAGTGGAATATCAGGTTATATCCCGACAAAAGTTAAACTCAAAACCAGGCTTAAGGAGATCACAATGACTCTGAAGAAAGTTGCAGGCATCAGCATTGCCGCCATGATGGCCGCCATGATGGCTACTACTGCTTATGCAGAAGATGGAAAATATGTACAAAACAGTGCTGGCGAAGCTGTCAAAAACAGCGCCGGTGAATGCGTCAACGCTGCTTATGGCAGCATGCCAGAAGGCTGCGAAGCTGCTCCAGCCCCTGCTCCAGCACCAGCCCCTGCTCCAGCACCGGCTCCGGCTCCAGCACCAATCCAGCAGCTGACCCTGAATGCTGACGCCAACTTCGACTTTGACAAGGCAGTTCTGAAACCTGCTGGTCAAGCGAGCCTGGATCAGTTCCTGGGTGGCCTGGCTGGTGCCAAGGTTTCCAGCATCAGCGTTGTTGGCCACACTGACAGCGTAGGTTCCGACGCTTACAACCAATCGCTGTCTGAAAAGCGTGCAGCCGCTGTCGCCAACTATCTGGCTGGCAAAGGTGTTCCTGCTGCTGCCATCCAGGCTTCCGGCAAAGGCGAATCCCAGCCAGTTGCTGACAACGGCACCAAAGCTGGCCGTGCGGCCAACCGCCGTGTAGAAGTGATGGCTACTGGCACTCGCTAATCTGCGCGTATCGGCAGGACTTCCTCGGGAAGTCTGCATCCGATCCTGAAAAGCCGGGCAATGCCCGGCTTTTCTTTCGCCTGCCCGGAATAGATATTTAACTCGTTTCTAATATTCAGCTACTATACTTGGCTTTTATTTTGGCCGGGTCGCGCTTTTCCCGCCTATATTTTCACCACAATCCATCTGGAGACAGACAATATGTCAATCAAAGTGGCTGTGCCCAAAGAAACCGCCGAGGGCGAGCGCCGGGTTGCCATGGAATCCAGCGTCATTGCCAAACTCGGCAAGCTGGGGGCGGAAGTCCTGATCGAAGCCGGGGCAGGCAGTGCGGCGCACATCCCTGATTCCGCTTTTACCGGAGCAAGCATTGTCCCGTCGGCTGCCGAACTCTACCAACAAGCTGACATCGTACTGAAAGTACAACCACCTTCCGAAGCTGAAATTAATATGCTGAAAGAAGGCTCGGTACTGATCGGCTCCTTGCAGCCATACAAATACCCTGAGCGGGTTGCCGCGCTCAAGGCCAGAAATATTACCGCTTACGCCATGGAACTGATCCCGCGCATTTCACGCGCGCAGGCCATGGACGTGTTGTCTTCGCAAGCCGCCGTTGCTGGTTACAAGGCCGCCATCATGGGCGCAGACCTTGCGCCGCGCTTTTTCCCGATGCTGACCACGGCTGCTGGCACTATCCGCCCTTCCAAAGTCATCGTTATCGGCGCAGGTGTGGCCGGTTTGCAGGCCATTGCTACCGCCCGCCGTTTGGGCGCAGTGGTGGAAGGGTATGACGTGCGTTCCGCCACCAAGGAACAGGTGCAATCACTTGGTGCCAAATTCATCGAACTCGGCATCAAGGCGGAAGGTGAAGGCGGTTACGCCCGCGAACTGACCGCCGAAGAAAAGCAGCAGCAACAGGAAGAACTGGCGAAACACATTGCCACAGCCGACGTGCTGATCACCACTGCTGCGGTACCGGGTCGCCCTTCCCCCAAGATCATTCCGGAAAGCACCGTTGACGGCATGAAATCGGGTGCTGTCATCATCGATCTGGCGGCTGATGGCGGCGGTAACTGCACCCTGACCCAACCGGGTGCAACCATCGTCCACAACGGCGTGACCATTCACGCGCCGCTGAACATCCCCAGTCAGGTGCCAGTACACGCTTCTGAAATGTACGCCAAGAACCTGCTGAACTTCCTCTCCCCCATGCTGAAAGACGGCGAATATGCACCTGATTTCGAAGATGAAGTCATCGCAGGCGCATGCCTGACCCGTGACGGGCAGATCACCAACGAAGCCATCCGCCAACTGGTTGAAGGAGCTTAAAAGAATGGAAGGTTTTATCCCGCTTTATATCTTCATGCTGGCGGCATTCACCGGCTATGAAGTAATTTCCAAGGTTCCAGTCATCCTGCACACGCCGCTGATGTCGGGTTCCAACTTCGTGCACGGTATTGTGCTGGTCGGTGCCATGGTGGCGCTGGGGCAGGCAGAAAGTTTTATGGAAACCCTGATCGGCTTCATCGCCGTAGTACTGGCAGCAGGCAATGCGGTAGGCGGCTACGTCGTCACCGAACGCATGCTGGAAATGTTCAAAAGCAGCAAGGGGGGAAGTAAGCCATGAACCTTTTTGTTGAAATCTTTTACTTTGCCGCCGCAGTCCTGTTCATCATCGGCCTCAAGCAGATGTCCTCACCCGTTAATGCCCGGCGCGGCATCATCTGGGCGGGCGTCGGTATGGCACTGGCGACCCTGATCACCTTCGTCCACCCGCACGTCAACAGCAATTACATCCTGATCCTGCTGGGTATCGGTATCGGCGGCGGGCTGGCCTGGAAAACCGGCAAGGAAGTCGCCATGACCGACATGCCACAAATGATTGCGCTCTATAACGGCATGGGCGGTGGCGCGGCTGCCGCGATTGCCGCTGTGGAACTGATCAAGCAGGAGCCGATGAGCCTGACCATCCAGCTCATGGCGGTATCCGGCGCACTGATCGGCGCAATAGCGTTTTCCGGCTCGCTGATAGCTTATGGCAAATTGCAGGGCATCAAGCAACTACGCAAGCCCACCCGCTTCAAACACCAGCAGCGCATCAACGCTGGCGTATTCATCGTCGCCGCATGGATGGCGTTGGGCATTGCCACCAGCGGCACGGATTACGGCATGTTCACCCTGTTCCTGTTCTTCGCCTTGGCACTGGCGTTTGGTGTGATGATGACACTACCGATTGGTGGCGCAGACATGCCGGTAGTGATTTCCCTCTACAACGCCTTCACGGGCCTCGCAGTCGGCTTTGAAGGTTTCGTGCTGGAAACCCCCGCCATGATGATCGCCGGTATCGTGGTTGGCTCCGCCGGTACCCTGCTGACGCAACTGATGGCGAAAGCGATGAACCGCCCGATTTCCAACGTGCTGTTCAGCAACTTTGGCGATACCACTGGTGAAGCACAAGCAGTCAGCGGCTCGATGAAAGCCATCGAAAGCCCGGATGCCGCCATCATGATGGCATTCGCCGAAAAGGTCATTATCGTCCCTGGCTATGGCATGGCGGTAGCGCAAGCCCAGCACAAAGTATGGGAAATGACCAAGCAGTTGCAGGAACGCGGCGTTACGGTCAAATTTGCCATCCACCCGGTGGCAGGCCGTATGCCGGGTCACATGAACGTTTTGCTGGCGGAAGCGGGCGTACCCTATGACATCATCTACGACCTCGACGAAATCAACGAAGAGTTCAAGACGGCAGATGTAGTGCTGGTCATTGGCGCGAATGATGTGGTGAATCCGGCTGCACGCACCGATCCGAACAGCCCGATCTACGGCATGCCGATCCTTAACGCCGATTACGCCAGGAATGTTATCGTGGTGAAACGCGGTCAGGGCGCTGGTTTTTCAGGCATTGAAAACCACCTGTTCTTCGCTGACAACTGCCGGATGCTATATGGCGACGGGCAAGCCGTTGCGAATGAACTGGTTAGTGACATGAAATCACTTTAAATGCACGCTAGCCAGCTTCTCCATTTCCCGGAGAAGCTGGCATTTTCCTCCCGCCTGACTGATGACGTATCGATTACGTGTCAATAATTGTCCGCAAAAAAATTGACCTAAAACTGAAAAAACCCTGAACATCAAGTCTTGACAAACGGTGGAAACATCCAGTTTATCCAGCCCATTTTATGACTTGTCCACAAATTCATCGTTCATTCACAAATGATGCTTTTTTGTCAAGCGGCAAATTCAACAACTTCATAACCACATGTTTATAAAAGAAAAATTCTATCGGTATATTTTTTAGTCAAAGCGAAAAACACCCCGCCAGACAAGGCTTGCAGAGCATAATCCGCAGTTCTTCCACAGAGTTATCCACAGCTTTTGTGAATAACCCGATAACCTTCCAGAGAAACAGCTACTTGCCAGCATTTTTGAACATTTGGTTAAACTCTGGAAGTAATAAACTGGCCTCCATCCGGTTTGTATTTCCGCTAAACTTCGCCTATGAGCCAACACCCTAACATTGTGCATGTTGCTGTTCCCCGCCCATTGCGCACTACACTGACTTATGGCATTGCCAACGAACATATTCCTGCCATTGGCGCGCGCGTCATTGTCCCCCTTGGCAAGCAGCTCAGTACCGGGCTGGTGTTAAAGGTAGAATCACGCCCCCCCAGCCCCGATGAGAATTTTGAACTCAAACCCATCCAGCAAGTACTGGACGAAACCCCGTTACCCGACCCCAGTTGGCTGGAACTGCTGGACTGGGCTGCCCGCTACTATCACTATCCCATAGGCGAAGCCCTGTTCTCAGCCCTGCCCGTCACCCTGCGCAAACCCAAACCGCTATCCGCACGCATGCTAAAGCTGCTGGCGATACCAGATGCAAACCCCCCTTCCCCCCCTGCGGGGGAAGGGCTGGGGATGGGGGGTAATCTTCTGACGCTCAGCGATGAACAACAGCTCTGCCTGCAAACCATCCAGCAATGGAGCCAGTCAGACAATCCACGCCCCACCCTCTTGCATGGCATTACCGGCAGCGGCAAAACCGAAGTCTACCTGCGCCTGATTGCCCCCTTGCTCACGGCAGGCAGACAAGCACTGGTCGTCGTGCCGGAAATCGGCCTGACCCCCCAATTGCTGGAACGATTCACCCGTTTCTTCCCTGGCGCAAACATCGTCTGCCTGCACTCCGCCCTGAGTGATGGGGAACGTCTCAAGACATGGCTGCTGGCGCGCAGCGGGCAGGCAAACATCATCATCGGCACCCGCTCGGCCATTTTCACCCCCGCCCCCCAACTCGGCCTGATTATTGTCGATGAAGAGCACGACACCTCACTAAAGCAACAGGAAGGCTTCCGTTACCATGGCCGCGATCTGGCCGTCAAACGGGCGCAAATGCTCCATATCCCGGTGGTACTGGGCACCGCGACCCCATCGCTGGAATCGCTGTATAACGTGCAGGCAGGCCGTTACCGCCATACCCGCCTGCAACAACGCCCTGGTGTGGCAAAACCACCCAGCCTGCAAATACAGGACTGCCGTCCGTTCGCACTGGAAGCCGGGCTAACACCGCCCAGCCTGCAAGCCATCCGCGCCACCCTGCAACGCGGGGAACAGGTCATGGTATTCCTCAACCGGCGTGGCTTTGCCCCGGCCCTGTTCTGCCCCTCGTGCGGCTGGCAGGCCAGTTGCCATCATTGCAGCGTCAACATGACCTGGCACGCCCGCCGCAACCGGCTGGTTTGCCATCATTGCGGAGCGGAACAGGCAACACCCGCCGAATGCCCTTCCTGCCACAATCCCAAACTCACCACCCAGGGACAGGGAACCGAACGGCTGGAACTGGTACTGCAAAACACCTTTCCCGAGTTCCCGGTAGTCCGCATCGACCGTGACAGCACCAGCCGCAAGGGCGAACTGGAAGACAAGCTGGCCACTGTGCGCAGTAACGCCCCCCTGATACTGGTTGGTACGCAAATGCTCGCCAAGGGGCATGATTTCCCCAACCTGACGCTAGTGATCATTCTGGACATCGACCAGTCGCTGCTCAGCACTGACTATCGGGCGCTGGAAAAACTGGGGCAATTACTGGTACAGGTTGCCGGGCGGGCTGGAAGGGCAGAAAAACCGGGGCAGGTGATTTTGCAGACCAGCCAACCGCAACACCCCCTGCTGCATCAACTGGTCGGGCACGGTTATACCCCGTTCGCCAGGCAATTGCTGGAAGAACGCAAGCGCTGGCATTTCCCGCCATTCGGCTACCATGCCCTGATTCGCGCCAGCGCCAGCAGTATGGAAAAAGCCACTAAATTGCTGGATCATATAAGCCAGCAACTGGCAGACAGCGGATTCGATATTCAGCGGCTGGGGCCAGTCCCCGCACCACTGGAAAAACGCGCCAATCGTTACCGTGCGCAATTGCTGCTGGGCAGCCACCAGCGCGCAAGCCTGCACAATGCTGTAAAGTTCATTTTAGCAAATGAAACGAAATTACCGGGGCGCTCAAGTGTACGCTGGTCGGTCGATATGGACCCCATGGACTTCACCTGAGCAAACCGTAGATTTTACTGAAAATATGATCTATAAGTTATTAATAGTTCATATTTTTATGCTGTTTCACTATAATCCTTGTAAATCACGGATTCGGGATAGTAGCCATGACAAAAGATTTCAAAAAACCCTCCGTCACTGCAAGCAACTTCGGGCAATACGGCATGGGCTGGATGCTGGGCGGAATCGCTATTGGCCTGCTGGCAGGTCTAACCATGTATGCCTTGGCCAATAAGGGCGAACAACCACCTGCAAACAGCACTCCCGCCCCGCTATCGGCAACTGCCGACAGTGCCCAGTATGCGGCCACCACTGCCCCGGCAGCAGGAACGATGACTGACACCACGCCTGCCATGCGGGATGCCCCTGTGGAAGAAAATCGTGAAGAAGCCCCCGGTTTCAGTTATCACGCAGTCCTGCCACAACTGGAAGTAGGCATTCCCGTGACCGTCCTGGAAGAACAAGCGGCACAAGCCAAGGCCGAGTCTGCAAAAGCTGCCAAAAACAAGGAAAAGGAAAAGGAACCAGCGAAGGAAAAGGCAGAAACACCTGCCGCCAAACTCGGCAACGCCAACGGCTTCCAGCTTGGCTCCTACAAAACCCAGGCACAAGCAGCCTCCTTGCAGGAGCGGCTGAAGAAAAGCGGTCTCAACACACGGGTCGAGTCGGCCAACGTCAACGGCCAGACCTGGTTCCGGGTAAGGCTGGGGCCAGCTACCAGCCAGGAAATGCTGAACAAGTGGCAACAAACCCTGACTGGAATGGGAATTAGCGCCATGCCGATCCGTATGTAAAAATAGCGAAAATTAACCAAGAAGGAGTATTGCCACATGGCGCATCTTGACATTAATGCAGGCATCCTGGTTGCCAATGCCAGTGAAACCGAGCGAGCAGGTTTTATCCGGCGCACATACCTGCACCTGGGCGGAGCGATTGCCGCCTTTGCCGGTGTGGAAACCTTACTGATCCAGTCAGGTGTAGCAGAATCTTTTGTCCACCTGCTCAAAGGCAACATGTGGAGCTGGCTGATTGTGCTGGCCCTGTTTATGGGCGCATCCTACTTTGCCGACAAATGGGCGCACTCTGCCGTATCCAAAGAAATGCAATATGCGGGTCTGGGTTTATTTGTGCTGGCGGAAGCCATCGTCTTCATGCCGATGATCTACATGGCACTCAACTATGCCCCTAATCCGAATGTATTGCCAAGTGCTGCACTACTGACCTTGATGCTGGCTGGCGGCATCACCTTCACCGCCTTCACAACCCGCAAGGATTTCTCATTCCTGCGCCCCGCCATCACGGTAGGCGGGTTTGTGGCTATGGGCCTGATTCTCGCCAGCATCCTGTTTGGATTTACCCTCGGGCTGGTGTTTTTCGGTGCCATGATTATTTTTGCCGGGGCTGTCTTGTTGTATCAAACATCCCAGATTATTCACGAGTATCATACTGACCAGCATGTTGGCGCTTCACTGGGGCTGTTTTCCAGCGTCGGCCTGATGTTCTGGTATATCCTGCAATTCCTGATGAGCCTGACAGGTAATGACTGATACCTGACGGATAATCGATATACAAACGGGCACCCAATGGGTGCCTTTTTATTGCTGGCGGGAAATATAAACCATGGCGACTTATGCAATCGGCGACCTGCAAGGCTGTTTCTACCCTCTCCTGCGCTTGCTGGAAAAAATCAATTTCGACCCTTCCACTGACAGACTGTGGCTGGCTGGCGATCTGGTCAACCGGGGCAAACATTCCCTGGAAACCCTGCGCTTGGTGCGTTCACTTGGCGACGCTGCCATCAGCGTACTCGGTAATCATGACATCAGCCTGATTACGGCTTTTCATGGCCTGCGCAAACCGCACAAGAGCCTCACAGCGCTGATAGATGCGCCCGATTACCCGGAACTGATCTACTGGCTGGCCAGCTGCCCCATCCTGCATGTCGACCGGCAACTGGGGTTCGCCATCAGTCATGCAGGGATTCCACCGCAATGGGACATGCCAACTGCCGAAAGCTGCGCGCGGGAAATAGAGCAGGAACTGACCAACCCGAATCCCGGCGAATGGCTTGCGCAGGTTTACGGCGACCTGCCGGATAGCTGGGATACCAACCTGCCGAAAGTCGAGCGCCACCGCTACATCCTCAACGCCTTTACCCGTATGCGTTTCTGCCGCGAGGATGGTAGCCTTGATTTCACGGCCAAAAACCATCCATCACATTATCGCCATTCAGGTGTAGAAAAATTGAAACTTATTCCATGGTTTGAATATCCAACACGACATAACCTGGGTTTAACCGTCCTGTTTGGACATTGGTCGGCTCTGGGTTATTATTCTGATAATAAAGTCATTGCGCTGGATACGGGCTGTGTATGGGGCGGTCAGCTCAGCGCCATCAGAATAGATACCAATAATCAAGAACCAAACGCTGTTGAATGCACTGAATATGGCTGATAAACAAGACAATCCATTACCCGGCAATTACACCGGGACAGTTAAGGTCTCTGTGCGGGGGCGGGACTATTATGTGCACATTTCCGCGCCCATGCCGATGATGCCGTTGGCTGACCTCGAAGCTGGACTCCAGCGCAACCGTGACATCATCAAGGCCAGCCAGGATAAATTGCGCGACAATTTCATTCTTGAAGCCTTTGAATATGCGCCACCATGGGTCGTCAATTACGACGCCCCCATGCAGGACGCCATCCAGGCCCACATCAACATCAACATGCTGGTTCCACTGATCAACCTGAAAGGCGGTTCCGCCAATTTCGAAAAACCGGAAACGCTCAACGTCCAGACCCGCATGGAAATCATGCGCAACGTCGCCGAAAAAAATGTTTTCATGGATCGCATGCTGCACCAGAATAGCGCCAATGCGGCCATGGGCATCTCGTTGATACTGCTGCTACTGATGACCCTCACGCTCCTTTGAACCCGCCACCTGCTCCCCCGTCAATTGCAGGATTTCCGCCAGCACCGCTTCAATGGCGGGTAAATCGGGAATGAAACACAACAGGTGGGAAGCCCGAACCTGACGCGCCACATACGGGCAGCGCTGCACATTACCGCTATGATCGTCACGCAGGGTATCCGGCAAAATATCCAGCGTGTTCAGGCTGCCCTGCACCCGCAAGGCCAGGAAAGGCAAGCCCGGCACGGCTGACACCGTATGCAGGATCAGGCAACGCCCCTCCCCCTCGCCGCTGGCTTCTTCCAGCATGCACAGGGACTCCAGCGATACCAGCGGAATCTGCCGGTTGCGCCAGTGCAGCCAGCCCTCAATTCCGGGATGTTGCGAGGGGCTAAGCTCCCCCCCTTTTACCAGTTCCGCCATCAAGTTCAAGGGCAGGATCAGGCTACCTTTCTGCAAGCGCACAATCAGGCTTTTGACGGCAGGCAAATGTTCGTTGTTCATGCTGAAACGTGCTCCCCATGCGGGTTATGTCCGGTCACCAGCACGCCTTGCAGCGTGTCCAGCAGGATTTCATTCTGGTAAGGCTTGCCGAGGAAACTGGTCGCCCCCAGCGACAAGGCATGCTCACGGTGTTTCGGCGCGGTACGGGAACTGATCATGATGACCGGCAAGCTCCGCCATTGTGGATCACGCCGTAAATGCCCCAGCAGCTCGAAACCATCCATGCGCGGCATTTCGATGTCCAGCAACACGGCATCCGGCTGGAATTCGCCGACACGTTCCAGCGCCTCCATACCATCCTTGGCAGTCGCCACCACGTATTCCTGCGCATTGAGGAATTTTTCCGTTACCCGCCGCACAGTAACCGAATCGTCTACCACCATGATGCGCGGCGACCCCGCAGGCGAATCCGGCGCGTCCGGCAGGGTTTCCCCGGCAAGCGCATCGGCTGGCACAGCGTCAGCCTGCGCTACGCGGCGGGCGAGTTCAGCCATGTCAGGTACGAGGTATACGCTGCCATCCGGTGAAACCGTTGCCGCCGAATACAAGCGGCATTCATTGAACAACACGCCCAGCGGTTGCAGGACAACTTCCCGCCGCCCCTTGATGCGCTCAATCACCCAGGCAATCGACTGCCCATGCAGGATAAAGAACACCACCGGGAACATGTCCTCTTCCGCAAACTCGTGTACTGCCCCGGCACCAAGCTGCTCCGCCAACTGCCGCAGTTGATACAGCTCGCCAGCAAACTCCAGTTGCTTTTCCCCGGATGCCAGCAATTTCCGTATTTCACCGCCCGCTATCCGTGCCAGCCCCTGAATGCCACTCATGGGTAAAGCGAAAATCTGCCCATGCACCTCCGCCAGCAACACAGGATTAACCACCATGGTAAACGGCAAACGCATAATGAATTCCGTGCCCTGCCCAGGCGTAGATTCAATTTGCAGGCTGCCGCCCAGCGCCTTGAGTTCGGAATTCACCACGTCCATGCCGATGCCACGCCCCGAAATCTGGCTGACTGCATCCGCCGTGGAGAAACCAGCACGCAGGATCAAGCGGTCAAGCTCGCTGTCCGGCAAGGTCTGGCCGGGCTGGATGAAACCCAGTTCACGCCCACGCTTAAGCAGTTTCTGCCGGTCAAGCCCTTTGCCATCGTCGCGGAAACGCATCACGATTTCGGCATCATCCCGGCTGACACCCAAGGTAATAGTGCCTGCCGCTGGTTTGCCCAGGCGTTCCCGCTCTTCGGGCGTTTCAAGACCGTGGGAAACGGCGTTGCGGATCAGGTGCTCCAGTGGCGCTGTCATGTTTTGCAACAGGTTGCGGTCCAGTTCGCATTCCTCGCCCTGCACCTCCAGCGTAACCTGCTTGCCCAACTCAGTGGATGTTTGGCGGGTCAGGCGACGCAGACGTGGCACCAGCATGGTGAGTGCGACAAGGCGCGTTTCCAGCAATTCCTGCTGGATTTGGCGGGTAGTGCGCATGTCGTCCTGTAAAAGCTGCTCGCCTTTGCGCAACTGACCGGAAAGGTCAGCCTCCAGGTTCACCAGATCGTTCAGGCTCTCGGCCAGAGAACGGGATATACGCTGGATTTCGGCATACTGATCCATTTCCAGCGGATCAAAACCTTTGCCGCCGGAATGCGAACGACTACTGGAAGTACGCCCATCATGGATTTGCGCTTCGGTTTCCAGTTCCAGGGTGCGTATCTGCTGGCGCAGGCGCGTGACCGTGCGGCCCAGTTCAGCCACATCGCCACCCATGCCGTTGAAATATTCGGACATGCGGACTTGCTGGACATTCAGCCCAACCGCACGATCAATCAGGTGGTCGATGAAGGAAGCTGACAAGCGGATGGTTTCGTGGTTTTTGACTTGCTTGCCAGCATCTTCCGCGACATGGGCAACGGCTGACCCGGTTCGCGCTGGAATACCCAGCACGCTGATGTCAGGCAGGCTTTCGGCCTGTTCTGCCAGCATCCGTTCCAGCAGGCTGCTGAATTCGCCCTGCTCGACCCGCAGTTTTGCCCAGGAATCGGTCAGGGTGTTTTCAGCCTCATCCACTTCGGCAACAGGCAATGTAACCGTTACAACCTCTGGCGCAGCAACAGTTTCAGCAACAACCGGCTCCGGCTGCTGCTCAGGTGGAGTAATGATGTCGCCCTGCTGGTAACTTTCTGCCAGCGCGTGCAGCTTGTCGAGCGAAGCCTGCAAGGTATCCAGCAGCGCCTGGTCAGCCTCACCGCTGCCGGAAAGCCGGTTCAGCAAGCTTTCCGCCTCATGGCTGATGTCGGCCAGATCCGTCAATTGCGCCATGCGGGCACCACCCTTGAGGGTATGGAATTCACGCTCCAGTTCGCGGATAGCTTCCTGATCGCCGGGGTCATCCAGCAGGCGTTGCAGGTTATGGTCGAGCGCCTGGAGCTGGTCGGGGACTTCCTCCCAGAACAGTTGCCAGATCAGTTGGGTTTCTGCATCCTGTTCTGCATCGGTGGCCATGGCAACTGCTGGTGTTACTTCATCAGCATGCAGGCATTGCAGTTCTGGCTCCAGCTCCATAATGGGCGGTGAAGGGCTGGTGAAATCCAGTACTTCCTCTGTTTCCTCCTCCTCAACCCACTCAGGAACAGCAACCCCGGTTTCGTCCTGTAGCCAGTCCTCCGCTTCAGTTATGCCGACTTCAGGCTCAACCACGTCCTGTAGCCAGTCCTCTGGTTCAGTAGCGCCGGTTTCAGCCTCAGGCTCGTCATCCAGCAACCAGCCTTCCGACGCGATAATTTTGCTGTTGTTGACTTCTGCGACCGGAGGGGGCAGGGCAGGCTGGAATACCGGCGTAACCTCATCTTCACCCGCAACAATGGCTTCGGCTGCGGCGACCATGCTTTCCACCCCGGCATCCACCGCCTGTGCCGTCTGGAAAAATTCCAGCCTGGCCGCTAGTTCCTGAATAGCCCGGAGGATCTGGGCAGAAACCCGGTTATTGGCTGGCAACTGCCCTGACAGGATATGGTTCAGAAGGTTTTCATGCGCCCAGCCAAATTCCCCAAGTGCAAAAGCGCCTGCCATGCGCCCACTGCCCTTGAGGGTATGAAAACCGCGCCGGATTTCGGTCAGCAGGCCATGATCGTGGCGTTCCTTATCCCATTGCGGAAAAAGGTCGCCAAGCGTAGCAGCGATTTCAGCAACTTCTTCAGTGAAGATTTCGAAAATTTCCTCCCCCAGCGATTCACGTATGCTGGGGGATGCCGGTTCCGGTTGAGATGGAAACGGCCCTGCCGTCAGGCCAGTGCCGGACGCAAACCCTGATTCCTGATCTTGTGGAAAAGGCTCGCAGCTGTTTGCTGTTGTGCTTTTTTTTTTGCTGCGACATCCTGGGTCATTTCATCAAGATCAATATCTTCCAGCAAATCCAGTTCACTGAACCGGTCGAGTTCCCGTAGTTTTTCGTAACCGGTTGGCAGCAGGGAAAGATAATCTTCATCATGCTGGCGGGTCGAAATACAGGCCTCAAACAGGGTCAGAATATCCGCAAAGGTGGACAGTTCCTGATTCGACGGCTCGCGACGCTGGGCCTGCAAGTCATCACGCAAATAGCGCAGGGCAGTACTGACCATTGGCAACAGTTCGGGCGCATCCAGCACATTGAGCGCACCGCTGATGTTTTCCAGCGCAGCCACTACTTCATCCAGGTAGTAAAACGCCCAGCCTTCCTTGTAAAAAGACACCATGCGCGCCTGTGCCTTGTTCAGTTCCGACAGCGTAGTGCGCATCAGGCTCCGGGCGGTGGATGGGTCTTGCCCTTCGCCATCCTCGCTGAAAATGGTTTCGGTCGTGTCGTAACCGGTCTGGGCGTATTCCTTCAGCACCTTTTCCAGCTTGAGATAATGGGTGCTGATGTACAACAGCTCATCCAGACTTTGTGTTGCCTGCTTATTTGCCTTGCCAGTCAGTTCATCACCCAACCGGCTGGTCAATTCAGCCGCCTGACCCAAACCAATCATGCCCAGCGTGCTGGACAGGCGGGAAGTTTTGTCCGCAAGTTTCTCAAGCAACTCAGGCTGGTGTTCCTCATCCTGCATGCCTTCCAGAATGCCCTGCAAACCTTGCAATTCATCAATGACGGAATTGCCGACGGCATGCCACAAATCGCGGCCCGGCATGGTGTAGTACTGGCGCAGTTCACTCAGGGTTTCACCTTGCGGCAGGTACAAATCCAGATTGTAGGCAGCTTTCACCTTGTCGGTAATAGCTGAGCCGGATTCAGCCAGACCGATGTAATACAACAGGTTTTTTAGCAACTCATCCGGTACTGTCGGATCGTAATGCGTTTCACCCATCTCACCAAAGTGGCGGATTTCACGCTCCATCCGCCCCATTAGCATCTTGACCGCCACGCTATGCTCCAGCCGCCCATCGGCCAGCGCTGCGGACAGGGCAGAAGTAATCCACCACAGGGCGCGCAAACGCTGGGCATTGCTCAACACCACCATATTGGCGGCTACTTTGCCGGTTGCCTGCAACATGCGCTGCGGCTGTTCACCACGGAACCAACCCAGCAATGCCTTCTGAAAATAGAAACGCAGCTTGGTGGCGACCTGTTGCAACTTCTCCAGCGACAACTGCATGTATTCTTCGCTGCCAATCTGCTCATTGCCTACATGGCCATCTTCCGGCAGGAATACCAGGTATTCGGAAAGCAGCTCTGAATCGCGGGCAGCGCGCAGATTGTTCAGGGTGGGCAGCACCACTACCGGCAGGTCAGCATAACCCTCCTGCAAATGCTTGAGGTACTCGGAAAGCTGCAACAAACCTTCTGCCACTGCCTCCTGCGCCGCCCGGACGTTTGCCACCCTGTTCTGAATCAGGGCATCCAGCAACAGCACGATCTCACGCCCGAGCATGCTGGCACCATCTGCCCCCAGTATGTCCAGCACGCCCCAGATCTGCCGACAGACTTCGCGGCATCCGCTGAACCCACTGCCATCACTTGACTGGGCATATCCCGCGAACTGCTGGCGGGCCGTTTCGATGGCCTGCTCTGCGTCACTCCTGATCCAGCCGAGTCGGCTTGCCAAACTTGATTTATCAGAAATCATATTTCACCTGCTTATTTTTTTTCTTCCGTCAGAATGAAACCCTTGATGGATTCACGCAAGTCCGTCGCCATGGTGTTCAGATTGGTTACCAGACTGCGGGTTTCCTGACTGTATTGGGCGGCTTGCCGGGTGTTTTCCTGGATTTTCTCCATGGTGGCTTTCACCCGTTCAGCCATATCGGTCTGCTTGCCCGAAGCATCCGAAATATTCCCGATCAGACGCGCCAGACCAACCGTCACATTTTCCACTTCGTCCAGCGCCTCACCAGCAGAGCCAGCATTGCGTGCGCCATCCACCACCTTGGCGGTGGTTTCCTCCATGGAAGCCATGACCTCGTGGGTATCCGCCTGCATGGTACGGATCAGCACGTCAATCTTGCGCGAAGCACCAGCTGCCTGTTGCGCCAGTTGCTGCATTTCATCAGCCAGCCGCCGGAAACCGCTATTTCCGCCCGCCGTATTATTTGTTGTCGTTTGTATCGAGGCATTCAATGCCAGAATATTGGTCTGCTCGGCGATGTCGTTCATCAGCCGTACAATGTCACCCACTTCCTGCGAACTTTCCCCCAGCCGCTTGAGGCGCTTGGAAGTGGCCTGAATCTGTTCACGGATCGCCACCATATCAGCAATCGTGGCACGCACCGTACCCGCCCCTGCCTGCGAAATCTCCAGTGACTTGCGGGCCACTTCCGCCGAACTGGAAGCATTGCGCGACACCTTCTGGATGGATTGCGCCATGGTCGCAATGGCGGAACTGGCCTGCGCAATTTCCTGCGCTTGCAGGGAACTGGAATCAGCCAACTGGTTAACCCGGCCATCTGCGTCCTGGGCAAATTTCGTCAACCGATGGGAGGTCGAATCCATGCGGATAACCAGTGCCCGCAAGGCATCCACCGCATAATTCACCGCATCGGCAATCGCACCCGTCACGTCTTCCGTGACCGTCGCCCGCATGGTCAGGTCGCCATCCGCCAGTGAACTCATTTCATCCAGCAGGCGTAAAATGGCCTGCTGCTGCTGGCGGGCATCACCAGCGGTCTGCGCGCGCACCTGGCGTTGCAGCCGCACCAGCATAAAACCCAGCACCAATGCTGCAATCAGTGCCAAAACAGCCAACCCTTGCCACATCAGGACACTCATACCAGCGCCTCCCTGCTTTCCAGGGCTGCCACCAGCCGGTTGGCATCCAGCACCGCCACCGCCTCACCTTCCAGCACCAGCCACTGCTGCACGTATTGCAGCCAGACACCGGAACTGTTGACAGGCGCTTCCACCTCCGGCGTATCCGACCAGATGTGGCGCACGCCCTCAAAGGCACTGACCTGCAAGCCGAACCACTCCTGCTTGCCTTTCATGACAAAGGCACGGGCAGAAACCGTTGGCGCTTTCATTTCCCCCAGCAACAGGTTTGCCAAGTCCACCAGCGTCACCAGTTGGGCGCGGAAATAGGCAACCCCGCGCACCCACACAGGCACGCCGCGTGCAGCCGCCACAGCCGTTGGTGTTAGCACTTCATCCACCTGTTCGCAGGGAATCAGGCAGGTCAGATGACCGATCTGTACACGAAAACCTGACCATTCCTGCAACTCCTGCTCGTCATGCTGGCGGAAGCTGCGCTTTTTTTCGCGCAGCAAGGCCAGACCAGCCAACAGCTCATACGGGCTGGTCATGATCCGCCTGCCTTGTGGGTAAACTGGGCAATGGTATCCAGCAATGTCCGGGAAGCCACTGGCTTGACCAGATAGGCTTTGGCCCCCTGGCGCATGGCCCACATACGGTCGGTTTCGCTTGATTTTGAAGTACAGACGATAATGGGAATATGCGCCGTTTCGGCACAGCGGGTCAGTTCGCGGGTAGCCTGAAAACCATTGACCAGCGGCATGACGACATCCATCAGGATGATATCCGGCTGGCGTGCCTTGGCGACCTGGATTCCTTCCTGACCATTGCACGCCACACTGACCTGATAACCGTTTTTCTCCAGAACAGCGCTGAATATACGGGTTTCGGCCAAAGAGTCGTCAATAATCAGAACATGAGGCTGCGCCATAGGATCACCCCTCTGGCAGAATCATGGGTTCCGCTGCTGGCTCTGGCGCGGACACTGTGCTGGCAATGCCGGTATCCCCCAGACTGACGTGGGTATAGATGGCAGTCAGCAGATCCTGCTTGGTAAATGGTTTGGTCAGGTACTTGTCAGAACCGGCCAGACGCCCACGCGCCATGTCGAAGATGCTGTCCTTGCTGGAAAGCATGACGACCGGAATCTCGCGGTACTGCCGGTTGGCCTTGATGAGTGCACAGGTCTGATAACCATCCAGACGCGGCATCATGATGTCCACAAAAATGACATCCGGCTTGAAAGATGCGATTTTCGCCAATGATTCAAAACCATCACTGGCAGTCACCACCCAACAACCCTGTTCACTCAACAAGGCTTCGGCAGTACGCAGGATGGTTTTGCTGTCATCCACGACAACGACTTTCAGTCCGGTCAGATCGCGCCCTGGCGCATTGGTTTGGGAATCAGACGTGTTCACACTTAATAGCTCGTTGTTTTTTTAATTATTCCAGACCACCCGGTAACAACCGGCAAGCCTGCGCCTACAAAAGGTGTGGATGCGAGGAGAAAACCCCGTATAACACTTTTTTATTTATGCTGGCAGTTTACTGAAATGCTGCAAATATCCAAAGCCTTTCTGACAAACGTTACGCTGCCAGCGGATAGTAATCACCTGCCACCAAGGTGACATGGGTAATTTCCGGCGCACAATTGCGGCGAATCGGTAAACCGGTCGAACCAATGCCCCTGCTGGTGTAGACCCAGGATTCATTCACACGGTACAAACCCTGTACATACTTGCGCCCCAGATAAGGCCGGATGAAAGGCTTACCCGGCTTGAGTTGCACTTGCCCACCGTGCGTATGCCCGGAAAGTTGCAGGGAAATACGGCTGTCATGTGCATACCAGTCGAGCATATCCGGTTCGTGAGCCAGCAGCACTACCGGCTTGTTGCCGCGCAGACTATCCAGGGTGGTTTTGATGTCAGGCTTCCCCAGCCAGCCGTCATCAATGCCAGCCAGGTGCATAACGCCGTTGCCGTGCTGAATGTCCAGCCCCGCGTTGCGCAACACCGGGATGCCGTGTTGCGCAAACGTTTCCTCAATCAGTACCGGGTCAGTCTTGATGTCATGATTGCCCATCACGGCAAATATGCCATAACGTGCATCCAGTTTTGCCAGCACGGGCACAAGATCAAGGATGTCCTCCTCGTCGTGCCAGACGTAATCCCCCGTCAACACCACCAGATCAGGCTTGAGTGCGTTGGTTTTTTCCACCGCACGCTCAATGTGCTCAATCTGGGTGTAAGGGCGCAAGTGCATGTCGGTAAGCTGCACGATGGTGAAACCTTCCAGTGCAGGCGGCAGGTTCTTTACGGGAATTTCGACGAACTCCTCCACCAGCCAGCGGATCTCGTTGGTGCGCTCGGCATGGCGGTCGTCGTGGAAATAATTCAGGCGTCCGATCCTGTTCAGCATTCGCTGAGGTGTTTTCGACGCTGTTTTCAACATGTTTATGGCCTCGGTTTACATGCCATTGCGGAAAGTCTCTGTCCGGGCAACCCCGGATTCCCGCACGCCCTTGAGGGCAGTCGCGTAGGCACAGAGGATTCCCCCTGCATATACGATACGCTTGCGGAAGTAAGCGTCCGCATCCGGATTGTTCTTGCTGGCGTCCTCATTGAGGACAGACTCCACATGGCGCACGATCACCTGCTCCGGGATATAACAGATGCGGTTGTTCTTGTAACTGCTCATTCGCAATTCTGCGACTGGGTAGGCTCCACCATCCCCTGCCGAAACGGTAACAATAAGCGCTGGCTTGTGCGCCAGTTCAGCCGAGCCTCCGCCCCACAGCAGGAAAAAGTTTTTCAAACCTGCGGGAACCTGCCCATGCCATTCGGGTGAAACAATAACGAAACCATCACTGGCCGCCAGTTTATCCGACAAAGGGGCAAGCAATTCGTTCCAGCGCTCGTCTCCGTTCCAGATACCTTCATCCCATAGTGGCAGCGGGTTACCCGCCAAACTAAAAACTTCGGTTTCTGTTGCCTGACCAGTATCCAGCAAGGATCGCGCAACATAATGCGCCACTTTTTCACTTTGCGAGTTATCGCGATGGCTGCCACTGATCACCATGATGCGCATGTTTCGTACCCTCCAGCAAAAAGCCGGGATATACCCGGCTTTTCAATGACTGTCCAGTAACCTTCCGGAATCAGATGAACAGACAGATGTCGGATTCACCTGCAAACTCGAAGAATGCTGCCGCGCCAGCATACTCAACGCCATCAATGAATTCAGACGTTTCCATTTCAAACAGGTCAACGGTCATCTGGCAGGCGATGAACTTGACATCAGCTTCCTGGCACAGATCGCGCAGTTCCCGCAGGTCAGCAACGCCCTTGTCAGCCATTTTCTTTTTCATCATGGCCGTCATCATGCCCTGCATGCCAGGCAGCGCCTGCAACAGAACCGGCATCGGCATAGGCATGGGCATGCCTGGGTTGCCAAGGGAAGTTACTTGCAGGTTAGGGGTTTTCTTCAGCAATTGCAGGCCGTAGAAAGTGAAGAAAATCTGTACGTCATAACCAAGCGCAGCCGCAGTGGATGCCAGAATGAATGGAGGGTAACCCCAGTCCAAAGTACCTTTGGTTGCGATGATAGCCAGCTTTTTCATGCCATGTGTCTCATAGATAAATTTACAGTTAACAGGTCTGTAAAGACCCACCTCTCTCAAGTAGCAATATCACTATAACAGAATCAACTAATTTAGGCAGCGTTTGGCAACACGACTTTCAAGCCGGACTGATACCAGCCGATAATGCCACCACGCAGGTTGATTGCCTCAATGCCGGTATTCTGGGCAAGGAACATGCATGCCTGCGCCGAACGCGCGCCGCTACGGCAATAGAAGACAATGGTTTCATCTTTGGGAAGGTCGTTCATACGTAAAGGTAAGGTGTGCAATGGCATGAATTCGGAACCTTCAATAATACCCTGCGCCACCTCAGATGCTGAGCGCACATCAATCAGGCGCACTTTTTCACCTGAATCCAGCAATTTTTTCAGGCCAGCCCCGTCAACTTCACGAATTCCGAACATAAGCAGTCTCAAATCCCAGATATATCAAAATATTCCGATATTCTAATGAAGTCACGGTAACTGTCAAGTCCGCCCGATTCAGCTATAGTTAGCGGATGAACATCAATTTCATCAAATTGTGCCTCACCATTTCGCTTGCAGCGGCCACCCTGCCGTCATCGTCACCTGCCGCCACCCTGAACCTGGAACGCCCCGATTTCGACATACCCGACCTTGGCAGCTCCGCCAACCGCAGTATCAGCACGGCTGAAGAGTCCATCTACGCCCTGCAAGCTGTGCGCGAATTACGCGGGAGCCAACCCACGATAGAAGACCCCGAACTCAACCTCTGGATTCAGGCGCTTGGCAACCGATTGGCGAAACATGCGCCCGGTGGTGCCGGAAAGTATCATTTCCTGATCATCAAAAATCCCGACATCAACGCCTACGCCATGCCCGGCGGTGCTATTGCCATTTATTCCGGGCTGATCCTGAATACCCGCTCTGAAAGCGAGTTGGGGGCAGTCATTGCCCACGAAATTGCACATGTTTCCCAGCGTCATATTGCACGCATGATGGAGGGGCCGCAGTTCAACCCTCTGGTGACAGGACTGGGCGTCCTTGCCGGAGCCGCCGCTGCCCGCCAAAATCCGCAAGCCGGGGAAGCGATCATTACCGGCACCATTGCCAGCCAGATACACAACCAGTTGGTATTCAGCCAGCAAATGGAAACCGAAGCCGACCGGGTGGGTCTACGCATACTGGCGGGTGCCGGGCTTGACCCTTACGCCATGTCTGTTTTCATGGAGAAACTCGACCGCCGCAACCATGATGTTTATGGCAACATTACCCAGTACCTGCGCACTCACCCCATGAGTATCGACCGGCTCAGCGACACCCGCAGCCGCGCCGGACAGATGGGCAAGCGGCCTGCCCATGAGAGCGCCGACTACCTTTACGCACGGGAAAAGCTGCGCATCCTGACTGCCCCGAATGCACCCCCTGTCGCCCAGGATGACCCGCAACTCGCACGTTACTCCCAGGCATTACGCCAGTTGCAAGGCAACCCCAATGCAGCACTGCAAACGCTTGGAACACAATCACAACACCTGCCGACGGCGCTTGTCATTGCCCAGGCGCTGAACCATACCCGCCAATATGCAGAAACCGAAAAGCTATTGCTGCCTCTGGCGAAGGCTCGCCCTGAACGGGAAGATATTCTGACGCTGCTGGGCGAAGCCATGCTTGCCACCAACAAGGCTGCCCAGGTATGGCCATCCTTTAATAACGTCCGCTTGACCGAACAAACCAGCCTGGAGTTTCTGGAAACCCGCCAGCGTGTTGCAGAACAGGCCGGGCAAGCTGCTGAAGCCTACCGCTCTGCTGCTGAGCGCAGTGTCCGCATGGGTGAATACAATCATGCCCGCGCCGTCCTGGAACAGGCTACCCGCATTCCGGGAGCACCTGCCCAGACTATCGCCCGGATGTTTGCCATGATTCAGGAAATTGATCGGGCAGAAGCCAAAGCCAAGCAAATCGACCGACTCTGACCAGCTACATCATTATTTAATAATATTCTTATTAGTGTCTAATTTCATTAAGTTTTTTTTGATTGTCTTGACACAATCAGTTAAGCTGCCTACCCGGCTATTGATATATCTCAAGCTTTGCCAAGGGGTGCAGCAACTGCTTGTCATCTACGCCTCACAGGCAAGATTAAGATTTTTATAGTGATGTTTCTGTTTAGAGAGAGGAGGTAATCATGCGAAATCTGTTTCGCAGCCTGGCAGCGTCGGCAGCAGTATCCTTGCTGGTGATGAGCGCAGGCATTTCATCTGTTTACGCAGCAGATGAGGCTAAAAAGGAAGAGAAAAAAATGACCCCGGCAGAAGAAGGCAAGGAAATTGCTTTCGACCGCAAGCTGGGTAATTGTCTTGCATGCCACATGATTGCTGGTGGCGACATGACTGGCAATATCGGCCCGCCACTGGTGGGAATGGCAGCCCGTTTCCCGGACAAGGAAAAACTTCGCGCTCAAATCTATGATGCCCGTGTCGCCAACCCTAACACCATCATGATTCCGTTTGGCCCAATGGGCGTCATAAACGATGAGCAGATTGACAAGGTCGTTGAATACATTTCAACACTGTAAGCGAGCTTGCCAAAAAATTCTGGAGAGAGGAACTATGAAACGTAGAACATTTTTACAAGGCGCGATGGCTGCCAGCGCAGCCGGTCTGGCCGTTAGTGCCGGTTTGCTGACCCCGCGCATGGTCATGGCCGAAGGTGGCGGCGCATTCGACGCCAAATCATTGGATGAAGCACTC
>JAHJJD010000093.1 GCA_018822845.1 Gammaproteobacteria bacterium | reverse complement strand
CCACCAGCGGCAAGGCACTGGCACGGTGGTCGATATAACCCACACCATCCTGTTCTGGGCGCGGACTCAGCAACAGAATGCGGATCGGTAACTGGGTAATGCTGGGCGGTTTCTGATCGTAATTGGGCAAACGGCGGCGGATACGCACCGGGTATTTGCCATCACTGACGTACCCTTTGCCATCGTGCAGCAATTCCCACGGCAGGTTTTGCAAGCGGCTGGCAGCGGTATTGGCATTGGCTTTTTCCGCATCGCTGGCATCCTCCAGCAAAGCCGTTTCCACCAGCACCGAAAACAGGCGTTCGGACTCGGTGCGGGTGTTATGCCAAGCCGTTTTTACTGCCTGACATTCGGGCTTGTCCAACACGGCGGCGGATAGCTTTGCGCCCCATTGCGGCAATTGTGCTTCGGTACGTTGCGCCCGGTCGCGGAACAAGCCGACAGGCCATTGGTAATACGCCTCCAGATACCAGCGCAGTTCGTCCTGCTCAATCTGCCCGATGGGGGCGGTGAAGCGGAACGGGCGGCTGGTGACTTCGCGTTCCTTGCTGAGATCGGCGGGGGTGTAGGTCAGGGTTGCACGCGCATTCAATTGTTCGCTGCCATCAGCGTTGCGGGTCAAGGTGGGTTCGGTCAGTTCCAGCAGCAATTCGGCAAGGGGTTTGTTTTCGATGGTTTGTTCAGTGGGCAAATCGTCTGGCAGGCGTTCGCCGAGGGCGGCGAGGATACGCGGCAGCGCTTCCTGCAACTTGCCGACTTCCAGCTCAATCTTTTCACCAGCAGGTTCTTCCGTGAAATAGCGTTTCAGGGCTTTTGGCGTAATGCCGGGGAGCATCAGCGGAATCACGCGGTAATCGGCGCGTTCCTTTTCTACCTGTTCCGCCAGTTCAATTTCGTCGAAAACCCAGTCGGAATTGATGGTCTGCGGGCTGATGACCACCAGCACATGGCGGGCGGTACGGATGGCTTCCTCAATTTCTGGGCGCAGTTTGTCGCCACCGCGCAGATTGCGCGAATCGACCCAAACGTTAAGGTGGTGCAGTTCCAGCTTTTCACGCAATTGCTTGACGAAGGCATCGTCAGCGGTCGCGTGAGAAATGAAGATGTGTTGGTGTTGCCCTGACATGCTGCAAGCCCTGCTTGTTGAGGTTTACAGCAATATATCAGAAGAGGAAGAGGGCGTATGCAATACGCCCCTACCAGAATCCCGTAGGGGCGTATTGCATACGCCCTCTTCATGCGGGATTACATCACCCCGTCAGCAAATTCGCCAAATTAACAAAATCTTCCACCGCCAATGTTTCCGCGCGGCGGGTCGGATCGATTCCCGCACTCTCAATCTGTTCTGCTGTCAGCAAGTCTTTGAGCGTATTGCGCAAGGTTTTGCGCCGCTGTGCAAAGGCTTGTTTCACTAGCTTTTCAAACTGTTCCGTATCGTTGGCAATAAAAGGCTGTGTTGCCCACGGTTTCAAATACACTACCGCCGAATCAACTTTGGGGGGCGGGGTAAACGCGCCGGGGCCAATTTTCAGCAAATAATGCGGCTCGCAATAGTATTGCACCATCACTGATAGCCGTCCGTAATGCGCCCCGTCAGGTTCAGCCGTAATGCGCTCCACCACTTCCTTTTGCAGCATGAACAGCATGTCGCGGATGTGAACCCGATGTTGCAGAAAGTGGAAAATCAGCGGGGTGGAAATGTTGTACGGCAGGTTACCGATAATCCGCAGTGTGTCGCCGTCGCCGCGCAATGCCGGAATGTCCAGCTTGAGCGCGTCCTGGGCGTGGATGTGTAATTTACCGATGGCTTGCGGTTGTTCTTGCCACCAGGCAATCACATCGCGGTCAATTTCGACTACATCGAGGCGCGGCAGCAATTCCAGCAGCGGAAAGGTGAGTGCGCCGGGGCCGGGGCCGATTTCGACCACATGATCTGTGGGTTGCAGGTTAACAGCGCGGAGCATGTTGTCGATGACGTTGCGGTCATGCAAAAAATGCTGACCGAAACGTTTTTTGGCTTGTTGTTGGTATTGGGACATGTGAATCCGGTGGGGTAAAGTTCCCTCCCCCCTTGCGGGGGAGGGTTAGGGTGGGGGGTATTACGGAAGGATTTTCAGTTCAACCCGGCGGTTTTGTGCCTTGCCTTCCGCTGTCGCATTGTCGGCGATGGACTGGTTGGGGCCGTAACCCTTGGCACTGAGCAGGTCGGCTTTCGCACCCTTTTCGACCAGGTATTTCATGACTGCTTCAGCGCGTTTCTGGGAAAGCACTTCATTGGCCGTTTTGTCGCCGCTGCTGTCGGTGTGGCCACCTACCTCGATTTTCAGGTCGGGGTATTTTTTCAGGGTGTTGGCAGCTTCGTCCAGAATCGGCATGGAATCGGCAGTGAGGACTGCTGAGCCGGTCTCGAAGTTGACGCCTTTCAGGTTGATGTTTTCGGTTTTGGCACAGCCAACCTGATTGACTTCACTGCCAGCGGCAGTGTCAGGGCAGAGGTCGTCAGCATCGGCTACGCCATCCTTGTCGGCGTCAGGAATGGCATCGCAGCCGGTTGCATCGACTTTCACGCCTTCCTTGGTGTCAGGGCACTTGTCGGTTTCATCCGGTACGCCGTCCTTGTCGCCATCTGGAGGTGGCAGGTCGCAGCCGGTTGCATCGACTTTCACGCCTTCCTTGGTGTCAGGGCATTTGTCGGTTTCATCTGGCACGCCGTCCTTGTCGCCATCTGGAGGTGGCAGGTCGCAGCCGGTAGCGTCGACTTTCACGCCTTCCTTGGTGGTCGGGCATTTATCGGCGTCATCGGCAATGCCGTCTTTGTCACCATCTGGAGGCGGCAGGTCGCAACCCAGGGCGTCAACTTTTACGTCCGGTTTGGTGTCAGGGCATTGGTCGCCAGTATCCGGTATGCCATCCTTGTCTGTATCGGCTGGTGGCAGGTCACAGCCTTTTTCATCGACGGCGACACCTGCAATCGTGGTGGGGCACTGGTCAGCGCTGTCTTTTACGCCATCCCCATCAGTGTCAGGTTCGCAGCCGCTTTGGTCGACTTTGGAGCCTGTGGGTGAATCAGGGCATTTGTCAGCGTCATCGGTGACACCATCCTTGTCGCCATCAGGTGGGGGCAGGTCACAGCCATTTTCATCGACCTTGACGCCTGGTGCAGTCGTTGGGCAGCGATCCTTGTCGTCAGTCAGGCCGTCACTGTCGGAATCCTTGAGAGGTTCACAGCCAGCAGCGTCAACCTGTACGCCTGCGGCGGTAGTTGGACAGTCGTCGGATTTGTCCGCAACACCGTCACCGTCAGAATCCTTTGTTTCGCTTTCCAGTGCTGCGGCCAGTTGCTGCTTTTCACTTTCGAGGCTGGCGAAATTCTGCCGAAGCTGGGCAAATTGCTGGGAAACTTCGGCGACAGCGCCTACCTGGGCGTCCATTTGGTTAACCTTGCCAGCCAGCTCGTCCTTTTCGGCCTTGCAGCTTTCGAGTTCGGCCTTTTTGACGCTTTCGGCCAGTTCGCCTTGCAGGGCGGTCAGCTTGCCTTCGAGGTCACCCTTGCCTTTGCTGGCTTCTTCAAGCTGGCGTTTGAGGTCGGCGATGGTTTTTTCCTGTACTGACAGGGTTTCCTGGGTTTTGCTAAGCAGGTTTTGTTGCTGCTGTTGCAGGCTGCTGAGTGTCTGGTTCAGCGTATTGAGCTGCTGGGAGTTCTGCGCGCTAGTGGCTGCCTGCTGTGTCAGCGAACCTGTCATGTAGTTGCCGCTACGGTTGGGCGCTCCCATGTTTGGCCAGGCGAAGCTTGGCAATGTTGGCAGAGCCATTGGCGGTGGCGGCGGCGGTGTCAGCATTGGCCCTGGCATGAAGTAGTAGCTGGGGTTGTAGTAACGCATGCCGTTACTGTAAGCGGAGTAAGGGAATGAGCTGCCCCAGCCTGAAGCACCTTGCGGTTGGGTGAAGCCATACTGGTAGCTGTAGGGGGTAGTTGTGCCGCCGGTGCTTGTCCCTGATGTGGTGCTGACAGTGCCTGCCTGTACCTGCGGATAAACATAGGTACCGTTGGCGGTTGTCGTCGTCGTGGTGTCACCAGCCTGGCTCTGTGGGTAGACGTAGGTTTGAGCGGCAGTAGCACTGGCTCCGGTGTCAGTGCTGGTTTGTGGTGCCGTGTAACTCCACTGGGTCGTTGTGGTGGTGCTGGTTGAGTCATCTGCACCGGTTGTGGTTGTGGTGTCTGAAGTTCTGGCTTCAGGGGGGAGCAGGTTTGGGTCGGGGAACTGGGGCGTTTCCGCAAGCACAGGGGCGGCCATGACTGAGAGCACAGTCAGGCTGGCGGCTAGTTTGTACATGGTTGGGTGACTCCTCTCAAAAAAATGAAGCGCGAAAATTCCGGTATCAGACTTTACCACCAACCGACAAATCGCGTCGGGCGGCGGAAATGGTAATGGTGAAGCCTGCAATCACATCCAGGAACGACATGGCTGTCAGTATCAGGAAAACTGAGTTCCCTCCCCACGGGTAGATCAGCCAGGCGGTCAGGTAAAAAATCAGGACGAAGGTGGAAAACAGGTGGTCGAAAATGGTGACTTCCGAGGTGCGGGTTGCCTTGAACAGCTCAATGTAAAGGGTGAGTACGCCGCACAGCACGATGATATCCCCCCAGGTTGGTTTCCAGGTGATGCCGGAGGGTAGTTGCACCCTCATCAGCACGTCATTCAGGTGTTGCGGGAAATAGTTAAATTTTACGCCCAGCCAGTAAACGATGAGCAAGACGCCAAACAGCGGAATGAACTGAATAAATTTGAGCATGATGTGTACTGGTGTCCTTTTATGCAGTGGATTGTGGTTCACCAACCCTGTCAGAAACCACTTATCCGGGTTCTGTTGGTTGGCTCCATCACTGGGCTTAAAGTATACATTTTGCAACAGAGTATAAGGCAAAGGGCTTCGCAGAGTCAGGCAAAACACATGAATTCTGCCTGATTACAGTGTTCTAGCAGCTTTTTGTCGGTGTTGGAAGGGCATTGCGCGTTCGTCGGGTGAATTTGTGGTGTTAGTAAGACACACACTATATTTGTCCGCAAGTGTCAACCGAGACCAAAAAGAAAAGGCACATAACAGAGAGATTACAACCATGAATAACAAAAAAATCCGGTCTACCCAATGGGCTGTCCTGCCGATACTGTTCTGCTCTGCTGCCGTTTTGGCAGGCGATGGTGGTCTGGAGGCTCCTTATGGGCAACTTCCTCCAGCAGCTCCCCCGCCTGCAATGTCGCTTGATTACGAGCAGGCTCCAGCTGCTGATGTTCCCGATACCATGAGTCAGGCGCAGGATTTGGGTGCGGAAAGCGATGGGTTCGTCGATGACGCCACCCAGACTTCCGCCATCAATACCGGTTATGTCGGTGGGCGCACCCGTTTGGGCGTTGGTATCGATTCCGAATTCAAGGGCAAGGCTGATCTGAGCCATGTTTTTTCTGAAGATGAAAATAGCGCCATCATTGGCCAGGGTTATGTCGGGGTGAACCCGAAAGCCGACAAGGACAAGAATGAGGAAACCCTGACAGGCGCAGGCGCAAAGTTGAACTACCATTGGGGTTCCAGGGATGAGGCTGGTCAGGTCAGCCATGTCAACAAGGTGTTTGGCGCTTACGACCAGAATGAACAAAAAGACAAGAAAGTAACTGTTGGTTATGGTCAGGAACGTGAAAACATGTTCTGGTCTGGCAGTGTCAGCAAGGGTGTTTCCGACAAGCGTGAAGTTGGAAAAACCGGGAATACCACTATTTTCGAAAAGGCTTACGACTGGGGTGTCGGTGGCCGTTTAGGTACTTATCTGGCTGATCAGCAGATGCGCGTACAGGGCGGTCTGGATTACGAGTGGGGCAAGGATCATGCTGCCAACGAAGACAAGGCCAAGCAGGTTACCCTCACTGGTGGCGTAGAAAAATTCTTCCCGGATTCCCCGCACAGCGTCAATGCCAACCTGGATGTCTACAAGAAATCCGGCGGCTATGAGGAAGGCGACAGCAAGGCGGAAGTGCGTGGTGGCGTCGGCTACCGTTACGACATCGCCAGCGAAGCAGGCATCTGGCAGGCGGACAAGATGTACCGTCGTGTGCGCACCGAAATTCCGGGTGAAGCAGTCAAGCAGCCGCCGAAGATCGAGCGCAAGCTGGTCAAGCACACCATGGAACTGGAAGCCGATACCTTCTTCAAGGTTGACAGCGCCAAGCTGACACCGGAAGCGCAAACACGCATGAGCAGTGTTGTTGCCCAGATGCGTGAATGTGGGCCGGAAGGCAACATCCGCATTAGCGGCAATACCTGTGATGTTGGTTCCACCCAGCACAACCAGAAATTGTCAGAGCGTCGCGCCAACAGCGTGCGTGATTTCCTGGTCAAGAATGGCTTCCCGGCAAATACGCTGCTGGCGGAAGGTCTGGGTGAATCCAGCCCGAAATACCCGAATACCGAGGCTGAACGCCACAAGAACCGCCGTGTAGACGTTGAATACGTTTGCTATCAGAACGAATACAAGGATCAGGTGGTAGAACAGGGCGGAACTTCCCGCACTGACCCGAAAGTGGTCTGGAAACAGGAGCTGATTCCGACGCCACCATTGTGGGTGCGTCAGGCGCTGCATAATACGGCTGACCACAAGCAGCGCGTTGATACTTACAAAACAACTGAAGGTGGTGGAGCAACACCCGCTCCAGGAAATACCTGTAAGCTATCTGCTGACAACGATGGTTCATATCCTGTCATGAGCGGCGATCCGGCAACATCACTGAATATCTTCGAAGGGGATAAGGATTGTGATGGCAACAACATTACCGACCCGACTTCTGTAACGGTCAATATTGTCACTGAGCCACAACATGGTTCTGTAGTGATTGGCGGCGATGGTTATCCGGTTTATACGCCGGGTGCCAGCTATACGGATGGTGACAGCTTTACCTATACACTCACCGTGACGGATGATAATGGCGCTCAACATACTTCCAATGTGGCTACGGTAACGGTTGAGGCATGTTCTGCGTCAGCTTGCAATGTGGGCAAGCCCGTTGCGCATGATGACGAATACCCGACTGGAGCCACCAGTGGCAACCTCCTGAGGGATGGTACGCCTGATGAAGACCCCAATGGTGATGCAAGTACGTTGGAGGTTACGACAGTAGGCACTTTTGATACCAGCCTGGGTGGTTCAATCACTATAGCCGCAGACGGCAGTTTTACTTTTGATTCAAAGGGTATCCCCGGTCTCCACACATTCAAATATGGGATCAAGGATGCGGAAGGCGAAACAGCTGATGGGTACGTGAGGATCACTGTTACTGATACAGGAGGCAGTTGTCCGGCCAGTCTGACAGCAAGCGACAATATTGACTTTACCTATAGCAACACCAATCCGGTTTCGCTTGATATTGATCTCAGCCAATACGCCACAGTTGCTGATATTGAAGGGGTTTATATCACTAACGAAAATGCCTCCACGGAAACCTACAGCATTCCGGGTGAACTCGGTGCAGGCTCTCCTGGTACGGTGGTACGTAATGGTAACACCATGACCTTTACCGCCAGCGCGGCTTACTGTGAAGCAGGTAACTTTACTTTCTATATCAAGCTGAAGGATTGTAGCCAGCCGCTTGCGGTCACTATCCACTTCAATCCGAACTGATAAGATTCGACCATGACGGATGGAAGCCGCCGGGGAAACCTGGCGGCTTTTTTTGTTTGCTTTACCGATAGGCGTTAAACAGTTGGAAAGCCAGAAACAACAATATGCCGGTAATGATGAGTGCCTGGTTTATCTGCTGTGAACGACGCATTTCCTTGCGCAACTTTTCCAGTTGTTGTGATTCCCACTGCATCTTGAGCTTGTGCTGGCTGGTTTGCTGCATGATGTCGTGCAGCATATTAGGCATGTAGGGCAGGTTTTCCAGTAGCTTGGGCAGGTTGACTTTCACCCCGTTGAACAGGGCGCGGACACCGACCTGTTCATCCATCCAGCGCTCGATGAAGGGTTTGGCGGTTGCCCACAAGTCCAGGTCGGGGTAAAGCTGGCGGCCCAGCCCCTCAATGTTCAGCAGGGTCTTTTGCAGCAGCACCAGTTGCGGCTGTACTTCCATATTGAAGCGCCGCGCGGTCTGGAACAGGCGCAGCAGGAAGTGGCCGAAGGAAATGTCCTTGATTGGCAGGTTGAAAATCGGCTCGCAAACGGTGCGGATGGCGGATTCAAACTCTTCCACCCGTGTGCTCGACGGCACCCAGCCGGATTCCACATGCAGTTCTGCTACCCGTTTGTAATCGCGGTTGAAAAAAGCGTAGAAATTTTCTGCCAGATAACGCTTGTCGGCGGCAGAAAGTGTGCCAACGATGCCGAAATCCACCGCCATGTACTGCGGTTCCTGCGGATTGGCCGGGTTGATGAAGATATTGCCGGGGTGCATGTCGGCATGGAAAAAGTTGTGGCGGAATACCTGGGTGAAAAACACTTCCACCCCCAGTTCGCCCAGGCGCTTGAAGTTGACGCCAAGTTCGCGCAAGCGTGGAATGTCGCCGACCGGCACACCGTAAATCCGCTCCATCACCATTACGTTGGCGTGGGTGTAATCCCAGTAGATTTCCGGCACGTACAGCGTGGAGTTTTCCTCGAAATTACGGCGGATCTGGCTGGCATTGGCAGCTTCGCGCACCAGATCGAGTTCGTCGAAAATGGTTTTCTCGTATTCGGCCACCACCTCTACCGGGCGCAGGCGGCGGGCTTCCTTCCAGTAACGCTGCACCAGACGCGCCATCAGGTACATCAGCTCCACGTCCTGGCGGATGGTTTTTTCAATGCCGGGGCGCAGCACTTTTACCACCACTTCCTTGCCATCCCACAATTGCGCAGCGTGCACCTGGGCGATGGAGGCAGAGGCCATCGGGTCGGTTTCAAAGCGCTGGAACACTTCCGTAACCGGCTTGCCGTAAGCCTTTTCGATCATCTGCCGTGCCTGGACGCTGGAAAATGGCGGCACGCGGTCTTGCAGGCGGGTCAGTTCGGTGGCGATGTCATCCGGCAGCAGGTCGCGGCGGGTGGATAGCATTTGCCCGAACTTGATGAAAATCGGGCCGAGGTCTTCGAGAGCACGGCGGATGCGTTCACCACGCGGGCGGGTTTCTTGCTTGCCCCAGTTCCATGGCGACAGGTGGTAAACGAAACCAATCGGGCGCAGGAAGGGGATGGTGAAAACGAGTTCATCCAGCCCGTGGCGGATAAAGACACGGTTTATCGTCCACAGACGCAATATATTTTTTACCACATCAAATCATCCGGGATTTGATAGTCAGCGTATGGATCGTCTTCTTCCACGGTTTGCTGGGTACTGCCGCTGTTTTGTACGAGGATGCAGGCTGCATCACGCTGGGCAATTTTTTCCGCAACCTGTTTGGGCACCAGTTCGTAACCTTCGCCGAGTTTGACCAGCGCAATCATGCCGTAAGCAAGCTGGTCTTGCAGTTTGGTGGTGAGGTAGATTTTCTTGATTTTGCTGCCATCCGCGAACTGGTAGGCAATGTCGCCCTGCTTGCGGTTGATGCGGTTCATTTCGATCAGTTGGCGAATTTGCGCCTGGATGGCTTTTTTCTCAGCCTGTTCGCGTTGCTGACGGTTGAGTTCGCGCGAGCGTTCGGCCTGTTCCTGCCGGGCTTTTTCGGCCAGCAGTTTGGCTTCGTCGACGATGACTTCGCCGGTTCTCTTGGCCTGTTTCTGCGCCTTGGCAGTTTTCTGATGCGCTTGCTTGCGCTGTTCCTGCTCGGCTTTTTGCGCCTTGGACTGGTCGATCAGGCCAGCCTTGAGGAGTTGGTCTTTGAGTGACATGAAAGAATCCGGTTACTGAACGGGTAATGGCGGGGAGTATACCATTTGTCAGGCTGGCGGCATTACTTCTGCGCGGCCAGTTTGGCCTGAATGAACTGCGTATGCGTCAGGTACAACAGTTCCGCCAGTTTGCGGATCATGTGTTCTTCGTAATGGTCGAGGCGGCCATCGGCATAGGCGATTCCCCATAAGGCTTTAAGCAGGGCGTATTTCTGCTCGGGAGTGTAATGCTTGTTGATGACAGCGGTCAGGTGGTAGAGGTCGTGGGCGTCTTTCTGGGTTTGTCTGGCAGCAGCAAAAACGGCTTCAACTTCAGTTTCCGGCAGGTTCAGGTTGATGGTTAGCAGTTGTTTGATGTGTTCGGCTTCGGATTCATGCCATGCATCATCGGCAGCCATGATTTCGACCATCAGTGCGGCGGCGGCATGGTTGATGTCGGGTGGAGTTGCTTGTGATTCGTTGTTGTCGAGGCCGAGCCATTGGAGGATGAGGTTTTTCATGCTTCAAAGGGTACACAATTTCAACTTGAGGGGCTAATTTCCGACATTACGCTTGTGTAATGCCGGGCATGCTGCACGATAGGGGCAGTGAATGTGTGTGGATTAACGACGCCCTTTGCCACCCGGTTTGGGCTTGTCTTCACGGACTTTCAGCGGCTGATCAAGGAATGTTTTTCCATCCAGTGCAGCCATCAGGGCGCGGGCTTCGTGGCCTTCCAGATCAACAAAGGCGAAACCTTTACATTTGCCACTAAAAATGTCGCGGGGCATTTCCAGCTTGCGGACTTTGCCGTATTCGCCGAGCAGTGCCCGTAATTCTTTTTCCGTGGTTTGGGGCGCAATGTTGCCGATGAAAAGTGTTTTCATGTGTGTTCCCGAAAGTGCAGTGCTGTGACCAGCAGGGAGAAAAATGCCAGTAATCGCCGCAGCAGTTAATGTGCGGCGATATGAAGTGCTGTGCGGAAGTTTCGGCCCGGCCTGAAAAACGGCGAGCCGGAAAGACTTACTGAGGAACGACGTTGGCAGCTTGTGGGCCTTTTGGGCCTTTTTCTACGTCAAAGCTTACGGCCTGGCCTTCGGTCAGAACCTTGAAGCCGCTGCCCTGGATCGCGCGGAAATGGACGAATACGTCCGGGCCGCCGTCAGTTTGGGAGATGAAGCCGAAACCTTTAGTTTCGTCGAACCATTTTACAGTACCTGTAGCCATGGAAATTTACCTTTAAAATCAGAATGTAGTCAGAGTTGTGCGTACAGGGGATGAAGAGGGAATTTGTGGAGCAAAAGAGGGGGAAATGCTGAAACTGCCAATCATTAAATCTGTAGCTGGTGCGAATGGTAGGTTAGTCGGGGTGGAAATACCACCTATTTCGTGATTTGTGGGCAATATTTAAGGTTTTCAGCATTTACCAATGCGGGATTGTATTTGAATTTATGCTGTAAAGCGCTGACTATGGAAACCCTGAGCAAAACAGACAAGGAGCTGGTCAGAAGATGCCGAAGCCTGAAAAACATTTCAGCCAGCGTATCGGCTGGTTGCGCGCCGCCGTGCTGGGGGCCAACGATGGCATCGTTTCCACCGCCAGCCTGGTGGTGGGGATTGCCGCTGCCAATGCCGGGCGTACCGAACTGGTGCTGGCCGCCGTTGCGGGGCTGGTGGCGGGGGCAATGTCGATGGCTGCCGGGGAATACGTTTCGGTTAGTTCACAGGCTGATACGGAAGCGGCTGATCTGGAGCGTGAACGTTTTGAGCTGGAAAACAACGAGCGTTATGAACGCAAGGAACTCGCTGACATCTACGTGCAACGCGGCCTTGAGCGGGAATTGGCAGTAGAGGTTTCCAGGCAATTGATGGATCATGATGCTCTCGGCGCACATGCCCGCGACGAACTCGGTTTGTCGGAAACCCACAAGGCGCGCCCGTTACAGGCGGCGCTGGCGTCGGCGGCGACCTTTGCGGCGGGTGCGGCCCTGCCTGCGTTGCTGACTGCGTTTGTGCCGCTGGAAAACATGATTGTCGTGGTGTCGGCAAGTTCGCTGCTGTTCCTCGCCATTATGGGTGCAATCGCTGCCAGGGCGGGGGGAGCAAGCCTGCTCAAGGGTGCTGCCCGCGTGACTTTCTGGGGGGCGTTGGCGATGGCGGCTACTGCGGGTATCGGCCATTTGTTTGGCGTTGTTGCCGCCTGATCATTCAATAAGGAGAAATAAATGCCACAAGAAACTATTCGTCATGTACTGGTTTGGTCCGGTTGGGTGCGGCTGACGCATTGGCTGATGGCGGGGGGCGTGCTGTTCCTGTTCGCCAGTGCGTGGGCGATCGGGCTGGGTGCGGCGGATTACGAATTCTGGCGCGACTGGCACATGATCTGCGGGCAATTGCTGATACTGGTGGTGGTGGCGCGCGTGATCCTGATGTTCATGCTGCCGGGCAGCGCACATTGGGGAGCCTTGCTGCCAGACCGGGCGCAACTGGAAGGGGCGAAACAAATGTTGTTGTTCTACCTCAGTTTCGCCCGTTTCCCGTTGCCGAACTGGTATGCGCACAACCCGTTCTGGCGGCAGATTTATCCGCTGGTGTTGCTGATCCTGCTGTTGTGCGCCATTACCGGGCTGTATTACAACACGGCGAATACATTCCTTGGCATGTCGATGTTTGGTTGGCATGCAGCATTGGCGGGCATCATTCTGGGGGTCACCGTTGCGCATCTGCTTGCTGTGTTCCTGCACGACCTGAAAGGCAAGGGAGCGGGGATTTCCGGCATGATCAGCGGCTACCGCTATTTCCACGTTGAAGGGCGGGATAAAGGTGGCAATGGAACTCCGGTGGTGAATAAATCTTCTGTTGTGCATGTTTCCATCGACAGCATCCGGAAGCCGCCCAAGCGCTAATTTTCTGGCTTTTCACAGTGCCTACAGTAACAGCGTGGTTTGTGGTGAACCACGCTGTATCGTCCTATAGTCATGCAATCACGAAAACAAGCCTTACAAGGTGGCTGGGGCACCTGTTCACCGCCGGTACTCCGGTCTGGCAAGCAATGCGGTGAAATCCAAGGAGGAAATCATGAGCAAGGTACTGGAGGAAGTATTGGCCGCCAACGCTGGTTACGTGGCCGGTTTTGGGGATAAAGGCAATCTGCCGATGCCGCCGGGCAGGCATTTCGCCATCCTGACCTGCATGGATGCGCGGCTGGACCCCGCCAAATACGCAGGGCTGGCGGAAGGCGATGCGCACGTCATCCGGAATGCGGGTGGAAGGGCAAGCGATGATGCCATCCGTTCACTGGTCATTTCCTACAAGCTGCTGGGAACGCGGGAATGGTTCGTCATACACCATACCGACTGCGGCATGGAAACATTCAACAATGAAATCATGGGTAATCTGCTGGCAAGCAGCCTGAAAACGGCCAGCGTTGATGCATCCGGCTGGCATGACAGTGGGGATGGGCCAGGGAGCGCCAACGGCAGGTTTATCCAGTGGCTGACCATCGGTAATCAGGAGCAGAGTGTGCTGGAGGATGTGCAACGCATCCGCGAGAGTCCGATGGTGCCAGCCGACATTCCCATTTACGGTTATATCTATGACTGCAAGATCGGCAAGCTGATTGAAGTGCCAGCAGCAACGGAAGCCGGGCGGGCAGGTTAGTTTTCCAGCCGCTTGATCCGCGCTTCCAGCCGGTCGACATCCATCCGCAGCGTATCGACTTCATCCAGATACCTGCGGATTTCGGCGTCGGCAGGTAGCAGGCGCGCTTCTTCCTGCAAATATTCCTGCGTATTCAGGCGCATGGCGTGGGCGGAATCATCCAGCCAGCCCTTGGTGGTGCGTGCCAACTGCCCCATCTGATGTGCCAGCACGTCGCCGACGGCACGCGAAAGCAGTTCCTCCCAGTCCACGTCGATGTCGCGCAGAATGTCGCTGAAACGGTTGCCCAGCCCCATGTCACCGTCAATTTTGATGCCCTGTTGCAGCATCGCCTTGCCCGTGTCTTCAGCAGCAGAAAGCCGCATCAATGCCAGTGCGGAACCGTGGATGGTCACATCCGGTACGGCGTCATATTCCGTGGTGACGCGCACCTTGTCCGCCATTGGCAGGAAATACAGTTTCACCTCGGGGTTGCTGACGTGCAGGCAGATCAGCTTGCCCTGCAAGGCTTGCAGGCGTTCCAGCGCATTACCGTGGGTTTCGGCATCGAGCTTCAGCCAGGTGTTGAAAGCGGTTTCGAGGGTGGCAGTCAGGGCGGCGAACAGCATGGGGTTTTCCTCATAAAGCCTGACGGATGTTTTTGGCTACATCGTCCTTGTTCATGTCGTGTGGCAGGATTTTCACGTACTGCCCATCCTTGCTGACCAGATAACTATTGGAAGTATGGTCGATCAGATAACCCATAGCCGAATCGCTTTGTACCTTGGCGAAGAATGCGCCGTACTGCCGGGAGACTTTCAGCACATCTTCCGGCGAGCCAGTGAGGCCGATGAAACTGGGGTGGAAGTAGGTTGCGTAGTTCATCAGCTTTTCCCCGTTATCACGTTCCGGGTCGACGCTGATGAAAATGGGCTGTACCTGCGCCAGTTCTTCCGGCGTCAGTTGCTTCAATCCAGCCGCAATCACGGAAAGTGAAGTCGGGCAAACATCCGGGCAGGAGGTGTAACCGAAATACATCAGCACCAGCTTGCCCTGGAAGTCGCTCAGTTTTACCGGCTTGTCGCCCTGCATCAGGGTGAAATCGCCACCGAACTTGCCGTCAGCGACCGGTACGAGCGTGCCGCCTTCATCGCTGGCTGCGGACATGGCAGGAGCCTGGCGGGACAGGTAATACTGGGCAGCACCGATACCCATGGCGAACGCCAGCAGGCCGATGAGGATGGAGGTTTTGTTCATTGATGCCTCTTACTGGTCGACGTTGCCAATGCTGGCTTCAACCGTCTTTTCAGTGCCGTCGGAAAACTTCAGGGTAATGGTTGCGCTGGTGCCTGCGGTCAGTTCTTTCTTCAGCCCCATCAGCATGATGTGGTAGCTGCCCGGTCTCAGTTCGGCGGAGCTGTTGGCTGGAATGTCGATCTGGCTGACTTGCTGCATCTGCATCACGTCGTCCTTGATGCTGGTTTCATGGATTTCTATCATGCCAGCGCTGTCGAAACTGGCACCCGTCAGCGCATAGGGCGTGGCAGAGGTGTTGACCAGGGTCATGAATGCGCCGCTCACCATTTGCCCTGGAGGCGTTGCGCGGATGCGGGGGTTGCGCACGGCGATGGCTTCCGCTGCATTGCTGGTTACGGCTGGTGCTGCAACTGGTGTGGCAGGTGCGGATGTGGGGGCTGTGCTTTCCGTGCTGCTGTTACAGGCACCGAGACTGACAGTCAGGGCCAGCAGCAGGGCGGGGGATACGTATTTCATGTAGCGTCTCCATGCATGTATTTTTGTCGTAGCATACCGGTGTTCCCGGTTATTTGCATCCAAACCCGCCTTTATAGCGTAATAACAGAAACCAGGAGGTAAATACCATGTTGATCAAACGCCCGAATGACATTGCCGAAAACGCAGTGACTGATTTTGCGCTGTACCAGCGTCGCCGTGATTTCCTCAAGACGCTGGGGGGAATCGCCCTCTTGTCGGCAACCGGTTTGCCCCTGACGGCACAGGCCAAATCTGCCTTTTCCACTGATGAAGAGCAAACCGATTACGCAGACATTACCACTTACAACAATTTCTACGAGTTTGGCACAGACAAGAGTGACCCTGCGCAATACGCCGGTTCCCTGATCACTTCGCCGTGGAGCGTCACGGTCGATGGAGCCTGCGAAAAGCCCGGCAAGTTTACCCTGGAAGACATCCTCAAGCCGCACGCTATCGAAGAGCGCATTTACCGCCTGCGCTGTGTGGAAGGCTGGTCGATGGTCATTCCGTGGAACGGTTTTCCGCTGGCGGCCTTGCTGAAACGCTTTGAGCCAACATCCAGTGCCAAATACGTGCGTTTTGAAACGCTGTTTGATCCCAAGCAGATGCGTGGGCAGCAACGCAACGTACTCGACTGGCCGTATGTGGAAGGTTTGCGCATGGATGAGGCCATGCACCCGCTGAGTTTCATGGCAACCGGCTTGTATGGCAAGGAATTGCCCAAGCAGAATGGCGCGCCTATCCGTCTGGTGGTGCCATGGAAATACGGTTTCAAGAGTATCAAATCGATCGTGCGTATCAGTTTTGTGGAAAAGCAGCCGGGAACCAGTTGGGGACGTTCAGCCCCCGGCGAATACGGTTTCTATTCCAACGTCAACCCGGAAGTGGATCATCCGCGCTGGAGCCAGAAACGCGAACGCCGTATCGGTGAATTTCGCAAGCGCCCGACAGAAATGTTCAACGGTTATGCCGACCAGGTCGCCAGCCTGTATAGCGGCATGGATTTACGGAAGAATTTCTGATGCAAATCCGCGAACCTTATTTCAGCAAAGTCTTCAAACCGGCGGTGTTCGTGCTGGCACTGGTTCCGCTGGCCGTGCTTGGCTGGGGAGTATGGCAGGACACGCTGGGCGCAAACCCGATCGAATATATCACTCGTAGCTTCGGTGAATGGACGCTGCGGTTTCTGCTTTTAACGCTGCTGATCTCCACACTGCGGCGGGCGACAGGCTGGGTACAGTGCTTACGGATGCGCCGGATGCTTGGCCTGTTCGCTTTTTTTTACGGCACATTGCATTTGGCCAGTTACCTGTGGCTCGACCAGTTTTTCGACTGGGGGGAAATCTGGTTCGACATACTGGAACGCCCCTTCATCACGGTCGGGATGCTGGCTTTCCTGCTGATGACACCGCTGGCGGTTACTTCATTCAAGGCGGCAATGCGCAAGCTGGGGAAAAACTGGCAGCGTTTGCACATGCTGATTTATCCGCTGAGCATGTTGGCGGTGCTGCACTTCTGGTGGCTGGCGGAATCCAAGTCACGGCTTGCCATGCCGCAGCTTTACGCAGTGCTGCTGGCGATTCTGCTGGGTGAAAGGCTGTATCAGGCAGCCAAACGCAAATGGCTGGCGAGTAATTCTTCCAAAACGTCTGCTTCCCGCCCATCCGTCAGGATGGCGGCGAAAAGGGCCTGAAACAAATCAATGGCGGCCTGGATGTGTTGCGCATCCAGCGTCGACGGCAGAATCCTCACCTCAAACGTATGCTTGCCCGGAATCGTCTGGATCAGGTTGCGGATATTGAAATCGCAATACTTGGTCAGTTCCTTTTTCGACAGTTTGGCGATGCGGGCTTGCGCCTGCGGCCATTCCATTGCCACAAAACCGTCTGCATTGATGGCAGCCAGCAAGGCATCTGCCCAGGCACCGAGGCGGCGGCAATGCGGGTTGGTGTGAAAGTGCGCGCGCAAGCGTTCCCGCTGGGGGTGCAATGTTTGCACCAGCTTTTGCAGGGCAGCGGCGGAACAGAATGGTTCGGCATCGAAATGGATGTGGGTAGCGCCTTCCAGTGGCAGCAGGAAGCCAAGTTCGCGGGCGCTTTCCAGCAGCATGGGCAGGGTGTCGTGGTCGTCAGCATCCAGCGGGGCGGTAACCAGTTCGCAGGCGCGTTCGCGTTCGCCGGGCAGGGGTGCGGCAAGGGCGATGGATGCGCCGCTGGTGTCGCTCAGACGGTAGACGCCACCGGCACTGGCTATGGGTTCCGTGCCGAACAGTTGGCCGACTGCCCGTAGTGTTTCCACTAATGGCAAATCGGCCTGGCTGTGACGGGTGATCAGGCGCAGCAGGCGTACTTCGTCGCTGACGATGCGGTGCCAGCCGGGTTGCGGGGCTTTGGTTTTGTCGAGGTCGTTTTGCAGGGTGATGTCGTCGATGCAACGGGCAATGGGGTTACCTGCTCAATACCTTCGCCAAACCGGTGGTAAATTCATAGGTTAAAAAGCGAGCAGTCATTGTTACCATGGGCAATCACAACAAAGTCCAAAGAATAACAACAACTGCTCATGAACGAACTTACCATGCTTCT
>JAHJJD010000092.1 GCA_018822845.1 Gammaproteobacteria bacterium | reverse complement strand
GTTTGCCAACATATACACGGGGATGTGACTGCAAGAAATCATGAACCAAGTGCCATTGCTCATCAGTCAGGTAGTAGCGATTCATCTTAACCTTCTGAAATTGATAAGGTTAGCAAATTACCTGTACCAAATGTCAACAGAGCCTAGCAATCCTGCCATGATTTTTACGGCAGCACGCAATGCCCATGCTGTGAATTACTGCGAGCCAAACATGAACATTCCGTAATCTCCCCGCAATCCCCCTGTAAGGTTCCAACTGGCATCATTATTGTCATGATCAAGATTTACTACAGGAGAAACCCGATGCGTCAAAACAAACTTGCTCTGGCAGTTGGTCTGTTGATGTGTTCCGCGCTGACCGCAGGCAGCCTGCCTGCGCTGGCGGAAGTCGCTCCAACGACTGCGGCGGCAACACCAGCACCAGTAGTTGCGCCACCTGTTGCGGGTGGTTCATTGCCCGAACTGACTACCCTGATCAAGCAAAACAGTGCAGCGGTAGTCAATATCAGTGTGGAAGGCGGTAGTATGGCTAGTGAATTGCCGGAAGGTATACCACCTGAGCTGGCACCATTTTTCCGTGGCATGCCGGAAATGAAGCCTAAGGGCCGTACTCGTGCATCCGGTTCCGGCTTCATCGTTTCGGCTGATGGTTACATCGTCACCAACGCCCATGTTGTGGAAGATGCCGAATCGGTAAGCGTTGGCCTGAGCGACAAACGTGATCTGCCAGCGGAAATTGTTGGTGTAGACAAGCTCAGCGACATCGCCCTGTTGAAAGTGAAGGCAGATAATCTGCCGGTCGTGCAAATGGGCGACTCGAATATACTGGAAGTAGGGCAGTGGGTGGTCGCCATCGGCGCTCCGTTCGGCCTTGACCATACCGCCACGCAAGGTATTGTCAGCGCCCTGTCACGCAGCCTGCCGGATGGCACCTACGTGCCTTTTATCCAGACCGACGTGGCGGTCAACCCTGGCAACTCCGGTGGCCCGCTGTTTGACCTGAATGGTCGTGTGGTCGGCGTGAATTCTCAGATTTATAGCCGCAGCGGTGGCTACATGGGTATTTCTTTCGCCATCCCGATCAATGTGGCGAAAAACGTTGTCGAGCAACTCAAGACCAGCGGTCAGGTCAGCCGTGGTTGGCTGGGCGTGGAAATCCAGGACATGGATCAGGGGTTGGCCAGTTCCTTCAACCTGAACCAGCCTGATGGCGCACTGGTTGCCAGCGTGCAGCCCGGTAGCCCGGCGGACAAGGCTGGCTTGCAGGCAGGTGACATCATCACCGGTTTTGGCGAGGGTGTAGTCAACTCTGCATCCGACCTGCCCCTGCTGGTTGGTAATACCCCAGTTGGCAAGCAGGTTCCGGTCAAAATCCTGCGTGCCGGTATGGCCAAAACGGTAAACGTGACTATCGACAAGCTGGCAAGCAAGGATGGTGAACCAGCCAAACTGGCGGATGCCAAGGTCGAGAAAGGCATGTTGGGTGTGCTTGTTTCCGGCATGAATGCGGATGAACTCAAGAGCAACAAGCTGGATAACGGCGTCATGGTTCAGGAGGTGCTGGGTGACAGCCCTGCGGAACAGGCCGGTCTTGAAAAAGGCGACATCATCATCTCGGTTAACAACAACCCGATCCATACAGCGGAAGAACTCAAATCAGTGCTCAGCAGTGCCCCGGCTGACAAACCACTGGCGATGCTGGTCATGCAGGACGGCCAAACCCGGTTTATCGCAGTTAACAAAAAGTTGTAATTGTAGAGCCCTCCACCCCGTTCCCCATCAGACACACACTGGCGGGGTTCTTTTTATGTGGGGGAAAGAATGACAGCAGTGCGCAAACGCAACTGCCCGAACTGCGACATTTTGTCGAAATCGGTGCGGCTGATGGGCAGATACTCATTATCCAGCGCGAACCGGTACTCGGGTTCATTGATATAAGGGTCGTGGATGTAAATGAAGCGTTCGTCGATGGCCGATACCACCACCCAGTGCGGCGTTTTCTTGTGGTCGAACCGGTAGGTGCTGATCAGCACCAGCGGCACTTTGCCCTGTTCCAGTGCGGCTTCCAGTTCTAGCTGGGTGATGTTGGCGTAATGGACCGGTGCGGCATGATTTGCCAGTTGTTGCAGGAAGTCCTGATGCACCAGGTCGATGACATGTTTCTTTTCTTCATCGCGCACCGAATCAATGAAAGGCGTGTCGGTGGAAGACAAATACGTTTCTGCCCGAAAGCCGCGCCGGATTGCTGCCAGCGCCAGGCCGACCGGGCTGCATCCGCCATGCCCGGCCATCATGTAGATAGTGGTAGATTCGCGCCAGATGCCCAGTTCCTCGTTCATGGTCATGGCTTGCGTCGGGTTAAGCGCCGACATGCCCATCATCAGTGCAGCGGGGCCGCAGGTGAAATCGGTGTGTTGCGGGTAATAGGGAACGTCTACATGTGCCGTTTGTGCCTTGCGGTGCAGAATGCGTTTTTGCAGGCGCAGGGCGTCGGCATGGTCTTCATAATAATCCTTGTATTCACCGAACGGGTGATAGCCCAGCTTTTCGTACAGGCGAATGGCGCTGTTGTTGTCGGTACGGACTTCCAGCCGCATACTGATGCGCCCGTCGTTGGCGCAGCGTTTTTCCGCCTCTTCTATCAGTTGGCTGGCAATGCCCTGGCCGCGTTGGGTGGTGTTTACAGCGATGGAATAGACCCGTGCCAGATGCGTGCCCCGGTGCAATAAAACCAGTATGTAGCCGACGATTTTTTCTTCCTGTTCCGCTACCAGAAAGCAATTGTGCCCCTGATGCAGGAAGTAGCGGAAACTGCGGCGGCTCATGCGGTCGCTGTCAAAACAGGCATTTTCCAGTGCCAGCAGACCGGGCAGATCGGCGTTGCTGGCATTACGAATCAAAATATTGCTCATGCGCCGCTATCCACGCCCAATAGACGCTGCCAGCCAGTGCGGATCACCTGGCGCGCCCGTAGTAGTACGCTTTCCCGCCATAAAGTGGAATCAGGGTCGAAGAATTCCCGCAATTCGGCGCGGATCGCCTGTGCCTGCGGGTCGCAGAAATCAGGAACGCCCTGTGCGTACAGCCAGTGATCGCGTCGTAACACTTCCAGCATCCGCAGGACAGGGTAGGTTCCGTATTCCAGTGTCAGATAGATGCCATCTTCCCGCATGGCTGAGTGCCAAAGATAGTCCATCAGCCCAACCAGTGGGATGGAACAGGAATTGCCTGTTTCCGGCAATGACACCAGCCGGTTGAACCATTGCCGCGCCTTGTGGCTGGCCAGACTATCAGCCGGGTGGTCGCAAACCAGTTCGCCATGGCCAAAAGGGCCGAGGCCGGTATGCAAATCCAGCACCAGCACTTGCCGTTGGTCGAGTTGCCACCCGCCTAGTTTGCGTTCAATGAGCTGACGGGAAAACGCCGGGGCATCGCCGCCGTAGAACAGTCCGGCAGGGTGAGTGTATTGCCCGCTGGTAATGGCTCGGCGGAAGCGTTGTTCGCCCCATTGCGCGGCGTGCAGTAGCAATTGTTGATCGGCGGCCTGCCAGTTCCCGTCAGTAGGCAGGATCGACCCGGCCAGCAGATTGTAATCCGCTGATTCCGGCAGTACCTGTTGGAAATCCACCGAGTTACGGTTCAGGTCGATACCCTTTTCATTCACCCGGCGCAGGTGGGAAAAGCCCCACGGATTCAGGGCATGAATAATGACGACGGCGAGATTGTCCGGCAGCGCAGTGCGCGCCAGTTGCAGCAGGACATCATGCTGGATGGCAGAACCGGCGAAACCCTCAACACCGTGGGTGGCGGAAATCAGCACCAGCACGTTTTCAGCATCGTTCCGCCCCAGCCACAGGATGTCAGTGAACAGGGGTTCACCCAAGGCTCCTTTGGCATCATGCCGGATAGCTTCATGCTCCAGTAAACAGGTCTGTTTTTCCATGGCATTCAACAGGTTGCTGCGCGCCTGACAGTAGTCAGCCGGATACTGTTGCAATGCAGGAGAAACCAATGGATCAAACATGAATTTGCCTCAAAATAAAGCGCCCCGGTATGCTGTATCCGTTAACCGAAAGTCGTATGATGCAGCCGAAAAATCATTATTACATGAACCACCGAGTACACGCTTAAATGCCTGACTATTTGCTACTGGTCGATGATATAAAGCACTGGAAAAAGGATTATCCCAGCTATCCGGTGGCTGCCGTCAAGGACTATCTGACCGGTGAAAACTGGGCAAAACGCCCACATCTGCATGTCATCAACCTGTGCCGCGATCTGTCATACCAGAGTCTGGGCTATTACGCCTCGCTGCTGGCGGAAGCGCGTGGCCACAAAGTCATTCCCAGCATCAGCACCTTGCAGGATCTGACCCGCAAAACCCTGTACGGCCCAGTGCTGGACGATCTGGATGAAATGGTCAATAAGGCGCTGGGCCAACAGGCACCGGGTATGGATATTTCCCGCTTCGAGATCATGTTGCACTTCGGCAAGTGCGACAGCGAAATCCTGCGGCCACTGGCGCGCAAGCTGTATGAAGCCTTCCGCATGCCTTTGCTGCGGGTAGAATTTGTCCGCAATGGCCGCTGGCGCATCAGCAAATTACGCGCAGGTGTGCTGGAAAAACTGAGCCATCCACAGGAAAGCCTTTTCTTCCAGGCGCTGGAAAAACAGTTACGGCAACGCTGGCAGAAGCCTGCCAATGCCAAACCGGCGCGTTATGACCTCGCCATCCTGCACAATCCGGATGAAAAGCTGCCGCCTTCCGACCAGAAAGCCTTGCAGGCGTTCATCCGCGCGGCTGCCGAACTGGGTATTGCCGCCGAGTTGATTACTCCCAGGGAATTTGGTCATCTGCTCGAATACGATGCGCTGTTCATCCGCGAAACCACGGCACTGAACCACCATACCTACCGCTTTGCCCGCAAGGCAGCCAGTGAAGGCATGGTGGTGATGGACGACCCTGATTCGATCCGCCGTTGCGTGAACAAGATTTTCCTCAGCGAACTGCTGACCACCAACCGTATTCCAACGCCTGCCAGCCTGATTCTGGGTAAGGGGGAACTGGCTCGGGCGGAACAGCAACTTGGCTATCCGCTGGTACTGAAAATTCCGGATGGTTCGTTTTCGCGCGGCATGTACAAGGTCGGTAACCGGCAGGAACTGGAAAAGGCCGCTGCCGAACTGTTCAGTCATTCCGGACTGATTCTGGCACAGGCGTATACCTACACCGAATTCGACTGGCGTATTGGCGTGCTAAATGGTGAAGCCCTGTATGCCTGCCGCTATTTCATGTCGCGCGGCCACTGGCAGATCATCAACCACAATGCCGGTGGCAAGATCAGTGAAGGCAAATGGGATACCTTGCCGGTTGAAGCGGCTCCGGCAGCGGTGGTGGCAACAGCCGTCAAGGCGGCGCGCCTGATTGGCGATGGGCTTTACGGCGTAGACCTGAAACAGACAGAAAAGGGCGTGCTGGTCATTGAGGTCAACGACAACCCCAGTCTGGAATACGGGGTGGAAGACAAGGTGTTGGGTAAACAGCTTTACCAGCGCATCATGGGCGAATTCCTGCGCCGTCTGGACACTGCTTAGGCTTGCTGGCCGCACACCGGGCAGGCAGGATCCTTGCGCAAACGCATTTCCTGCCATTGCATCAGCCTGGCATCCAGCAACAGCAGGCGTCCACTCAGGGTGGGCAAGTCCAGCAGGAGTTTCAGCGTTTCGGTTGCCTGCATGCTGCCGATAATGCCCGCCACCGGGGCAAGGATGCCGGTGGTGCTGCAAGTGTCTTCGTTTTCCCCGTCTTCCCCATACAGGCAGTGGTAACAGGCTGTGTCAGGGGTGCGGAAGTCATACGTGCTGATCTGCCCTTCAAAACGGATAACAGCCCCGGAAACCAATGGCTTGCCCGCTGTTTTACAGGCACGGTTAATAGCGAAGCGGGTCGGGAAGTTGTCACTGCAATCCACTACGACATCATTTGAGGAAACCGCCTCAAGTAATTGTGGATACGCCAGTTTTTCCTGAATGACCTGTACTTTTATGTGAGGGTTCAACGCCAGTGCGGCCTGGCGGGCGGATTCCACCTTCAGTTGCCCGATGCTGGCAGTGGTATGGATGACCTGACGTTGCAGGTTGGTCAAATCCACGCTATCAAAATCCACCAGCGTCAAATGCCCGACCCCTGCGGCAGCCAGATAAAGTGTTACCGGTGCGCCCAGCCCGCCCATGCCGATAATCAGTACGTGGGCTGACTGCAAGCGTTCCTGACCACTGACATCAATTTCCGGTAGTAAAATCTGGCGGCTATAGCGCAGAAGTAATTCATCATTCATGGGCATTATTCAGTGAGGGTTTGGCTGGTAGACGTATTATTTTCCGGTATGAACCGAATAGCTTGAATCAAGCACAATAATCGACTGCATATCGGGGCTGCCATGATAACAATAAAAACACGACGGGGAATATTTCCATTGTTTGCAACCAGAACACTCCTGTTTTCCATCGCCTGTTTATCCTCAGTGCCAGCTCTGGCTGCCGTGACTGAGTTTCAGCCTACTGAAATCATCAACATGAACGAAGCGCCACCGCCGTGGGAAGCGCGTCCAGATGCGTTGGCAAACAGCGAAAGCGAGCAGCCTGCTGAAGTTGCCGAGGCAGCCCAGGTTCCGGCTGAACCAGCCAAGGCACCCGCAAAGGCGGCTCCGCCGACAGATGATTTCACGCCAGCCGGACAGGCGTCTGGAGTTGTCGCACCGGCCTCTTCAGCGTCGTCCATGGAAAACTGGTACCGTAACCGTCGTCAGCGGACAGCCAAGCCTTCTGCCCCTATCGGTGAGGTTCGCGAGGCTGCCAAGCGTGGCGATGCTGCCGCACAGTATAAACTTGGCATGTATTTCCGTACTGACGAAGGCGGGCAAGACATCAAGCAGTCCATCGACTGGCAACACAAGGCGGCGCAAGGGGGGTATGCGGAAGCCCAGTACGGCCTCGGTCTGCTGTACGCCAACGGTCAGTATGTCAGTCAGGATGCCGGACAGGCACGCAACTGGTTCCAGAAAGCCGCCGACCAGGGTCATGTGGCCGCGAATCTGGCGTTGTTGTCGCTGGCAGATACCGCTCCGCCAGCCATTGCGCAGGCTCCGCTGGCGCTGGAAGATAATCAACCGGCAGTGGAAGCGGCACAAGCCAAACCTGCCCAGCCTGAGTCCGTACAATTTACGGTAGCAGAAGCCGCATTACCCAAACTGGAACCCAAAACGCCACCCACGGTAACAGCCGCTGTACCAGAAGTTACGGCACCTGCACCAGCCATTGAGGTTGCTGCTCCAGCACCCGAAGCGGTGATGGCTGCTGCCCCTGCACCAACAGAAGGCGCTGCCGGAAACCCTGGCCCGTCCAGCAATCTTGACCTGACTGGCGTGGAAACATCCGTCCTGCGCCAGTCTGCTGAAGCTGGTGACAAACAGGCGCAACTCATGCTGGGCACCATGTATGAAGATGGCATTGGCGGTCTGCCCAGCGACATGCGTGAAGCGGCCTACTGGTATGAGCAAGCCGCCCGGCAAGGGTTCACCAAGGCGCAATACAATCTCGGCCTGTTGTATGAAGATGGCCGTGGGGTAAAGCAGGATTATAAGCAGGCAGCCTACTGGTATGACAAGGCCGCCAAGGCTGGTTTCACCGAAGCGCAAAACAATCTGGGCGTCCTGTTCATCCTCGGCAAAGGCGTGAAAGTGGACAAAAAGAAAGCTGAAGCGCTATTCAGCGATGCCGCCAGCAATGGCAATTCCAACGCCCAGCGCAACCTTGACATGCTGCGTAACGGTTAATCCTTTTGTAGCCAGTCCTGCGCGTGTTTGGTAATGGCCGTCACCGCAGGATGTTCAAGCCGTTTGGCGGCAGAAATGGCGAAGAATTCCACGCGGACTTCTTCCGCCTGCCCGATACATTCGATTTCCGGGTTGAGGGCAATGACTTCATGCAAGGCAGTCGGGGCAATAAATATCCCCGCGCCTGCCTGCCCGAATTCACGCATCAGGGCGCTATCGTCAAACTCCCCGACAATGCGTGGCTTCACTTTCTTCTGGCTAAACCACTCACGCAGCTTGCGCCGCACGGCGGAGCCTTCCGCCGGTATCAGCATAGGCGCATGATCCAGTATCTGTGGGAAACTACCCGTCAGTGACTTGCGCAATTCGCGTGTGACAAAAAAGCTGGTGCTGCTGGAACCTAGCGGGTGATCAACGCCATTGCCATGCATCTCAACCGGCAGGGGGCTGTCGGCTATTACCACATCCATGCGGTTGCGGGCGGCATTGAGCTTCTCCAGCAAATTGTTCAGTTTACCCTCGGTGCAGATGATGCAAACCGGTGGGGAAAGCTTCACAGCAGGTTCCAGCAGTTTGTAGACAATGGATTTTGGCACAAGGTCGGAAACGCCGACACGGAAGGGTTTCAGACGATCCTGCTCACTGAATTGCTGGATGCTTTCCTCCAGTTCCCCGCCCTCCTGAAAGATCGTATTGGCGCGTTCCAGGACGAATTCGCCAGCCTCGGTCAATTCCAGATGCCGCCCCTTGTGCTGGAACAGTTTGACGCCGAAAGCATCCTCCAGCAAGGTCAGTTGGCCGCTGATGGTCTGTGGCGTAACGCGCAGGGTCTTGCTGGCGCGGGCAATGCTCCCCAGCGTAAAGACTTCGTAGAAATACTTCAGATGCTTGTAATTCAACGTTCCACCCTCCTTAATGATTCGGAAAAGCCGAAGTATTGATATATAAAATTCGACTTTTTCTTATCATGTCCAATCCCTATAGTAGCTGTCAAGGAATCGGAAATACTTTATAGGAGACAAATCAATGAAACTGTCCACACAAGGCCAACATGCCATTATGGCGATGCTGGCGTTGGCGATTCACGATGACGAAGGCGCACTGCGTCTGGGCGATCTGGCTGAACAGCAGGGGATTTCATTGTCTTATCTGGAACAGATTTTCGCCCGCTTGCGCAGCCACGGGCTGGTGGAAGGCATTCGCGGCCCCGGCGGTGGCTATCGCCTGACCCGCCACATTGAGGACATCAACCTTGCCGAAATCGTGCAGGCAGCGGAAGATGAAAGCGAAACCGGCAAACGCGGCCTGAAACATACCGATGAACCGGGTCAACGTCTGGTGCAACAGATGTGGGAAAGCCTCAGTGGCCGCTTTTACAACTTCCTGGAAAGCATGACGCTGGCAAGCATGCTGGAAGGTCAGACGCTGCCACGCAAGAGCTACCGGATGGGTGAAACAGCAAGCCTGATTGCGCGCATGTTCCCGGCAGTGCGGATACCGGCAGCTGGGCTGCGTCATCAGGTCGCGATGTAAAGATAACAATAGAAGAAATAAAAGTTGCTCTCACTGTCGCCCCGACTACTCCTCCTGGGGTGGCGCTCCAAGCGGGATTGTCCTGAGCCAGCAATCCCGCTTTTTCTTTTCTCAGCCTTTTCCACCCCCCAAACACAACGGCGAATCTGCCACCTTCCCACCCTTGGCAAAATGCTCCTCCGGCGTCATGGTATGCAGCGCCAGCGCGTGAATCTTGCCGCTTAGCTCTTCGGCAAGAATGCCATTGATCTGCCGATGGCGTGCAATCAGCATTTTCCCGTTGAACTGCTCGCTGACAACCGTCACCTTGAAGTGCGACTCGGAGCCGGGTGGCACATTGTGCATGTGGCTTTCGTTGACGACTTCGAGGAAGTCGGGCTGCATGGCTTGCTGAATTTTCTGTTCGATCTGGCTTTGGATGCTCATGGTAGTCCGGCTGAGATTAACGATGATTAACTTGAAAGCGTGGGAACAGGGCGCGTATATTTCGCCCTACGCCCACACAATACTTTAGTGAACATGAACCAAAAAGAAAACTTTGACAAGTTGTCCCAGTATTTGCAGAGCAAAATCATCGGGCAAAAATCCCTGATCAACCGCCTGATGATCGCCTTGCTGGCGGATGGGCACTTGCTGGTCGAAGGTGCGCCCGGTCTTGCCAAAACCCGCGCCATCCAGATGCTGGGGCAGGGGATTGAAGGCGATTTCCACCGCGTCCAGTTCACGCCGGATTTGCTGCCAGCGGACATTACCGGCACGGAAGTTTTCCACCCGAATGATGGTTCATTCCACTTCCAGAAAGGCCCGCTGTTCCACAACCTGATCCTCGCTGATGAAATCAACCGTGCGCCTGCGAAAGTGCAGTCCGCGCTGCTGGAAGCAATGGCCGAGCGCCAGATTACGGTGGCTGGAACAACCTGGAAATTGCCCGACCCATTCCTCGTCATGGCTACCCAGAACCCGATCGAACAGGAAGGCACCTACCACCTGCCGGAAGCGCAACTCGACCGCTTCCTGATGCATGTGGTGGTGGACTACCCGACCCCGGCGGAGGAGAAAGTCATTCTGCACCTGGGGCGCAAGGAAGCCATGCAGCAGGTCAACCGCGAGCAGGAAGAAGTTGCCCCGCTGGTCAGCCGTGAAGACGTGCGCCTGGCGCGTCAGGACGTTTTAAACGTTTACATGGCCGACAAGGTGGAAACCTATCTGCTGCAACTGGTGCTGGCCAGCCGCAACCCGGAACGCTACGGCAAGTCACTGGCAGGCAGCATTGCTTACGGCGGCAGCCCGCGCGCCACCCTTGCACTCGACCGTTGCGCACGTGCCCACGCATGGCTGGCAGGCCGTGATTTCGCCAGCCCGGAAGACGTACAAGCTGTCGCCCATGATGTATTGCGTCACCGCTTGCTGCTGACGTTTGAAGCCGAAGCTGACGGCATGACCGCCAACCACATCATTGACGAACTGCTCGCGCTGGTAGCAGTGCCCTGATGGCGAAAACAGTCACAGAGGGTCGTTCCCCGGTCACTGAGCGGAGTCGAAGTGGGGCCGAAGGGAAAGGTGACGGAATCATCTTCAGTTCCCTGCAATCCCTGCTGGGCCTGCAAGGGCAGGTGCGCACCCTGTATCTGGCGAAAAAGCACATCCGTGCCCGCCATGCCGGTTTGCACCGCTCCGTCTACAAGGGTCGTGGGATGGATTTCGCCGAATCACGCCCCTACCAGCCCGGTGACGACATCCGCACCATCGACTGGCGGGTAACGGCGCGCAGCGGCAAGGTGCATACCAAGGTATTCGAGGAAGAACGCGAAAAGCCGGTGCTGTTGTGGCTGGATTTACGCCCTTCGATGTTTTTCGCCACCCGTGGCCGCTTCAAATCGGTGATTGCGGCGGAAATGGCTTCCCTGTTGCTGTGGAAAACCCTCAAGGAAGGCGACCGCATCGGTGGCATCCTGCAAAATGGCGAACATGTGGAACTGAAACCTTCCCGCAGCCGTTCCGCCGCACTGCATTTCCTGCGCCAGTTGAGCGACATGACCAAAGGCACGCCTCGTTCCCTGAGCGGAGTCGAAGGGAACAGGAACAGCGCGCTCACTGAGCGGAGTCGAAGTGAGCAGAGTCGAAGCGATTTACAGGCAAGCTGG
>JAHJJD010000091.1 GCA_018822845.1 Gammaproteobacteria bacterium | reverse complement strand
CTAGTAAATCAATAAAAAATACATCCCTCACTATTCAGGAACGGGCGTCAGGATGATGCCCTTTTTCTTTTCCGCAACATCCATTCCAACAGTGCGCACAAGCTCGTATCTTCTGATATAATCCCGCAATTCTGTTTTATGCGATCGAACAATAAGTATGGCCACATTCGCCAAGGAAATTCTCCCTGTAAATCTCGAAGATGAAATGCGCCAGTCCTATCTGGCCTACTCAATGAGTGTCATTGTTGGGCGCGCCTTGCCAGACGTGCGGGATGGGTTAAAACCTGTTCACCGCCGCGTCCTGTTTGCCATGAGCGAGCTGGGCAATGACTGGAACAAGCCTTACAAGAAATCTGCCCGTATCGTCGGTGACGTAATCGGTAAATACCACCCGCACGGTGATACTGCTGTCTACGATACCGCAGTACGGATGGCGCAGCCTTTTTCGTTGCGTTACATGCTGATTGACGGGCAGGGCAACTTCGGTTCCGTCGATGGCGACTCGCCCGCTGCGATGCGTTATACCGAAATCCGCATGTCGAAGATTGCCCACGAGCTGCAACTCGACATCGACAAGGAAACGGTTGATTTCGTCCCCAACTATGACGGTAACGAAAAGGAACCTTCCGTATTTCCGACCCGTATTCCCAACCTGTTGGTGAATGGTTCTTCCGGTATCGCGGTGGGTATGGCAACCAACATTCCGCCACATAATCTGACCGAAACCGTCAACGCCTGTCTGGCGCTGCTGGCCGACCCGGATCTGGACATTGGCGACCTGATGGAATACCTGCCCGGTCCCGACTTCCCGACCTCGGGCATCATCAATGGCGCACGTGGTATCCGCGAGGCATACCACACCGGCAAAGGCCGCATTTACGTGCGCGCCCGAGCCAATGTGGAAGTGGACGAACGCACCAGCCGTGAAACCATCATCGTTACCGAGTTGCCATATCAGGTCAACAAGGCACGCTTGTTGGAAAAAATCGCCGAACTGGTCAAGGAAAAAAAGCTCGAAGGCATTTCCGAACTGCGTGACGAGTCCGACAAGGACGGCATGCGCATGGTCATCGAACTCAAGCGCGGCGAATCCGGCGAAGTCATCCTCAACAACCTCTACAAGCAGACCCAGATGCAGAGCGTGTTCGGCATCAATATGGTCGCGCTGGTAGATGGTCAGCCCCGCCTGCTGAACCTCAAGGAGGTGCTGGAAGCCTTCCTGCGTCATCGTCGTGAAATCGTTACCCGCCGCACCATCTTTGAAGTGCGCAAGGCGCGTGAACGTGCCCACATTTTGGAAGGTCTGGCGATTGCCCTGTCCAACATCGACGACATCATCGACCTGATCAAGGCAGCACCCAGCCCGGCGGATGCCAAAACCGGTTTGCTGGCACGCCCCTGGAACCCTGGTATTGTCACCGACATGCTGACCCGTTCCGGCGCGGATACCTGCCGCCCGGATGATTTGCCTGCGCAATTCGGCATCCACCGGGACGGCTACTGGCTGTCTGAAGTACAGGCGCAAGCCATCCTCGACCTGCGCCTGCATCGCCTGACCGGCCTGGAAAAAGACAAGATTCTGGCCGAATACCGTGAATTGCTGGATAAAATCGCTGATCTGCTGGAAATCCTCGCCAACCCTGACCGACTGATCCAGGTCATTCGTGACGAACTGCTGGCAGTGCGTGATGCTTACGGTGATGCCCGCCGCACCGAAATCAACGTGGTCGGCGAAGACCTGAGCATGGAAGACCTGATCGCCGACGAAGAGGTCATGGTCACGCTTTCCCATGCCGGTTACGCCAAAGCGCAAACCCTCGATACCTACCGTGCGCAGAAGCGCGGTGGACGTGGCAAGGCAGCCACGTCCATGAAGGATGAAGACTTCATCGAAAAGCTGTTCGTCGCCAGTATGCACGACACCTTGCTGTGCTTCTCCAGCCGTGGCCGCATGTACTGGCTGAAAGTCTACCAGTTGCCGATGGGTGGCCGTGGCGCACGCGGCAAGCCGATGGTCAACCTGCTGCCGCTGGAAGAAGGTGAGCGGATCAACGCAGTGCTGCCGATCCGCGAATATGCCGCAGACAAATACATCTTCATGGCGACCTCCGAAGGTACAGTCAAGAAAACGCCGCTGACCGAATTCTCGCGCCCACGTACTGCCGGTATCATCGCGGTAGACCTGCGTGATGGTGACAAGCTGGTGGATGTGGCTGTGACCGACGGCAACAACGATGTAATGCTGTTCAGCACCTCCGGCAAGGCTATCCGTTTCCACGAATCCGATGTGCGCGCCATGGGCCGTACTGCTACCGGTGTACGTGGCATCCGTATGGATGATGGGCAGGAAGTCAATGCACTGATTATCCTCGGCGAAGGCGAATTGCTGATCGCTACGGAAAACGGTTACGGCAAACGCACCCGCGTCGAGGAATTCTCACCACAAGGACGCGGCGGGCAAGGCGTGATTGCCATCCAGACTTCCGAGCGGAATGGTAATGCCATCGGTGCCGTACAGGTTCGTGAGGAATGTCAAATCATGTTGATCACGGATGGTGGTACGCTAGTGCGCACGCCAGTGGCAGACGTTTCCATCGTTGGCCGCAACACCCAGGGCGTCACCCTGATCCGTCTCAACCCCGGTGAGAAGTTGGTGCAGATTGCCCCGATCCTGACTGAGAACAGTGATGACGATTTGCCTGAGGGCGACGAAAGCGACAACACTACAGATATAACCGAAGACCAGGAATAAGCACAGATGAAACGAGTATTCAATTTCAGCGCAGGCCCTGCGATGCTGCCGCAGGCCGTCCTTGAACAAGCCCAGGCCGAAATGCTGGACTGGAACGGCAGTGGCATGTCCGTGATGGAAATGAGCCATCGCGGCAAGGAATTCATGTCTATTGCCGCCCAGGCCGAAGCTGACCTGCGCGAAATCATGGGTATTCCAGCGAATTACAAGGTGCTGTTCCTGCAAGGCGGTGCCAGCAGCCAGTTCTCGATGATTCCGATGAACCTGCTGCGTGGCAAAACCACCGCCGATTACGTTGATACCGGTGACTGGTCAGCCAAGGCGATCAAGGAAGCCAAACGTTTCGGCACGGTCAATGTGGTTGCGTCTACCAAGGAAGGCAATTACACCAGCGTTCCGGTATTTGATACCTGGAACCGCAGTGCCGATGCCGCTTACCTGCATTACACACCGAACGAAACCATTCGTGGTGTCGAGTTCGCGTGGGTGCCGGAAACGGGCAATGTGCCATTGGTGGCCGACATGTCTTCCACTATTCTGTCACGCCCGATTGATGTCAGCCAATATGGCCTGATCTACGCAGGCGCGCAGAAAAACATCGGCCCGGCTGGCCTGACCATCGTGATTGTGCGTGAAGACCTGATTGGCGAAACGGTTGCCGGTACGCCAGCCATGCTCGACTACAAAATCCATGCTGACAACGAATCCATGTACAACACGCCGCCAACCTATGCGTGGTATCTGTCGGGTCTGGTTTTCCAGTGGATCAAGCAGCAGGGTGGTCTCGCAGGCATGGCTGAGCTCAATGAGCGCAAGGCACGGAAATTGTATGCCGCAATTGAAGCTTCGGATGGTTTCTACAATAGCCCGGTGGCAGCAGATTGCCGTTCGTGGATGAACGTGCCGTTCACCTTGGCCAATGCAGACCTCGACAAGCCATTCCTCGCAGAAGCGGCACAGGTTGGTCTGACTACTCTGAAGGGCCACCGTTCTGTCGGCGGGATGCGCGCCAGCATCTACAACGCAATGCCGGAAGCAGGTGTAGACGCACTGGTCAGCTTCATGCAGGACTTTGCGCAGAAGAACGGTTAATAAAATAGATTTTAGCTCAATATGTCGGACAAAAGTCCGACCTACGACGCCATGCCTGTAGGTCGGACTTTTGTCCGGCCACTCACCACAGGACGAACCCAATGTATAAAATTCAAACACTCAACGCCATTTCCCCCAAAGGCTTGAATCGTCTCCCAACTGAACGCTATGCCGTTTCCGATAACCAGCCTGATGCTGACGCCATCCTGCTGCGTTCCTACAAGCTTCATGATTATCCGTTTTCTGAGCAGTTGCTGGCAGTAGGTCGTGCCGGTTCCGGCACCAATAATGTGCCGGTGCAGAAGCTCTCCGAGCGTGGTGTAGTGGTTTTCAATGCCCCCGGCGCGAATGCCAATGCGGTCAAGGAGCTGGTTATTGCCGGGATGTTGATGGGCTGCCGCAACATTGGCCCTGCGATGGATTTTGTACGCAGTCTGCAAGGGTCAGATGCAGAAATGAGTGTTGCCGTCGAAGCAGGCAAGAAACAGTTTGGCGGCTTTGAGTTGCCGGGCAGGACGCTGGGTGTCATCGGTCTGGGTGCTATTGGTGTGAAAATTGCCAACGCCGCCCGTAGCCTCGGGATGAATGTCATCGGCTACGACCCGACCATTACCATTGAACGCGCCTGGCAACTGGATTCCGATGTGGAGGCCGCACCCAATATTGACACGTTGCTGGCTCAATCCGATTTCATTACCTTCCATGTGCCGCTGATTGATAGCACCCGTAACCTGATCAACGCCAATAGCCTGTCCAAACTGAAAGATGGGGTGGTACTGCTCAACTTTGCCCGCGATGGCATCGTGGATGAAGGTGCGGTGCTGGCTGGTCTGGAAAGCGGCAAGGTTTACGCCTATGTCTGCGACTTCCCCAGCAATGCGTTGCGCACCAATCCGCGCGTGATTACGCTGCCACATCTGGGCGCATCTACCCGTGAGGCGGAAGAAAACTGCGCCATCATGGTGGCTGAGCAAATTCGCGATTATCTGGAAAATGGTAACATTACCAACTCGGTCAATCTGCCGAATGTGAAATTACCGCGTACAGGTCTTGCGCGGATTTCACTCGTCAACCAGAATAACCCCGACATGCTGGGCAAGATTTCCCATGTACTAGGGAACGCCAGTGTAAACATTGCGCACATGATGAACGATTCCAAGGGCAACATGGCGTATACCCTGATGGATGTGGATTCCGCAGTGGGGGCAGACACGCTGGTTGCGCTGGCGTCCATTCCCGGAGTCCTGAAGGTAAGGCTGCTTTGAGTAATACGACTGATAATTCCGCTAGCGTTAATGCAGGGCTTGCCGCCCTGCGTGAGCGTATTGACGCGCTCGACACGCAAATCCTGGAACTGCTGAACGAGCGCGCGCGTTGCGCCGAAGAAGTGGCTCACACCAAACTGGCGGAAGACCCTAACGCCAAATTCTACCGTCCGGAACGGGAAGCGCAGATTCTCACCCGGATGCAGTCGTTGAATGCAGGCCCTTTGCGTAACGAACAGATTACGCACTTGTACCGCGAAATCATTTCTTCCTGTCTCGCGCTGGAAGAGTCCATGCGCATCGCCTATCTGGGGCCAGCGGGAACCTTTACGCAGGAAGCAACCCATAAGCATTTCGGGCAATCCGTCGCCACCTTGCCGGTTGAATCGATTCCACAGGTATTCCGCGAGGTGGAAGCGGGAAGGGTGCGTTACGGAGTAGTGCCGATTGAAAATTCTACCGAAGGTGTGATTACCCACACGCTCGACATGTTCGTGCAGTCGCAGTTACGGATTTGCGGGGAAATCACCTTACGCATCCACCAGAACCTGATGTGCCGTCATGCCAACTGGCAGGATGTACGGAAGGTCTATTCCCACGCGCAATCGCTGGCGCAATGTCGCTACTGGCTGGACAAGCATCTGCCCCAGGCTGAGCGCATTCCGGTCAGCAGCAATGCAGAAGCCGCCCGTCTGGCATCGCTGGATGATACGGCAGTGGCAATCGGCAGCCTTCAGGCTGCCCCCATCTATGGTTTGCTGGTCGTGCATGAAAGCATCGAAGACAACCCCAACAACACCACCCGTTTCCTCGTGATTGGTGATCAGGTCGTCAGCCCTAGCGGTAATGACCGTACATCCTTGTTGATTTCCACCCGTAACCAACCCGGCTCCCTTTACAAGCTGTTGAAGCCGCTGTCTGAAAATGGCGTTGACATGACCCGCATCGAGTCGCGCCCATCCCGCTCAACCAACTGGGAATATTTCTTCTTTCTCGATGTACGCGGGCATGAACAGGACGAAGCCATCTGTAAGGCGCTGGAAGCCTTGCGCAGTGAGGCGCAAGTTGTGCGGGTGCTGGGTTCCTACCCTGTTGCCATCATGTAGATGATATGAGGATGGCGGGGTCAGGAACAACTTAAGCCAGCGCGTAACGGTGGCAAATCCGTCTCAAACTGCGCATCTGTCAGCGTCCGTAAGAAACATTCCAGCGCATCTATCTGGGCATCCGTCAGGTCAGGCATCTGGAGACGGTTGTTGCTGATGCCGGTGCTTATTTCGGGTGCATCCCAAGGCAGGCCGGTTTCAGGATTGATGCTTCTTGCCGCATTGCCGCCTTGATGATCGTAGAACTGTAAAACGGTTTGCAGGTTGGCAAATACCCCGTTGTGCATGTAGGGCGCAGTCACAGCTACATTGCGTAGCGACGGTGCCTTGAAAAGCCCGCGCGTGGCAGGGTTGGAACTGACCGCAGGGTTATCAAACAGGCCACGATCCCCGTTGGCTGTCAGGTCAGTCTGCTGCCCCAATCCGGTTAGAATCGCGTTCAGCGTGCTGTTGGCCGGTACGCCAATGTTGAAATAGTGATGATCTGTGAAAATTTCACTGGCCGAATTCGTCGGTAAGCCGCCAGTACGGTGACAACGGACGCAACTCGCTCCCCCCGAAAAGAACAATTGCCGCCCCTGCGCCTCAACCGCCGTCATGGTGTAAGTACCTGTCAGCGCCCGATTGTATTTGGAATCAAATGGCGACACTTCCGCCGATGATTCAAAAGAAGCAATACTGGCGGTAATGGCCTCATAGGCGTTATCTGTATTAGTGAAAATGTCATTGCCGAAAAAGTTTTGCAGGGCCGCTATATAGTCACTGTCTTCCTGCAACCGACTGACGACGGCAGCGCGGTCAGGCATGGCCATTTCTACCGGATTCAGGAAAGGCCCACCCGCTTGCTCCGTCAAATCGCTGGCGCGCCCGTCAAGGAACTGCCCACCTTGCGCATTCTGGTCAGTGCCGCTGAATGCCGGTGAAAATCTGGCATAGGCCACAGTCGGTGCATTACGTGTGCCCAAGGATAAGCCATCATCTCCCAATGATACTGCTCCAGCCACGCCATTATCACGGTTATCGATAAAACCTTGTTCGGGATTGTGGCAAGTTGCGCAGGACTGGTTGCGTGTCAGCGAAAATCGTGGGTCGGAAAACAGGCTTTTTCCCAAGGATTCTACAGTAGGGAAGGCATCTGTACCGCCCGTTTGGGCCGTACTCTCCGTGCCACCACCTCCGCAGCCGCTTAAACTTGCCAGCAGCACGCTGGATATAAACAAACAGGGTATATTGAAATCTTTCATCCGCGTCTCCTCGTTGTTAGCTCTGCACTTATGGTGGAGGGTAAATGTGGTTTAAATGTGGGCGAATTGTGAAGTTTCCGCTTATTTTTCTCCATGGTTCCTACCGATTTTGCCTGTATGCTTAAGCGCATAATCAGGAGACAAGCATCATGCGCCCCAACATTTTTTCCAAACTGTTCCTCTCTATGCTTCTGATGACAGTCCTGGCCGTACTGGTCATGGTTGTATTCACGAACTGGAGTTTCCGCACGGGCTTTACGGATTATCAGCATTCCGTAGAATTGGATAAAGCCCGCAAAGTCGCAGCCTTAGTGGAAAACCGTTACGCAGCGCAGAGGGGGTGGGGATTTTTGCGCGGGAATCCTGCTGTATGGGGGGAATTGCTGGTGCAAATTGGCGAGCGTTTACCGCCGCCTGCCCCGCCTCCCCGTCAATCACCGCCTGGAATGGGTTTTTCACGTGATTTACCAGCGTATTCATTCCCGGCTTCGTCGGCAGGGAGAGGAGGCGCTTACCTGCGTCCTTTAGGCGTGCGTATGAACCTGCTGGACGCCAACCAGCAATTATTGGCTGGTGACCCCCTGAATCTGAACATGCCCCCCAAAGGCCGCAGCAAACTGGAAAAAATACCTGTTTTACAGAGTGGCGCAACCATTGGCTGGGTAACGGTCAGGCAGGGCAGGAAAAGTGCCGATAATATGGGAGGGATTTTCTTTGAGCAGCAGTTGCATAATCTGTACATCATCGGCCTGTTTGTCATCGTATTGTCGCTATTGGCGGCGGCTCTGCTGGTGCGGCACTTCCTCAAGCCGGTGCGTGCCCTGATGCAGGGAACCCAGGCATTGACCACCGGTCAACTTGGTGCGCAAATCGAAGTGGAAACCGAGGACGAACTAGGGCGACTGGCGCAGGATTTCAATAAATTGGCGCGGACACTTAAACGCCAGGAAGACATGCGCAGGCAGTGGCTTGCGGATATTTCACATGAATTGCGTACCCCGATTGCCATCCTGCGCAGTGAAATCGAAGCCATGCTTGACGGTATTCGCCAGCCGACGCTGGAACGTATTCGCTCCCTGCACGTTGATGTCCTGTCGCTGGGTAAGCTGGTCGATGATTTGCATCAGCTTTCGATTTCCGACAGTGGGGAGTCGGAACTGCCGGATGTTAGCGTGAATCTGGCAGACATATTGGATGATGCGCTGGATACTGTCGAACCTCATCTGGCCAGTAAAAATCTGCGTTTGACCCGGCATCTGGAATTGGCCAAACCTGCCATGATCAGGGGAGATGCCACCCGTTTGCACCAGTTGTTTACCAATTTGTTGGCAAACAGTCAGCGTTACACCGACGCCAAAGGGCAAGTGGATGCAGCTATCACTGTCACAAATGACAAGGTAATTGTGGAAATTCAGGACACTGCTCCCGGCGTTCCTGACGAGGCGCTGCCACATCTGTTTGACCGGCTGTTCCGGGTCGACAAATCACGCAGCCGCAGTTTGGGCGGCTCGGGTCTGGGGTTGTCCATTTGCAAGAATATTGTGGAAACACATCACGGTACTATTACAGCCAGGCATTCATCCCTCGGAGGGGTGTGCATCTGTATGGAATTTCCGCTAATCTCTGCCTGAAGCGTAGAGGGTAGTGGAGGAAAAATGGAATCCGGGCAGAAGTCCATACTGATTGTGGAAGACGAACCCAAACTGGCCGAAGTACTGGCCGAATACATGCAGCAAGCAGGTTTCAAAACGCACTGGATCAGTCACGGTCTGGAAGTCATTCCATGGGTAAAAGAGCACAAGCCTGATTTGCTCACGCTCGATTTGATGCTGCCAGGCAGGGATGGCATCGACATTTTCCGCGAATTACGCAGTTTCTCCCTCATCCCGGTCATCATGGCGACAGCGCGGGTGGATGAAATTGACCGCTTGCTGGGGCTGGAACTTGGTGCAGATGACTATGTATGCAAGCCGTACAGTCCGCGTGAAATGATTGCGCGCACAAAAAATATCTTGCGCCGTATTGCCCGCCCCTTGCAGGAGCAGGCCAGCGAAAGCGTTATCCAGATTGACAACGAGCGCATGGAAGCCCGCCTCAATGGCATCAGGCTTGATCTGACGCCGGTTGAATTCCGTCTTCTTCACCAGTTTTTCAGTAACCCTGGGCGGGTTTATTCCCGCACACAATTGCTGGACTGCATTTACGATGATTACCGCATTGTGACGGATCGTGCCATTGACAGCCATATTAAGAACTTGCGCCGCAAACTTCATGAAGCAATGCCCGATCAGGAGTTCATCAAGTCCATTTACGGCGTAGGCTACAAACTGGAATTCTTATGAAGATATTGCCCGTCGGTGGTAATACTTACTTACTTGGAAAAGACGCCAGTCTGTGATTGAATGCCCGCTTGATTTTTCCATGCAAGGCCAACCATGCAATCGAGCATTGATTACAAACAGCTTGCCGTCAGCGGTGTACAGGCACTGCAACCCTACCAGCCCGGCAAGCCGATTGAGGAGCTGGAACGCGAACTGGGGATCAGCAACATCCTCAAGCTTGCTTCCAATGAAAACCCGTTGGGAGCAAGCCCCAAAGCACAGGCAGCGCTGGCAAACCCGTTGAAGGCGCTGGAGCTTTACCCGGATGGTAGCGGCTATCAACTCAAAGCGGCAATTGCACAGAAATTTGGCCTGCAAAGCTCGCAAATTACATTAGGAAACGGTTCCAACGATGTGCTGGACATCATTGCCCGCGTCTTTCTGGACAATAGCCGTGCTGCCGTGTTTTCGGAATATGCTTTCGCTGTTTACCCGATTGTGACCCAGGCTGTTGGTGCGGAATTGCGCATTGCCAAAGCCAACCCGGCTGAGCACCATGCCATGCCTTACGGCCACAACCTGCCGAATATTGCAGCGAAAATTGATGATAAAACCCGGCTTGTTTTCATCGCCAACCCCAACAATCCGACCGGTACCTGGTTAAGCGGGAATGATTTGTATGGTTTCATGCAACGTGTCCCTGAGGATGTCATGGTGGTTGTCGACGAGGCCTACACCGAATATGTGCAGGAAACGGCTTTCCCGAATGCACTGGCATGGCTGGACGAATTCCCTAACCTGATCGTCACCCGTACTTTTTCCAAAATCTATGGCCTGGCCGGGTTGCGGGTAGGTTATGCCGTTTCCAGCCCTGCCGTGGCAGACATGCTCAATCGGGTACGCCAGCCCTTCAATGTCAACTCGCTGGCGCTGGCCGCAGCCGCAGCCGCACTGGATGATGATGATTTCCTGAGCCGCAGCGTGATGACCAATACTGCCGGACTCAAGCAGTGGTTTGACGCCTGTGCTGAAAGTGGCTGGGAATATATGCCGACCGTGGGTAATTTCATCACTGTGAACTGCAAGCAAGCTGCTACGCCGCTGTATGACGCATTGCTGCGTGAAGGCGTGATCGTGCGCCCCATTGGTGGTTATGGCTTGCCGCAACACCTGCGCATCAGCATTGGCACAGAGGCGCAAAACATTCGTTGTATCAATGCGTTGAAAAAGGTTCTTGCAGCGTGATAAAGAAACTTGTCATCTTTGGCGTTGGCCTGATCGGTGGTTCGCTGGCGCTGGCTTTGCGCGAGGCAGATTACTGCCAAACCATTGTCGGTTGCAGCCGTAACGCCGCCCACCTGCAAAAAGCCGTTGACCTTGGTGTGATCGACAGTTTTACCCTCGACCCGCAGGAAGCGGTACAGGATGCTGACGTGGTATTGCTGGCCGTGCCGATGGGGGCAATGGGCAGGCTGTTGCAGCAAATCAAACCTGCCTTGCCCGCAGAGGCCATCCTCACCGATGCAGGCAGCACCAAAGGCAGCATTGTGGCTGAGGTAGAACAGGTTTTCGGCAAGGATTACAGCCGCTTTGTCCCCGGCCACCCGATTGCCGGGCGCGAAAAGAGCGGGGTGGAAGCCGCCATCCCTGACCTGTACCATGAACGCCGCGTTATCCTTACGCCCTTGCCGCATACTGACCCGGATGCCGTCGCCAAGGTCGAAGCCATGTGGAAGGTAACGGGCGCAATGCTTGAATCCATGCCGGTTGCCCTGCATGATCGGGTGCTGGCGGCAACCAGCCATTTGCCGCATGTGCTGGCGTTTTCACTGGTTGATACCCTGCTGAACATGCCGCAGCGTGAAGACATTCTGCGTTACGCAGCGGGGGGGTTCCGCGATTTTACCCGCATTGCTTCCAGTGACCCGGTGATGTGGCGCGACATCTGCCTGACCAACAGTGAAGCCATTCTTGCCATGATTGCCGCTTTCCAGAACAATCTGGGCGAGTTTGCCGCGTTGATCAGGGAGCAGGATGCTGAAGCCCTGCACATGCGCATGGAAAAAGCCAAGCAAGCCCGCGATAATTACGTCGCCCAATTCGAAAAGCAGGATACATCAGAGTGAGCCATTCCAGCACCAACCTACAGTTCATCGTCCAGCCCGGCGGTAGTTTGCACGGTAACGTGCGCGTGCCCGGCGACAAATCGATTTCGCACCGCTCCATCATGCTGGGTTCGCTGGCGGAAGGGACGACCCATGTCAGTGGTTTTCTGCAAGGTGAAGACTGCCTTTGTACCCTGAGAGCCTTTCGTAGTATGGGGGTGGAAATTGAAGGCCCGACGGATGACGGCAAGGTGACTATCCACGGGGTAGGGTTACATGGTTTGAAAGCGCCGTCCGGTGATCTGGATATGGGCAATTCTGGTACCTCCATGCGCCTGATGTCCGGCCTGATGAGCGGGCAGGCATTTGATGTGCGCATGACCGGTGATGCTTCGCTGTCAAAGCGCCCGATGAAACGTGTGACTGTGCCACTGGCCAGCATGGGTGCTGAAATCGATGCTACCGAAACAGGTACGCCGCCACTGTTGGTGCATGGTGGGCGCAAGCTGAAAGGCATTCATTACGCCATGCCGGTGGCCAGTGCGCAGGTGAAATCTTCCCTGTTGCTGGCGGGCTTGTATGCGCAAGGTGAAACCTCCGTCACCGAACCCGCTCCGACCCGCGACCACACCGAGCGCATGTTGCGTGGTTTCGGCTACGCAGTGAAAACTGATGGCAACCACATCAGCCTGCAAGGTGGAGGCAAACTGACGGCTGCCGATATTGATGTGCCTTCCGATATTTCTTCCGCCGCCTTCTTTATGGTTGGCGCAAGCATTGCAGAAGGCTCCGACCTGACGATTGAGCACGTTGGCCTCAACCCGACCCGTACCGGCGTTATCGACATCCTGCGCCTGATGGGTGCGAACCTGGAAGTTCTGAACGAACGCGAAGTAGGGGGGGAGCCTGTCGCCGACATCCGCGTGCGTTCCGCCCAACTGAAGGGCATCCGGATTCCCGAGGAGCTGGTGCCATTGGCAATTGATGAATTCCCGGCACTGTTCGTTGCGGCTGCTTTCGCCGAAGGCCAGACGGTGCTGACCGGGGCTGAAGAACTGCGGGTCAAGGAAAGTGACCGCATCCAGGTAATGGCTGACGGGTTGATTGCCTGCGGAGTGGATGCACAACCTACTGCTGACGGCATCATCATCAACCCCGGTTTGTTCAGGGGGGGAATGGTCGAAAGTCACGGTGATCACCGCATCGCCATGTCGTTTGCCATGGCTGCCCTGTGCGCCAAAACAGCCATTACCATCAACGACTGTGCCAACGTCAACACCTCTTTCCCCGGTTTTGTGCAATTGGCAAGCAATGCAGGCGTGAGGATTACCAGCGTATGAATGAACAAGCCCCGGTCATTACTATCGATGGCCCTGCCGGAGCAGGCAAGGGAACCATTGCCTGCATGCTTGCCGAAAAGTTAGGCTGGCGCATGCTCGACAGCGGCGCAATTTACCGCGTAGCTGCCCTCGCTGCCCTGCGCCGTCATCTGGATTTGCAGGATGAAGACGCCCTTGCCGCGATAATTCCTTCCTTGCATATTGAATTTCGCGATGGTGAAGCCTGGCTGGATGGGGCCGTTGTCACGAGTGAAATCCGCAATGAAACCTGTGCCAGCGCCACCTCGAAAATTGCAGCTTTTCCCGCCGTGCGTACTGTTTTGCTGGAACTTCAGCGCAGTTTCCAGCAGTTACCTGGCCTGGTTGCCGATGGGCGCGACATGGGAACCGTCGTCTTCCCTCGGGCAAACCATAAGTTCTTTCTGACCGCCAGCGCCGAAATCCGCGCAGAACGCCGTCTGAAACAGTTGAGTGAACAAGGGCTTAGTGCTAAACTTTGCGACCTTATTCAGGACATCAATGCCCGCGATGAACGTGATGCCAACCGCCCGGTAGCTCCGCTGAAACCTGCCGAGGATGCAGTGTTGATTGACACCAGTTATCTGGATCAAAACGAAGTATTTGCGGCTGTTTTACATCATATTGTTTAAGCATTTGATTGAACAAGTAAATTCCGAGCTAGCCCTGACAGGAAGTCCGGGCTTTTTGCGTTTTAACCCGTCATGCAGGATGCGTTGGCGATAACTTTTGTTTAACAGGTATTTTTATTCATGACTGAAAGTTTTGCTGAACTGTTTGAAGAGAGCCTTTCCTACACCCAAATGCAGCCTGGCGCTCTGCTCAATGCAACAGTTCTCGAAGTACGTGCTGATTTCATCATTGTCAGTGCTGGCCTGAAATCCGAAGGCGTTATCCCTGCCGAGCAGTTCAAGAATGAACGCGGTGAGATCAACGTTCAAGTCGGTGATCTGGTTGAAGTGGCACTCGACACCGTTGAAGATGGCTTCGGTGAAACCCGCCTTTCCCGTGAAAAAGCCCGCCGTCTGCGCGCCTGGGAAATCCTGGAAGAAGCCTTCACCAATGAGGAAATCATCAGCGGTATCATCACCGGTAAAGTCAAGGGCGGCTTCGTGGTCGAGCTTGGCGACATCCGTGCGTTCCTGCCTGGCTCACTGGTGGATGTACGTCCAGTCCGTGACACTTCCTATCTGGAAAACAAGGAACTGGAATTCAAGCTGATCAAGCTGGACCAGAAACGCAACAACGTGGTTGTTTCCCGCCGTGCAGTGGTTGAAGAAGAGTACAGCGCAGAACGCGAAGCACTCATGGAAAACCTCCAGGAAGGTCAGGTCATCAAAGGTATCGTCAAGAACCTCACCGACTACGGTGCGTTCCTCGACCTGGGTGGCATCGACGGCCTGCTGCATATCACCGACATGGCCTGGAAGCGCGTCAAGCATCCTTCCGAAGTGGTCAGCATTGGTGATGAAATCGACGTTAAGGTGCTCAAGTTCGACCGTGACAAGAACCGCGTATCCCTCGGCCTGAAGCAACTGGGCGAAGATCCATGGCAGGATCTGGTACGTCGTTACCCATCCGGCACCCGTATCTTCGGCAAGGTCAGCAACCTGACTGACTACGGCTGTTTCGTTGAAATCGAAGACGGCGTTGAAGGTCTGGTACACGTTTCCGAAATGGACTGGACCAACAAGAACGTCAACCCTGCCAAAGTTGTGACGCTGGGCGATGAAGTTGAAGTCATGATCCTCGACATCGACGCAGAACGCCGCCGTATCTCCCTGGGTATGAAGCAGTGCCAGGCCAACCCTTGGGATGAGTTTGCAGGAACCCGCAACAAGGGCGACCGCGTTTCCGGCAAGATCAAGTCCATCACTGATTTCGGTATCTTCATCGGTCTGGATGGCGGCATCGACGGTCTGGTTCACCTGTCTGACATCTCCTGGAACCTGCCGGGCGAAGAAGCTGTGCGCAGCTACAAGAAAGGTGATGAAGTCGAAGCCGTGGTACTGGCTGTTGACCCTGAACGTGAGCGTATTTCCCTCGGCATCAAGCAGATGGAACAGGATCCGTTCTCCAACTTTGTTGCAGCCCATTCCAAAGGCAGCGTAGTCAAGGGTACTGTGGTTGAAGTCACGCCCAAGGCCGCTAAAATTGATCTGGGTGACGGCATCGAAGGCATTCTGCGTGCTTCCGAACTGTCCCGCGACCGTGTGGAAGATGCGCGTACCGTGCTGAAGGAAGGCGAGACGATTGAAGCCAAGTTCATGGGCGTTGACCGCAAGACCCGTTCCATCAACCTGTCCATCAAGGCCAAGGATGATGAAGATGAAGCGCGCGTAATGCGTGAATACACTGGCCGTTCCGGCGGTGCATCCACTTCGCTGGGTGACATCTTCAAGGAACAAATGGGCGAATAATATTTGCCTCCAGGACGGTAAACAGGCCAAGGATGGCCTATAGTTCAGGCAGTACGGGTTTGTGTGCAAACCCGTACTGCTTTCCGAAACCGGAAACAGTAACAACGATATACGGAAAACAACCGTCGCTTGTTCAGGAGTGGAAAGGATGACCAAATCTGAAATTATTGACATCTTGTCACGTAAACAGAGCCATCTCAGCAGCCGGGACGTAGAGCTCTCGGTTAAAATGCTGCTGGACATAATGAGTGAAACCCTGTCTGATGGCGGGCGTATTGAAGTACGTGGATTTGGCAGTTTCTCACTGCATCATCGTGCTGCACGCAAGGGCCGTAACCCGAAAACAGGCGATCAGGTAGAACTGCCGCCGAAGCACGTCCCACACTTCAAACCGGGCAAGGAACTGCGCGAACGTGTCAACGAGTCACGTGCCACGCATCCGATTCAGGACTAGGTAGTGCACGTATTACGCGCATAGTGGAAAACGGGAGGCAACCAAGCCTCCTTTTTTGTGTCTGACAATCTGACAAATCATGCAAGAAATCCTGTTTTTATTACTGCCGATAGCCTTTTATTCCGGTTGGCAGGCCGCCCGCAAGCGCTACAAGGAACGTCAGGAAAAGCGCAAGGAAATCTCCGTGCGTTTCGTTCGCGGTATCAACTTCCTGTTGAGCGAGGAGCCGGACAAGGCGCTGGATGTTTTCCTCAATTATCCCGAAATCGACGAAAACACTGCCAATACCTTCCTGCTGCTTGGCAACCTGTTCCGTAATCGCGGGGAAATCAACCGCGCCTTGCGTATTCACCAGAACCTTGTCGCCCGTTCTGATTTGAGCAAGGCACAGCGCATGTCTGCCATGCTGGCCTTGGGGGAGGACTTCTTCGCCGCCGGAATGCTGGATCGTGCCGAAAGCGTTTTCACCGAACTACTGAAGGATGACCCCAAGCGCGCCGACGCCTGTGAGCCATTGCGTAACATTTACGAGCAATTACACGAGTGGGACAAGGCGATTGAAATTACCCAGTGCGCCCAGCAACGCAACAAGGCTGACCACAGTCGCCTGATTGCCCATTACTACTGCGAGCTTGCCACCCAGGAACTGCAAAGGCAGAACCTCTTCAAGGCGGAAGAAACCATCCAGAAAGCAGCTAAAGCTTCTCCCGCTTCTGCGCGTGTGATTGTGCTGAAGGCTGATCTTGCCTATGCCCGTGGGCAGCGTAGTGAAGCCTTGCAAATCTATCAGCAGGCAATCGGCAAAGATAGCCGTCTGTTAGGCATGCTTTTCAATCAGTTACTGAATAATTTTGAAAAAAGGGATGAGCTGGAAAACCTGTACGCTTTCATCCAGAAAACTTTCGCCAAAACCCAGGACGCCAAATTGTTTGCCTATCTGCTGCAACTGGCACGCAAACTGGGCAAGCTGACCGATATGCGTACCCAGGTCGAAGAACACTTGACCAAAGGCAAGCCAAGCCTTAACACCCTGGTGCATTCCACCGAGGTGCTTGCTTCCCTGTGGCGTGAGGAAAGTGCCTGCGAAATTGGTCAGATTCAGACTGCCCTGCAAAAACTGGCGGCCAGTCAACCCGATTTCCAGTGCGAGCATTGTGGGTATAAAATGCACGGCTATTTGTGGCGCTGCCCAGCCTGCCACCAGTGGGATACTGTCAGCAACGTTTAACCATTCGGGAATAGATTATGTCCAGTCGTTTGATTATTGCCCTCGATTTTCCTGACGCTGCCCAGGCGTTTGCTTTCGTGGAGCCGCTTGATCCGACCCAGTGCAAGCTTAAGGTCGGGTTTGAACTGTTTGTAGCGGCAGGGCCGGATTTTGTGCGCCAGTTGTGTGGGCGTGGTTTCGATGTATTCCTTGACCTTAAATTCCACGACATTCCCAATACAGTCGCCTCCGCCTGCAAGTCTGCGGCGAATCTGGGGGTCTGGATGATCAATGTGCATGCTTCCGGTGGTGCCAAAATGATGGCGGCAGCGCGGGAAGCATTGCAGGGTTTTGCCAACCCGCCAAAACTGATTGCTGTTACCGTGCTGACTTCCATGGACAAGCAGCAACTGGAAGGAACTGGCGTGCTTGCCGACCCCGCCGATCAGGTACAGCATTTGGCAAGGTTGACAGCCGCCAGCGGGCTGGATGGGGTGGTATGTTCTGCGCAGGAAGCCACCCTGCTGCGGGCAGCACTGGGCAAGGATTTTCTGCTGGTGACGCCCGGCATCCGCCCGGCTGGCAGTGACAAAGGTGACCAGTCGCGGGTCATGACGCCTGCGCAGGCGCGTGAAGCCGGTGTGAGTTATGTGGTGGTCGGCAGGCCGATTACGCAGGCATCAGACCCGCAAGCCGTGATTGCGCAAATCAATGCAGATTTAGGCGCGTAACAGCCCCTGCGCTTCTTTTTGCATCGCCCCGCGCGCGAAAATCAGTTTCCAGCGGCTGCCGCCCGCCTGCCGCCACAGCAGTGCGGCACGCACACCCGCCAGCAGCAGGGCACGGATGCGTGCAGCATTTTCCGGGTTGGAAAGGTAATTCTGGTCGCCCTTGATCATGATGCGTGGGCCGACCTTGCTGATGGTGTTGCTGTAGATTTCCGCCAGCCGCGCAATCATGTTGGGGTGGGTCATGTCGAAGAAACCTAATTGCTGCTGGGCATTCTCGATGTTTTTCAGCAGGCTCTGGAACATGTCAGGGTCATTGGCCAGTTTCTTTTCCAGATAAAGCAGGTTGACGGCGTAACGGGTCGCTTCAATGTCCTTGGGGCGTCCGTCCGGGGTCATGCCGCCAGTACCAAGCTGGTGCATCAGCACCCGGAAGCCTGAGTGGAGCCTGCCCACGCCACCATACAAGGCTTCCGGTGAACTCGCATCGTCAGTCAGCACGCTATTGATACAGGAATTGAACAGGTCAGTATCCACCTTGCCTTGGGTGGCGATCTGTACGACGCCTTCCACACACTGGAAGAGGGCGGCAAGGGCAATGGTTCGGTTTCGGTTATTGGTTTCCACGAGGTCTTTTTCAATCTGGACTTTATATCGTTAATAGAATAGGGCTTGGCGTAAATAATTCAAGTTAACCCTTTGAATCGGGGCAGTCTTTTTCCATGCTATCGATGATGCCGCCGCCAAGGCAGACTTCCCCCTGATAAAACACTATCGACTGGCCGGGCGTAATGGCACGCTGGGCAGCGGGGAAGCAGACTTCGCAGCTACCGTCTGCCAGCATGTGCACCCGGCATGCTTCCTCGGTCTGACGGTAGCGGATTTTGGCCTTGCATTCAAACCTGTCGGCGGGTGCCTGCCCTGTAACCCAGTGCAGTTGTGATGCCAGCAGGAAATGTTTCATCAACAATTCGTGCTGGTGTCCCTGGGTGACGATCAGGTGGTTGGATTGCATGTCCTTGTCGACTACGAACCAGGGCTGTTCCGCTGCATCCTTGCGCCCGCCGATGCCCAGACCCTGCCGCTGACCAAGCGTGTAGTACATCAGGCCATGGTGTCTGCCGACCACTGCGCCATCCGGGGTCACAATGTCGCCGGGCTGGGCAGGCAGAAAGCGTTGCAGGAAATCGCGGAACTTGCGTTCGCCGATAAAGCAGATGCCGGTGCTGTCCTTCTTGCGCGCGGTAGTGAAACCGGCCTCTTCGGCGATTGCACGCACCCGGCTTTTTTCCAGCTCGCCGACCGGGAACAGGCTGTGCTGCAACTGGTGCTGTTGCAGGGTGTAGAGGAAGTAGGTCTGATCCTTGTTGTCATCCACACCCTTGAGCATTTGCACCGAGCCATCCGGCTGGCTGGCAACACGGGCATAATGGCCGGTGGCGATGTAATCCGCCCCCAGTTCCAGCGCAAAGTCGAGGAAGGCTTTGAACTTGATTTCCTTATTGCACATGATGTCGGGGTTGGGGGTGCGCCCGGCGCTGTATTCATCGAGGAAATAGGTGAACACTCGATCCCAGTATTCGCTGGCGAAATTGCGCGTGTGCAGCCTGATGCCCAACTGGTCGGCTACGGCCTGGGCGTCGGCGAGGTCAACGGCGGCGGAACAGTAGTCTTCCGTGTCGTCTTCCTCCCAGTTTTTCATGAATAGCCCTTCCACCTCGTAGCCTTGCTGCATCAGCAACAGGGCGGCGACCGAGGAATCCACCCCGCCGGACATACCAACGATAACGCGCTTGCCCATGTCAGTCCGTTTCCAGGAAATAGTGCAGCAGGTCGAGGGAATGGCGTACACCTGCCTGATAAGCATCCAGCGAACGGCCTACCAGTTCGCTGCGCCAGATACGCGGTTGTTGCGCATGGATTTCTTCCAGCGTCAGCCAGTGGACAGCGGTAATGTCCGGGTCAATCTGATAACCCGCGACCGGCTCCGGTTCCAGCAATGTGCCGGTGAAGGTGAAGCGCATGTAAACCCGGTCGGGGTCAGGGTGCTGACGGTGGAACACGCCCAGCAGGGCGGTCGGCTCGAAACGGTAGGCGGTTTCCTCCAGCGTTTCGCGGCGCACGGCATCCAGCAGGTTTTCACCGTGCTCCATGTGACCGGCTGGCTGGTTGATGACCATTTGACCGGAGTGCATCTCTTCCACCATCAGGAAGCGGCCTTCGTGTTCGATGACGCTGGCGACGGTGACACGGGGTTTCCATGCCATTGGGGTATCCTCTTGGACGAAACCGGGTATTTTACATCAAGAAAGGGCATGGCTAACACCCCTGTAAACTGCATAGTCATTATGGGCATTTATCTGCTAGACTTTCAGACAGTTGCGTCACAACCCCAAAGAGGCTTGCATGGATAACTGGATTGAGCACCTGAACAAACCGCTGGTTCTGGTCGGTTTTGTGCTGTTTGTACTGGCCGGGCTGGTCAAATTGTTCAAGTCGGAAAAGCTTTCCGGCAAGGCTACCGAACGGCTGATGGATAAGGGTATGACGCTGGCGTTTGCGCTCGGGTTCCTGATTGTCATTTTTGCGTTTGCGGACAGCTTTATGCGGGTGGAAGCAGGGAATCAACCGAAAATTACCCAGCATAGCGAGGGCAAGCAAAGCCCCAACAGTGTGGCAGGGGAGGCTGCGCAGGGCGCAGCGGTTGACCAGTCCAGCAAGGGGGATCAAAGTCCGAATACGGTGGGGAATGCGGATGTGAAGGTGGGGAAGTGAAGAAACCCCTCCCGGCCTCCCCTTGTCAGGGGAGGAGGAAGAGTGAGCGTGTTGTGAGGTTTTTATGCGTTGGTTGATGTTGGTGGGTTTGGTGTTGCTGGCGGGCTGTGGCGACAAGCAGGAAGTCGGGCAGAGTAGTGCGGGGAATCAGTCGCCCAATATTGTTGCGGGTGGTGATGTTAGCCTTGAGCAAACCCATATTGAAAATGCGACGATCAATCTGCCGCCGGAACTGGCGGAAAAAATGCTGCAAGCCCTGAAAGCACAAGGGGTTCCTGACGACCAGCTAGCCACCGAACTGGAGGAACTCAAACGCAAATACGCCGATCTGGAACAGCGTTTGGGCGAATACGCCAAAACCGACGAACTCGCCCAACAAGCCCGCAAGGAACTGGAAGCAGGCAACCTGGAACAGGCCGAAACCCTGCTGCAACAGGCTTACGACAAGGACATTGAACTCTCGCACCAACGCCAAGCCCAATACGCTTTCGACCTCGCCGAAGTCGCCGAACTGCGCCTCGACCACGACAAAGCGCTCGCACGCTACCGCGAAGTCACCCAACTCCAGCCCGAAAACCTGCCAGCGTGGCGAAATGTTTACACTATTGCCAGTAAAATTGGGAATACTGGTTTGGCGTTAGAAGCATCACGCGGCTTGCAGCAGCACCTTGATCCTGAGAATCAAGACTGGCTTTCAATTGCGTTGAAAGATGAAGGAATAGCACTGGTAAAATTGGGCGACAGAAAAGGCGCTATGGTCAAATATATGGCTGCATTAGAGCTAGATCAAAAGCGTGTAAAGCAAAATCCAGATGATACGAACTGGCAATACAATCTTGGAATCAGCCATGAGCGTATCGGTGATATATATCTAGCAAATGGAGACACGAATGCGGCGTTGGCAAGCTATCAGCAGCGACACGAGATAATCAAAAAGCTGGTGGAACTCGACCCCAAGCAGACCGAATGGCAGCGCGACCTGTCCGTCAGCCATGAGCGTATTGGCGACCTGTACGTTGCCAACGGCGACCGGGCGGCGGCGCTCAAGTCCTATCAGGATTCGCTGGCGATAGCCCAGAAGCTGGTGGAACTCGACCCCAGGCAGACCGAATGGCAGCGCGACCTGTCTGTCAGCTACAACAAGATTGGCGACCTGTACGTTGCCAACGGCGAGCGTGCGGCGGCGCTCAAGTCCTATCAGGATTCGCTGGCGATCAGAAAGACGCTGGTGGAACTCGACCCCAAGCAGACCGAATGGCAGCGCGACCTTGCTGTTAGCCATGAGCGTATAGGGCATCTCCTTATACACAACTCACCCCATCCCCAGCTCACCAGCCATCTGAATCCCAAGAATACAATCCTGTACCCGCATAAAACCAATCCAGATGCTT
>JAHJJD010000009.1 GCA_018822845.1 Gammaproteobacteria bacterium | reverse complement strand
TGTATTGAGGCGCTCGTCTCCCAAGTCGAGATCATTGAGTTCGGTGGCTGACCAGTTCATAGGCTCAAATGGTTTATTTTACAGTAACTTGGTGACTTGTGTATAAGGAGATGCGTATAGGGGATATAGAGCTTGCAGAAGGTAACACTGATGAAGCAACAAAACTCTATAAGGTCGCGTTAGCCATTCATGAAAAACTGATCAAGACAGACCCAGAGGTCGTGCTGTGGCAAACAAGTTTGGTTGTTGATTACTATAAATTATCACGATCTGTACAAAGCGATAAAAAGCAATACTTAACTGATGCTCTAAAAATTCTTAAACAATTGGATAGTGAAAACCACCTGCCCGCCGAACAACAAGGTTGGATTCCCATCATCGAATCAGAATTGGAGTAACAACCTCTTGCTCCCTTCCCCCCTTGCGGGGGAAGGGCTGGGGATGGGGGGCTAACGGCGCAGCCGTTTAATGCTAAACTCCCCCTTTTCCCCAAACCTTGACCACCATGCCATCAGACACCCCCCAAACCCTCCAATGGTTCTTCGCCTGCCCCCAGTTCATCGAGCCGTTACTGGCGGATGAACTCACCACCCTCGGCGCAGAACAGGTCAAAATCGGCCACGCCGGAGTAGGGGCGACAGGCGACCTGCGTTTTGGCTACAGCGTGATGCTGTGGAGCCGCCTCGCTTCCCGAGCCACCCTGCAACTGGCGCAAGGTTTCGGCAAAGATCAGACGGAGCTGAAAGACCTGCTCAGCAGCATTCCCTGGCACCAACACATCCGCCCCGACGGAACCCTGAAGGTGCGTTTCTTTGGCCGCAATGATGACATCCACAACACCCAGTTCGGCGCGCAATGGGTCAAGGATCAGATCGGCGACCATTTCCTTGCGCGCGAAGGCATCCGCCCCAGCGTCAGCGACAACCCGGATGTGGTGATCCTGGTCAACCTGCACAAGGGTAATGCCAGCGTCGGCCTCGAACTCAACCAGCAGGGGCTGCACGTACACGGCTACCTTGACCCGGATGAGCACCAGCCGATCCGCGAAAATCTCGCCGCTGCCATCCTGATCCGTGCTGGCTGGCCCGCCATGCTGGGCAGTGATACCGAACACCTGAGCCTGTTTGACCCGCAATGCACCAGCAGCGCGCTGCTGATCGAAGGCGCACTGATGGCGCTCGACATTGCCCCCGGCCTGTTGCGCGGCAGAACCATTGCCAACCGCTGGCTCGGCCACGACGCAACCCTGTGGGAAACCCTGCGTGACGAAGCCCGCCAACGCCAGCAAACCGGACTCAGCAACACCAGCCGCTACACCTTCAGCGCCGCAGGCAACCCCGCAGCCCTCCTGAACCTCCGTACCGACTGGCAAGCCGCCAATCTACCGGAGTCCCTCTTACTCCCTGCCCCCCTTGCGGGGGAAGGGTTGGGGATGGGGGGAACGAACGAAACTGCCGCCCTCGCCATCACCCATCTTCCCTTTGACGAAACCATCACCAAGGTAGCCCTACAGCCCTCTTACGCCGCATTAGGCCAACACCTCGCCAGCCTGCCGCAAGGTTTCCGCGCCGCCATCTTCACCGACGCCCAAGCGCCCGTTGCCCTGACCAACCTGTTCTACAGCAAGGAATACCGCCTGCTCAACGGCGAAACCGAATGCAAGGTCTACACCTTCGACAAGCTGGAACAAAAAGCACGCGCTGCCAACCTGTTTGTCGAAGACCTCGCCAACCGCATCAACAAGAACCTGCGCAAGCTGAAACCCTTCATCAAGCGCGGCGACAGCAACGCCTACCGCGTCTACGACGCCGACATCCCCGAATACGCGATCGCGGTTGACCGCTACGCCGACTGGCTGCACGTACAGGAATACGCCCCACCCAAGACCATCGACGAAAAAACCGCGCAACAACGGCTGGAGCAGGCACTGATGACCCTGCCGGAAGCACTGGCTGTTGCCCCCGACCACATTGTCCTGAAGCAGCGCAAACAGCAGAAGGGCAAAAGCCAGTACGAAAAACAGGGCAGGGCGGAACAGGCGCTGACCATCACCGAACACGGCGTGCGCCTGAAAGTGAACCTGACGGATTACCTTGATACTGGCCTGTTCCTCGACCATCGTCCGATGCGCTACTGGATGCAGCAACACGCCAAGGGCAAGAGTGTGCTGAATCTGTTCTGTTACACCGGCACCGTCAGCGTTCATGCCGCAGTGGGTGGCGCAAGCCGGGTGGATAGTGTGGACATGTCCGCTACTTATCTGGATTGGGCGGAAGATAACTTTGCGCTCAACCACTTACGCTCTGAACCCTACAAATACCGTTTCATCCAGGCCAACGCAGTGGAATGGCTACGTAAATGCAACAGCCGTTACGACCTGATTTTTCTCGACCCACCAACTTTCAGTAATTCCAAACGTATGGACGATGTATTTGATGTGCAGCGCGACCATGTGGAACTGATCCGCAACTGCATGAAGGCGCTGAATGTGGATGGTACCCTGGTGTTTTCCAACAACTTCCGCAAGTTCAAACTCGACCCGCAGATTGAGGCGGCCTATGAAGTGCAAGATTACCGGATGCCATCGTTACCGGAAGATTTTCAGCGCGATCCAAAGATTCATGGCTGTTGGTTAATCCGTTTCAAACAACTCGCTTAATAAATTAGGTCAAAATATATCCAGATAGACTTGTCTGGATATATTTTAAATTTTTATAAAAAATTTAACGTATTTACGTAGTAAATAGTTAAAACTTTGTTTTATATGTATTTATTTAGTGATATTATTTTGCTTAAACGTAAATTCTAAACGTACTTAGATATTAATATGAGAGGTATCTCCAGTGAGCAACGTCATAAACTTGAGTGAGGCTGACAAACGCGGCCCGCTTGAAGTAGAAGAGGTTCCTGCCGAATTTCCGATTCCAGATGAAGGTTGTTTCTACGGAGTTGCGGGGCGTTTTGCCCGTGATGCCTGTATGCAGTCAGAAGCAGATCCCATTGGGGTGTTAATACACTTGCTGACCTGGGTCGGCACATACTTCGGGAGCAAGGCCGTATTGCGGCTGGGGGATGTGGAAGCTCCGCCACGTTTGTTCAGTGTTACTACCAGTACTTCAGGTGGTGGTAAAGGCACAGCCGCCGCGCCAGTCAGAAAATTGATGCTGGAGTATGTGAATGTCCAGTTGCGCAAATTGGGTCTTCCTCCGGCGCTGTATCGGGATGGGCCAATGTCTAGCGGGGAAGGGTTGGCATGGGCAGTGCGTGACCCTGCCGATACAGAGGATGAAGATGGAAACCCCATTGACAAAGGCGTTACCGATAAGCGTCTGATGATTCTTGAGGAAGAATTTGCTGCGGTCTTGCAGGCAGCCAGGCGGGAGGGTAATACAGTTTCAGCTGCTATCAGGCGTTTCTGGGACTCGGGTAGTTTTTCACCCTTGACCAAAAATAACCGGGTAACAGTTACAGATGCACATGTCTGTTTTGTAGGGCATATCACTTATGAAGAGTTGGTTAAACGGCTTGAACAAAGTGAATATTCCAGCGCATTGGCAAGCCGAATCATATGGATATGTGTGCGTCGCTCGAAAATTGTTCCTGTTCCGGAAAGTATCCCTGTTGGTCGCATGCTGAATTATGCGGATGCGGTTGCCAAAGCGATCCAGTTTTCCAGCGATACGAATGAGCTATCCCTTTCACCTGCATCACTGGATATTTGGTCAAATATGGCTGTATCGCTGGCAAAGGAATCATCGCCGATGTCTGAACGGGCGCGGGTACAAGTATTACGGATGGCCGGTATATTTGCTTTGCTTGATTGCACTGATCGGGTTATGCCGCAGCACCTGGAGGCTGCATCCCACATCTGGCGGTATAGTGTTGGTAGCATAGCGTATATTTTTGAGAATGATGAAAACGAAGACGCCCATAAATTATTGACTGCCTTACGCAAGCATGGAGCGCTTACTACCACCCAAATAAGGGTAAGCGTGTTCCAGCAAAATATTAAATCAGCCACTATGAATACCCTACTCAAGACACTGGAAGCGCAAGGAAAAATTAAGCGAATAGTGCGTCCAAGAAAAGATGGGAAAAGGGGGAAATCTGCGACTGTTTTTGAGTTAACCAGAAAATGAGCTAAGTACGTAAAAAATCTCTCTATTCCACTGGATTTCAATGGAATAAATATTTGATTTTAAAAGATAAAATTCCAAAGTAAGTAAATACGTTAAATATCTAAAATCTTATAGTCAAGCATAATCAAATGTGCGGGTCTCATCATTTTCTGAAGAATGATGAGACCCGCAGTTCATGTTTTATTTCTGGGGCAAAGAAACCCGGATATTCAGTTCACGCAACTGCTTGGTGCTGACTTCCGCAGGCGCATCGGTCAACGGGCAGGCCGCTGTCTGGGTTTTCGGGAACGCCATGACATCGCGGATCGACTGGCTGCCAGTCATTAGCATGATCAGGCGATCCAGACCAAATGCCAAGCCACCATGCGGAGGGCAACCGTATTTCAGTGCGTTCAACAAGAAGCCGAATTTTTCCTGTGCTTCCTCATCAGAAATGCCCAGCAGCTTGAAGACGGATTTCTGCATTTCCATGGTGTGGATACGCACAGAGCCGCCGCCGAGTTCAGTGCCGTTCAGCACCATGTCGTAGGCGATGGAAAGTGCTTCGCCGGGGTTGGCCAGCAATTCTTCCGGCGTACCTTTGGGTGCGGTGAACGGGTGGTGCAAGGCAACCCAGCGGTTTTCCTTGTCGTCCCACTCGAACATCGGGAAGTCGACCACCCACAGTGGCGACCATTCACCCTCTACCAGGCCACGGTCGTGACCCAGTTTGACGCGCAGTGCGCCGAGTGCGTCGTTGACGACACGCGATTTGTCAGCACCGAAGAAAATCAGGTCGCCGGTTTGCGCGCCAGTGCGTTGCATGATGCCCGCCACAGTTTCATCTGGCAGGAATTTCAGGATCGGTGATTGCAGGCCATCGCGTCCGGCAGCAGCGTCATTGACCTTGATGTAGGCCAGACCTTTCGCGCCGTAACGACCGACGAACGTGGTGTAATCGTCAATTTCCTTGCGTGACAGTTCGCCACCGTTGGGCAGGCGCATGGCGACCACACGGCTATCCTTGTCTTTGGCAGGGGCGGAGAATACCTTGAATTCGACGTTTGCCATCAGGTCGCTGACTTCGATGAATTCCAGCGGAATGCGCATGTCCGGCTTGTCGGAACCAAAGCGCTGCATGGCTTCGGAATAGGGCATGCGCGGGAACGGGTTGGGCAGTTCCACGCCCAGCGTTTCCTTGAAGTTGGCACGCATCATGTCTTCCATCAGGTTCATGATGGCGTTGTCATCCATGAAGGATGTTTCGATGTCAAGCTGTGTAAATTCCGGCTGACGATCGGCGCGCAGGTCTTCGTCACGGAAGCAGCGGGCGAACTGGTAGTAACGGTCCATACCGGACATCATCAGTAACTGCTTGAACAACTGCGGTGACTGGGGCAGGGCGAAGAACGAACCCGGATGGGTACGGCTGGGTACCAGATAGTCGCGCGCGCCTTCCGGGGTGGCCTTGGTCAGCATCGGCGTTTCGATGTCGAGGAAGCCGTTGTCTTCAAGGAAACGACGCAGGAAACCGGTGACTTTCGCGCGGGTCTGCATGCGTTTCTGCATTTCCGGGCGGCGCAGGTCGATGTAACGATAAGTCAGGCGGGTTTCTTCGTTGACCCCATCTTCGTCCAACTGGAAGGGAGGGGTTTCAGAGGCGTTGAGGACGTTCAGTTCCAAACCGAGGATTTCCACCTGGCCACTGCGCAGGTTGGCATTCTCGGTACCGGCAGGGCGGCGGCGGACTTTACCAACGACTTGCAATACGTATTCATTCCGGGCACGTTCTGCTGTATTGAATACCTCGGCGCGGTCAGGGTCGAAAACCACCTGAACCAGACCTTCGCGGTCACGCAAGTCAATAAAAATGACCCCGCCGTGGTCACGCCGACGATTTACCCATCCACACAAAGTAACTTGCTGATCCAGCAGTGCTTCATCTACCTGCCCGCAATAATGGCTACGCATTGCTTATTCCTGTTTATTTCAATCCGCTCCCTGAAATGGGAGCCATGTTTCTGTAAAGGCGGGAATGTTAAGCCTTGACAGGCTTCCGTGCAAGCTGGAATGAGCGTTTGCAGGGCAGGGGAGCGGCGGGAGGAAGCCCACCGCAAATAATCGTTTGCCTGTCAGAGTGAGGAAAATGTTGCGCCAACAGAATACATGCTGGCATCCAGGTCGCCACCAACATTTTCGTATTCACCACGAATACCCCAGTTGTCGCCAACCATATAGGTTGCACCAGCACCCAGCAGCAGGTCGGTTCCGTCGGCTTTATCGGTCGGGAAGCCGGTTACTTTACGTTCTGCATCCCAGCGCATGACGCCAGCCTTGCCGAACAATTCCAGATCATCAGCAACTGGAAGGGATGCGACACCGGCAAGGCCAAGGCCGCTGGCGGTAACCTCCGCATCGACGCCGGGGGCAACCGTTTCCTCTGCGTTGACCAGGGAATAATAACCACCTTCAACCGCGATATTGGGTGTCACCTTGTAGCCACCGAAGAGTTTCCAGCCAGTCGAATCACAGTTATCACAATCTACTTCGGCCTGACCTGCGCTCACACCAGCGTAGAACGTGCCTGCGCCTTCGCCGGAGGTATCAAACAAACCTTCGGCAAATGCAGATGAAGTGGAAAGGGCAGCGGTTGCTGCAATCAGAATATGCTTTTTCATTGTCCCGTATCCTTTTTATTGTAGTTATTTAAGCAAGCAAGGACATTCTATTCCTGCAATTCAAGCAGATGCAATGAACGCCGTGCTTTTTCCGACAAAGCGCACACTCAGGGCAGGATACCGGCAGCCCGCCAGGCAAAACAGGATACCGGTACCCACTTCATGTCAGTCAGTTTTGCAGGCAGGGCAGGCACCGGTTCCACAAGCGGGTGATGGCGCATCATTGCTGACAAGGTTTTTCTTGCCGCTACTCTTGAAGTCGGTTTCATACCAACCGCCGCCACTCAGACGAAATGCTGCGGCAGTTACTTTCTTCGTCAGGTCAGACGCATTGCAGGCAGGGCAGTCTGTCAGTGGTGCATCAGACATTTTTTGCAGGGCTTCGAGTTGGTGACCACAGGAACTACATTGATAGGCATAAATTGGCATAAACAGGCTCTCCACTAAAACAGGAAGTGTTTCAGAATATTAGGCGGCAATAATAAGGTTGTGATTGCCTGAATTCAATGAATCGCGCTACATTCTCTCCTCACCCAGACAAGATAAAGAACAGGCAAATGCGCAATGTATTGATTACTGGCTGCTCCAGCGGCATAGGCTACTGTGTGGCGAAAGGCTTACGCGAGCGGGGCGGCTATCAGGTTTTTGCTTCCGCCCGCAAGGATGAAGACGTCGAGCGGCTGGAAAGGGAAGGGTTCAAGACCCTGAAACTGGATCTCGCTGACCCGGAGAGTGTGCAGGATGCCGTCTATGAACTGATGTTGCGCACCAACACCGAACTGTACGCCGTTTTCCATAATGGGGCTTACGGGCAGGCAGGAGCATTGGAAGACCTGTCGCGCGAGGCGCTGGAAAAGCAGTTCGCGACGAATGTTTTCGGTTGGCACCAACTGACCACCATGCTGATGCCCATCCTGCGGCAGCGCAATGAGGGCAGGATCATTTACAACAGTTCTTTGCTGGGTTACGTAGCCTTGCCATTCCGTGGCGCTTACAACGCCAGCAAATACGCTATTGAAGGTATGGCTGACACCTTGCGGCTGGAATTGGCGGATACTGACATCAAGGTTTGCCTGATTGAGCCGGGGCCGGTTGAAAGCCGTTTCCGCGCCAATGCATTGCAGGCGTTGAAAGAACAGGTGAACATCGACCAAAGCGTACACAGGTTTAAATATGAGGGGGCTGTCCGCCGTCTGGAAAAGGAAGGGCCAGCAGCACCATTCACCCTGCCTCCCGAGGCTGTACTGGAAAAGGTGATTCATGCACTGGAAAGCCCGAATCCCAAGGCAAGATACCGGGTAACAGTACCGGCACACCTGTTCTGGGCGTTGCGCAGATTGCTGCCGACAACATTGCTCGACAAGCTGTTACTGAAAATATCAATCAATGAAAATCAATAGGTTATAGCATAATATGAATGAAACACTAGAGTATTTGTTTTTTACAGACCGCCTAGCTGAGCGATTTGCCAAGGCGTTGAGTGAACGCAATCTGGAATATGCGCGGGAAATAGAGTCAGTGCAGGGCGGTATTGTCCTGAAAATTGCCGAAGGTGTTGACGATGATCTGTGGGATGAACTCGACGACTTGTATGACGTGCTGAGTGAGGAAGATCAGGCGTTGCTGGAAGAGGGAATGGAAGACGAACAGTCCAAAAGCACGGCAGGTATTTATCTCCAGTTACTTGGGGGCAGGCAGACCATTGCCCAGGTTGACCCTGATGTCATGAACCGTATGCTCAGCGTTATCAGCATGGATGAATTCAATGCATTCGTGGATATCATTGTCCGCAGTGTCGAAACGCCTGACGATTCACCAATTTGCAAGCGCTGATCAACTCCAGAACTGGGTCTTGCACTGACGGCAGAAGTAGTACATTTTTTGCGTAAACAACTTGCGGAAGCGGGGGCGTTTGGTACGCACGATGGCAGCCTTGCTTGCGCATACCGGGCAACACAAAATCCCGGCTTTCGTAGAAGCCGGCTGCCGAGGGTTGGCGGGGCTATCCTGAAAAGTAACGATATAACCTGTCGATTCCATTTTTCGACCTCTCCACTCTAAATCACACTCTCGATTAACATTCCTTGTTTCAGACCAGAGTATAGACTACCGGATGCGGAAATTCTCAACATACTCGCCTTCCCTTCACTTATATTATGTCAAATTGACATAATATGCATTATGCGAAGTAAGTTAAGACCTGAAACAGGGAAGAGCCATGCACTCCTCTTTATATTGCGACACTGGGTGAGCGGGAAGATTCAAAAATTATGACATGTCTAGTAATCAGGATTCGGTGAAGGTTGTCTGGCCAGTTCGCCGAGAATTTCTTCCAGAAACTGTTTGATGCGGAAACGGTGTTCCCCGGTAAATTGCAAGCCAACACCAGGGCTACCGCCGCGTTGGCCGACGCTTGGAGATACCCATACGACCCGCCCTGAAATCAGGAGTTTTTTGCTTTCCTCAACAAGACGTAAATGCAGGGTGATTTCATCGTGAAGCTGGAATTTTTCCGTTGTGGGCACGAAGATAGCTCCATCCTTGATGAACGGCATGTAACAAGCCTGCAATGCGGATTTCTCAGCGATCGCCATGGACAAGCTGGTGGGGGTATTCTTGCCCGCCTCCCCGTTTGCCTTGTAGACCTCACTCATTTCCTTCCTTCTGCCCTGTGTTGTCCCAGGATGGTGTATGTATTGAAGTTATCAGGATTTTACCAGCCATAACATTAACATGGTCTCAACAAACAGCCGGGGATTAAGTGGATGATTGGCGAGCTGTTTAAGTTCAAGCAATTTCTCATGTATCTGCCATATGGCTGTTTTCTGGATGCCCTTTTGTAACTCAGCCAGTTCAGGTCGATGCCCAGTTTCATTCTTTACTATCCCCAGCAGGCAGTCGAACTGCCAGTCGAGCAGGATATTTTTATCAAACTTTTCCCAATGGGCTGAAATATCGGTGATATTCCCCTTCCCCTGTACAAGCTGTGACAAATGCTGAAACCATAGCGTGCAGTTGGCAAGCATGTCTGAACTATCCAGTTCCAGCGCAGCTAGTGGCCTGCCCCTGGCTATTCCCAGTAGTTTTTCCGGTGGATGCTGGCTGTTGTGCCCTTGCAGCCATTCCAATGCCTGGGAAGGCGCTGGCAAAGGCAGACGCACAATCTGACAACGGCTGCGGATGGTGGGCAGCAGGCTGGCAGGGTGCGATGTCAGCAGCAGGATGTGCGTCCCGTCTGTTGGCTCTTCCAGTGATTTCAGCAGGCTGTTGGCAGCATTGACATTCATGCGCTCAGCCGGTGCAATCACGGCGACTTTGCGCCTGCCGTAGCTGCGGCTGAGGCCAAGGAAATGGTTCAGTTCGCGGATTTGTTCAATGAGGATTGCCTGGCGTTCTTCCTGTAATCCTACAAACAAATAATCAGGGTGTGCCTTCCCGGCAAAAACCTGGCAGCTGCGACACTGCTTGCATGCCCTTCCCTGCGGGCCAGGATCGTTGCATAGCAGGCTCTCGGCCAGTTCACGGACAAAACCTTCGTTCCCGCAGCCATCTTCCCCGGTAAACAACAAAGCGTGATGCAAACGGTCGCTGCTGTGCATCCGCTGGATGGACTCCCACGCATTTGCCTGCCACGGATAGCTCATTCCTGCCCCATCCCGGTCAGGATGCGGTTAATGATCTGTTGTAACTGCATCCTGACCGGCCCCAGTGGCTGGGCGGCATCCACAATCGGGTAGCGGGAAGGAACCTGTTGCGCGCGTTGCTGATAGCCATTACGGATGCGCTCGAAAAAGGCTGCGTGTTCCTGCTCGAAACGGTCTGCCCGCCCGCGAGCCTGTGCCCGTGCCATACCGGTAGTCACGTCCAGATCGAACAGGATCACGTAATCAGGGCGTAAATCCCCTTGCACCCATTGTTCCAGTTCAGCAATGCGTTGCAGCGGAATATTGCGCCCGTAGCCCTGATACGCATAGGTTGCATCGGTAAAGCGGTCGCAAATGACCCACATGCCCTGCTCCAGCGCTGGCAGGATTTTCTTGCGCAAATGTTCATTACGTGCCGCAAACATCAGCAGCAGCTCTGTATCCGGGTGCATGGCAGGCAATTCCGGGGAAAGCAGTACGTTGCGGATGGCTTCACTGACTTCCGTTCCGCCTGGTTCGCGTGTTACCAGCACATCCTTGCCCTGTTCACGCAGGTAGTCTGCCAGCCATGCGACATTGGTGCTCTTCCCTGCCCCTTCCCCACCTTCCAGCGTGATGAATTTACCGCGTTGCATTATTGTCTGGTTCCTGTGCTTTTTTCTGATTCAGGATGTAACGTTTCACTGCCAGTTGGTGTTCGTCATAAGTTTCTGAAAAATAGGAGCTTCCACCGGGTTCTGTCGCAACAAAATATAACACATCACCGGTCGCAGGGTGCATGACGGCATCAATTGCGGCCTTGCTGGGGGTAGCTATCGGTGTTGGCGGCAAACCGGTGCGGGTATAGGTGTTATACGGCGTATCAGTTTGCAGGTCGGTTTTGCGGATATTACCGTCGTATTTTTCACCGATTCCGTAAATGACGGTCGGGTCGGTTTGCAACATCATCCCTTTGGCCAGACGGTTGAGGAAAACACGGGCAATCAGCGGACGCTCTTCTGGCAGACCGGTTTCCTTTTCAACGATGGAAGCCAGAATCAGGGCTTCATAAGGGGTCTTGATGTACGGATTCTGTTCGCGGCCATCCCAGGCTTTTTGCAGGTAATCCTGCATGGCTTTGTAGCTGCGTTGCAAAAATTCCAGGTCGGTTGTTTTACGCGGGAAGTTGTAGGTGTCCGGGAAGAACAGCCCTTCCGGCTTCATACCATCGGTTGCACCGAGTTTCTGCATGATGCTGGCGTAATCAGCTTCGCTCAGGGTTTGCTCAATCTGCGGATGCTTGCGGATGTCGCTGGCAATTTCCTTGAAAGTACGGCCTTCAATGATTCCAAGCTGGTACTGCAAGGTCTGGCCGGAAATGATTTTTTTCAGCAAATCATCAGGCGTCATGCCGGTTTCAAGCTGATATTCCCCTGCCTTGAGCTTGTGCGCCGTGTCAGTGGCGCGTGCATGGGCAAGGAACAGCAAACCGTACCGTATAATGCCCTGTTCTTCCAGTTGGCTGGCAACCTGCCTGATGTTGCTGCCGGGCTTGACCTCAAATATCTCGCTTTCGGGCGTGATGCTAATGGGGGTTCTCAAGAAGTCATCATATTGATACCAAAGTAAAAACCCAACGGTCACGATGCCTGTGACAAGCAGGAGACCCAATAATTTAAAAATCAGTTTCATGGTAAATTCTGTATTGCCGCCTGCAATTCTCGCACTAGAGGCGGTATCTGGTAAGTTTTGTTCGAAAATTCATGTACAGGCCACAGTCCAATCAGGGAGTTTGTCATGAATAATGCTTTGGCCTGCTCTACTTCCATCAACTCCACTGCGCGAATGTGGCACTGGATGCCAAAATTCTCAAGTGTTTGCATAATAAATCGTCGCATTACCCCCGCTATCCCGCACATTTGCAGGTCAGGAGTCGTAATGCTGCCATCCTCATTCATGACAAACAGGTTGCTCATGGTGCCTTCTATGATATGCCCTGCATAATCACGCACCAGCCCTTCCTGATATTCATCGCCAAATTCGGCACGTGCCAATACCTGTTCCAGCCGGTTAAGGTGCTTGAAACCAGCCAGTTTTGGCTGGTGTGCCAGACGTGTTTCGCAGGAATGGAGCCGGATGCCCTGCCCTGCATATTCCGCAGGATAGCTCGCCCAAGGGGAGGTTTGCAGGATGCGGGTGTGACTCTCCACTGTAAGTGGATTGTAACCGCGCGAACCGGGGCCACGGGTGATGATCAACTTGAGAATGCACCTCACCTGTTGTGCGCAGGTCATTGAAATTTCGTGTCGAAGCATATCCCGGTCAGGTGGCTTGATCATCAGCGCTTGCAAGCCTTGCTGCAATCTTTCCAGATGCCATTCGAGCAATTGAGGTTTGCCGTCAACAACGCCAATTGTTTCCCAGACGCCATCCCCATACAGCAAGCCGCGATCAGTAACTGACAGTTGGTCTGCTTCGATCCCGTTAATCAGTATCATGACCGATAGCCCTGAGTAGCCCGCGCGCCTTGTGGCGGGTTTCCTTCAGTTCATTGGCTGGAACCGAATCGATGACAATGCCTGCGCCTGTACGAAACGTCAGGCGCTTATCCTGTAGTGTCATGGTGCGAATGAGGATGTTCAAATCCATGTCCCCGTCATGATTGAGGTAGCCAACAGAACCTGTATAAACTCCCCTTCCGGTTTGTTCCAGTTCTGCGATGATTTCCATGCAGCGCACCTTGGGGCAGCCCGTGATGGTGCCACCGGGGAATACTGCACGAATCACCTGCCCTGGCGTCGTTCCGGCTTTCAGTTTGCCGCGAATGTTGGAAACGATGTGGTGCACATGCTGGTAGCTTTCCACCACCATTAATTCATCGACAGAAACTGTTCCATATTCGCAGATACGACCCAGGTCGTTACGCTCCAGATCGATCAGCATGATGTGCTCGGCGCGTTCCTTGGGGTGGGCAATCAATTCTTCCAGCAGTGCCTGGTCACGCTCAGGATCGTCTCCACGCGGACGTGTGCCTGCGATGGGGCGGGTATCGACGATTCCATTTTTCACTCGCACCAGACGTTCAGGCGAAGAGCTGATAATGGCAAAGTCGCTGAAATCGGCCAGGCAGGCGAAAGGCGCGGGGTTGGCAGCGCGTAAACGGCGGTAAAGATCGGATGCGGTGTGTTCGCACGCCAGTTCAGCCTGCCAGGCACGTGACAGGTTAACCTGGAATGCGTCACCAGCGGCGATGTATTCGCGGATGCGTTCTACGCCAGCGGTAAAGCGCTGAGATGGGTCTTCCTGAAGAGAAATCCCCCTCAATCCCCCTTTTTCAAAGGGGGAAGCAGCGCTATTTTCCACAATATTGGATGGAACTTCGATCTTGCTCCCCTCCTTTGCAAAAGGAGGGGTTGGGGGAGGATTTTCTTTCTGGTAGTCATCAAGAATAAGCTCAAACTCTAGGCGGCAACCATCTTCGGCTACTATCACCGTTTCATTCTGGTGATGATCCACAATCACCGCCGCCGGAACCCTTACCGCCAGCGCAACCGGCAAACCACCCTGCTCCGTTGGTAATTTCAGGGTTGGTTCAAGCTGCCCCACAAGTTCATAGCCCAGATACAGGAACCAACCGCCCCGAAACGGTAACGCTTGCTCCTCCCCTGACAAGGGGAGGTTGGGAGGGGTTTCTTCCCAAGCCGCATCCAGTCGCCTGCAAAAGCTTTCCCCACTCAAATCATCCAGCCGCAAAGTTTCCTGCGGAAACGCAAACAGCAGGCTGTAACGGGCGTGCGGGGAGGTAGAAACACTTTCCAGCAGGAAAGGATAGCGGGCAGGATTCAGTTGGTGAAGGGCGAGCAGATCATGCCCGCCCTTGAAGACTTGGGTATGCAATCAGGTCAGATTTTTTTGAAAATCAGGGTACCGTTGGTGCCGCCGAAACCAAAGGAGTTGCTCATGGCAATATTGACCGTGGTTTCGCGTGCGATGTTTGGAACGTAGTCCAGATCGCAGGCAGGATCCTGATTATCCATGTTGATGGTAGGTGGCAGCACCTGGTCGCGGATGGCCAGTACGCTGAATACCGCTTCGATGCCGCCAGCAGCACCCAGCAAGTGGCCTGTCATCGACTTGGTGGAACTGACGGCAACCTTGTAGGCGTGATCACCCAAGGCGCGCTTGGCCGCCATGGTTTCCGCCTTGTCACCTGCGGGCGTGGATGTGCCATGTGCGTTGATGTAGTCGATGTCAGTTGCATTCAGCCCGGCATCTTTCAACGCATTGACCATGCAACGTGCAGCACCTTCACCACCTTCGGACGGGGAAGTCATGTGGTAAGCATCACTGCTCATGCCGTAACCGACCAGTTCACAGTAGATGCGCGCACCCCGTTTTTTGGCGAATTCGTATTCTTCCAGCACCAGCACGCCAGCACCATCACCGAGTACGAAGCCATCGCGGTCAACGTCCCATGGGCGGCTGGCACGTTCCGGGTCATCATTACGGGTAGAGAGTGCACGGGCAGCAGCAAAGCCGCCAATACCCAGCGGGGTGGAACCCATTTCAGCGCCACCGGCAACCATCACGTCTGCATCACCGTAAGAGATCATGCGGGCTGCATCACCAATACTGTGGGTTGCAGTTGCGCAGGCCGATACGATGGACAGGTTGGGGCCTTTCAGGCCAAACATGATGGAAAGGTTGCCAGCTACCATGTTGATGATGCTTGCAGGCACAAAGAAAGGGGAGATTTTGCGCGGGCCGCCGTTCAGAAAAGCCGTGTAGTTACGCTCAATCGTTTCCAGGCCACCGATACCGGAACCCATCAGGACACCGATACGCTCGGCATTTTCCTCGGTGACTTCCAGGCCGGAATCACGGATCGCTTCAACACCAGCACCGATGCCATAGTGGATGAAGGTATCCATCTTCTTCTGGTCTTTCGGTTTGATGTAGTCGTCAGCGTTAAAACCCTTGACGTTACCGGCAATCTGTACGCTGAATGCACTGGCGTCAAACAGGTCAGGACTGATACGGTTGATACCGCTGCGACCAGCTTTGATGTTGTCCCACGCTGCTTCCAGCTTGGAACCAACCGGTGAAACGATACCGAGTCCTGTTACTACTACACGTCGCTTAGACAAACTTATGCCCCTATCTTTGCTTGAATAAATGAGAAAACCGCAATCCGTCCCTCGGGCGAACTGCGGTTTGCAGGCAGGAATTAACCCTGAGAGGCCTTGATGTAGTCAATCGCAGCCTGAACAGTGGTGATTTTCTCTGCTTCTTCGTCAGGGATTTCAGCGCCAAATTCTTCTTCCAGCGCCATAACCAGTTCGACGGTATCCAGTGAGTCCGCGCCGAGATCGTCGATGAAGGAAGATTCATTCTTTACTTCAGCTTCGTCAACGCCCAGTTGTTCAACAACGATTTTCTTGACGCGCGCTTCAATATCGCTCATGGTTTTGTGTTCCTCGTAAATAAAAAATGTTCAGTAGCGGTAGAGTATTGTATTTAAAACCCGTTCATCATACCAGCAGGTTTAAGCCATATACATACCACCATTTACGTGAATTGTCTCGCCTGTTACGTAAGCACCCAAGGGCGATGCCAGGAATAATACGGCACCAGCAATTTCACCCGGCTGCCCCAGACGGCTCAGCGGGATATTCTGCAACAGGTTGTTGCGCTGGTCTTCAGACAGTTCACGGGTCATGTCAGTGTCGATGAAACCGGGTGCCACCACGTTGACGGTGATGCTGCGTGAGCCGATTTCCCGGGCCAGTGACTTGGAAAAGCCAATCAGACCAGCCTTGGCAGCAGCATAGTTGGTTTGCCCCGGATTACCGGAAGCACCTACCACGGATGAAATGGAAATGATGCGGCCTTTTTTCGCCTTGGTCATGCCACGCATACAGGCCTTGCTCATGCGGTAAATGGATGTGAGGTTGGTGGTAATGATGTCATCCCATTCCTCATCTTTCATGCGCATCAGCAGGTTGTCGCGGGTAATACCCGCATTGTTGACCAGAATGCTGACTGCACCAAATTCACTGCCAACGGCCTTGACGACGGATTCGATGGAATCCTTGTCGGCCACGTTCAGCATCATGCCCTTGCCTGCGATACCGGCCTCGGCCAGATAGGCGGAAATGGCTTCCGCACCTTTCTCGCTGGTGGCGGTGCCGATCACGGTCGCGCCAGCCTTGCCCAGAATTTCGGCGATGCTGCGGCCAATACCACGGCTTGCGCCTGTTACCAGGGCAATTTCACCCTGCAAACTGATTAGGGAATCCATCAGGCGTTTGCCTCCTCACAAAGTTTTAATGCTTCTTCCAGTGTCTTGTTGTCGTGTACGCACACGGCACCCAGCTTGCGGTCGATGCGGCGGTTCAGGCCGGTCAGCACCTTGCCGGGACCAAATTCAATCGCAGCCGTAACACCATATTCGCCTTGCAGACGCTGGATGGTATCACCCCAGCGCACCGGGCGATAAAGTTGCTGTTCCAGTGCGGTGCGGGTGTCTGCGGCACTGCTGCGGGCGGTTGCATCTACATTGTGCAGTACCGGCATGTTGGCGGCAGTAAAAGTGCTGGAGAGCAGGCGTGCTGACAGCTTTTCTGCCGCTGGCTTCATCAGTGCGCAATGGGAAGGAACGCTCACGGACAGCTTGACCGCCTTCTTTGCGCCCATTTCGGTCGCCACCTGAATGGCGCGCTCCACCGCAGCGGCAGAACCGGCAATAACCACCTGACCGGGTGAGTTGAAATTGACCGCTTCGACAACCTCACCATTGGCAGCCTGTGCGCAGGCAGCAACAATTTGATCGTCTTCCAGCCCCAGAATGGCAGCCATTGCACCTTCACCTTCGGTAACGGAAGACTGCATCAGGCGGGCGCGTTCAGCCACCAGTGAAACCGCATCAGCGAAATCCAGCACACCCGCAGCAACCAGCGCGGAATATTCCCCAAGGCTGTGGCCTGCGACCGCCGCAGGCTGGCAACCACCCTGCTTCAACCATACATTCCATACGGCAATACCAGCAGCCAGCATCAGCGGCTGGGTGTTTTCGGTACTGTTGAGTGCGGCTTCAGGGCCTTCCTGAGCCATTTGCCACAGGTCGCGCCCCAGTACATCCGATGCATTCTGGAAAGTCGCGCGGATCTCCGGGAAAGTAGCCCCCAGCTCGGACAGCATACCCAGCGACTGGGAACCCTGCCCAGGAAAAATACCAGCAATTGTCATATTGTTTATTGCTCCAGCGAGAACGAAGGATCGATAGACAGGCGCTTTCGCCCACCCCAAACGGTAAATCGACCTATCCTAATAAAATCTGGCTGCCGTGAAAACCGGCAAAACAGGAAAACTTTCGCTTTGTCAGCCAAATACGCACAAGTAAAAGAAAAAGAGCTTGTCATCTGGCGTGCGGCAAGGATAATACGCCGTTTAGTTATTCCTTCAGTATTTAAAGAACCTATGGCGAAAGAAGATTACATTGAGATGGAAGGCACAGTGGTTGAAACACTGCCCAATACGACCTTCCGTGTGGAGCTGGATAATGGTCATGTCGTGAATGCGCACATTTCCGGACGTATGCGCAAGAACTACATCCGTATCCTGACGGGCGACCGCGTTACCGTACAGCTCACCCCTTACGACCTGACCAAAGGCCGCATCAGCTATCGTAACAAATAACAATGCGCCCCACAGGGCGCATGGTATTGTTCCGGTTCCCGCTTGCGTTCAGGCAGGCACAGCTTCCGTACCGAACATTTCGATGACCAACCCGTCATCATCTGCCGATATTTCCACACGACCTCCCTGACTGAGATCGCCGAACAGAATGGCGTCGGCTAGCGGCTTTTTGATGTGTTCCTGAATGACACGTTCCATTGGGCGTGCGCCCATCAAACGGTCATAGCCTTTTTCTGCCAGCCAGTGGCGGGCGGCTTCATCCATCACCAGGATGACCTTCTTCGGCTCCAGTTGGGCTTCAAGCTTGATGATGAACTTGTCGACCACAGAGGCGACTACTTCCGGCGTCAGCGCATTGAACTGGATGATGGCGTCCAGACGGTTGCGGAATTCCGGTGTAAAGGTGCGGTTGACTGCTTCGGATGAATCCAGCGTATGATCCTGTGTCCTGAAGCCCAGTGATTTGCGGCTGATATTTTCTGCTCCGGCATTACTGGTCATAATCAGGATGACATTGCGGAAATCGACCTTGCGCCCATTGGCATCGGTCAGCGTGCCGTGATCCATAACCTGCAACAACAGGTTGAATACATCCGGGTGCGCTTTCTCGATTTCATCCAGCAACAGCACGGCATGTGGATGTTTGTTGACGGCATCGGTCAGCAAACCACCTTCGTCATAGCCAACATAACCCGGAGGCGCGCCAATCAGGCGGGAAACGGTATGGCGTTCCATGTATTCCGACATGTCGAAGCGCAACAACTCAATGCCAAGGCGCAGGGAAAGCTGCCTGGAAACCTCGGTCTTGCCCACCCCGGTTGGCCCGGCGAACAGGAAGGAACCAATCGGCTTGGTGTCATCGCGTAAACCCGAACGCGCCATCTTGATGGCAGTGGTAAGCTGCTCAATGGCTGTCTCCTGCCCGAAAATGACCATTTTCAGGTCGCGTTCCAGATTGCGCAGGATCTGCATGTCGGATGAAGAAACCGACTTGGGTGGAATTCGCGCAATTTTGGCAACGATCTCTTCAATGTCATGCACGCTAATGGTTTTCTTGCGTGAGGCAGCCGGTTGCAACTGACGGTTTGCACCTGCTTCATCAATCACGTCAATCGCCTTGTCAGGCAGGTGGCGGTCGTTGATGTATTTTGCTGCAAGCTCCGCTGCTGCCTTGATGGCCGGGAAGGTGTAGCGCACGTTGTGATGCACTTCAAAACGTGCCTTCAATCCCTTGAGGATGTCGATGGTTTCTTCCACAGTCGGTTCGTTGATGTCGATTTTCTGGAAGCGCCGCGCCAATGCACGGTCTTTCTCAAAAATGCTGTGGTATTCCTGGAAGGTGGTGGAGCCAATGCACTTGAGATCGCCGGTGGAAAGCACCGGTTTGATCAGGTTGGAGGCGTCCATGGTGCCGCCAGAGGTTGCGCCAGCACCAATAATGGTATGGATTTCGTCGATGAACAGGATCGCGTGCGGTTCAGTCTTGATCTGTTTCAGGACAGCCTTGAGGCGCTTTTCGAAGTCACCACGGTATTTGGTGCCTGCCAGCAGCGTACCCATGTCCAGTGAGTAAATAACGGCGTCGGCCAGGATTTCCGGCACTTCACCATCGACAATGCGTTTCGCCAGCCCTTCGGCAATGGCTGTTTTGCCGACACCCGCTTCACCTACCAGCAAGGGGTTGTTTTTGCGGCGGCGGCACAGCACCTGCACGGTGCGCTCAATTTCCAGATCGCGCCCAATCAGGGGGTCAATTTTTCCTTCCAGCGCCAGTTCATTCAGGTTGGCGGCATATTTTTCCAGTGGCTTGCCGCTTTCACTACCATCCAGGTCGTTGTCCTGCTGGCCGGAAGATTGCTGGGCATCATCTTCGCCCTTGGCCATTGGTGGCTCTGGCTGGCGATCCTTGCGGATGCCATGCGAAATGAAGTTCACGATGTCCAGCCGACTCAGGCGGTGGCGGGAAAGGTAGTAGACCGCGTGGGAGTCCGGCTCGCCGAAGATGGCGACCAGCAGGGCATCCCCCGTCACTTCACCTTTGCGGGACGACTGCGCGCTGTAAACTGCACGGTGAATGACCCGCTGGAAGCCAAGGGTTGGCTGTACGTCACGATTGTCACTGTCAGGAACCAGCGGCGTGTTCTCATCGATGAACTGTTCCAGCTCCTTGCGCAGCAGCGGAATATCAACATTGCAGGCCCGCAAGGCTTCTGCCGCACTGGGGTTATCCAGCATGGCCAGCAACAGGTGCTCGACTGTGACAAACTCGTGGCGCTTGTCACGCGCATCCCGGAACAGGGTATTAATTGAATATTCTACTTCAGCGCTCAACATAAACTCATGCCTCTTCCATTGTACACAGCAAAGGATGTTGATGTTCACGCGCAAACCGGCTGACTTGCGCCACCTTGGTTTCCGCTATATCACGAGTATAGACTCCGCACACGCCTTTGCCCCTTGTATGTACGTGCAACATGATGCGGGTCGCACCTTCGCGATCCATCCCGAAAAAGGTTTGCAGCACTTCCACTACAAAATCCATCGGTGTGAAATCATCGTTTAAAAGTATAACTTTAAAACGTGGTGGTTCTTTCACCTCCGGGCGGGATTCCTGCACCGCTACACCGGAATCCTGTCCTTCCTGATGCTTCTCTTTGTCTTTTTGCGCCATTCCTGATTTACCTGGCCCCATTAACGCTCTTGGATGGTTAAAGTTATAAACGGTTTCACCGCTTCGTGTCACTATACCCTGCTACATATAATGCTTGTTTTTGAATAATAAAGTGCTCATACGCAAAAGAAGCTGTTGAGCCGTAACTTTTCATGCTCAAACGATGAGGAAAAGAAGCAGTGGGAGCCGGGCAGCAAGCAATCACTGCCCAGCGAAGCCAAGGGTGAGAACTTAAGCGTTGAGTGACGCTAAAGCTTTATTGAAGGTTTCACTTGGACGCATAACCGCGCTGATTCTGGACGCATCAATCACATAATAACCGCCCAGATCCACCGGGCTGCCTTGTACACCATTCAGCTCGGCAATGATGTTTGCTTCATTTTCGCCCAAGGCTTTTGCCAGCGGTGCGAACTTCCCGGCCAGTTCGGCATCTTCGGTTTGTGCCGCCAGGGCCTGCGCCCAGTACATGGCCAGGTAGAAATGACTGCCACGGTTGTCAATTTGACCAAGCCTGCGGGCAGGTGATTTATTGTTTTCCAGCAACTCCTCAGTTGCCTTGTCCAATGCATCTGCCAGCACCTGGGCTTTTTTATTGCCCGTTTTTTGCGCGACATCTTCAAAGGAAACCGTTAAGGCCAGAAATTCGCCTAACGAATCCCAACGCAGGTAGTTTTCCTTGAGCAGTTGTTGTACGTGTTTCGGCGCGGAACCGCCAGCACCGGTTTCGAACAGGCCGCCGCCTGCCATCAATGGCACGATAGACAGCATTTTCGCACTGGTGCCCAGTTCCAGAATCGGGAACAGGTCGGTCAGGTAGTCACGCAGAATGTTGCCGGTTACAGAAATCGTGTCGAAACCACGGAAGGCGCGTTCCAGAGTGAAACGCATGGCGCGCAATTGCGACATGAGGTGAATTTCCACACCGGTCAGGTCATAGTCTTCCAGGTAAAGGTTAACTTTCCTGATCAACTCGTTTTCGTGCGGACGATACGGGTCAAGCCAGAACACAGCGGGGGTATTGGACAGGCGGGCGCGTGTCACCGCCAGTTTCACCCAGTCTTTTACCGCAGCATCCTTGGTTTGGCACATACGCCAGATATCGCCCTTTTCAACGTTTTGCACCAGCAGCACGTTGCCCTGGTCGTCAACGATGCGCGCTTCACCAGCTTCAGGGATCTCAAACGTCTTGTCGTGCGAACCGTATTCTTCCGCCTGTTGCGCCATCAAGCCAACGTTAGGCACCGTACCCATGACACGCGGGTCAAAGGCACCATTGGTTTTGCAGAAGTTGATCATTTCCTGGTAAATGCGCGCAAAAGTACTTTCCGGTTGAACTGCCTTGGTGTCGTGCAGCTTGCCATCCGGCCCCCACATCTTGCCGCCATCACGGATCATCGCAGGCATGGATGCGTCAACAATCACATCATTCGGCGCGTGCAGGTTGGTAATGCCTTTGTCAGAATCAACCATCGCCAAACGGGGACGTTCCGCTTCGCAGGCTTTGATGCAGGCCACGATTTCGTCCTGCTGTGCTTGCGGCAAGGTTTTAATCTTGTCGTAAACGCTGCTCATGCCATTGTTGGGTTTTACGCCGATTTTTTCAAATAAATCGCCGTATTGCGCAAACAGATCCTTGTAGAAAACCTTTACCGCATGGCCGAATACGATGGGGTGCGACACCTTCATCATGGTTGCCTTGACATGCAGCGAGAAAAGTATGTCCGCTTCCCTGGCTTCGTGTAGTTGTTCTTCGTAAAACTCGCACAGGGCTTTTTTACTCATGAACATGCTGTCGATAATTTCACCTTCGAGAAGATGGGTTTTCTCTTTGAGCACAATCACGCGGCCATCTTTTGTGACCAAATCCATTTTCACATCGCATTCACGCGGCAGGGTCATGGATTTTTCGCCGTGATAGAAATCGCCGTGCGTCATGCAGGAAACGTGGGTGCGCGAAGCGTGGCTCCATTTACCCATTTTGTGCGGGTTATTGCGCGCATAACGCTTCACCGCTGCTGGCGCACGGCGGTCAGAATTGCCTTCGCGCAAAACAGGGTTGACCGCGCTGCCCAGTATTTTGGAATAGCGTTTCGCAATGGCCTTTTCCTCATCCGTTTGAGAATTTTCGGGGTATTCAGGAATCATGCAACCCTTGGCACGCAATTCCTTGATTGCGGAGGTCAATTGCGGAATGGAGGCACTGATGTTCGGCAGTTTGATGATGTTGGTGCCGGGTTCCTGGGTTAAACGGCCCAGTTCCGCCAGATTGTCGGGAACGCGCTGCCCTTCCGCCAAAAAGTCGGGAAATTCTGCCAGAATACGTGCGGCGACTGAAATGTCGCTGGTGACAACTTCGATTTCCGCTGGTTTGGCAAATGTTTGAATAATAGGCAAAAGTGAGTAGGTTGCGAGCAGCGGGGCTTCATCTGTTAAGGTATAGATGATCTTTGATGGTTGAGAAGTCATAGTTATCCCTGTCATTAGAAAACAGGCATCGAAGTTAATGCCTGTTTCCCGATCAGATAGCCGGATGGCTTTACTTTACATGTGGGCGATAATGTTATCACCAAACTCAGAGCACAGAATTTCTTCCGCACCCTCGATCATGCGTGCAAAGTCAAACGTAACGCGCCTGGATGCAATCGCACTCGCGACAGCTTCATTCACTAGGTCAGCCGCTTCCAGCCAGCCCATATGACGCAACATCATCTCCGCAGACAGGATGATGGAGCTGGGGTTGACCATATCCATGCCCGCGAACTTCGGTGCCGTACCGTGGGTTGCTTCAAACATTGCAACGGTATCAGACAGGTTGGCTCCCGGTGCAATACCGATGCCACCTACCTGCGCGGCCAGTGCGTCAGAAACGAAGTCACCATTCAGGTTCAGGGTTGCAACTACGGAATAGTCTTCAGGACGCAGCAGGATCTGTTGCAGGAAGTTGTCAGCGATAACGTCATTGATCAGGATTTCCTTGCCCGTATTGGGGTTGGTCATTTTGCACCAGGGGCCACCGTCGATTTCAACCGCGCCGAACTCTTCCCTGGTCAGTTCATAGCCCCAGTTTTTGAATGCGCCTTCAGTGAACTTCATGATGTTACCCTTGTGAACCAGGGTAACAGACGGGCAATTATTGTCGATGGCGTATTGCACGGCTTTACGCACCAGGCGTTTGGTGCCATCTTCGGAAACAGGTTTGACGCCGATGCCGGAAGTTTCCGGGAAGCGGATCTTGCTGACACCCATTTCGTTTATCAGGAAGTCGATAACCTTTTTTACTTCCGGCGTGCCAGCCGCCCATTCAATACCCGCGTAGATGTCTTCAGAGTTTTCGCGGAAGATCACCATGTTGGTCTTTTCCGGCTCTTTCAGCGGGCTGGGTACGCCTGTGTAGTAGCGAATCGGGCGCAGGCACAGGTACAGGTCGAGATCCTGACGCAGTTTTACGTTCAGGGAGCGGATGCCGCCACCGACTGGTGTAGTCAGGGGGCCTTTGATGGAAACAACGTATTCCTTGACGGCATCGATGGTTTCATCCGGCAACCATACGTCTTCGCCGTACACCTGGGTGGCTTTCTCGCCAGCGTATACTTCCATCCAGGAAATCTTGCGCTCACCGCCATAGGCTTTTTCTACCGCAGCATCGATTACCTTGAGCATGACCGGGCTGATGTCCGCACCGATGCCATCGCCTTCAATGTAAGGGATGATCGGGTTGTTCGGTACATTCAGGGAATAATCGGCATTGGTAGTGATCTTCTCACCTGTGGCGGGAATTTTAATATGTTTATGCATCAACTCTCTCCAGTTACTGTTTCTCTCTCAGAGCGCGTGAGGGATTATAAAGGCGCGGGCCAGTGCACACAATGACCGCGCCTTGACAGTACATGCAAAATCAATGCCCAATATGACGCGCATCAATAATCTGCTTCCATTTGGCAGGACCCGTCGTGTGGACAGATTCACCATTGCTGTCGACAGCAACCGTCACCGGCATGTCTTTCACTTCAAATTCGTAAATAGCCTCCATCCCCAGCTCCGGGAACGCCAGTACTTGCGCACCGGTAATAGCCTTGGAAACCAGATATGCCGCGCCACCCACTGCCATCAGGTAGACCGCGCCGAATTCCTTGATGGCCTCAATGGCGACCGGGCCGCGTTCGGATTTGCCGATCATGCCCAGCAAGCCGGTTTCAGCCAGAATCTGGCGGGTGAATTTATCCATGCGGGTGGAAGTTGTCGGGCCAGCCGGGCCAACCACTTCGTCACGCACCGGGTCAACCGGGCCAACGTAATAAATGAAACGGCCTTGTAAATCGACCGGCAGTTTTTCACCTTTATTGAGCATGTCGATCATGCGTTTGTGCGCAGCATCACGCCCGGTGAGCATCTTGCCTGACAGCAGCACGGTTTCCCCCGGCTTCAGATTGCGCACCTGCTCAGGCGTAATGGTGTCGAGATTGATGTGGGTGGCTTGTGCACCGCCTTCCAGCGAAATCTGCGGCCAGTTGGAAAGGTCTGGCGGCGTTTGCAGCGAGGGGCCGGAACCATCCAGCACAAAATGGGTGTGACGGGTCGCAGCACAGTTGGGTATCATGCAGATTGGCAATGAGGCTGCGTGGGTCGGGTAATCCTTGATTTTGACATCCAGCACGGTAGTCAGACCGCCCAGGCCCTGTGCACCGATGCCCAACTGGTTGACCTTTTCATACAGTTCCAGGCGCAGCTCTTCCACCCGGTTTTGCGCGCCGCGCGCCATCAGGTCGTGGATGTCGATAGGCTCCATCAGCACTTCCTTGGCCAGTACTGCCGCCTTTTCAGCCGTACCGCCGATACCGATACCGAGCATGCCCGGTGGGCACCAGCCTGCGCCCATGGTTGGCACGGTTTTCAACACCCAGTCGACGATGCTGTCAGACGGGTTTAGCATGACCATCTTGGACTTGTTTTCGGAGCCACCGCCTTTGGCTGCCACGTCGAATTCCACCTTGTCGCCGGGAACGATTTCGTAATGGATGACTGCCGGGGTATTGTCTTTGGTGTTTTTACGCGCACCGGCAGGATCGGCGAGGATGGAGGCACGCAGCACATTATCCGGGTTCAGGTAGGCACGGCGCACGCCTTCGTTGATCATGCCGGACAGGCTCAGGTCGCCTTCCCACTGCACATTCATGCCGACCTTGACGAATACGGTAACGATGCCGGTATCCTGGCAAATCGGGCGGTGGCCTTGTGCGCACATGCGTGAATTCACCAGAATCTGGGCGATGGAATCCTTCGCTGCCGGGGACTCTTCCCGTTCCCACGCCTTGTGCATGGCCTCAATGAAATCAACGGGATGGTAATAGGAAATGAATTGCAGCGCATCGGCTACGCTGGCAATCAGGTCTTCCTGCTTGATGATGGTCATGGTTGTTTTACTCCTTTGGTGGTTTGGTCTACTGCGTGCGGAGTACGTTATTGTTGTGGTGCACAAGGGTATGCGAAACCGGAGGCCGACAGCAAGTGCTGCGTATAGGAACGCAGTGGGCGGTAGAAAATGTCTTCCACCCCGCCCTGCTCCACCATCTGCCCGTGGCGCATTACCACCACCCGGTCGCACAAGCCCCCCGCCAGTGGCAGGTCGTGTGTAATCAATACTAACGCCATGCCCCGACTGGCGCATATTTCCCGCAGTAACGCCATGATGCTGGACTGCACGGTAACGTCCAGCGCAGTGGTGGGTTCGTCCGCGATCAGCAATTGCGGTTCGCACAGTAGCGCCATGGCAATCATGACGCGCTGGCGCATACCACCGGAAAGCTCATGTGGGTAGCTGGCGAAACGGCGGGAAGCGTCGGGAATCTGCACCTGTTCCAGCATGGCGATGGCTGTTTGTCTGGCTGTCTGTGCCTTCATGCCTTGATGCACTTCCAGCACTTCGGTCAGTTGCCTGCCAATGGTCAGCAAAGGATTCAGGGCAGTCATGGGATCCTGAAAGATCATCGCCATGCGCTTGCCGCGATAATGGTTGAGGGTGCTGGCTGGCTGGTTCAGCAATTCCACCCCGGCAAACTGCACGCTACCGGTAGCGCGTGCATTGCGCGGCAACAAACCCATGACAGCGTGGAATAGCTGGCTTTTGCCTGCGCCGGACTCCCCAACTATCGCCAGCGTTTCGCCTGCATGCAAGCTCAAATCCACCCCACGCACCGCTTCCACCCGCCCCTCTGGCGTATTGAAAGACACATTAAGCCGTTGAATGTCTAGTAATAATTGTTTTGTCATTTGCGTTGTCATGACTTGTTCTATGCTCAGTGTATTGGTTTTGAAACAGGGAGACAGAATGATGAAAAATATCGAAACCTTGCTGGGGGCAGAAGCTGAAATCTTGCTCACGCATCGCTGCCACACGATACCCAGGGAACAACTCCACCTGCCCGGATCGGACTTCATCGACCGCGTGGTCAGCCAGTCTGACCGCAGCCCGGTGGTACTGCGCAACCTGCAAATGCTGTTCAACCACGGGCGGCTGGCAGGCACTGGATACTTGTCGATACTACCAGTTGATCAGGGTGTGGAACATGCCGCAGGCGCATCTTTTGCCCCCAACCCGATCTATTTCGACCCGGCCAATATCGTGGAACTGGCGATTGAAGGTGGTTGTAACGCTGTTGCCTCCACCCTCGGGGTATTGGGGTCTGTTAGCCGCAAGTATGCGCACAAAATCCCGTTTATAGTGAAATTCAACCACAATGAAATGCTGACTTACCCGACCCTGTATGACCAAACCCTGTTCGCCAGTGTGGAGCAGGCGTTTGATCTTGGCGCAGTGGCGGTGGGCGCGACGATTTACTACGGATCGGAAGATTCGCGCCGCCAGATTGAGGAAGTGAGCGAAGCATTTGAGCGGGCGCACGAACTTGGCATGGTGACGGTGCTATGGGCTTATTTGCGCAATTCAGCTTTCAAGCACGAGGGTGTGGATTACCACACTGCTGCCGACCTGACCGGGCAGGCTAATCATCTCGCTGCCACCATCGGCGCAGATATCGTTAAGCAGAAACAGGCTGAATGCAACGGTGGTTACAATGCCATCAAATTCGGCAAAACCCATCCGAAAGTCTATTCCGGGTTGACTTCGGATCACCCGATTGACCTGGTGCGTTATCAGGTCGCCAACTGCTACATGGGGCGGGTCGGCATGATCAATTCCGGCGGCCCTTCCGGCAAGGATGACTTGCATCAGGCGGTGCGCACTGCCGTCATCAACAAGCGGGCGGGTGGCATGGGGTTGATTTCCGGGCGCAAATCGTTCCAGAAACCGATGCTGGAAGGCATTGAGCTGCTGAACGCCATTCAGGACGTTTATCTATCAGAACAGATAACCATTGCTTGATAGACTGATTGCTACCATAGGCTATAATTGAAATTCATCACGGTGAAAAAGGCCATATGACATGAATCCCCCAAACACTGAAGCATTCAGCGTCAAGCAGCAGGCGGCCATTGAGCGCCTTTCCAACGCCTCGGAAAGCGATGTCAAGGAAATAGCCATCACCCAGCTTGAGCTGCTTTCCCAATACTACGAGCTTTCCCTGTCGCAGGCAGGGCGCAGCTTCCGGGTTGCGCTGATTGCCAGTGCGGTTGGTCTGGTCTTTTTCTTCGGGGTCATCATGTTCATGCTCCAGGGCTACGCCTCGACGGAACTGGCCACGACGGGTGTCGTGGGTGGCGCAGTTTCCTCTTTCATCGCGGGCGTCAATTTCTTCCTGTATGGCAAAACCCTGGATCAGCTCAACCTGTTCCAGGGCAAGCTGGAAAGCACCCAGCGCTTCCTGCTGGCCAACAGCCTGTGTGAAAACCTGGAGAATGGGCTGAAACAGAAAACCCGCGCCCGCCTGATCGGCAAACTGGCGGGAGTGGATGACACCGATTACCTGCGTGAACATCGTGATACCCAGGTGGATGAGCAGGAACGTAGCAGACCACCCCGCGAATTCAACCCGGAACTGGATAGCAGCGGCGCGCCGTTGCCGAGGGAAGAGATTCATCTGGATGATGTGGCTGGGCGTCCGCAGTAGTCAGAACCTGTCAGGCCAGCGCATGGCTCCATGTAACACTGCCAATATCTGCACCTGTCCCGGAACGAGTTGGTAAACCACAATGAATGGTGTTCCGGCAATAATCAGTTCACGGGTTGCTGTCACCCTACCCTCCCTGCCCAGGTGAGGGTGATCAGCCAATTGCCCCACCCGTTTCTCAATAAGTTCATGGATGCCCAAGGCAGCGGCAACATTCTCCTGTCCAATGTAATCCAGAATGTTTTCCAGATGATCAAGGGCAATTTTTTGCCAGACAATGCGCATCAATGCATTTTCTCCAGCAGGCGCGCACGAAGATTCCTGAACACTTCGGCATGTTCCACCCCTGCTTCTCCAGCATTGGCGGCGGCCTGACTGCGCTTTATGATTTCCACCTGCCAGTGGTGCAAATCCAGATAAGCATCAATGGCCTCGTTAATCAGGGTTGTCCGGTCACGATGCATGACCTGCGCCAATTCATCTAACGCAACACGTTTTTCGCTCTCGATGCGGAAACCTATGGATTCTTTTGACATGACATTGAACCTCAACGTAATACATTGTATGTCAGCATACTACACTGATTTCGGATCAAGCGCATCCCGCAGCCCATCGCCCAGAAAATTCAGGCAAAACAGCGTCACTGCCAGAAAACTTGCCGGGAACAGCAGCATCCACGGCGCTGTTTCCATCTGTTGTGCGCCTTCCGCAATCAGCACGCCCCAACTGGTCAGAGGCTCCTGCACCCCCAGCCCCAGAAAGCTGAGGAAGGACTCGAACAAAATCACCTGCGGCACGGTCAGGGTGGCGTAGACAATCACCTGCCCCAGCGTATTCGGCACGATATGGCGGCGAATGATGCCGAAATGACTCACGCCGCTGACCCGCGCCGCTTCCACAAACGAGCGCCCTTTCAGCGACAACGCCTGCCCACGCACGATGCGCGCCATGGTCAGCCATTCCACCGCACCGATGGCGACGAAGATCAGGAAAATGCTGCGCCCGAAATACACCATCAGCAGGATGACGAAAAACATGAAGGGCAGCGCATACAGCACATCCACAAAACGCATCATCAGCGCATCGGTACGCCCGCCCAGATAACCCGCTGTTGCGCCATACAGGATGCCAATCAACAAACTGACCGACGTTGCCGCCAGCCCCACCATCAGCGATACCCGCCCGCCCATCAGGGTACGCACGAACAGGTCGCGCCCGTTTGCATCCGTACCGAACCAGAAACCGTTGGCGGCATCCGGCGCAATACCCATGCTGTCCCAGTAAATTTCATCGTAAGGGTGCGGGCTGAACAACGGCCCCAACAAACACAATAAGGCGATGGCCAGCAGTACGAATGCGCTGCCCAAAGCCATCCGGTTACGCAACAAACGCCGCCACGCCTTGCCCCAAAGCGAATTATTCATAACGCACCCTCGGATCAACCAGCCCGTAAATCACATCCACCAACAGGTTCATGAGGATGATCAACGCCCCGTAAAACACCACCACCCCCATCACCAGCGTGTAGTCACGGTTCAACGCACCCTGCACAAAATGCCGCCCAATACCGGGAATGGAAAATATCTGCTCAATCACCACCGACCCGGTAATAATCGCCGCCGTCGCTGGCCCCAGCCAGGAAATTACCGGTAACAATGCCCCTTTCAGCACATGCCGCCACAATACCAGCCGCAACGGCAAACCCTTGGCGAAAGCAGTTCGGATATGCGGGCTGCCGAGTGTTTCCAGCATGCTGGCACGCATCATGCGCGCCGCATAGGCAATCTGCGGCAAAGCCAGCGCAATCACCGGCAGCACGGCGGATTTCCAGCCATCATTCCAGCCCGCCACTGGCAGCCAGTGCAGGAATACGCCGAAAACCAGCGCCAGCAAGGGAGCCATGACGAAATTGGGAATGGTGATGCCGGTCATCGCCAGCGCCATGACGGCATGATCCAGAGGCTGGTTTTGTTTCAGGGCAGCCAGCATTCCGGCAGGTATGCCAATCAGCAAGGCCAGCAGCATGGCTGACAGCCCCAGTTGCAGCGAAACCGGAAAGCCTTGCGCAATCAGTTCGCTGACGCTGTGATCCTTGTATTTGAAGGATGGGCCGAAATCGCCCTGCACCATGTTCCACAGGTAATAACCGTATTGCACCGGCAAGGGCTGGTCGAGGTGGTAGGCACGTTCCAGGTTGGCGGTGATTTCCGCCGGAACCTGACGTTCACTGTCAAACGGGCCGCCAGGAGCCAGCCGGATCAGGAAGAATGCCAGCGTAATGATAACCAGCAAGGTAGGCAAAGCACCAAACAGTCGTCTGATGATATATCGAAACATATAATGATGGTTTTCCCGAATTCTGATGACAAGCGCCTGGAAAGCCCTTATACTTTAGAAAATTCTAATATGCTAATTATACATAATACCCATCCGCTAGTGAGAATTCGAACAACTACCTGGACAGGGTGAAACATGCACAATCAAGGTTATAACATCACGGTAGACGGCACTCCAATGCAGGAACGCGATATTGAGCTTGCCTCCAGTTCCCTCAAGGCAGCATCACATCCCTTGCGGTTAAAAATCATGTGTTTATTGAAGGATACCGAGCTGACCGTGCATGAAATTGTCGAACAGGTCGGCACAACCCAAAGCAATATATCCCAGCATCTGAACATTTTGCGGAATAAAGGTCTGCTGGCTTCGCGCAAGGACGCCAACCGGGTTTACTACCATCTCCTCGAATCCCGTGTTGAATTATTGAAAGCCTGCTCTTCCCTCAAATAGCCGGTGATATGTGCTGGTTTTACTTTCCCACCCAGCAGCGTGGGCAGATAAACCAGCATATATCGCCTGTTCGTCCTGATTATGATTGTGTAGAAGTACGTATGCAATTCAGAATAACGCCTACAATTGCTACAATAAACTTCCGAGAAGGACAAAACATGCCCATTCCTTACCTTTCGCTGGCCACTCTTGGCCAAAATCAGTGGTGGCGTTATCTGCTCAGCCTGTTGGTGATCGCATTCTTCTGGCAGTTCCTTGGTGGCTTACCGATTCTGGCCTACGTCATGATGGTCGAAACCGATAGTGACCCGGCTACCAGCGTCGATCTCACTACCCTGCAATTTCAGGGCGTTGATCCTTTGCTGCCTTACCTTGGGATAAATTTCACCCTGATTGCGATGCTCGCAGGGCTGTTTCTGGCGATACGCTTCCTGCACAAACGGGCATTCAAGACAGTCATCACCGCGCTGGAAAACGTCAACTGGAAGCTGATGTGGAAGGGTTTCACGGTTTACTTCCTGCTGATGCTGCTTGCGTCTGGCGTTGAAGCAATGCTCCGCCCCGGCGAAATTACCATGAGTTTTGATTTCGAACAGTTCCTTATCTTCCTGCCGATTGCCCTGATCATCACGCCCATACAGGCGGCGGCGGAAGAAATGCTGTTCCGTGGCTACCTTATGCAAGGTATTGGCGTGCTGACCCGCATTACGGCCATACCGGTGATTGGTTCCTCGCTCATTTTCATGCTGGCGCATTTCTGGAACCCGGAAATGCAGGCGGATGAAAGCGCCCTGCTGCCCTTGCTGTATTTCCTGCTGGCGTTGTTCCTTGCGGTCATTACGGTGAAAAGCAACTCGCTGGAACTGGCTATTGGCGTGCATGCCGCCAACAACCTGTTTACCGTGCTGATCCTGAACTATGCCAATTCGGCGTTGCCTGCACCTTCCATGTTTACCACCAGCGAAATTGACCCGACAGGCAGCCTGATCAGTTTCACGCTGATCGCGGCAGCGTTTTACTGGATCGTATTTGTGTGGAAGAAAGAGGCGTAAAGCGCCTATTTCAAGCCCATATATTGCGTCTGGTGTACGTCCATCACGTTGTCTTCCCAGCCGCTAATGCGCGGGCTGACCAGATGCTGGGTGGTATAGTGGTAGATTGGCACAATGGGCATGTCGGCCAGCAAAACCCGTTCGGCCTGCTCCATCGCCTCGCGGCGCAGTTTGGGGTCGCTTTGGGTTTCGGCTTCCTTCATCAGTCGGTCGAATTCGGGGTTCTGGTAGCCCGGCGTGTTGATTTCGCCCACGTCGGACTTGAAAATGCTGAGGAAGCTGTAGGCATCGTTATAGTCGCCGATCCAGCCTGAACGCACCACCTGGTACTGTTTCTGGTTGCGGGAATCGAGGTAAACTTTCCATTCCTCATTGCGCAAGCTGGTTTTTACGCCCAGCACCTGTTTCCACATGGCAGCAACGGCAATCGCCAGCTTCTTGTTGTTGTCGCTGGTGTTGTAAAGGATTTCAAGCTCCAGCGGCTTGTCTGCACCGTAGCCACTTTCGGTATAAAGCTGTTTGGCCAGATCGGTGCGGGCGGCTTTGTCCAGCGACTTTTCTTCGATGGCTTGCTGGCTGTAGTCGTCGACTGCCGGAACCCAGCCCCACGCAGGAATTTCACCCGACTGGGTAATCTTTTCGGTAAGGATGTCACGATCCAGCGCGAGTGTCAGCGCGCGGCGCAGCTTGGGGTTTTCCTTGAAAGCCGGGTTTTGCAGGTTGAGGGCGTAGTAATAGGTGCCAATGTAAGACGTGCTGCGGAAAGCATCCGGCAAATCCTGCTGCACATTCTTGATCTGGTCGGCGGGCACATCGTAGGTGATGTCCAGCTCCCCGGCACGGAAGCGCTTGAGTTCGGTATTCTGGTCTTCGGTGGGAATGTAATACACCGTGTCGATTTTTACCTCGGCAGCGCGACGGTAGTTGGGGTTTTTGGCCAGTTTGACATGCGATTGCGGCTTCCATTCGCTCAGGCAGTAAGCGCCGTTACACAACATGTTTTCTGGCTTGATCCAGTCATTTCCCACCTTTTCGACCACTTTTTGCGGCACCGGGAAAGCCATGTGGTGCATCAGCATGCCGAGGAAATACGGTGTTGGGGCCTTGAGGGTGATTTCCAGTGTTTGTGGGTCGATGGCTTTCACGCCAACACTTGCCGGGTCTTTTTGTTCCCCCTTGCTGAAAGCTTCCGCCCCGGCGATCGGCCAGAGGATGAATGCATAGTCGGAAGCCGTCTCCGGGCTGAGCGCGCGGCGGTAGGCGTAGACGAAATCACCTGCTGTTACTGGCGAGCCATCCGACCATTTGCTGTCGCTGCGCAGGTGAAAGGTATAGCTCAGGCCATCGTCACTGATTTCCCACTTTTCCGCCACGCCGGGCTGAAGCTTGCCATCCACGCCTTCCGTTACCAGCCCTTCCAGCATGTCGCGCTCGATATTGGCTTCGGAAACGCCAGTGGATTTGTGGATGTCAAGCGTTTCGGGTTCCGCACCATTGCCGCGCTTGATGACGCTTTCGGCATGGGCAAAGGAAGTGGTGAGGCAAAGACTTAGCAGCAGTAAGGGAAGTTTCCGCATGGTTTGTTCCTGTATTATTGTATTGGCTGGTAATCATTGTATTAGGGGATGGCTGCTGGTGTGTAGATTTTCTTGCGATGCAGCGTAGAATTGCCTCCTGAAAATCAGCTCATCAACATGGACGCCTTTAATGCTAACCATCGAAAAGCCCTTCACCGGCAAGTATGCCATCTCCCATCTCGGTTTCCGCCCTTTCTTCCTGGCTGCCGGGTTGTTCGCAGTGTTGGTCATGTTCCTGTGGCTGGGTATTTACAACTTTGGCTGGCCACTGCTGCCTGCCAACACGCTTTCGCGGTCGGCGGCATCGGCATGATGACCCTGGGCATGATGGCGCGGGTGGCACTGGGGCATACCGGGCGCAATGTGTTTGACCCACCGCAAATCCTGATCGTGGTTTTTCTGCTATTGTTCAGCGCAGCTTT
>JAHJJD010000090.1 GCA_018822845.1 Gammaproteobacteria bacterium | reverse complement strand
GACGCTGGGGCCGAGGTTTTTCTTCTTGATCGTGCCGTCAGGCTCCTCCATGTCGTTGATGTTGAACAGACGGAAATCGGTCAATTCCAGTTTGTACTGTTGGTCGCTACTGGTGAGTTTGTAATCCTTGAATATATTGCCTTCAACATCCTGTGCTGCGTACTGGTTGCTGAATGGATGCAGGCGCAGATTCACCCTGGAGCCGCCATCGCCAAAATTGGCCTGATAGATCGCTACGCCTTTGTAAATCAGCGGATGATTGACAGCGATGGTTGCCTCCATCGGTTCGGGTAAATCCTTGTCACGAATGATCAAATCACTTTCGAAGGATTTCGGCATCCCGGTTGAGTAGTGTTCAACACGGAAATCCTTTACTTCTACATCAAAGGGCAGGTTCTGCACAAAGAATCCATCCCGTACTGGCAGGAAGATGACATTGGCACTGCCCCCTTCCGGTATGTCGACAGACCCCCGGTAGGAAAAGCTGGATGTGGGCAGTTGGCTGATTTTGGGCACTTCCGAAACGGGTATGTTGCGTGTTTCGGGTTTGAGGGTACCTTGCCATTCGCCAATCATCAGTGGCAGGCGGCTGTCCATTAGGCCACCAAGGCAAATGACAATAATACCAAGATGGGTCAGCCAGTAACCCCAGTGGTTGGCACCGCCTTTCATGCCAGCGATAACCGTGTGGTCCTCCGCTGTTTTCTGACGGGTTTTGAAGCCCTGGCCGGAAAGAATGCGGTGCGCCAATGTTTGTGCTTCTGTTGCCGCCATGGTGGAGGGCAAAGTGAACTGATGCTTCACCGCACGTAGCGACTTTTCCTGCACATTTTCACGGAAATGGCGTAATTCGCGCAGGATGCCGGGCGTGTTACGCCCAACACAGGTTGCGATGGAAATTACCAGGAATGCGAGAATGCCTAGAAACCATACGGCGGAATACACATCATAAAGCCCTAGTGACTGGAACAGGTCAAACCAGAAGGAGCCGAACTTGATCTGGTAGTCGGTGTAAGGCTGGTTCTGTTTCAGGACGGTACCGATGATGGAGGCAATCGCCAGCACGACCAGCAAGCTGATGGCCAGGTTCATGGAACCCAGGAAGTTGATCAGGCGCGTACTGGCAGTGGGAGAGTTTTTCATACCGCAACGATAGTGTTTCAAGAGGATGCATTAAAACAACAAAGGGTGGCAAAAGCCACCCCCTGTTCTACTTCAAACCATTACCAATTGGTAATTTCATTACTTAAGACCGGCGATGTATTCGGCAACAGCGTCAATCTCGGCATCAGTCATGTTGGCAGCAATATTACGCATCATTTTGCCAGCATCGTTGGCGCGCTCACCTTTGCGGAAAGCATGCAGCTGGTTTTTGACGTAAGTGGTCTGCTGGCCGTTAACTGCCGGGAAGTTGGCAGCAGGGTTGCCTGCGCCAGTCGGGCCGTGGCAGGCTGCACAGGCAGCCACGCCGGTAGCATTGTTGCCACCTTTGTAAACCTGTTCACCTAACGCGACCTTGGTTTGGTCTGCTTCGCCGCTTTTAACTGGCTGGGCTGCAAAGTAGGCGGCCAGATCAGCCATGTCTTGGTCGCTCAGTGGCTTGGCCATAGGAGTCATGGTGGCATTTACGCGCTCATCGTTCTTGAAGTTCATCAACTGTTTAACGATGTAACTTTCGTGCTGACCAGCCAGTTTTGGCCACTCAGGGTTGGTGCTGTTGCCGTCCATGCCGTGGCAGGCGGCGCAAGTGGCGGATTTGGTTTTGCCTGCTTCAGCGTTGCCGCCTTCTGCCCAAACAGAGGTGGCGACGCTGATGGTCAGACCGGTCAGTACAAGCATGAGTACTTTTTTCATCTCGAAGTGCTCCTAAGATATCTACAAAATCTGTCATTCATTTATTGTGCCCCGGATGACTCCCCGTGTTCATCCTGTCCAGACACGTTACCCGGCCATCTTGTCGCAGCCGGGGCAACAACTTGCAATCATGTCTGGCGCAATTTAATCTGCACCAGCCTGTCGCAGGCATACCATATCCACACGCTCTACAGTCTTTTCGGCGTATGAACCGCTACCCCAGGCAGTGGTACCCGAAAAAACGACTGGATTGTATAACATATTCCGCTTCGGTTCCGCAAAAAATATTAGAGAACGCTAACATTATGAATCATTACTTTCAGCAGGCCAGTTTTCTGCAAAGCGCTACAACCCGTAATACCCTACCAGCAGAAGGTGGGCTGGAGATTGCTTTTGCGGGGCGTTCCAATGCTGGAAAGTCCAGCGTAATCAATCGCGTGTGTTCTCAGAAAGCACTGGCCAGGACTAGTAAAACACCGGGAAGAACGCAGTTGATAAATTTTTTTCGTCTGCCGGATGGTCATTTTCTGGTGGATCTTCCTGGGTATGGTTACGCCAAGGTGCCGGAGAAGATCAAGCTTGAGTGGCAAAAGTTTATCGAAGCCTACTTGATGCAGCGGAATACGCTCAGGGGTGTAGTGCTGATCATGGATATTCGCCACCCTATGACGGAATATGATCAGACCATGTTGCGTTGGGCAAACGGGCGGGGGCTGCCGGTACACATACTGCTGAACAAGGCTGACAAGCTGACGCGGGGGGCAGGGGGAAATGTGCTCTTGCAGGTACGCAAGGAGGTATCGGCATATGGGTTGGTATCGGTGCAGGCATTTTCGGCGCTTAACAAACAGGGGTTGGATGAGTGTTGGAAGGTGCTCGAAGTCTGGCTGGGGCATGATGAATCAATGCCCTGAGTATATTCAGGATAAGTTAATTTATTAACGCTTATATTTGAAGCTGCTAGGAAAAGGAACCCCGGCCAAACAGGGGGTCTAAAAAGCCGGGGCTAATCAACAGGTTTGGATTGGGGACACCAAACCTGTATCCGCAAACGGAAAATACCAGCGCCGGGCTTAAGCGCTATTTTAGTACTCTCCGATAGCTTCGCGGAAACTTCGAAAAAACATTCCCTCTGAGTTTGGGGGTTAGCCATCACTCGTTGTAGCCGTTCGAGGATAAACCACTCACTTGACCGAGTATGCGGTCATCTTTACTTCAGGAAACGTATCAAGCCTATCTGCCTCAACGTTATAGCAGAAGCTTCCTGCTTGTCAATACAGTGTGGGTGGTTTTTTAAGCTCTGCTTGTGAGTGGGTGTCTTTCCTATAAACCTTTTTCCCAAAATGGCTGTGTCTTACCGTTCTGGCTCAGATTTTGGGGTGTTGGGTTGCTGATGATGACGGTGATGTTTCTTGGTCGTCCAGCCCGCAACAGGGTTATGTGTACTTTTGAGCCAGTGCGTAAGTCGCCTATCATGTTTTTTACGTCGACTGCGCTGGTTACATTTTGTCCGTTGAGTCGCGTGATTATATCACCCGGCAGCAGGCCTGCTGTCTCTGCGGCAGATCCGGGTAGTATGCCGACAATAATGGAGCCGCCATTGGGGCTGATGCCGGAATCATGTGCCAGTTTTTCATCTATATCGCCAACCTCAATGCCTAGCTGGCCGCGTTCAACCTTACCAAACCGCACAATCTGATTGATAACGCCAGCGGCAGTATTGATGGGAATGGCGAAACCGATTCCCAGGCTTCCGCCGCCCTGATCGCCCAGGATGGCAGTATTGATGCCGATCAGTTCACCGTGCAGATTGACCAGTGGGCCGCCTGAATTGCCAAGGTTGATGGGGGCATCTGTCTGAATGAAGTTTTCATATTCGCTGATGCCGGGGTTGCGGTGCAATGCGCTGATAATGCCGGATGTAACGGTCTGCCCGATACTGTACGGATTGCCGATGGCGACCACGAAATCACCCACCCGTAAGCGATCCGAGTCGCCAAAGCGCATGGCTACCAGACGCTCAGCAGGAATTTGCAGGATGGCAAGGTCAGCTCTTGGGTCAATACCGACAATTTCTGCCTGAAACTTGCGTCCGTCAGTCAGGGTAACGAGGATGTTTTCTGCCCCTTCGATGACGTGGAAGTTGGTCAGTATATGCCCGCGTTGCGCATGGATGATGACTCCCGAGCCAGTGCCACTAATAGGGCGGTCGCCGGAGAGTACCTCACCGAAAAACCGCTTGAAGAAAGGGTCATTCAGTAGTGGGTCGCTGGCTTTCTGGGTTCCTTCGGTGGTGATGTTTACAACGGCAGGCGTAACTCTTTCCAGCATGTCGGATAAGGATGGCAATGGCTGACCATTCACTGCCGGAGGTAAGGCAGCAGTGGCTGTATTGATGGCAGTTATCGGCAGGGTCATCACTGCCAGCAACACTGCGGTACGTAATATCAGTTGTATGGTCATGCTAGTTATTCCGGTTGCTGTTGTAATGTTTTCAGACAGTTATCCTTTGTTAATGGTTCCGGTCAGGCAATATGCTGTCGAGGGTTCCAGTCGAACAGGGTTTTCATTCGGGCATAATACTCTTTTTGTTCTGCTGTATCAGCAGGTGGTGTGTTTACCAGTAGGGTGACAAAAAGGTCGCCTGCTGGCTGGCCGGGCAGTCCTCTGGCTTTCAGGCGCATTTTCTTGCCTGATTGCGACCCCTGCGGAATTTTCAGGTTGATCCTGCCGGTCGGGGTTGGTACGGCGACAGTTTCACCCAGTGCAGCCTCCCATGGGGTGATGGGAAGTTCCATGTGGATGTCTTTGCCATCCAGCCGGTAGAGGGGGTGCTCCCTGAGTTTGATTTTCAGGTAAATATCCGAGCCACGTGGGCCTTTGCCGGTCAGGCGGAGCTTTTGGCCTTCGGCAATGCCGACAGGAATCTGTACCTGCAAGCTTTCACCTGATGGTAGCCTGATGGTTTTGCGTGCGCCGTGGAAAATATCTTCCAGCGTCAGTTGGATGGTCGCTTCCTGGGGGGCGCTACCACGATGAAAGCCGCCGCCGGGCGGTTTGCGGAACCCGGCGCTGCTGTTGCCAAACAGGCTTTCAAAGAAATCACTGAAACCACCGCTGGGTGAGCCATCGAAGCCTTGGCGGGCGATGTCCTCAAAGAAGGATGCGTTGAAATGGCCCGAGTTGCTGCCTGCCCAGTCGGGCGGTGGCCGGAAGTTTTCGCCTGTATGCCAGTTGTTGCCGAGTTGGTCGTAACGTGTGCGTTTTTCCGGGTCGCCCAGAACTTCGTTGGCCTCGTTGATCTCTTTGAAATGGTCTTCGGCACCTGCGTCCTTGTTGCGATCAGGGTGATATTTGGCAGCCATCCGGCGGAAGGCTTTCCTGATGTCGTCTTGGCTGGCACTGCGCTCGACTCCCAGAATTTTGTAGTAGTCCTTATATTCCATGTGATACCTCTGTCGCAGAGTCTACGACAAAAAACGCCGCAACAGCGGCGTTTTTGTCGATAACAGGTTAATTTATCAGGTCAGGATGCAACCTGAACCCTGATTCTGCGTAGCAAAACCTTTTTCAGCTTTCCCAGTGTTGAATATGGAGCCACTCATGCCGGTTTCAAGCGGCTGAATGTATGTAAGCCCTGATCTTACTCAATGTTTTGTACTTGTTCGCGCATCTGCTCAATCATGACCTTGAGATCAACTGCTGACTGGGTGGTATCGGCATCGTTGGATTTGGAGGCTAGTGTGTTGGCTTCGCGGTTGAGTTCCTGCATAAGGAAGTCGAGGCGGCGGCCAACCGGTTCGTCGCGTTCCAGCACTTCGTTGATTTCGTCCAGGTGCGCCATCAGGCGGTCGAGTTCCTCGTCCACATCCAGGCGCTGGGCGAGGATGACGAGTTCCTGCTCGATACGGTTGTAATCCGGTGAAATTTGCAGTTCTTCGATCCGGTTGAGAATTTTTTCGCGTTGGGCGGCGATGATGCCGGGGCGGTATTTGCGTACCTTGACGATGATTTCGGCAATCTGGTCGCAGCGCTGGTAAATGAAGTCAGCCAGTCGTTTGCCTTCACGCTCGCGGGTTTCCAACAGGTCTTCAAGTGCATCTTGCAGGAGCGCTTGCGTGTGGGCTGTTACTATATCCATGTCCGGCGGTGCATCCTGCGCAACACCAGGCCAGCGGAGGATGTCGACGGCTTTGAGGGGTTCAGGGTTGTCAGTGATGTATTCAAGCTGGCGGCAGGCAATGATCAAGGCGCGCGCCAGTGGTTCATTGATGCGGATTTCATTGGTATTGCCTTGGGCGGCATTGAATCGCAGGTTGCACTCAACCTTGCCGCGCTTGAGGTTGTTCTGAATGGCTTCGCGGAAACTGTTTTCCAGACAGCGGAACTCTTCCGGCAGACGCAGGCTGATGTCGAGGTAGCGGTGATTGACCGTGCGGATTTCCCAGCTGAGTATGCCGTGTTCGGTAGTGAGTTCCCGGTGGGAGAAGGCGGTCATGCTGCGGATCATGTGCGTATGTTTCCAGATTGATTGCGTTAAGGGTAATGGTAGTCGATTCGTTCCCCCAGGTCATGCTTTTGGCGCAGGATGGCGCGGGCACAAGACCAGATGGCAATATGCTGGGCACCGTGCGAGCGCAGTAGCATGGCCAGTTCATGCACGGTGGTGCCGGTCGTGATGACATCATCGAAGATGGCAATGCTTTTATATGACAGGGGTTTGGTCAGTGCGAATGCCTGTTTCAGGTTGTGCAGGCGTTGCCGGGAATCTAGTTCGGTTTGTGGCAAGGTTGCCTTGGTGCGGATGATGGCCTGCGGCAAAAGCGGGATGCCGAGTGTTTGTGCCAGTGGTCGGGCCAGTTCCAGTGCCTGATTGAAGCCTCGGGTGTGCAGGCGTTTGCGGTGTAACGGAACAGGCAGGATAGCGTCTGGAACCTGTGCTATTTGCGGAAGGATCCCCTCGGCAGTCAGTTCCCCCAGTGTGGCGAGTGAACGTATGTTTTTGCCGAATTTGACGCCCAGTAACAGGTTGCTGATGGGCGGCTGGTAGGCAAAAGCGCTGAGTGTTTCTTCGCAGTCCGGCAATGGTGCAATGTGTTCCGGTGGAAGCCAGGGGAGGTCGCTGTGGCAGGCCGGGCAAATGGAGTGGTCAGGTTCACGCCGGTTGCCACAAAAGGCGCAATCGGGTTGCAACAGGTGGTTGGCTACAAGGCGTAGGCTCCGGGCGATGTTCATCTGTTGGTCAAATGGCGGAAAAAGTGGGGAAGGGAGAGCATGATTCCGCCCAGCATTCCGTATACATGGGCTGTATATATGACCGGGGCTTCAATCAGGCTGGCGGAAAGTGCCATGCCGCCTTGCGACCAGTCCCACAGGGTTTTGCCGCAAATGCCGCCAAGAATCAATGCGGCGGAAACCCAGTCTTTTTGCTTCAAAAGATGAATGCCGGTGAGCATGAATAGGCCGTATAATGTGCCGGAAAAGCCCGCATACCAGATCAAATCCTGATTGAAAAACCATAAGCCCACCCCTACGCAGGTGCTGATGAACAGTATCTGGGCAATCAGGGTGCGGCTGGGTGGCGCGGGCCGCTGGATAAAAACCAGCAACCAGAATCCACCCAGGTTCAAAGCCAGGTGCCATAGGTTGGTGTGCACCAGATTTCCTGTCCATAGTCGCCAGAACTCCCCTTCCATGATCAGGTAACGCTGAAAAATAAGTTCAGCCTGAAAAAATTGCAGTAATACCAGTAGGGCGCTGAATGCAGCCACAAGCAGGTAACTGCCCGGACAATGGTCGGTCAGAAAGTCGGCTTTATATGGTTTGTGGGTGTGCAACATGGCTTGCAGTATGCCAGAATCAAATCCACGAATCTTGTACGAGAGGATGAACTGTAATGAGTAAAACAAGCGCGTTTCAGCGCAAGCGCAGCGAATCAGGTTTCTCGCTGACCGAGTTGATGATCGTCATCGTCATTATCGGTATTTTGTTGGGGTTGGTGTTCAGTAACCTGAACGTCATGGGTGACGCGCAAAACCTGAAGGCCAAAAAGGAAGTTGGCGACCTGAAGGTCAAGCTGGAAATGTTCCGCGCTGACAATGGCACTTTTCCTCCATCCGGTGCATTGACTGCGCTGGTTAGCAATCCGGGTAATGCACCGCGCTGGCGTCAATATATGAAAGCCCTGCCGAAAGACCCATGGGGCAACGACTACCGTTACCTGAATCCGGGTACGCATGGTGGTGAAATTGATGTTTACAGCATCGGGCCTGACAAGCGCGAAGGCACGGAAGACGATGTTGGCAGCTGGTTGCTCGAATAACCGGGGCTTTTCCCTGCTGGAGATGCTGGTCGTCATTCTGGTGGTCGGCATTCTCTATTCGCTGGCTGGTTCCATGCTGACCCTGACGGTCACTGACCCCCTCAATGATGAGGCTGATCGTTTGCGTGAGCGCATCCTGCTGGCGCAGGATGAGAGTATTGTGCGTTCACAGGCGATCGCGCTGGGCTTCAATGAGCATGGTTATGCCTTTTTTGTCCAGGATGACGATCAGCAGTGGTCTGTCATTGAGAAAGACGCCTTGCTAGGGCCTCGCCAGTTGCTGGGTGACTATGAGCAAACCGTTTACCTGCAAGGGCAAGCGGTCATGCTGCCGGATGAAGGCGAAACCCGCCCGCAAGTCTTCATTTTGCCTACCGGTGAAATGTTGCCGTTTGAATGGCGCTTGCGTTCTGATGCGGGGCGTGAAGCCATGCTCAAGTTTGATTCGCAGGGGCGCTTGGTCGATTTGAATGGAGTGGGGGGGTAAATGTTTAACCGTGCCACATGCTCCCCTCTGCGTCATCAATCTGGCTTTAATCTGATTGAAATCATGTTCGCCCTGCTGTTACTGGGGCTGGTTATTAGCATTAGTGTCGAAACCAGTGCTGGCGATCTGGCGGCTTACAACCGCGCCAAGGATTCGACCATGGCACGTTGGGTTGCTGCCAACCAGTTGGCGGAATTCCAGTTGGAATTGGCAGGAAAGTTTCCTCCAGCAGGCAAGAGGTCTGGCGAGTCTGATATGGGTAAAACGCGCTGGCAATGGCGGCAGGAGGTCTTGCCAACCAATAGCGATGACTTGCGCCGTGTGCAGGTGTCGGTTTTCCGCAAGGGAAATGACAAGGATATGATTGCCATGCAGGTTGGTTTCATTGCCAACCCGAATCCCAAGCCACGTCCCAAGGTGCGCACCCAATGAGGTGTTCACGCGGTTTTACCCTGCTGGAGTTGATGATTGCCCTGGCTGTATTTGCTGTCATGGTAACGCTTTCCTACAGCTCTGTTACCTTGTTGCTGGACGCCAACCGTCGTACCGAAAGCCGTCAGGCCGGTTTGCAGCAATTGCAGCGCGCCATGCTGTTTCTGGAGCGGGATGTCCATCAGGTGCTTGATCGCCGGGCGAACGAGGGGTATGGCAAGGTTTCGCCTGCACTCTACGTGCCTGATGATAATGGGGCGCTGCTGGAGCTGACGCGCGGCGGTAATCCCGATATGGCGTGGCAGTTGCGCGCTTCTGGCCAGATGCGCAGTGCTTTGCAGCGGGTGCGTTACGTACTGGATGGTGAAAACCTGATCAGGCAGAGTTGGAATCTGGTAGACCATGCGGACTCGCAGCAGCCGGTTAGCATGGCGTTGCTGGATGGTGTAAAATCAGTCAAGTTTCGGTTCGGGAATGAAAAGCAGGAGTGGCAGGATGGCTGGGATGAAGAGGCAAAGGTGTTGCCAAAAACGCTTGAAATAACACTGGAACATACTGATTTTGGAGGGATTAAGCGGGTTTTTCTAATATATTTATAAGAATCTGCTAATATTCTGTTATATTGACTGGAATTTGAAAAGGTTAAACGCTATAGTTCCGCCTAGACTGAGAGGGGAAAAAGTTCTACTGTAAACAAGTTCTTGCTGGGAACGTGGTTACGTCTGCTTGTCTCCCGGATACTGCCGCTTTGAGGAATTGAATACGCATGAGCATAAGAAAAACCGTGCTTGGGTTATTAACCCTGACGCTTTGCGTCAGTCTGCTGCCCGTGGTGGAAGGGGCGGAGATTGTGCGGGTTGAAGCCTCCAGTTCCCAAACGCAATCGGTATTGGGCAGTACGGTTATTCCTTACAAAGAAGTCACGCTTTCCGCTCAGGTTCCAGGCGTGGTTAAACATGTCGGCGGTGAGGTCGGTTCTGCGTTCAAGCAGGGCGATGTCATCGTCCAGGTTGATGAAACCCAGTTGCTGGCCAAACGCAATTCAGTGCTGGCGCAAATCAGCATTGCCCAGGCAGCGGTGCAGAACTCCCAGGCGCAATATACCCGTGAAATCGTTTCTCCGCGCAGCAAGGATGTCAGCGCCATGCCTGGCTTTGGCTTGCCTGCCATGTTCGATATTTACGCTGTGCGTCCGTTTGCCGAGTCTTTCATGGGTAACTATGACTCCGATGTGGGCCGTTACACTGATTTGATGAGTAGCGCTACAGGCGTTTCTCAGGCACAGAGCAATTTGCAGCAGGCCATGTCGCAGTTGCAGGAAATTGATGCGGGTATCCGTGATGCCAAATCCATTGCCCCGTTTGAAGGTATTGTGCTGAACAAGATGGTTGAAGAGGGCGATACTGTGCAACCCGGTCAGCCATTGATCAAATACGGTTACGTCAAATACAAGCGCTTGCAGGCTGATGTGCCTTCCGGTCTGGTGGGGAATCTCACGCAGGATATGGTGGTGCCTGTCCGTATCGATGGCAGTGTCAGCAGCATGGCCAGGGTTTCCCAGATTTATCCCATTGCTGATCCCAGTCGCCATACCGTGACGGTGAAGTTTGATTTGCCGGTCGACATCGTGGTGGCTCCAGGCATGTACGCTGAAGTGTTTCTGCCGGAGCGCAGCAAGGGAGCCTCAAAAGTGGCGGTCATCCCTAAAAGCTCTTTGCTGAGTGGTCGCAGTTTGCCGAGCGTGCTGGTGGTCAAGGATGACAATAAGTCCGAATTACGTCTGGTCAGGCTGGGTTCTGATCAGGGCGAAGGTATGGTTGAGGTGGTTTCGGGTGTAAGCCCCGGAGAGCGGATTATTGATCACCCGCCAGCAGGAGTTTCTTCCGGCTGGATGCCTGACGATGCTAAAAAATAATTCGCCCAGTTACGGAATATGCCCATGAATGACTCTCAGCAAAACATGACTCACGCACATCCGCACCACAACCTTGGCATGGCGGGTTCCATGGCCAAGGCGTTTATCACCTCCCCGTTGTCATTGTTGTTGCTGTTGGCGTTTTTCGCAGTTGGTCTGCTGGGTTTGCAAATGACGCCCCGGCAGGAAGATCCGCAGATATCCGTGCCGATGGTGGATATTTTCATCCGCTACCCCGGTGCTTCTGCGCAAGAGGTGGAAAACCTCATTTCCCGCCCGCTGGAAAGCATCATGTCGGAAATGACGGGGGTGGATCACGTCTATTCCTATTCCGCCCGCGAACAGTCGATGGTGACAGTGCAGTTCATCGTCGGTGAAGAGCTGGAATCTTCCCTGGTCAAACTGTACGACAAGCTGGCATCCAACAAGGATCGTATCCCGTTTGGTGTGCAGGAGCCCCTGGTCAAGCCGAAAGGGGCGGATGACGTGCCTCTGGTCACGCTTACCCTGTGGTCGAATCAGGTGGATGACGCCAACCTGCGTCTGGTGGCACTGGATGTGTTGCAAAGCCTGCGGGAAGTCGAAAATACCAGCCAAAGCTTTATTGTGGATGGGCGTCACGAAGAGCTTAAGGTGGAAATACTGCCGGAACGTCTGGCGACTTTCGGGGTATCACTGGAGCAGGTTGCCAACGCTATCCGTATGGCGAATTCCGAGCGCAATACCGGCGCAGTGGAGCCTGATCAGCGTATTTTCAATGTTTACAGTGGGGCATTCCTGAGTTCCGCCGAAGATGTCAAACGCCTGATGGTGGCGGTTATCGATGGGCGGCCCGTTTATGTACGGGACGTGGCAAGCGTTACGGAAGAGCCCAGTGATGCAAGTCGTTCAGTGGGTTATTACACGGCTCAGGGCGTCAAGGAGCACGGCTGGTTGCATAAGCTGTTCAGCGGTGATGAGGATGAGGCCGCAGAACAGCAAGAAGTGGCAGACAATGCCCCCGCCGTTACGCTGGCAATTGCGAAGAAGCATGGTAGCAACGGGGTGGATGTCGCCAATGCTGTGCTGGCGAAACTGGATGTGCTGAAGGGGCGGATTATTCCCGATAATGTCAATGTAGCCATTACCCGCAATTATGGTGAAACGGCCAAGGCTAAAGTTGATGAGCTGATTTTCAAGCTGTTCGTGGCAACTGGCATTGTGACCGTGCTGGTGTGGTTTTTCCTTGGCTTGCGTGCGGCTGGTGTGGTGTTGATCGTGATTCCGGCAGTTATTACCACTACGGTATTTTCTGCATGGCTGCTTGGCATGACCATTGACAGGGTGAGCTTGTTTGCGCTGATTTTCTCCATCGGGATATTGGTGGATGACGCCATTGTGGTGGTGGAAAACATTTATCGCCGCTGGCTGCTGGTTGAAGATACTGACATCGAAACGGCGGTGGATGCCGTGCGTGAGGTGGGCAACCCGACCATCCTGGCAACGGCAACCGTTATTGCGGCCTTGCTGCCGATGGGTTTCGTCAGTGGCATGATGGGGCCTTACATGCGCCCGATTCCGGTGCTGGGTTCGGTGGCGATGGTCATTTCGCTGTTTGCGGCGTTTGCCTTTACGCCGTGGCTGACCAACCGTTTCAAGCCATCGTTACACTCCCTGCGTGATGCGGCGGAAAAAGAACACAAACAGGCGGCGCGTCTGGAAAAACTGTTCCGGGGCATGATTGTGCCGCTGGTGAGCAGCCGCAAGAAAGGCATGATTTTCCTGACCTCCATCGTCGTTGTTTTCTTTGCTTTCATGTTGCTGTTTTACCCGTTCAAGGCGGTGCGGGTGAAAATGCTGCCGCTGGACAACAAGCCAGAGTTCAACGTGGTGCTGAACATGCCGGAAGGTACAGCCCTGCCGGTTACAGCCAACCTCGTACATGGCATGGCGAGCAAGCTGAAGGAAATCCCGGAAGTAACTGCCCTGCAAACCTATACAGGTACAGCTTCGCCCTATAACTTCAATGGCCTGGTGCGCCATTACTACCTGCGTCAGCAATCATGGCAGGCAGACATTCAGGTGCAGTTGACGGACAAACATGATCGTTCCCGCACCAGCCACGAGATTGCTGTGGAAGCACGTGCCTTGTTGCAGCCGTTGCTGAAGGGCACTAATGGCAAGTTGCAGGTGGTGGAAATGCCACCCGGTCCGCCAGTATTGCAGTCCGTCGTGGCAGAGGTGTATGGCCCCGATGCGAATACCCGCCGTCAGGTAGCGGCTGATCTCACCAGGTTGTTCGATGAGGCTGAAAACCTGGATGACGTGGATAACCTGATGGAAGAGGATCATGAGATCCTGCGTTTCATAGTTGATTCTGACAAGGCGCAACGCAATGGCATCACGGCGGAAGATGTCAACCGCACGCTGGAAATGGCCATGGGTGGTTTCATCCTTGGTGACATCAAGAAAAACGCCCTGATCGACCCGACCCGTATCGTCATGCAGGTGCCGTTGAGCGCGCGTTCGCAGATTTACCGCCTGTCACAACTGCCTGTCACGAACCGGATAGGGCAGTTTGTGCCTTTGCATGAACTCGGTACTTTCGTTTTCGACAAGCAGGATAAACCGATCTACCGCAAGGATTTGCGCGCGGTTGAATTCGTTACGGCAGAAACCGTTGGCACGCTGGCAGCGCCAGTCTACGGCCAAAGTCAGGTGGAGCAACTGCTGAAAGATGCCAACGACGGCAACGGCTACGTTACCCCGGATGGCACCAGGCTGGCGGAAGAAGCCTACTGGCTGAAATCCCCACAAGGTGTTGAAGGCAAATCTGCCTTTGAATGGGGCGGTGAATGGACGGTTACCTGGGAAACTTTCCGCGACATGGGCATCGCCTTTGCTGCTGCGTTGGTGCTGATCTACATGCTGATCGTGGCGCAGTTCGGCAACTTCATCCTGCCCGCCATCATTATGGCCCCGATTCCACTGACCCTGATTGGTATCGTGCCGGGTCACTGGCTGATGAATGCGGAATTCACGGCGACCTCCATGATCGGTTTCATCGCATTGGCGGGGATCATTGTGCG
>JAHJJD010000008.1 GCA_018822845.1 Gammaproteobacteria bacterium | reverse complement strand
GCGATGCGGATAAGCGTTTGACAATGGCAAGCCCTAAGCCTAAACCCCGGCTGCGTTTACGTTCGGGGTTATGCAATTGGTAAAACTCGCGGAAAATGGTTTCTTGTTCCTGTAATGGGATGCCCACGCCATTATCGCGGATTTCAATACGTAGGCAATTGCCTTGCCGCCGCCCACCGATTAGGATGCGCCCGCGCCCGCCCATGTGCTTGATGGCATTATGCACAAGGTTTTGGGTTATGCGTTCCAATAGCATGGGGTCAGTATTTACATACGCACTGGTGCTGATGTAACGCAACGCCAGCCCTGCTTCCGCTGCCAGTGGTTCATATTGTTGGCGAATGCGCCGAAATAGGGTGTTCAGTGGGAACACCTGCTTGCGCACCGTTTGCTTACCCGCATCCAATTGAGCAACGTCCAGCATGGCGTTGAGCAAGCCATTCAGTGCGCTGATAGATGCCACCATGCCTTCAATAATGTGCTGCTCTTGCGGGTTGGATGTCAGTATTTCGCCCAAGGAATATTGGAAAAATTGGAGTGCCTGTAAGGGTTGGCGCAAGTCGTGGCTGGCAGCAGCGAGGAAGCGGGTTTTTTCGAGGCTCGCCAATTCTGCCCGCTGTTTTTCTTCCGCCAATTGCTGGGCAAGCAGGGCTTTTTCTTCGCGTTGCTCCAGCGTATCCATGAGGAAGCCGTGTAAATTCAGTGCAAACGCGGTACACGCCAACATATACACGATGATGGTAATCCCAAACCACAGATGGAAAATGCCGTCATCCACTATCGTGCCAACCAAGGCGGGCAGCAACGAACAGAGCATGAAAGAGACAAGTGACGGCAAATGGAAAATCGTTGCCAGAACACCACCCGTGAACACACCGCCTAAAATAATGGTGAAGATAACAGCCGCTTGAGCCTGCTCAATCGTGGCATCCCCCACAAAAAACACCCAACCAGCCCCCCATATAAAGCCATTGAAAGAGCAAACAATGGTTGAGAAGTAAGGCCATAGTTGTTTGGTATGATCGTGCTTATAGCGGGCATGGTAGGCAATGAAAGCAAGCCAGAAACTGTTGATGACCAGTTGTGAGGCTAACCAGTGTCCCATGTAATGGGATTGGGGCATGTCCATCGGGAAAATGAGGTAGGTAACGCAGGCAATTAACATGATGCCCACCGCCCCAATTGATGTGCTGACGCTTTCTAGGTGGATGCGTTCGTCCAGCACGTCTTTGGCTTGTAGCCGCCGTGTCGGGAATAGCCATTGTTGCCAAGTTTCTATCAACACAGGATGCCACGTACCCGTGCAATCTGGATAGCATGGGTGCGGTTATCCGCGCACAGGGTTTTGAGGATAGCATTGAAGTGCTGTTTGACCGTGCCTTCCGTCAATTGCAGGGTGTTGGCAATTTGTTTGTTGGTCTGCCCGTTTGCCGCGAGGGACAATATTTCGGTGTGGCGGATTGGCAGTGCGGCATTGGTTTTGGCGTATTGCGTGTAAGGGTTATCCAGCAACTCACGCGGAATGTAGGTTTGCCCTGCCAACAAGCGTTGGATGGCAATAATAACGGTTTCGGGTGGCAGGCTTTTGGGGATGAAGCCCGCGACACCAGCCTCCATCGCCTCTGAAATACTTTGGCGGGATTCCACCGCCGACATGATGGCAATGCGCAATCTGGGGCTGATTTCCCAGAATTCTGCCAAATGTTGCAGGCTGTCCGTACCCGGCAAAGTGCGGTCTAACAGCATGAGGTTGATGCTGGGGTTGCGGCGTATATGGGCTTTGGCAGCTTCAATATGGGTTGCCTGGTAAATGTGTAAGGTGGGGTTGTACGCTAACAGTATGGTTTCCAAACCGGATAGGATCATCGGATGGTCATCGGTAATCAAAATGTGGGGCATTACTTTTCCTCCAATAGTGCTACGGTAAGGTCAGCATCATGAATTCAAATAATAAGTGCATAACCCGTGAATGGGAACAGGTCTGCGAAAAAAGCCTGTCCAGTTCTTCGTGGGTTAAAAAAGGCGGGGAGGAATTGGGAGATCAGAGGTAATAGGTGCTTTTCGTCATCACCTTGGACATTAGTGGCATCAACAGCTTGCGTACCGGGAAGGGTAGTTTTGACCCGCCAGATTGCATTGCAACATCACCGTGATGCGTTTCATCTTCCTTCATTTTTTGCAGAATAGCCATGTCAGCCAAAGCTTGGGCGGGTAGTTGGTTGATGTGTTCTTCCAGGTGCTTGATGACCTGATCTTCTGTTTCCTTGACGAAACCGAGACTCCATTTATCGCCGATCTTGCCTGCTGCCGCGCCGATTGCAAATGAACCCCAATAGAAAAACGGATTCAGCAGGCTTTTTCTGCCGCCCAGTTCCTGCAAGCGCTTTTCTGTCCAGTTCAGATGGTCGTTCTCTTCCATGGCGGCACGATCCATCTGCTCCTTGATGTCGGGGCGGTTGGCGGTCATGGCCTGCCCACGGTACAAGCCTTGGGCAGACACTTCGCCAGTATGGTTGATGCGCATCAGGCGGCAAATCAGGTCACGGTCTGCTTCACTGAGGGGGGCAGTTTCCTGTACCCCTTCAGCCGGGTTAGGGCGCTCGGTAGTGGGTGCAGTTGCGTGCACCACACGCATGGATTGGTCAAGTTCGACCAGAATTTTGTCAAGCAGGCTGAATTTGCGCATCATGTGAACCTCCGCCCCTTAATTTGCCTCACGCTTGATAAGGTAGTCCATGACCTGGAGCAACTTTTCTTCGTTACCGACCATGCTGGGGCTGGTGAGGTATTTACCATTGATGATAATCATGGGAACCGAGTCAGCCTTGGACATTTTGCCAACTTCATCAGCATGTACCATCATGGCGTTGAGTTCCATAGATTTCAGTGCATTGTTGACCTGATCAGCGCTAAAGCCAATGCCAGTGAAAAAGCGGCGCAAGGCATCATCGCTGTCGATCTTGCGGTGCTGTTTTTGCAGGGCCTCAAATATCTTGATATGAACGTGTTTGCTGCCATCCGGGTCAAGCATCTGGCCGACATAGAACAGTCGCGCATGAAATGCCCAGCGTGGACTCAGGGTGGCCGGAACCCGGCGGAACTCGACATTTTCCGGCTTCTTTTGCAGGAATTTGCTGATAGTGGGTTCCAGATGGTAGCAGTGCGGGCAGCCGTACCAGAACAGTTCACTCACCTCAACTTTGTCGGCAGGTGCCTGTACCGGTACCGATGGTGATATTACCTTGTAGTCAGTACCTTCCTTGAATTCACTTGCCTGCCCCGACTCCGGCACGCAGCCGGTTACGATGAATAAGGCCAGAACAAAGCCGAAGGTACGGCTAAACACTCGTTTCATTGCTAGGTCTCCCTGTATGGATTGTGTGGTATACGTTTATCGGTCATTATCGTTATGTAAACCCGTTTATGAGACTCGTGGAATTGTTTAAAGTTCACCGTAGGAATGCAAACCGGAGAGGAACATATTGACTCCCAGGAATGCAAACAGGGTAACAAACAGGCCCACAATCGCCCACCAAGCCATTGGAACCCCTCGCCAGCCTTTGGAGAAGCGCAAATGCAGCCATGCTGCGTAATTCAGCCAGACGATCAGGGCCCAGGTTTCTTTGGGATCCCATGACCAGTAACCGCCCCAGGCTTCTGCGGCCCACATGGCTCCCAGAATGGTCGCAATCGTGAAGAAAGCAAAACCCAGTGCAATAGCCTTGTAGGTAATGTCATCCAACATTTCCAGCGGAGGCAGGCGGGTTGCGGTGAAACCTTGTGGGTTACGCTTTTCGCCACCGGCTTTCAAAAGGTAAGCCACGCTGGTCATTGCTGCCAGTGCAAAAGCCCCATATCCGACGAAGTTGGCAGGTACGTGAATTTTCATCCAGTAACTTTTCAGGGCTGGCACCAATGGCAGAATCTTGTCAGCGCCTTTCTCAAAACTGTACCACAACAGGAATGCAACTGCTGCACTAATGACCAGTAAAACAAAGCCACCCAGCGTCCGGTTTTTGTAACGGCCTTCGTAATACAGGTAAAGCAGGCCGGTGATCAGGCAGAACAGGATGAAAACTTCATACAGGTTGCTGACCGGGATATGCCCGAATTCAGGGTCAATCAGATAGGATTCGTACCAGCGTACCATCAGGCCGGTAAAGCCCATGATCAGGGCCGCCCAGGTAATGGCTGAGCCGGTTTTCAGGGTGAATCCGTTATTGGCAAACAGTCCGGCAAAGTAAGTGACCGTCGCGAGCACGAACAGGGCGCTCATCCACATGACGGCAGATTGGCTGGAGAACAGGAACTTCAGGCCAAATACTTGCTCGGCATTGCCATAGTCGCCGCCATACAGCCAGATACCCAGCAGGCTGCATGCTGCAACAGCCAATGCGTAAGGCTGGAAGGCTTTCCAGTACCAGCCGAGTCCAATCAGGCCGGGCGCGCTCAGGGCGAGGATGCCAATCTCATAGGCATCCATTACCTTGCCGTAGTTGACGAAGACAAAAGCAGTGGCGGCCAGAACGATGGCAGCCCATACCCAGTCTTTAAGGTTCAGGCGCTTGAACAGGCCGGGCTGCTCAAGCAGGGATTCAATCGCTTCCTGTGGAACTGACATGCTTCACCTCATGTACCATGGCCTGCCGGAAGGTTTCTTGCAGGCGCTTGAAATAATGCTCAAATTCTGGAAGGTTGCGGTTGGTGCTGCCTGCCAGAACAATTTCCGACTGGTCATTTTCCAGTGGTTTGATCCAGACCCATATTCTACGATGCGCCACATAGAACAGCAGAAATACCCCTATTATCAGCATGACACTACCGAAATAAACAACATCCTTGCCGGGCGAGCGGGTGATTTGCAGGCCGGATGCTTCGATGTGTTTGAAATTGGTCAGTTGTACAAACCACGGTGACCCGTAAGCGGAAATCTTGTCAATGGCCAGCAAACTGTCATCGAAGAATGCCAGATCCGCATCGGTGGCTTCACCTGTTACGCCTTCCTGTTTCAGGGTTTCCTGATAGATGGAGCGCAACGAAGCGTTCAGGACTTTCATGAAAGCCTCTGATGCGCTTTCGCGCTTGTCTTCGGGGAAACGTTCGGTAATTTCCTGCATGACCCCGTCGGAGCCTTGGGCGGCGAACAGGGTGGTCAGGCGCACCATGGATTCCACTACCTGATTTTCCACATCCGGGCTTTTTACCGCTGCTTGCTGCATCGAATCACGGGTTGTTTCGAGAGCAGATTTTTTCACAAGTTCCTGATCCTGCATATTGGACAAAAATCTCATGAAACGCTCCATGCCCCCTTTTGGGTCGACTGGAATGTGCAGATAGCGGAAAGGTTCAGCAGGCGTGCTGCGTACACCGCTGATGTAGTAGATTTGCCCCTTGATGGAAACGGGGTTCATGTAATTCTGATATTCCATCGCTTGACCAGTGGCGTCGCGCAACTTGAAGCTGACGCTGGGGCCGAGGTTTGTCTTTTTGGTCGTGCCGTCAGGCTCTTCCATGTCGTTGATGTTGAACAGGCGGAAATCAGTCAATTCCAGTTTATACTGCTGGTTGCTACTGGTGAGTTTGTAATCCTTGAATATATTGCCTTCAACATCCTGCGCTGCGTACTGGTTGTTGAATGGATGCAGGCGCAGATTCACCCTGGAACCGCCATCGCCAAAATTGGCCTGATAGATCGCCACGCCTTTGTAAATCAGCGGATGATTGACCGCGATGGTTGCCTCCATCGGTTTGGGTAAATCCTTGTCACGAATGACCAGATCACTTTCGAACGATTTCGGCATCCCGGTTGAGTAGTGTTCAACACGGAAATCCTTTACCTCTACATCAAATGGCAGGTGCTGCACAAAGTAACCATCCCGCACTGGCAGGAAGATGACGTTGGCACTGCCACCTTCCGGTATGTCGACAGACCCCCGGTAGGAAAAGCTGGAAGTGGGTAGTTGGCTGACACTGGGTACTTCTGAAGCGGGCATGTTGCGTGTTTCGGGTTTGAGCGCGCCTTGCCATTCACCAATCATCAGCGGTAGGCGGCTGTCCATCAGGCCACCAAGGCAAATGACAATGATGCCGAGATGGGTCAGCCAGTAACCCCAGTGGTTGGCACCGCCTTTCATGCCAGCGACGACCATGTGATCCTCTGCTGCTTTCTGGCGGGTTTTGAAACCCTGACTGGCAAGGATGCGTTGCGCCAATGTTTGCGCTTCCGTTGCCGCCATGCTGACGGGTAAGGTGAACTGATGCTTCATCGCGCGTAGCGATTTTTCCTGCACATTTTCACGAAAATGGCGTAATTCGCGCAGGATGCCGGGAGTGTTACGCCCAACACAGGTTGCGATGGAAATTACCAGGAATGCGAGGATGCCTAGAAACCATACGGCGGAATACACATCATAAAGCCCTAGCGACTGGAACAGGTCAAACCAGAAGGAGCCGAACTTGATCTGGTAGTCGGTGTAAGGCTGGTTCTGTTTCAGGACAGTGCCAATGATGGAGGCAATCGCCAGCACGACCAGCAAGCTGATGGCCAGGTTCATGGAACCTAGGAAGTTGATCAGGCGCGTACTCGCAGTGGGGGAGTTTTTCATACCGCAACGATAGTATTTCAAGAGGATGCATTAAAACAACAAAGGGTGGCAAAAGCCACCCCTTGTTCTACTTCAAACCATTACCAATTGGTAATTTCATTACTTAAGGCCGGCGATGTATTCAGCAACAGCGTCAATCTCGGCATCAGTCATGTTGGCAGCGATATTACGCATCATTTTGCCAG
>JAHJJD010000089.1 GCA_018822845.1 Gammaproteobacteria bacterium | reverse complement strand
TTCCACGAGCCACCGCGCAACACGCGGTTGGCGCTTGACAGCCACCCTCCCCTTTACATAGCTGGTGGTGGGTACAAACGCAAGTTTTGCCTGCGCCATGCGTCGCTGTCAGCATGGAGATCACCACGCTCGACAAAACGCTTGTCGATTGAAATCAGCCGGTGCCGCGTACAAAAATCATCAACTTCTGACTGATCATCGTCAGGCTCCAGCGCATCCACACTGAAAAATTTCAGCTTCATAGTTTCTCCCATCCTTGGAAAAACGTTCTTAATTACATGGCGCAAAAAATGCGAAGCAAGGGGCTTGCAGCCCCCTGCACCCCCGCTGTGGCGCGTCCTGCTCCACCAAATGCCGGGGCTGCTCCGACTACGCCCCTGCATTTGGCTACGCTGGCCACGCCACACTGGCCGCCACGGGCGGCCTACGGCGTCCCGCCACCCTGAGCAGCGGCCTATTGACCTGAGGCCAAGCGGAACCCGAAGGAGTTGCACCGGTAGCCCGGCGCGTCGTCGTCGCGGGAAGCAGAACGCACGGCCCCTGGCGTGACGTTCCACGAGCCACCGCGCAACACGCGCAGGGCGCTATCGCCAGACTCCCAAGAACTGCCGTCATCTGGAGCACCGGTATAATCACTATGCCAACGATCCTGCACCCACTCCCAAACATTGCCGTTCATGTCACGCAGGCCATAACCGTTTGCAGCAAAACTGCCTACCGGGGAAGTATAGTCATACTTGTCACCACATCCAGAATCACAATTGGCATTTCCTTTGCCAACAGCATTTCCCCACGGGTAAGCCGTATCTGTACCACCCCGTGCTGCATATTCCCATTCCGCTTCCGTAGGTAAGCGGTATACCTTGCCCGTTTCCTTGTTTAACCATGGGAGGTATTTTTCCGTGATGTCATCCCAACTGACATTAATCACTGGACGATTGCCACGACCCCAACCACCATCTTCGGCATGAGGGCATGCCTTGGCTTTCTCACAGGCATCCCATTGATCAAAGGTCACTTCTGTTTTTGCCATATGGAAAGCACTGACACTGACTTTATGGGGTGGCTTTTCATCATTATCACAACCACCATCCAACACATCATCACGCCCTTTTTTGCAGCCCATCGTAAATATACCTGCCGGGATGCTGGCCATCTCCGGCTCGAATGCTTGCCGGGCTGTTAGGCCAGGAGAGGGTTCCTGTGCCGTTTTTAACACTGATACCTGTTCGACAGGCTGGTGGTTCGACTGGCCTAGCCAATAGCCACCGCCCACCAGCAACACCAATCCCGCTGACGCACCCAGCCATTTTGTGGGTATACCAGACAGCGGATTTTCCGTTGGTGGTACAGGCCGGGGCATGGGAGAAGGCTGCGGAGTTGGCCCTGGTGTAGGGGCAGGTTTCGGTGCAGGTTCGGGAGCCAGGGCCGGTGTTGGGATTGGGGTCGCAGCCGCCTTCCATTCATTCAATAACACATCCTGAAACGCTTTCACCGTTTGTGGGCGGTCTTGCGGCATGTAGGCCAATGCCCAGTCGATAGCTTTAAGGAAACTGTCTGAATAGCGACCTTTGCCGACTTCAACAGCGGGGCGTAACGGGTCGGGCAAGCCATCGTCACGGGCTTCACTGCGGTCAGTGGCAGGCTCAGGGTCACACCCGCTAATGGCACGCCACAAGGTTGCGCCAATAGCGTAGATGTCTGTCCATGCACCTTGATTACCACGCTTGCTGTACTGTTCCTTGGCGGCATAACCTTCGGACAAAACAACACTCAGGCTCTTGGAATGCTCACCCAAGGCCAACCGCGCTGCACCGAAGTCGATCAGCAACGGCCTGCCATCACTGCGCAGGTAGATATTCCCCGGCTTGAGGTCGCGGTGCAGGTAGTTTTCGGCATGGACTGCCCGCAAGCCATCCAGTACCGGGATGAAAATATCCAGCAATTGCTGTTGCGTCGGGCGTGGGTTGGCTGCCAGCCATTGCCCAAAAGTTTGGCCTTCCAGATACGGCATCACCATGTAAGCCGTGCCGTTCGCCATGAAATAGCGCTTGATCTGCACAATATTGGGGTGTTCGGGAAAACGTGCCAACGTGCGGGCTTCTTCCTGAAAACTCTTGAAACCGTAGTCGTAAAAGGTCTGATCCTTAGGGCTGTGCGGCACGACGGTTGTACGCCCGTGCTCGCGCAGCACATGGTCACGGGGGAAATATTCCTTGATGGCCACCCATATCTTCTGCTTGTCGGTGCTGAGCGTGGTGTCTATTGCCTTGTAGGTGATGCCGAAACCGCCGCTCCCCAGCACCCCGACGATCTCGAATTCCTGCAAGCGGGTTTTTGGCTGCAAAGCATGCGCATGGTGGTTGTCAGGCATGACTTTCCCCTTGATCAATAGATATTATCGGCTCAATTATATAACGCAATAACAGCTCATGCTGACCATTCACAATAAAATCATCCAGTTGTCCAATAGTGGTAAAACCTTGCGACTGGTAAAAGCGGATGGCTGGTGTATTGAAAGCAGAAACCAGCGTCCACAGGTTACGCTGGTTTTTATCCCGCGCATTGGCTTGCAACCATTGCATCAGCCATTTGCCCAATCCCTGTTGCTGGAATTCAGGTAGCACGGCGAGCAATTCCAGTAATGTGCCGCGCAGCCAGGGGGAACGCAGTGTGATGATCCCGGCAGGACTTCCTTCAACATGCAGGCACAATGCCTGAAAACCTGTCTGCGAACCCAACAGGTAATTGCGTAAGGTGTCCGCTTGGTAACCGAGTTCACGCCATGGCGTCATGCCCACCAATTGCCCGGCAATCCACTCAGATTCTTCAGGCAGAACAGGAGCAAGGTTTGGGGCCATCATTCCGTGCCTTTCCCAAATTTTTTGTCATAGTGCAGATTGTCGCCTGGTCTGACTTCAAAACATTCATTTGTCGCATTCACCTCAACCCCTTGCTGCAATAATTCAGTAACGGTTACAAACTCATAACCCTTTTCCCTGAGTTGGGGAACAAACCTGGGAAGGGAGTCACTGGTTTTCCGGCCACGCCCGTTGGCATGGGCAATGATGATGGAACCGGGCTTGATACCCTGCAAAATGGTCTTGGCAATGCCATCGGCAGTTTGTCCTCCCCACGGGTCAGCAGTAACAATATTCCACTGGATGGAAGGCAAGCCCTGTTCGGCCATGAAGTCGAGCGCCTCTACACCGCAAGTACCATAGGGGTAACGGAAACTGAGCGGCAGAGGGGGGATTTTGTTGATCTCAGCCGAAGAGACGCCGTATTGTTGAGCCTCTTGAGCTAACTCTTCCCAAAGCAATTCGTATTGCGTTTGCGTCCAGCGGACCTGATTTTGCAATTCATCGCCCGACAACACCCGCATATTACCATGTGTCCAGGCATGGTTGCCGATCTCAAACTGGGGGTCAGCCATGAGTTGTTTGGCTTTTTCCGGGTGGCTGCGCATCCACTTCCCCCCCGCATAAAAGGTGGCTTTGATATTGTGATCACGCAAATAATTGACCAGCTCAGCATCATAGCCGGTCACTTCGTTGGCTTGTTCACATAAGTCGAAAGTCAGTGCCGCCAGCTTTTTGCCAGGGTCAGGCATCAGTACGGTGCGGATAGAACCTTGCAAATCCGGTTGTAACGGCTTTAACTGATGTCTGGAAAACAATCGATCCGGCGGACTATGATCCGGGGTAATTTTATTGAGTTGCTTATCTGCTGGACTACCACGAAGTTGGTCAGGCGACCAGCAGGCATTCAGAATTTTTTGCGAGCCAAAGGATTTTGTTTTAAGTGGATCAATCTGCTCGGCAACTGGTGGGAGTGGCGGGACATTCTCTTCCGGGCTGGCAGTTATTTCATTGGCTTCTGTTTCCGGCTTCGCTTCTTGACCGGCAGTTTCAGGTGCAGCCGGTTTGTCCTCAACAGGCTGATTGGCGAGTTGATCCAGGGAAGTTTCAAGCTTGTCGCTAGTGTCTGGAGACGCTGCATCAGTCATTGCTTTGGGGGTGATGCCTGCCCTGCCTTGCAGAAATTCCTCCGCCGTAATCTTGTCTTTCGGAATCGGGTATGGCTGAATCTGCCAATGCCCATCCACCCCACGTTTCAGCCACACATAACCGTCGAATGTTTCTGGCTTGCCCTTTTTGGAGTAAGCAAGTTCCAACTCAACAGCAGCACGATTACCTTCTGCCTGTAATGGTTTGACGCTGACCCGGCTAATGCCATCCACCTCCTGACAGGTATCGTAATCAGGGCGAATGGCCTTCGCTTTGCCGCAGTCCTTGTTTTTCACATAATCGTAAAAATCATAAACCGTGTTGACAGGATCAGGAATCAGGGGAACAACCGTAACACCGCCAGTGTCAACGGGGGAATCAGCCATGCTGGCCACTGGTGCAGTCACTACGGTTCTGTTCTGCCCTGCCACCTCCCCTTGCCGGGGCTGCAATACCAAAGGTTTATTTTCTTTCCGGGTATCTGTTTGCCAATAGTAAATCAGGTTTGCCCCAGCGATAGCCACAATGATTGCCAGCAGCAACATCATGACGAATATCTTCAAATTTATTTTCATTGTGTTACCTGCTTTGTGGCGCATCTGGCATGTGTAGCTTTATGATTTTCCATTGCCCCGCCTGACTGCCAAGCTGGAAAACGACCGGATAGGTTTTAACTGAGCTTGCCTGTTTGCATTCAAGGTCAGCGCTAACAGAAGCTGCCGTTGCGCTTTCCGGGGATGTTTTCACAAGCTTCACGGAACGGCAGCGGGTATCAGGGAAGTCCAGCATAGCCTGCACTGCATACCGGGCCTGACGCGAAGCAGGGTCAGCCCAGGCAGCTTTTACCCGATCGGCATTGCCCGCTTCAATGGCTTGGTAATAGGAAATGACCAAATCCACGGGCGCATCCCTGCTGATTGCTGGAGTCACATCAGCCCTACCCGCCTGCTTGTCTGTTGCCGGGGCAAGCGTCTTCCACGCAATAATTGCCAGCAAGGCAATAATCACGGTTCCCAAAATGCCAAAAATTATCAGCCAGTGTTTATTCGATAACTGCATCATTTCTCGCTCGTTTGCTTCAACAGTTGCCATTCACCCAGAAAGCTTTTCTCAAGATCAAAGCTGGAGTGGAACCTTTCCGTTTTCACCCCATCCACATCACAGGTGGCGTCGATATAAAGGGTGGCCTGGGTTGGTGATGGCGTGAATGAGCGTATCTGTGCAGTATTAATGCTACAGCCGCGCCCGCGAATGCCTTTGCTTGCCCGGTTTTTGACGATGTTGATGGATTTCGTCGCCTGGGGTGCGCTCATGTTCCAAAGTCGCTCCAATGTAGGAACATCATTGGTTTCAAGTGCTGCGTAGTATTTCTGAAAAAATGCCACCAGTTCTTCACGGGCTGTTGCTTCGGAAACCGGCTGCTGGTTATTGGCCTGATTCGGCTGGATATTGAGTGCTGATGGGTCAATTGGAATACTGGCTGGCTGTGCTGCCTCAGCGACACGTTGTTGGGTATCCTGCATGGAATTTTGCTGTTGCAGTTGCTGAATTGTCTGATCGGTTTGCGCCGTCGTGTTCTCAGGAGCCCCTGGCGAGGAGCTGCCCTGCATATTCCACAATACACCAAGCAAAAACAGGATGACCAGCACACCCAATCCCACCAGAACCGGCATCCAGTTGATGCTGGAAATGTTCAGGCTTCTGGTTGGTGAGCGGGTTGTCTGGTGAATGAACCCTGCCCCACCCATGGCCGCAGCAGTCACCAGCAGCGCCAACCCCGCCAGCAACAGCGCCCAGCCCCACTGTAGTTGTATCGACTGTACAGCCATATCCGCCAAACCCTGGAACAGGCCATTACCGGAACCACTACCCAATTCAGTTTTCAACTCATCCATTTTGGAGTGAAAGTTCACAAAGGTAATCAGCATGACCAGCAAAGTAGCGCCACTGGTAAACCAAAGCCCACGGTAATTGCGCGTCAGGGTAAGGACAAAGGAAATGATCGCCAGCACAAGAATGAGTGAGCCATCACCCTTACCGTTCTGGAAATAATTGATGCTCCCCAAAATAGGCACACTGACGATAGGAGCAAACACCCCCACGAACAGGATTAGCGAACCGAGTATCCCAAATAACTGCCTGTTTTCCATAAGTCACTTTTGGTGTTGGTTGTTGATGGGATTAGTTGCTGGTTTGCCGCACCAGCTTCCATTGCCCCAATCCATCTTTTTCAAGGTCAAACGTGCTGCGAAACCGGTCTGTCTTGTTGCCGTCACGGTCACAGGTGGCATCAATGTAAATGCTGGCCCGCATATGGGATGAACTCAGGGAAGTAAGATTCGCATTATTAATCATGCAACCACGCCCACGCAGACCTTTTGCCGCCCTGTCCTTGAGCAGCTTGATCGCTTTGGGCGCTTGAGACGCACTGCCGTCCCACAGACTTTCAAACGTGCTGACATCGCTGGAATCCAGCGCATCGTAGTAACGCTTAAAAAACGCCACCAAGTCATCTTTTGCTGTCTGCTCAGCACGTTTGTTATCTTCTTCCAGTTTACGTTGTGCATCCTGTGCTGCCTGGAGGGCTGCTTCCTCTGCCTGACGTTGCGCATCAATGGCTGCCTGACGGGCAGTTGCATCGGCCTGCTGTTGTGCTTCAGCCAAACGTTGCTGTGCTTCTATTTCCGCTTGTCGCTTGAGTGCGTCCGCCTGCCGTTGCGCATCCTGCAAGGTATTTTGCTTTTGCAAATCCAGAATCGCAGCATCTGTCTGCGAGCTGGTATCAGGAATAGCCGGGCTTGCTAGCGCTGACGAACCATTACTGCCTGCTGACGGCATTTTCATCACCACGACCACCAGCAGCAAAGCAATAACACCACCAACACCAGCCAAGATAGGCATCCAGTTCGTACCGCCCGATGGGGGCAATGGCTGTGGTCGGGAAATGGGTGGCGGTGGAGGCGCTGGATTGGCTTGTGGTGGCGCAAACAGCCGTTGCTGGAACTCCCTGACCGACTGAGGGCGACTGGCGGCACGCATGTTGAGAGCCGCATCCAGAACCTGAAGGAAATTAGCCGGGAATGCGCCGTGGCTTACCAAATGGCTAACAGGCAGCAGGGGGTCAGGCTGCCCGTCGATGACCGCATTGGCACGAATGGGGGAATCTGCCGGAACCCTGCCTGTAATGGCGTAGTAAAGGGTTGCCCCTACGGCATAAATGTCGGTATGTGGCTGAAGCTGGTGCCCGCTGTATTGCTCATTCGGCGCGTAGCCATCGGATGCCACCAGGAAACTGACCATGCGTGACGCCTGACCCAACAGGTGACGCGCCCCGCCGAAATCAATCAGTACCGGAATACCGTCACCGCGTAGGAAAATATTGGCTGGCTTAATATCCAGATGCAGCAAATTGCGTTCATGGATCGCCCGCAAGCCATCCAGCAGCGGATTAAAAATGGTTTCTGCCTCCTGATAAGTCAGCGGCCTGCCCAATCGCTGTAAATAGGACTCCAGTGTTTCCCCATGTTCGTAATCCATCACCAGATAGGCAGTATTATTGGCTACCAGCAAGCGCCGCACCCGCACAATGTTGGGGTGGCTGAACAAGGCCAATGCCTGCCCTTCCTTGTGGAAGCGGTCAAGACCGACCTGGAAGCTTTGGGTGGAATCTCCCTCATTGGTGCGAACAACCCGGCTGTGTTGCTCCCGCCAGGCATTTTGCGGAAAGTATTCCTTAAGGGCGACCTGGCAATTCAGGGTAGTATCGGTGGCCAGATAGGTAATACCGAATCCGCCAGCCCCCAATACCCGCTCGATACGGAACACATCAATCATTTCGCCAACTGCCAATGGCCGCTGATAGGTTGTCTCGGTCATGGTTTCACCTTAATCCATTTAAATCGTTATCAGGTTTACATCACTAAAGTCACAGTTTCTTGCTGCTGACTGCGGCAATCTTCCAGCCATTGTCTGACTGCACTAAATTAATACTTATAAATGTCTCTCTATGTACAGTATCAGCTCCTTCAGGAGATAAATCAGAACTTATGTTGAATGCCACATGTACTTCATGTTCTTCAATCCAATCTATCTTTGGCATTGTTATAACTTGTATGGATCGACGAGGGTATTTCAGCATGTGATCTTGGATACTTTCACGGACATCTTCATAGCTTGCCGCCTCTAAGGCGTAATATTTCAAAGGCCTTTCAAAAGAATAAAAATTCAAATAGGATTGAATATCATTTTGGCTACAAGCTGCAATGTAAGATTTAATAAAATCAATTACTTCAAAGTCTTGCTGATTTTTCAGTATTTGTTTTTCTCGCTCTGTTTGTTGCTTGGCTGTTAACTCAGCTTGTTTTTGTGCTTCCAGCATTGATGCAGTTTCTTCTAATTGTTTCTGCATCTCTATCGTGGCTTGTTTAGCTTCCTCAGCCCTACGCTGGGTTTCCAGCGTTGCTTGCTTTTCTCTCTCCACTTGCTGTTGGGCAGCCAATAAAGCATCTTGCATGACTTCCGCCTGCTTTTTTGATTCATTGGCAATATTCCAAGCAACTATTCCCACAGACATGATTGTCAGAGCAAATAAGGCTAATAGCCAGCCTATTTTATTGGGATGTTTAGATATGGGGAGTGGTGGTGATATGGGCTGCGGAGGTGGAGCAAGTTCTGGCTCAACCCGTGCAGCCTGAAACAAGCGTTGCTGCAATTCGCGTACCGACTGCGGGCGGCTGCTGACCCGCATATTGAGGGCATCATCCAGTGTTTGCAGGAAATACTCGGGATATGCGCCAGAAGCAACAGCCTGCCGGACAGGCACGAGCGGATCATGACTGCCATCAATCATGGCTAATCCACGCTTGGGGGCATCTGCCGGTATTCGCCCCGTAACGCTACGATAAAGGGTTGCGCCCACGGCATAAATGTCGGTGGTTGGCTGTAATTGCGTCCCGGTATATTGCTCATTCGGAGCATAACCGTCAGAAGCGACCAGAAAACTGACGCTACGCGAGGCTTGCCCCAATTGGTGACGTGCTCCACCAAAATCAATCAGTACCGGAGTTGAATCTGCCCTCAGGAAGATATTTTCCGGTTTGATGTCCAAATGCAGCAAGCCACGGTCATGAACAGCCCGCAAACCATCCAGTAGTGGGTTAAAAATATTTTCCACTTCCTGATAAGTCAGCGGCCTGCCCAAGCGGCGCAGATAGGCTTCCAGTTCCTCCCCGTGTTCATAATCCATCACCAGATAAGCCGTGTTGTTGGCTGGCAGCATCTGCCGCACCCCCACAATATTCGGGTGCTTGAACTGAGCGAGCGTCTGCCCTTCCTTGTGGAAGCGTTGCAAACCAATCTGGAAAGTTTGCTCTGCCTCCCCTGCATAGCAATGCACAGTGCGGCTGCTGGTATCACGCCAAGCGTTCTGTGGGAAATATTCCTTGACCGCCACCTGGATATTCAGGCTGGTGTCGAATGCAAGGTAAGTGATGCCAAAGCCCCCAATGCCAAGGGTACGCTCAATGCGGAATACGCCGACCATGGTGCCGGGAGGGAGTTCGCGTTGTTGGGCAGATGCTGTCATAGCAATCAATCTCGCTTAGTGAAAACCGCAGGTACACTCAAAATAGACGTGAACCGTAGAAGGTGAATCCTGACTGAATTTTATGTCATGTTAATCAGATTTTCCTATCCGTTCATGCTAATATTTCTTGTATTAATTTTGTGCCTTAGTGGCTAAACCTCTCCCTCAAACACTAGATAGGGGCAAAAAATGTCTGCAAGAATAGGCAATGCACAACATATTGGGTCTCGCGATAGACAGGAAGATTACTTTTTATCCAAGAAGATTGGGAACATGGATCTTGCTGTTCTCGCCGATGGTATGGGGGGGTATGAAGGGGGGGATCAAGCCAGCTCCACTGTCACCCAGGGTTTTATCAGTTTCATCGAGCAGCAAGAGCGGAAATATTCCCAGATCCCGGGCCTGCTGGTAGATGCAGCCTTCAGCGCCAATGCACAGTTGGCTCGACTCAAGCAAAGCACAGAATCCAACATGGGTTCGACATTGGTGTCAGTGTTGGTGCGTGACAATCATGCCTGGTGGGTAAGCATCGGTGACAGCTTGTTGTACTTGTGGCGTGATGGCAATTTACAGAAACTCAATGCCGATCACAGCCATTATCAGGATTTGCGCCAACAAGTGTTCCTGGGGCAAATATCTACTGCCCAGGCAGCCAACGACCCTGAACGCGATGGTCTGACCAGCGCATTGATGGGGCGGCAGATGAAGCATGTTGATGTTTCCCGTTTCGGTATTGAACTGAAAGATGGCGACATCTTCCTGCTTGCCAGTGATGGATTGGAAACCATCTACGCCACTCAAGGCGAGCAGACAGCACAGATCAAAGCCACCTTGCAACGGTTGTTTGACCCACAGCAAATTGCCGATACATTGGTACAACAGGTTCTCCGGGTTAAAGCCGAGCATCAGGATAATGTGTCTGTGTTAACTATTCGCGTTAATTTACAAGAAGGCGCAATTTCACATGTCCAGGCTGGAAATACGGCAAAACAAAGCTGGTTCAACAATTCCCCGCTAATGCTGCTAACAGGTCTGCTTTTGGGGGGACTCGTCAGCATTGTAGCAACCCAAGTGCTATTTAAACCTGCCCCTACCCCAATGACAACACCCTCACCATCCCCTATGCCTCCACCGGTGGCAGGCGATGACAAGGGAGAACCTCAAAAAATTACATGTGAAGATGAACAAAAAAGGGTAAAAGAAGTTTGCGAATCAGTTTTCGCAGATAAATCCAAGAGCCTGCCGTTCTGCCGCGACATTGCTGAAGAAACGAAAAAGCGTTGTGAAAACAATTTCAGTAACGAATCAGAATCAAGTAACACTGGGGCAGCGGTCATACCGAATACCGATGCAAACAAGAAAGATGAAGATTCCGTATCCATTGGTGATAAAAAGGTACAGCCCAATAATACAGAAGCACTTAACAACGGTAATCAACAACCACCTGAGACAACTTTACCAAACGATAGAAAGCAGCAAACTGCTCCTGACAATAACCCTACATCTCCTCCTTCAAACCCGTTGCTAAAGGATAAGAATGAGCCTCAAGTTAATGATGAGAACATCAATCAACCAACTCCTGTAGCTCCTCAGTCTCGCAATATTGATCAACAACCTATTGCCAACGGCAACCTCTACACTCCTGGCCCACCGCTACAAAACAATAATGGGTTTCAACAATTCAACGGCATGTACACCCCGGAAAACAATAGTCTACAAGTTCCTGCGCCGCAGCTACAAAACGATGACGGACAGCCGTTCATTCCCAATAACGATATGCCACCTCTCCCTGAAATACCGTCACCTAGCGATCTTGGCGAACAACAACCGGCTGGCATCCAACAAAACCAACCTGAACCAACAATGCAACAGGGTAATGATGGAAAAAGCTGGTGGCAAATTTGGTAAGACTTAAGATATTGGACATTGGGGATCAACATGAACAACAAACTTTCTTCTTTTTTGCGCGGCTGTGGAACCCTGCTTCTTACTAGCGGCCTGCTATTTGCCAGCAATACCAACACTGCCTACGCAGAAACTAATGGACAAGTTGACTGGGAAAAATGGGACGACAGCGTTATCCGTCTGCTAGTCGTTGGCCAACATGGGTTGGATTTTGCCGTTGAAAGCGGCACAGCTTTTGCCATCAATGACAAAGGTGACTACATCACTAACCATCACGTCATTGCCACTGCACTGGCAGGTGGAAAAGTCGGCGCGGTGGAATCGCTGGAGCCGGAAAAAATCCACGATGTAAAAATCGTTTGGGAATCCGAAACACATGACCTTGCCATGGTGCATGTTGATACATGGAAAAATCCTGGATTGACCCTCAGTGACGGCAGCCTGTTGAAAAAAGGCCAAGAGGTATTTTCGATCGGCTTCCCCGGTGCAGCAGACCGCGACAATGCCGCTGAATTCAATGTTTCAACACTCAAGAAAGGTGTTTTCTCTGCATTCAAGAACTTCTCGTTAATGGAAGGTGGGCGCAACATCAAAATGATCGAACACGATGCCCCGGTCAACTCAGGCAACAGTGGAGGACCTTTGGCTGATGCCTGTGGACGTGTGGTTGGCATCAATGAACAGAAATCATTAGGAGAAATGGTAGATCAAGGGGATCAGGGTGTCGCTGTCAATTCAGCAGAAGGTATCCTGTTTTCCATCAACACGGTGGAATTGATGGCCTTGCTGAAGGAACACAATGTTGATTTCAAGCGTGATGACAGCGTTTGTGCTGCGGCCTCTACCGCTACTCCCGATAATCAAAAAATGCTGCTCATTCTCGGTGCGATAGCGCTATTGACCTTGATTGGTTTTGCAATGATGTACCGTAGTGTCCAACGCGCCAATAACGGGCAATTCAATACCCGAGTGCTCAGCCGCATGATCCGTGACCGCATAGGGGGCAACTCCTCTGGTGGCCAGACTCCACCTGCAAACCAACAGCCTCGTGGTCCATATTTTGACCCTGAAGCTGGCCGTATCCGGAATTCCCACTTGCGTCAACAGGCTCCTGCCCCAACACCCACACCCGCCCCACAACCGCAGGCGCTTTACCGGCTGGTTCCGCAACGCAATGACCTTGGGCTGCCAACGCTGGCCTTGCCCGCAGCGGGGAATTACCGGCTGGGGCGTAGTCAGGCCGCCAACATCCAGTTGGTTGTGCCCAACCAGTATGTATCCAGTAACCACTTGCTAATCACCATCAACCCTGACCATAGCGTGATGGTGGAAGACCTGGGTTCAATGAACGGGACACATGTTGCAGGCGTGGCAGTGCCAGGAGGCCAATTACAGCCGATACAGCCCGGCCAGACCCTGCGTATCGGGCATGATGAAACCCTCTACGTGTTGCAAAGGGCATAACCGATGCGCAGGCGCAACCGCGAGATCAACATTTTCAACATGTCCGCGCTGGATTTGTTTGCCTCCGCCTTGGGGGCATTCATCCTGCTGTTCGCTATTTTGATGCCTTACTACCTCAAAACCAAAGAGATAGTGATGCAGGAAAATACCCAGCTCAAGGCGCAATTGAAGGAATGTCAGTCTCAGGTTAGTGACTTGCAGGGTCAGGTTCAAAGCCTGCAACAACAACTGGCGACATGCGAACAGCAAAAACAGCAAGCACTAACAGAAAATGAGGAACTCAAACGCCAACTGGAGCAAATGCAAAAGGATTTGCAACAAGCCCAACAGTCGCTGGATGAACGGGTCAAGTTTGCCCTGCTGGGGATCAACACCAAAGCACAGTCATTTGTGTTGGTTGTCGATATGTCAGGCTCGATGAAGGCCTATACCGAGACCATGACCAAAACCATTGCCCGCATACTGGAGCCACTGGAAGACAAACATAAAGTGCAAATCTTTGGTTTCCGGGAAGACCAGCATACCGGCGTGGCATTTGAACACTGGCAATCGCCTTATGGGTTGGCCGATATGACCGCCCCCAACAAACAGGCAGTCAATACGTTCGCCGGTAATTTGGCTGGGCATTTTGATGGCGGCACACCAACCAAGGAAGCCTTGCTGGAAGCCCTCAAGTATGACTCAGATGCCATTATTTTATTGACCGATGGTGCGCCAACCAAAGGCGACCAGCTTTCTGACACCAAAGCCATTGTCCGGGAAGTGACTGAAAAGAATGCGGGTAAAAAGGAAATCCACACGGTTGCCATCGGTGACTATAACGCCGAGCCTGTACTGGTTGAATTCTTGCAGGATTTGGCGGCTGCCAACGCTGGGGCATTTGTTGGCGCAGCAAAATAGTATTGACGGGATTTGAACAACCCAACTGAAAAAGATTGAGTTAAGCGAACATTATAGAGGTAGTTATGCCATTGATTGCACGTACACATATCGCACTGTTTGCCTTGCTGGCGGGCATTGTTTTTGTTGCCGCAGGCTGGATGTTAAGCGATGAGAATGCCATGACGGGAAAAATCCTGTTTGATAAAGGAGGGTCTTTTGGATTCTTTTCCATCCAGAACTTCATGTGGATTGCCTTTTTTGTTGGCCTGGGGGAATTGTTTTTTCGCTACCAGCATCTGGGCAATTACGATCAGGCATTGCAGCAACGCTATCTCCCAGATGATCCGCAAATCCTGTTGACGCCTGAGGATATGCCTCCTCTCTACCGGAACATGGCTGGGCGTCAAGGCGAGCTGGAGAACATCATCCGCAATCTGGTGATGCGTTTCCAGGCAGGTCATTCAGTCGAGCAAACCCACGAAATGCTCAATTCCCAACTGGACCTGTGGCAATACCGGCTTGATATTGACTACAGCATGATCCGCTACCTGAGCTGGCTGATCCCGACACTTGGCTTTCTGGGAACAGTGGTAGGTATCGCCATTGCCTTGCATGGGGCAACTGGCGGTGGTGATGAGGCAGACCTGCTGAAAAGCATGACCGAAGACCTGGGTGTGGCCTTTTACACCACCATGCTGGCTTTAATAATGAGCGCCATCATCGTGTTCATCATGCACATCGTGCAAGGGCGGGAGGAACGCGCCATCAGCCGCAGCGGGCAATATTGCCTGGATAACCTGATTACCCGGCTCTATCTGATGCCTAGCAATCAAAACCATTAAGCGTTGGGGATAACACATGCGGCGACGCAACCGTGAAATCAATATTTTCAACATGTCCGCGCTGGACTTGTTTGCCTCTGCATTAGGGGCATTCATTTTGCTGTTTGCCATTTTGATGCCGTACTACCTCAAAACCAGCAAGATCGTAATGCAGGAAAACATTGAGCTTAAAGCGCAGATCAAGGAATGCCAGACACAAGTGGCCAACTTGCAAGGTCAGGTAGCGGAATTACAAGGGCAGGTTCAAGACTTGCAACAACAACTGGCAACCTGTGAGCAACAAAAACAGCAGTTACAGGCCGAAAATGAACAACTCAAGCAACAACAATCGCAAGAGCAATCACGCTTGCAAGCACTTGAGCAGGAAAACGCGGGGTTGAAACGTGAGAATGCCGACTATAAGGCAAGGCTTTCCCAAACCTTCCTGGCTGTTGTCATGAAATGGCCAACAACAGGTGTCGATATTGACTTGTATGTAAAAGACCCTGCGGGCAACGTCTTTTCATTTCAGCAACAGTCCTATCCGGGTACGGATGCCGAATTGAGCGTGGATACGAAAATCGGCCCCGGTATTGAGATTTGGGAACACCCTTCCGCCTCTCCGGGAGAATACGTGGTGTTTTATGACTTCTTCAAGGAAAGCCCTGCGACAGACCCGACCGAAGTAACCGGTACTGTTTATTTCCGGGATGGAGCCAAGAAATTGCAGACTGTGCAATTGAATGGCAGGGGCGACAACAAACAGGTAGCGATTATTACCGTAACAACAGAGGGTGATGTCAATGTCCGTTAACGGCTAGCGTCAACGAGGTGAAACATGGGAATTGAACTGGAAAACGCACTAAAACCTGACAGCAGACTGGAATCTTTTGTGGTGCAAGAGGTTCTGGGCGCGGGCGGCTTTGGCATTACCTACAAAGCCTATGCCGAACATCTTGGCGCATACGTGGCGATCAAGGAATTTTTTCCCGTGGATAATGCAGTCCGCAAGGATGGCGTGACCGTTGCCCCCCGCTCCAGCAAAGATCAAGAGTTTTTCCAGTACGGGCTGGATGCCTTCAAGGAAGAAGCCCGTACCCTGGCCAGATTTGCAGGCCACCCCAATATCGTGCATGTGTACCATTACCTCGAAGCCAATGGCACAGCCTATATGGTGATGCAGTATGAGCAGGGGCAAACCTTCGGACAATGGCTGCAAACGCACCCGACACCCTCACAGGAGCAGTTGCTGACCTTGTTGATTCCAGTGCTGGATGGTTTGCGTGAAGTCCATAAGCAAAATTACCTGCACCGCGACATCAAGCCCGACAATATTTATATCCGCTCCGATGGTCGGCCTTTGTTGATTGATTTCGGTTCGGCGCGGCAAACCCTGGGTAGCCGTTCCCGCAGTCTGGCCATCGTCCTCAGTGAGGGCTACGCGCCAACCGAACAGTACAGCCGAAACGGTGATCTGGGGCCATGGACTGATATTTACGCTATCGGAGCCAGCCTGTATTACGCAGTGCGTTACTCCCATACCCATGAGCATCCACCCGCTGCCACCGAGCGTAGCTACGCCCATATGCAGGGGCAACCAGATCCCCGCGAACCTGCGATCAATATCGGTAGGGGTCGTTATTCCCCCCATTTCCTGCAAGCCATTGACTGGGCGCTAGCTTGTATGCCCAAAGACAGGCCGCAGAATGTACAGGATTTTCAACGTGTCTTATTGAAAGAGTGGTCGGGTTATCAATCAGAACGGGAGATACCGCCACCATCTCCCCCGCCATTGCCGTCACCGCCCACCCCGGCACCCGCCACTCCCAAGGCCAATACCGGGCTGGTATGGCTGGGCGCAGGGGCTGCCATCCTGACACTGGCAGGAGCAGGACTTTTCATCTGGCAAATGCAGCAGCGCCATACCGTTGAATTGCAACAGCAGCAGGCGGCCATCAACAGCGTAACGACGGAAGCAAACAAAAACCTGTCAGCACAACAAGCCGCAACAGGCGCATTGGCTGCCGTCACCCAGATACAAAGTGTGATAGCTGATGCGGAAAAAGCCCAGGAGCGGGCGCAAAAAGCAGTGGATGCCATCAAGGCAGCCCGCGAACAAATCAATACAGCAGGCGGTCAGGGGCAAAACGAGGTAGCGACAGATGCACTGATCAAAGCCCAGACATCCGCCGAAACTGCCAGCAATGCGGCACAACAAGCGCAATCCCAATTGCTGGTAGCCCAACAGGCTGCCGCAGAAGCACAGAAAGCCGCTGAAAACGGGATGCCTGCGGAAGCCATGAATTACAAAGGTGCGGCGGCTGGAGCAGCGGAACAGGCGACTTTCCAGAAAAAGGTGGCGGAGGATGCCGCCGACAATGCTGAAGCGCAGATGGAGGTTGCAGAAAATGCCGCATCTGAAGCTGTCAGCATAGCCCGCAGCCAACCGGCTTATTCAGCTCCGGCATCCCCGCCAGTTGTTGCAGCTCCACCCGTTTCGACTGCGCCGCCGTCGTATGCCCAGTCAGTCCCTGTCCAGCAAACACCACCCTCCACGCAGGGTGACATTGAGGTGGCAAAAGCTGCTTATGCCAGCGGGGACTATGGTACCGCATTGCGTCACTTCCAGGCTCTCGCCTCAGGCGGGGATATGGAAGCCATGGAAAAATTGGGGCTAATGCATGAGCAGGGAAAAGGCGTAAACGAGGATTACACAGAAGCCAGGCGTTGGTATCAGCAAGCGGCTGAACGCGGACACGGCCCGGCTCAAACAAGCATGGGGCGGATGTATCACTGGGGCAGAGGTGTATCCAAAGACCATCAGGAAGCCGTCAAATGGTATCGCCAAGCTGTCGGTCAGGATGACTGGAAAGGCATTGATTGGCCAGAAACCTATCTGGGCAACATTTATTCCAAGGGCGATAACAATGTACCGCAAGATGATGAGGAAGCTGTCATTTGGTATCGGAAAGCCGCCAAACGTGGAAACGTGGATGCCCAAGCCAGATTGGCTCTGTTCTACCGGGATGGGCGTGGCGGATTGAGTAAAAGCGAAGAGGACGCAGTGAAATGGTATCGGAAAGCTGCCGAACAAGGGCATGAAACTGCTCAGACTTCTTTGCGCAAGATGGGGTATTAAACAAAAATCATACCCGAATACCGAAAATATTCTTGGTCTGGAACAAGGCTTATATATCCAGATTAACGCTTACTAAAACTATTCAAATTCAAGGAGATTGAATTATGGCGATACGACGTTGTGATGCTGGTGAACATACCTACGATGATTCCCAACATGGGAGTTGCCCTTATTGCCGCAAGACCCGTCTGGCAACTCCGCCGGGCGGTAATGCTGGCATGGGAGCAGGTAATGGGGCAGGCAATTTTGAGATTCCACCACCTGTTTCCCCGCCGCCGATGCAGGCTAAAACCACTCCTGCTCCTGGTGCGGATGGTGGGCAAAGCAGCGGTGGGCCGAAAACCCGTGTTGTGTTTGGCGGTGGTAGTGGTGAAGCGGCTGATTTCGGTGAAGTTATGCCTGTTGTGGGCTGGCTGGTTGTCATCAATGGCAAAGGGCGGGGGCAAGACCTTCGTATCGTACCGGGAATGAACCACATCGGGCGTGAGAAAGGTGAAATCCTGCTGAAATTCGGTGATGCCTCCATTTCACGGGAGAAACACGCCCGCTTGGCTTATGACGTGGATGAGAACACATTCCTGTTAGCCCATCTGGAAGGTCGCAACCTGACCAAAGTCAACGGCAAGACCATCATGGATACCTATGAACTCAGTGCCTATGACCATATCCGCATGGGTGAAACTGAAATGATCTTCGTACCGCTGTGCGGCGAAAACTTTTCCTGGAATACCCCGGCAGCCTGAACAAGAAGGAGATAGCATATGGCACACAAACGCTGCCCCAGCGGGCAACATGTTTACGACACGGACAAACACACCTTTTGCCCGTTTTGCAGCCCTTCGCCCTCACCGGAACCACCACCCGTTGATCCTGCTCAGGTGAAAACGACCTTTGCAGGCAACCCACCGCCGCGTGACCCACCTGCCCGCCCCTCAGCACCCGGCAAAACAACGGTCATTATCGGTGGTGGAAATGATGCCTCCACCCATGTCGTATCAACAGAGCAAACCGTTGGCTGGCTGGTCGTCATCAACGGCAACGGACGTGGACGTGACCTGCGTATCCCGCCGGGGCAAAGCAAGATTGGGCGTGAGCGCGGCGAAATTATCCTGAACTTTGGTGATAATTCCATCTCACGCGAAAAGCACGCGATGCTGGCCTATGACCCGCATGAAAACATTTTCTTCATTGCCTGCGGAGACGGACGCAACCCAACCAAGGTGAACGGCAAGATGCTGATGAACACCAAGGTACTAAACCCGTTTGACCGTATCCGCTTCGGGAACACCGACCTGTTGTTTGTCCCCCTCTGTGGCGACCATTTCAACTGGGCGCAAGGCCATGTGGGCAACCAACAACAACCGGCAGCAACCCCGGTACAAGCGGAAGCACCAGCAGCAGAACCATCCCAACCAGATGCTGATGGCCGGGTCAAAACCAAGCTGTATTTTGAATAGGTAATATCGCCAATGTCAGTGAAATTACTCTCTGCGCAGATGACTGATCCCGGTGGGCGGGAGGAAAACCAGGATTACTGCAAAATCCGTGAACGCGGCGAGGAAATACCTGCCCTCTACCAATTTATCGTTGCTGATGGATTGGGCGGTCAAGGTGGCGGGAAAATGGCATCTAAAATGGCAACATTGAAGGTGTTGGTAAGCACGGCAAAGGCGCAGCCCGATGCGGTTAGTCTGGATGAATATTTCCATTCCGAACGATTAGAACTGCTGTTTCAGGTTGCCCACGAACATATTCAAGATCTCCAGAAAGCGGGAAAACCTGAGTTTTCCAGGATGGCCACCACTTTAGTTGTGCTGATGGTTATGGGGGATAAAGCCATTTGGGGACATGTGGGCGACTCGCGCCTTTACCTGTTCCGTAACGGTAAAATCCACCATCAAACCAAAGACCACAGCGTCCCACAAATGCTGGTGAGTTCAGGGGAAATCACGGAGGCGGATATTCGCCATCACCCTGACCGCAACCGCCTGCTACGCGCTTTGGGTGATAACCGCGAAAAAATACAGGCGCGGGTACATGAAGAAAAAACCTTGCAGGAAGGTGATGTCTTCCTGCTGTGTACCGATGGCTTCTGGGAATACGTGACAGAAGAGGAAATGCTTGCCAGCCTTTACAAAGCAGCGAACCCTGATGAATGGCTAAAGCTCATGGAAGAGCAATACCTCATACCTGCCACTAAGCAAGAAGCTCGCCGGGAAGGCAAAGAAAAGGAAGAAAACGACAATTACACCGCTATCGCCGTTTGGTACGGAACGACACCAAGCCCAGCATCAGTGCAATATGAGATGGATGCAGCAACACAAGCAACTCCACCGTATCCCCAAGGTTTTAGAGAACATGCACAAGCCGTTTGGGGCGACTTTAAGCGGTTTGTTGCACCTTACGTCAATACCGTTTTTGGCAAACCAGACGATGATGGCAAGTCTGCCAAAGAAATATCTTCCGATGCAGAAGATGTAAAAGATGACCCGAATGATGCACTCCTGAAACCTAAACCAACCCCACTCAAAGACTGGGAAACCAAGCAAAAAGAAGTGCAGGAACAACGACGGCTGGAAGGGCTAACCCCCAAAATTCATCCACCAAAAAATCGTAAGTAGATGGTATTTGAAAAGGTTTTAAGATTTGAGGCGAGGACTGAAATATGAGTTATATGCTGGAACCGGGTAGCCGTTTAGGCAGCTACGAAATCAAGCGGATTCTGGGTGTTGGCGGCTTTGGCGTGACCTATCACGCTATTGACATGCAACTGAACCGGGATGTGGCCATCAAGGAATATTTCCCCGGCATTGCCTTCCGGGACAAGGACTCCTATGCCGTTAAAGCCAAAAGCCATTCACACCAGCAAGAATATGACATTGGCCTGAACCGTTTCTACAAAGAAGCGCAGATAATCGCACAATTTAACCATATCAATGTTGTGCGCATCTTGAATGTTTTTGAAGGCAATGGCACAGCCTACATCGTAATGGAATATGAACATGGCGAAGACCTTCACCATTATTTGGAACGTATTCGCCGCCCATTGGGTTACGGTGAAATCATCGGGTTCTTCATGCCAGTGCTGGATGGCTTGCGGGCAGTACACAAGAAAAACGTACTGCACCTGGACATCAAGCCGGACAATATTTTCATCCGCACCAATTCGACGCCCTGCCTGATTGATTTTGGTGGCGCGCGCCACTACGCCGCACAGGAAAGCCGTATGGTGGTAGCCAAAGTCAGTTTCATGGTAGCCGCCGACGGTTTTTCCCCACCGGAGCAATACAATTCTGCAAGCAGCGACAAAGGCCCCTGGTCAGACATCTATGCGTTAGGCGCAACCATTTACGCCTGCATGAATAACGGCAAAAGCCCAACCCCCAGTCTGGAACGTTCCGGCGACCTGATGAATGAACGGGCTGATCCATTGCAGCCTGCCGCCATAAAATTTAAAGGCAAATATCCGCAAGACCTGCTGGAACTGGTTGACCGCTGCCTGTCACCCCAACGCGCCCGCCGCCCGCAGAATGCACAGGAAATGCAGGACATCCTGATCAAAATTGCCAATAATGAATCCATCAAGTGGCAGGAATCCGCGCCCAAGCCCAAGGCGGCACCGCAACCGGCACACCAGCATGGATTCGTTGCTCCCCCACCTGTCTCCCCTCCACCGTATCAAGCCCAAGGCATTTATTCGGGGGCTGCTGGCCCTGCACCACTCTCCCCGGACAACTTTGTTTATGCAGGGTTCTGGTTACGGTTGGCTGCGTTACTGCTAGATACCATTTTGATAGTAGTCGTGCTTTTTGTAGTTGGCTTTATCTACGGCATTGCCGGAGGTGATGTTGAAGCAATGGCGAGTACATCTGAAACATTTGGCCCGGTTGACATTATCAACATCATTCTGCAATGGCTCTACTTCGCGGGCATGGAAAGCTCCGCATCCGGCAACACCTTCGGCAAACGGGCTGTCGGAATCCGGGTCGTCGATCTGCAAGGCCAGCGTATTTCTTTCGGCAAGGCAACAGGCCGTTATTTCGGCAAGATTTTATCTGCCCTGATCGTATTGATTGGTTACTTCATGGCGGGCTTCACTGCCCGTAAACAGGCGTTGCACGACATGATGGCGGGCACATTGGTTATCAAGAAGGCATGAGGCAAGAGTTATGCAAATTCTCATTAGGTTGAAATCACTGGTATGGTTCTTCATTCTCACATTACTGTGCGCCGCGCCAGCCATGGCGGAAGAAAAACAGGTCATCACCTTTCAGCCACCCGTACTGGAAAATAATGACTTGTCATTACAGTGGTGGGCAAATGGGCTTGCCGGTCAAACCGTAACGAAGGCGGAACTCCTGATTGATGGCACGCCTGCTACGACTCAAACATCACTTGAACCCGCCCGTGGAGATGCTGCCTGCTACATGTTGATGGTAGACAGCAGTAAATCCATGAAAGCCTTTTTCAAGGACAGCAGCGTCAAACAACTGCTAACCAGCCTGATAGAACGAAAACCGGAAACGCATTACCTAGGCATTGCCTTGTTTGCTGAAAACTGGCAACTACTGAGCAACCCAACTCAGGACAAGGCAGCATTGAAAGCAACCCTGCCACAAATCGAACCTGCGGGTGATCGTACAGAACTGCTTCGCTTTACCCTCAGCGCATTGGAATCGTTACAAACCTGCCCATCCACGAGTTACCGCAAGGTATTGGTCATACTGACCGATGGTGATGCCGAAGACAGGGCGTATACACCGGAATCCATCATGCAAACAGCGCGGGACAAAAAGATCGGTGTTTATGGGTTTGGTTTTAAGGAGTCCACTGCCCTTCAGTTCCCACGCCGAATGGCCGAAGAAACAGGCGGCACGTTTGTAGAGCCAGCCGCACATATGGGGCAAAAACGGGATACAGCGGTTGATGATTTTTATGTGGGCAGCAACAGCGGTGGAGACCTAAAAGCCACATTGCCAGAGCTTAAAGCAGGGCAACAGGTGCAGCTGCGCCTCACGCTCAGTGATGGTCAGAACCTGACACAAACGGTTCCTCTGTCACTAGAGCCAGAGGCAGCCTTGCCTGGCTGGAAACAGGAAATTATCGTGATCCTCCCGTGGCTGACGCCAAAACAGGTGGATTATTTGCTTTGGGGGCTAGGTTCTGTTGACATTTGGTACAGGTAATTTGCTAACCTTATCAATTTCAGAAGGTTAAGATGAATCGCTACTACCTGACTGATGAGCAATGGCACTTGGTTCATGATTTCTTGCAGTCACATCCCCGTGTATATGTT
>JAHJJD010000088.1 GCA_018822845.1 Gammaproteobacteria bacterium | reverse complement strand
TCGACTTTCGCTGGGAGTTCGAAGTTGATGACGTGTTCTTCACCACGCAGGTTTGGTGAGAGGCCGTCCTGATCGGCGTAGATCAGGATTGGCGCTGCGTCTGGATTGCGTTCACTTTCAGGGAGAGCGGCGGCAACATCGGCGGAGTGGCCGTGGTTGGCGAGGCTTTCCGCCAGTGTTTTGGCTTCTTTGCTGGTAATGGTGAAAATGACGGTAGGTTCGCCGGAAAATTCGTCCAGCAAATGATCCATCAGGGCAATCTTGTGCGTGTAGTCATCCGCCAGATGGACGACTTGAGGAAGCTGAAGTAATGGATTACGGTCATCTTCCGTTTCCAGTTCTTCTGCGCCAGCCAGTACAGCGCGGGCATAGTTGGCGATTTCATCTTCCTGGCGGACAAAGGCGATAACCGGACAGGCTGTAGAGCGCTCAGTCAGGATTTTATTGATCAGGCCGTGTAATCCCTTGTGATAGATGGCGCTCAGATCATCAATAATCAGCATTTCCAGCTTGGAAAAATCAGCCTTGTTGTTGTCTACCAGGTCATTCAGGCGACCCGGCGTTGCAATCATCAGATCCAGTGGGCGACGTAAAAGGCGCATTTGCGGCTGGTACGGGCGGCCACTGACAATGAAACCGGAGCGGATTTGCTGGTCATCCCCCATCAAGCGCTTAATGGTGTAATTGATCTGGTTCACACGATCACGGCGCGAGGTCAGGATCAGAACGCGGGTATGCCGATGCTCTTCTATCGGGTTGGATAGAATGTAATTGATGGCAGGTATCAGGAATGCACCTGTTTTGCCGGAGGCAGACTGGGTCCACACGATAACGCTTTTGCTGGCGATCATGAGTGGAATTAGCTGCTTTTGCAGCTCAGTCGGGTTTTCGTAGCCAACGGACTGTATCCTGGCTGCAAAATTTTCGTTAAGACCTAATTCTGAAAAGGACAAGACACGTACTCCCCGTTTGTATCAAGGGTGAGAGTGGTTTTAAAAACAAGCAATTTATCATGCCGAATGAAGAATAAACCAACCAAGACCATACTCCGACGCCGCCCGGTACCCGTATTTGTGAAGTGAATTGCGGGTCTGAAATGTTTGATAAAATTATTATATCTGTTGCGCTTCGTCAACAAGTATAAGCCTTTTGTGGTAAGTTTACATCATTATTTCGATGGCTTTATCCAGTCGTGATACGGCCATGATTTTCATGCCATCAATTGGATGTCGCGGTTTATTGCCTTTCGGCACAATTGCCTGCTTGAAACCATGTTTAGCGGCCTCGCGCAATCGTTCCTCGCCGTTTGGTACTGGCCTGATTTCTCCTGCCAGCCCAACCTCCCCAAAAACCACCAAGTCAGCAGGCAAAGGACGGTTACGAAAACTTGAGAGCGCCGCAAGCAGTAATGGTAAATCAGCAGCGGTTTCTGAAATCTTAACACCACCGACGACATTTATGAATACGTCTTGGTCAAACATTGAAATACCGCCGTGTCGGTGAAGCACTGCCAGCAACATGGCAAGGCGGTTTTGTTCCAGACCGAGGGTGACGCGACGGGGCGCAGGGCCGTGGCTTTCGTCGACCAGCGCTTGCACTTCTACCATCAGCGGGCGGGTGCCTTCGCGAGTAACCATGATGACACTGCCGGATACCGCTTCCTCATGACGTGAGAGGAAAATGGCGGACGGGTTGCTGACGCCTTTCAATCCTTGTTCGGTCATGGCGAATACGCCAAGCTCATTGACTGCGCCGAAACGGTTCTTGACGGCACGCAGAATGCGATAACGCCCACCGGGGTCGCCTTCAAAATACAGGACGGTATCGACCATGTGTTCCAGTACGCGCGGGCCTGCCAGTGTGCCTTCCTTGGTGACGTGACCGACAATGAACAGCGCCGTTTGGGTTTGTTTGGCGAAACGCACCAGTTTCGCGGCAGATTCCCGGATCTGGCTGACCGAGCCGGGGGCAGACTGCAAATGGTCGGTGAAAATGGTCTGGATTGAGTCGATCACCATCAGTGCCGGTTTTTCCTGTGCGGCCAGCGCCAGCACATTTTCCACGCAGGTTTCTGTTAGCAGGCGTAATTTGTCAGTGGGCAAGCCCAGACGGCGAGCGCGCATGCCGACCTGTTGCAGGGATTCTTCGCCTGTAACGTAAAGGCTGCTTAGCTCGGTCAGTGTTGTCAGGGTTTGCAGCAGGATGGTGGATTTGCCGATGCCCGGATCGCCGCCAATCAGGACTACCGAGCCTGCCACCAGCCCGCCCCCCAATACGCGATCCAGTTCTGCTTGTTGCGTGGGAATGCGCGGGTCTTCCGTCTGGCTGACTTCGTGCAGGGAGCGGATGGTAACCTGTTCTCCTGCGTAGCCGCCAGTGCGATTGTTGGTGGTTTTGGCAGCGGGCAGGCTGACGGTTTCTTCCAGCGTATTCCATTCGCCACAGTCACTGCATTGTCCGCTCCACTTGCTGTGCAGGCTGCCGCAGGCGGTGCAATGATACTGGAGTTTGGCTTTACTCATCGTTTTCTGCCCGTAGCCGCTGGATGCGTGGATGGATGACCAGCGTCTTGACGCCATTGTTGCGGGTCTTGCGGATTTCCATCGGATAATCATCGATCAGTACCGTCATGCCAGGCACGGGAATCGATTCCAGGTATTCCAGGATCAGGCCATTGATGGTTTTGGGGCCATCGGTATTCAACTGGCTGCCCAGTTGGCGGTTGATTTCGCGGATGGTGATGGAGCCGTCTACCCAGTAACTGCCGTCATCCAGTTGCCGGATTTCGCGGTTCTGGCTGGATGGAACTGTGGAGAATTCGCCAACAATTTCCTCCAGAATATCTTCCAGCGCTACCAATCCCAGAATCTCGCCGTATTCATCGACGACTAGCGCGATACGGCGGTTTTCCTCCTGAAAGTTCAGCAGTTGCTGAGTCAGGGTGGTGCTATCGGGAATGAAATAGGCCGGTCGGATGCTTGCCTCGAAGCGTTCCCGGTCAAGATGCCCGTCACGGAACATGGGCAACAGCCTGCGCAGGTGAACGAAACCTTGCACATTGTCCAGGTTTTCCCGGTAAACCAGCAGGCGGGTGAAGTTGCTGTGGATGATCTGTTCTTCCAGTTCATTCCAGTCATCATCCAGATCCAGCCCTACCAGTTGGCTGCGGGGGATCATGATGTCTTCGACCGTGGTGCTTTCCATATCCATTACACGCAGCAGCATATCCAGGCGGTTCTGTGGAATGTGTGTGCCAGCGGAACTGACTACGCTGCGCAATTCATCGTGGCTCAGGGCTACCCGGCTGGTGCCATCGCTGTTGGCTCCCAACAGGCGTAGCAAGTTGTTGGTTATAAGGTTTAGTAGCCAAATGAACGGCCACATGACTTTCATCATGGCAGCGTAAATATGCGATGCGACGAAGGCAATCCGTTCCGGATGCAAGGCTGCCAGTGTTTTGGGGGTGATTTCACCGAAAATCAGCAGCAGGAAGGTCAAAATGCCAGTCGCAATCGCTAGCCCGGCATCGCCGAACAGTCGCAAGCCCAGCAGGGTGGCGAGCTGGGTAATCAGGATGTTGACGAAGTTGTTGCCCAGCAGGATCAGGCTGATAAGACGGTCGGGTTTGTCCAGTAGTTTCTGTGCCAGTTTTGCACCGGCATGTCCTTTGTCAGCCTGATGGCGCAGCTTGTAACGATTTAGTGACATCAGGGCTGTTTCAGAGCCAGAAAAAAATGCCGACAGCAGAAACAGGATGAACAGGCAGAAAAACAGGATGCCTAACGGTAATTCGTTGATGCTCACGATCGGGTTACCAGAAATTCCAGTACAAATTTGCTGCCGAAGAAGGCCAGCATCAAGAGGAAAAAGCCGCTCAGTGTCCAGCGGATCGCGATACGCCCGCGCCAGCCATAGCGCCAGTGCCCAATCAGCAGGATGCCAAATGTTACCCATGCGACCAGCGACAGGATGGTTTTGTGTACCAAGTGCTGGCTAAACAGGTTATCCACGTACAATGCGCCACTTAGCAGGCCGAATGACAGCAGGATCACGCCCAGCAGGATCAACTTGAACAATAGCGCTTCCATGTCCAGCAGTGGGGGGAGTGTCCGGATAAGGCCACCAGGATGGTGGTTGTGCAGGTGCTTGTTTTGCAGGGCCAGAAGCAGGGCCTGCAAGGCTGCCAGCGTCAGGATGCTGTATGCCAGCAGTGAAATGAAAATATGTACGCCCAAGCCGTTTTTCAGGTCAATGACAGCAGAGTGGCCGGATTCCAGTAGCGGCATCAGCATCGCAGTCAGGGTAAATGGCACAACGAAAATACCCAGTGTTTCCAGTGGGCGGGTCAGCATGGTGATAAACAGCAATAAACTGCACAGCCACATGACAATGGAGCCAGCGGCAGCGAAATTGATGACGACACCGGGGTGTTGCGAGATGGCGTGCAGGATTGTCCAGCCATGCATGGCCAATGCCACCAGCCATATTGTTACCAGCAGGTTGCGGTGCATGGGCTGTCTGGTTTGCAGGCGGCCACGCAGGCGGATGCCAATCACCAGCCATGTCACCAGCCATGCCAGAGTGGCAAACAGGTTGATCGTTATTGTCATTGTCAAACGGGTTTCTTGTTAGCTACAAAATTCGGTTAAATGGCATTCGACGGGGAACGCATTCATTTTTGCTTTGATGCTATGATAGCAACTTGTGCCTGAATGGGACTAGAAAGAAGTAAACATGTTCGAGAATTTGAGTGAACGTCTTTCGCAGACGGTAAAAAAATTGCGTGGCCAGGCGCGCCTGACCGACGAAAACATAAAAGACGCCCTGCGTGATGTCAGGATGGCATTGCTGGAGGCTGACGTGGCTTTGCCGGTAGTGCGTGAGTTCACCAGCAGGGTGCGTGAGCGTGCGGTTGGTCAGGAAGTGCTGGAAAGCCTTACTCCTGGTCAGGCATTGATCAAGGTCGTCAATGACGAACTGGTTGCCATCATGGGTAAGGCTAATGAAACCTTGTCACTAAATGCCCAGCCGCCTGCCGTGATCCTGATGGCTGGTTTGCAGGGGGCAGGCAAGACCACGACGGTGGGCAAGCTTACCCGTTTCCTCAAGGAGCGGCAGAGCAAATCTGTCATGGTTGCCAGTTGCGACGTTTACCGTCCGGCGGCCATCCGTCAGTTGGAAACGGTGGCTGGCCAGACGGGCGGTATTTTCTTTCCCAGCGAGTCTTCCCAAAAGCCAGTGGATATTGCCAGGGCCGCGCTGGAACAGGCAAAGCGTAAATATGCCGATGTACTGATCATCGATACCGCAGGGCGTTTGCATGTGGATGCGGAAATGATGGCTGAAATCCAGGCGATTCATTCCGCAGTCACACCAGTCGAAACCTTGTTTGTGGTCGATAGCATGACCGGCCAGGATGCGGCTAATACCGCCAAGGCGTTTGGTGATGCATTGCCCTTGACAGGCGTGGTGTTGACCAAGGCTGATGGTGATGCGCGCGGCGGTGCAGCGCTTTCGGTGCGCCACATTACTGGCAAGCCCATCAAGTTTATCGGTGTAGGGGAAAAACTTGACGCGCTGGAGCCGTTCCATCCTGACCGTATGGCCTCCCGTATCCTGGGGATGGGAGATGTGCTCAGCCTGATTGAGGAAGCCCAGCGCAAGGTCGATCACAAAAAGGCCCAGCAACTGGCTAAAAAGCTCAATAAGGGCAAAAGTTTCGATTTCGAGGATTTGCGGGATCAGATGACGCAGATGCTGAACATGGGAGGTATTGCTGGCTTGCTGGACAAGTTGCCGGGTGCTGGTAACCTGCCTGCCAATGTGAAAGATCAGGCAAATGACAAGGAAATTCGCCGTATGATCGCGATCATCAATTCCATGACGCTTCAGGAGCGTCGTTATCCAGACATTATCAAGGCTTCCCGCAAACGTCGTATTGCTGCCGGTTGCGGATTGCAGGTGCAGGATGTCAACCGCCTTCTCAAACAGCACTTGCAAATGAGCAAGGCCATGAAGCAGTTTTCCAAGGGTGGGTTGCGTAAACTGATGGGTGGTATGAAAGGCAAGCTTCCACCAGGAGGAGGTTTTCCTCCCATGGGGGGCTTTCCAGGCTAAGAAGGGCTGGCTCAGTGGAAAAAAATTCATTAGGTTGCCTGATTCCTGATAAGTCGTGTTTGCCTGTTGATTTGTGTAGTTGTATGATGCGCACGTCCAGAGGTTCCGATGTTGGGTGTGACGGGGGTGTTGCGCCTGATCTGGATGTACTCTTGTTCCGGGTGGTCTGGCCCGGTACAGTATTCCCCTTTCCTATTAATCGTGAGAGAGTTTGATTATGAACATGAAATCTCAATTTGCTATCGCTGGTCTGCTGTTCGCTGGCCTGCTGGTGTCTGGTTGTAGCCAACAGCAAGCTGCTGGCAGCCAACAGACTTCTTCTGCTCAACAAACAGCTGAAGCTGCTCCAGTTGAGGCCGCTCCAGTTCAAGCTGCTCCAGTTCAAGCTGCTCCAGCTCCAGTGGTTCCTAAGGTCAAGGCTAAAGGTAACTACAAAGGTGCGGTTCAGATGGATCCTGCTTCAGCAGCAGCCATGGATGCATACAAGAAGTAATCCTTCTTGCCTGGCATCATTAGTCTGATGCCAGTTTGCAATCCTGAAGCCTCTTGCTTTTTGCAAGGGGCTTTTTTTTTGTCCGATTGCTGAGAATATTGACCGCTAGTCGGCTTTTTTGGGGAATTTGTACTAAATATATGCCGTGGGGCAGCAGAATGAACCATTCTTGTCACACAACCAGTTTTGAGATGTCTTAATAATCATAGAGAGGCTAAAGCCATGGAATTGAAATCGAAATTGACACTTGCAACTCTTATTTGTGTGGGAATGTTTACTGCCGGTTGCAGCCAGCAACAGGCTATGGGGAGTCAGCAAACCTCATCCAGCCAGCAAGCGGCTTGTAACTGTCAGCCTTGCGAACAGGCTGCGCCAGTTCCAGTCGCGCCTCCAGCGGCTCCTGTAAAACGTCCGCCGCCGCCAGTCCAGGTTCCTCAGGTAAAAGCGAAGGGTGCTTATAAGGGGGCTGTGCAAATGGATCCTGCGTCCAAGGAAGTGATGGAACAGTATCAGCGCTGATGTTCTCTACCGCTCAGACTATTTATGGCCCTTATTGAAGATGATAAGGGCTTTTTTGTTTGAACCTTTACAAGATTTGGTGCAACCTATGACTGGGCGTAGCCCCCTGCCTGTATGGAGTTTTAGTTGGCAATACTGATGTTTCGTTTTGTAACGTCGGTTTTTTGTCAAAATCCATGCTAAATTTATCGTGAGTCTAGCAATGGGAATATTAATTTCTTGCTACACTTAGAGTGCTTTCCCTTTAAACAACGAAAGAGACCAAGACGATGAAAATCAAATCTCAACTCACACTTGCAACCCTGATTGTCGCTGCCATGTTCGCTACTGGCTGCCAACAAATGCAGCAAACGGCGGGCGCTAGCCAGCAAACAACTGGTGGCAGCCAGCAGACTGCTGAAGCTGCGACAACTGAAACCCCTGATCAAGCTGCGACTGGCGGTGATGCGAATTCTCACACCCATGCTGATGCTCCGGCTTGCGCATCCAAGACGCATAGCCACCCAGGTGCTACACCTGGTCATACCCATGTTTATGGCTGTGTAGCGGGTCAGCGTCCAGTGGTTCCCAAGGTCAAGGCCAAGGGTAACTACAAAGGCGCTGTCATGATGGATGAGGCTTCCAAAGCAACAATGCAGCAATATCAGAAGTAATTCTGGTTGAAAATGGCTTGTTGCTGATTCTGCTCGGTCAGTAATAAGTGTAAAAGATGCCCGACTGTTGGACAGTTGGGCATTTTTTTGGTTGAAATTCATCATAAGTCCCACTACGCTAAGCGCTTCCGGGAATTTATGGGTGTCTTCACTGTCATAATTCCCATGAGCGGGCTGGCCATGCCGCTATGTTCCGTGAGTGTTTTTCAATTTAATCAAGTGCATTCCCATGAAGAAAATTGCGGGCCTTTGGGCGTTGTTGTTGTTATCTATCTGTTTTATACCTGCTGTCGCATCTGCGGCAGTCTGGACAAACGAGAATGAATGGAATGACATGTGGGAAGACCAGTACCGCCAATGGGTGCGGACTAATTGGAAAGATGACATTTTTATGGATCCTTCCAAGCCGGTCTATTACAAGTTCGAAAATGACTGCGCAGATGCTGTGTATGCCATGCGCCTGATTTTTGCATTTGAGCACCGCTTGCCGTTTACAATCAACAACAGGGATAAGGCTGGCAAGCTGATCAGCAACAGCATGGGGATGTGGGATAATCTTGCCCCTCCACAGCGTCTGCGTCAGTTCATGAACTATGTGGCTGATATGACCAGTAGCGAGTCCTTGCGTAATGATACTTACCCTGTTGCGCTGAATGACATCAAGCCGGGTGACGTGTATGTGGCTCCGGGTGTGCATTCCTACCAGATTGTGGAGGTGACGGATGCGGGGATTGCTGAAGTCATGGCGTCCACTACGCCCAAGCAGGCGCGTTACCTGCTACGTACCCCTTCTTTCCCGTTTTATGTGCCTGAAGACAAACGTTTGGGCGATGGGTACCGCCGTTTCAAGCAGCCGCAAAACATCGGTGCGCCAGCTTCAGCGCAGCCTGGCTACAGCGAAGAGCAGTTCCGCCTTGCGGCAGACCTGAATTATGACTATGTTGCATTTACTGACATCATTTCCCAGAAACTGGGCAAGCGTGCAGAAAAGCCGGATGAAAAAACCATGCGCTTGTTGCTTGCGCTGTGCATGTATGCCAATGACCGCAGTGTGTATGTATATGAT
>JAHJJD010000087.1 GCA_018822845.1 Gammaproteobacteria bacterium | reverse complement strand
GAAATGGTCATGCCGGGTGATAACGTCAAGCTGGTTGTCAGCCTGATCAACCCGATTGCGATGGAAGATGGCCTGCGTTTCGCAATCCGTGAAGGTGGCCGTACTGTCGGTGCCGGTGTTGTTGCAAAAATTATCGAGTAATAGTTATGTCTGATCAAAGAATCCGTATTCGCCTGAAAGCATTCGATCATCGTCTGATTGACCGCTCTGCGACTGAAATCGTTGAAACTGCCAAGCGTACCGGTGCGCGCGTAAAGGGGCCTATCCCTCTGCCTACGCGCATAGAACGCTACACAGTGCTGATTTCGCCGCATGTTAACAAGGATGCGCGTGACCAGTACGAGATCCGTACTTACAAGCGTTTGATGGATATTATCGATCCGACAGACAAAACTGTTGACGCCCTGATGAAGCTGGATCTGGCTGCTGGCGTTGATGTACAAATCAAGCTTAACTGATTTGTAAAAAAGTACTTAACGACAGAAGATTTTCTGTTATAATGCGCGGCTTTCCACGGCTCGACCCAGGTCGAGCCGAGTTTTTCTAGAAGTATAGAATGAAAGTTGCTCGATGTGAGTAATTGAAGAGGTATGCAAATGGCTATCGGTCTGCTGGGTCGCAAAGTTGGTATGACCCGGATATACGGCGAGGATGGTGGTTCCACCCCTGTCACTGTGCTTGAGATTGCGGCAAACCGTGTATCACAAGTCAAGACGGCGGATACAGATGGCTATAATGCCATCCAGTTGTCTACGGGTGAGAAAAAGTCTTCTCGCGTTTCCAAGTCGGAAGCGGGTCATTTTGCCAAGGCGGGCGTACCAGCAGGTACTGTGGTGCGCGAGTCGCGTGTAGATGATGTGGCTGGCTATGAACTTGGCTCCGAGTTGGCGGTGAGCATGTTTGAGGCTGGTCAGAAAGTTGATGTGACTGGCGCTAGCAAGGGCAAGGGTTTTCAGGGTGTTCTGAAGCGCTATCACTTTGCTGGGCAAGATCGCACGCACGGTAACTCTTTGTCGCATCGTGCTCCGGGTTCCATTGGTCAGAACCAGACGCCGGGTCGTGTATTCCCTGGCAAGAAGATGTCTGGTCACATGGGGGCTGTTACACGTACTGCCCAGAATCTGGAAGTGGTGCGGGTAGACGCTGAACGCAATCTGTTGCTGGTTAAGGGTGCTGTTCCAGGTGCCACTAACGGTGATGTGGTTGTCAAGCTGTCAGTGAAGGCATAAGGATAATCGCAATGGAATTACAGGTTGCAAATGGTGGTTCAGTCGCAGTAAGCGATGATGTTTTTGCACGTGACTTCAATGAGGGTCTAGTGCATCAAGCTGTGGTTGCTTATATGGCGGCTGGTCGTGCTGGTACAAAAGCGCAGAAAACCCGTTCCGACGTGAGTGGTGGTGGTGCCAAGCCGTTCCGCCAGAAAGGGACAGGGCGTGCGCGTGCTGGCTCTATCCGTAGTCCGTTGTGGCGCACTGGTGGCAAATCTTTTGCTGCACGTCCGCGTAGTTTTGAGCAGAAGCTGAACAAGAAAATGTATCGCGCTGCGATGCGCTCCATTTTCTCTGAATTGGCTCGTCAAGATCGTCTGGTCGTGGTTAATGGTTTCGATGTTGCTGATGCCAAGACCAAAGTAATGGTAGCTCGTTTGAAAGATTACGGTTCAAACGATGTGTTGCTGGTTTCGGATGTTGATGATGTCAATGTTTTGCTCGCTGCGCGCAATATTCCCTATTGCGAAGTTGCAACAGTGGCGTCCCTGAATCCTGTTAGTCTGGTAGGGCATGAAAAAGTTGTCGTCACTGTGGCTGCAATTGAGAAAATTCAGGAGTGGTTGGCATGAGTCAGGAACGTCTTTATCACGTTCTGGTTGCGCCTCGCGTAACGGAAAAAACGGTTGCAGCGGCTGAAGCTGGTAATCAATACGTGTTCAAGGTTGCCAAGAATGCAACCAAGCAAGAAATCAAGGGTGCTGTCGAGGCTTTATTTGAAGTCAAGGTTGATAAGGTTCGCACCATCAACATGAAAGGCAAGCGGAAGAACTTTGGTCGTCGGGGCGGTCAACGCAACGACTGGAAAAAGGCTTACGTAAGCCTGGCTGAAGGTTTCTCTCTGGATGCGGCAGCGGAATAAGGTAAGGGTGAATCATGGCAGTCGTTAAGGCAAAACCAACATCTCCCGGTCGTCGTTTCCAGGTTAAAGTTGTCAACAAAGAGTTGCACAAAGGCGAGCCTTGGAAGGGTCTGGTTGAGAATCAGCGCAAGAGCGGTGGACGTAATAATACTGGTCGCATCACTACACGTCATGTGGGTGGTGGTCATCGTCAGCATTACCGTATTGTTGACTTCAAGCGTCGCAAGGATGATATTCCTGCACGTGTTGAGCGACTGGAATACGACCCAAATCGCAGTGCAAACATTGCTCTTCTGTTGTATGCAGATGGTGAGCGCCGTTACATCATTGCGCCAAAAGGTTTGAGTGCTGGTGCGGAAGTTATTTCCGGTGTGCATGCGCCGATTGCTGTTGGTAACTGTCTGCCAATGCGTAACATCCCGGTTGGTACAGTTATCCACTGTATCGAAATGAAGCCGGGCAAGGGTGCTCAGCTGGCACGTAGTGCTGGCGCTTCCGTGCAATTGGTTGCTCGTGAAGGTGCTCATGCAACCATCCGTCTGCGTTCTGGTGAAATGCGCAAGGTGCCAATTGATTGTCGTGCAACCATTGGCGAAGTCGGTAACTCCGAGCATGGTTTGATCAAGTTGGGTAAGGCTGGTGCCAAACGCTGGCGCGGTGTTCGTCCAACAGTTCGTGGTGTGGTCATGAACCCGGTAGACCATCCGCACGGTGGTGGTGAAGGTCGTACCTCTGGTGGTCGTCACCCTGTTACTCCTTGGGGTGTTCCAACCAAGGGTTACAAGACTCGTAGCAACAAACGCACTGACAAGATGATTGTCCGTCGCCGGAACAAGAAGTAAGAGGATTAAACAGTGCCACGTTCACTAAAGAAAGGTCCTTTCGTCGACCATCACCTGATTAAGAAGGTCGAAACTGCCAAGGCTGCCAATGATCGTCGTCCTATCAAGACCTGGTCGCGTCGTTCCATGATCCTGCCAGAGATGATTGGCCTGACGCTGGCGGTTCATAATGGCAAACAGCATGTTCCGGTGCTGGTTAATGAGAATATGGTTGGCCACAAGCTGGGTGAGTTCGCGCTGACCCGTTCTTATCGTGGTCACGTAGCCGACAAGAAGTCGAAGTAAGAGGTAGAGATGGAAGTTGCAGCTAAATTGCGCTTTGCGCGTATTTCTCCTCAGAAATGTCGCTTGGTTGCTGACCAGATTCGTGGTCTGCCGATTGATAAGGCTTTGAATGTTCTGGCCTTCAGCCCTAAGAAAGGTGCTGCCATGGTCAAGAAGGTTCTGGAATCTGCCATTGCAAATGCAGAGCATAACGAAGGTGCGGATGTTGACGAGCTGTGCGTCAAGACGATCTTTGTTGACCAGGGGCCTACGATGAAGCGTATCATGCCGCGTGCTAAAGGACGTGCAAACCGCATCCTGAAGCGTACCAGTCATATTACTGTCGCTGTAGGCGAGAAATAAGGTTTTAGTATGGGTCAGAAAGTACATCCAACCGGTATCCGTCTCGGTATCGCAGCTGACTGGCGTTCCAAGTGGTACGCTGAAGGTAAGGATTATGCAGAGTTCCTGCACAAGGATCTGGAAGTTCGTTCCTTCTTGAAAAAGAAGCTGAAAGAAGCTTCTGTGAGCCGCATCCAGATTGAGCGCCCTGCAAAGTCTGCTTTTATTACCATACACACGGCACGTCCGGGTGTGGTAATAGGCAAGAAGGGTGAGGATATCGAGAAGCTGCGCGCTGAAACTGCCGCCAAGCTGGGTTTGCATGTCAATAATGTAAAGCTGAATATCGAAGAAATTCGTAAACCTGAATTGGATTCCCAATTGGTTGCCGAAAGTATTGCCAGTCAGCTTGAGCGTCGTATCATGTTCCGTCGCGCTGCCAAGCGTGCGGTTGCGAATGCGATGCGTCTGGGGGCGTTGGGTATCAAGGTTTGCATTGCAGGACGTTTGAATGGTGCCGAAATTGCGCGGACTGAGTTTTTCCGCGAAGGTCGTGTTCCGCTTCATACATTGCGTGCCGACATTGATTATGCAACTGCAGAAGCGTTGACTACTTACGGCATCATTGGTGTAAAGGTCTGGATCTATAAAGGCGAAGTCTTCGATCTGGAGCAAAAGCAGCAGTCTGGCCAAAGTCAGGGTCAGGGCAGAAAGAAGAAGTGATAGAGGTTTGAGATGTTACAACCCAAGAGAACCAAATTCCGCAAACAGATGAAAGGCCGCAACCGTGGTCTGGCGCTGGCGGGAAGCAAAGTCAGCTTCGGCGATTTCGGCCTGAAAGCTGTGGAACGTGGTCGCCTTACTGCTCGTCAGATCGAATCTGCGCGTCGTGCCATTAACCGTTATGTACGTCGTGGCGGCAAAATCTGGATCCGCGTGTTTCCTGACAAGCCAATCAGCAAGAAGCCATTGGAAGTTCGTCAAGGTAAAGGTAAGGGTAACGTTGAATACTGGGTGGCATTGATCCAGCCAGGCAAGGTTCTCTACGAAATTGAAGGTGTGGCAGAAGAAGTTGCGCGTGAGGCATTCCGTCTCGCATCCGCTAAACTGCCGATGAAAACTACATTTGTTTCTCGTCAGGTGATGTGATGAAAGCAGCAGAACTCAGCCAGAAATCCGCAACCGAGCTCAAAGATGAGTTGGTTGAAAACTTGAAAGAGCAGTTCAAGCTGCGTATGCAAAAAGCTGCCGGCCAATTGTCACGTCCTTCCGAAGTGAAGCGTGTGCGTCGTCAGATTGCCCGGATCAAGACAGTGCTTGCGCAGAAGCAGGCGGCAGGTGAATAAACGATGAGCATGAACGAAGAAGGCAAAGTTGAACGCAGCCTGATGGGGCGTGTAGTTAGCGACAAGATGGACAAGTCTATCGTCGTGCTGATGGAGCGTCAGGTCAAGCACCCAATGTATGGCAAGTTTATCAAGCGCTCCAAGAAATATCATGTTCATGACGAGAACAACGAATGTCGCGCAGGCGATACCGTATTGTTCAAGGAGTGCCGTCCTTTGTCAAAGACAAAGCACTGGACTCTGATCAAGGTTGTTGAACGTGCTCCAGAGCAGGCATAAGGGACGGAGAATATAAATGATCCAGATGCAATCCATTCTGCAAGTTGCAGATAATAGTGGTGCCAAGAAAGTCATGTGCATCAAGGTTCTGGGTGGTTCTCACCGTCGTTATGCCGGCATCGGCGACGTTATCAAGGTGAGCATCAAGGACGCCATCCCACGTGGCAAGGTCAAGAAAGGCGATGTATACAACGCCGTGATCGTGCGTACTGCACACGGTGTTCGCCGTAGCGATGGTTCCAAGATCCGCTTTGACAACAATGCAGCAGTTTTGTTGAATAACAAGCTGGATCCGATCGGTACCCGTATATTTGGGCCTGTCACCCGCGAGCTGCGTGGTGAGAAGTTCATGAAGATTATTTCATTGGCTCCTGAAGTATTATAAGGTAGCCACGACTAAGAGTAGGTGACATAAGATGCGCAAAATTCGCAGCAATGACGAAGTAGTTGTCATCACCGGCAAAGATAAAGGCCGTCGTGGCAAGATTACGCAGGTGTTGGTAAATGGCAAGGTTTTGGTGCAAGGCGTTAACCGTGTAAAAAAGCACGTTAAGCCAAACCCAAATGCAGGCATTCAAGGCGGCATTATTGAAAAAGAAATGCCGATGGATGCCTCAAATGTGATGCTGGTTAACCCCGCCACTGGCAAGGGTGACCGCGTTGGATTCAAGCTCCTGGAAGATGGCAAGAAAATCCGTGTCTTCAAATCCAATGGTGAGCGCGTAGACGCTTAAGGTGTAAAATGGCGAGACTGCAACAGTACTACCGCGAAACTGTCATCAAGGAATTGAGTGACAAGTTTGGGTACAAAAACGTGATGGAAGTGCCGAAACTGGTGAAAATCAGCCTGAATATGGGGCTGGGCGAAGCCGTTGGCGACAAAAAAATTATTGAACATGCCACAGGCGATATGGCGAAAGTCGCAGGTCAGAAACCTGTTGTTACGCTAAGCCGCAAATCTGTTGCAGGTTTTAAGATCCGTGATGGTTGGCCAATTGGTTGTATGGTGACCTTGCGCGGCGAGAAAATGTATGAATTCCTTGATCGTTTGGTCAACATTTCCATTCCACGTATTCGTGACTTTCGTGGTCTGAATGCGCGTGCGTTTGATGGTCGTGGCAACTACAACATGGGCGTCAAGGAACAGATCATCTTCCCGGAAATCGAATACGACAAAATTGATGCGCTGCGTGGTATGAATATTACTATTGCTACTACCGCACGCACTGACGCAGAAGGGAAGGCGTTGCTCGAAGCGTTCAAGTTCCCTTTCAGACAGCAGTAAGAGGAAGATAGATCAAATGGCAAAGAAATCCATGATCGCACGTGAAACACGCCGCACTGCTGCTGTTGCCAAATATGCAGCCAAGCGTGATGCACTGAAAGCAATTATCAACAATCCTGATAGCTCCTATGAAGCTGTCATGGAATCTGTTGAAAAGTTGCAAAAGATGCCACGCGACAGTAGCCCGGTTCGTCAGATGACCCGTTGTAACCTGACAGGTCGTCCGCACGCTGTTTATCGCAAGTTCGGCCTGTGCCGCAACAAGCTGCGTGAAGCAGCCATGCGTGGTGATGTTCCTGGTCTGACCAAGGCTAGCTGGTAAGGGAGAGAAACAAAATGAGCATGAGTGATCCTATCGCCGATATGCTGACCCGCATTCGTAATGGTCAGATGGCAAGCAAGGCGAGTGTTGCTTTCCCTGCCTCCAAGCAGAAAAAAGCCATTCTGGAAGTGCTGCAAAGCGAAGGTTATATCGCTGGTTTTGAGGCAGGTGAAACGGAAGGCAAGCCTGTTATGACCGTAAAACTGAAATATTTCCAGGGTAAGCCAGTCATCAGCAAGGTAAAACGCGTCAGCCGTCCTGGTCTGCGCATTTTCCGTGGCAAGGATGAATTGCCAACCGTCATGGGTGGCTATGGCATTGCTATTGTTTCCACATCCAAAGGTGTCATGAGTGACCGTGCAGCGCGAGCAGCAGGTCAGGGTGGCGAAGTCCTTTGCACGGTTGAATAAGGGCAGGCTTCGAGATGTCAAGAATTGCAAAGAAACCGCTGACCCTGCCGAAAGGCGTTGATGTCAGCATTAACGGGCAAGACCTCAAGATCAAGGGCAGTAAAGGCTCTTTTGATTTTACTGCTCACGACTCTGTTGAAATCAGTCATGAAGACAGCGTGCTGAAGTTCCGTTCCCGGAATGAAGCCGATGCGAAAGGCTGGGCTTTGGCGGGTACTACCCGTGCCTTGGCTGGCAACATGGTTAAGGGCGTCAGCGAAGGTTTTGAAAAGAAACTGCAACTGGTTGGTGTTGGTTATCGTGCGCAAGCACAGGGTAGCAAGCTCAACTTGAGTCTGGGTTTCTCTCACCCGGTCGTACACGATATGCCGGAAGGTGTTACAGTTGAGACGCCAAGTCAGACTGAAATCATCATTCGTGGTATCGATAAGCAGAAGGTTGGCCAAGTTGCCGCAGAAGTTCGCGCTTACCGTCCACCAGAGCCTTACAAGGGCAAAGGTGTGAAGTATGCTGATGAAACCATTCTGCGCAAAGAAGCCAAGAAAAAGAAGTAAGGTGACATAGATGGACAAAAGAGCATCCCGTATTCGTCGTGGCAAACGCGCCCGCATGAAAATGCGCGAACTGCGTGTCAGTCGCCTGAGTGTTCACCGTACTTCCCTGCATATTTATGCGCAGGTGGTCAGTGCAGATGGTTCCCAGGTATTGGCTTCGGCCTCAACGCTGGATAAAGACCTGCGTTCCGGGCTGGATTATTCAGGCAATGTTGCTGCTGCTTCGGCAGTAGGCAAGTTGGTTGCTGAGCGTGCGCTGGCAAAAGGCATTGATTCTGTTGCTTTTGATCGCTCTGGTTTTAAATATCATGGACGCATCAAGGCGCTGGCAGATGGCGCTCGTGAAGCCGGTCTGAAATTCTAATAGGTTTATCCAATGGCGAAGTCAGAAAATACACAAGCACCATCCGATGGTTTGCAAGAAAAACTGGTTCAAGTGAACCGTGTTGCAAAAACGGTGAAGGGTGGTCGCATCATGAGCTTTACTGCGTTGACCGTAGTAGGTGATGGTAATGGTCGTGTCGGTTTCGGATATGGCAAGGCGCGTGAAGTGCCAGCGGCCATCCAGAAAGCAATGGATCAGGCTCGTCGTAGCATGGTCACTGTTTCCCTGGTTGACGGAACCCTGCAATACCCGATCAAGTATGAACAGGGTGCAGCTCGTGTATACATGCAGCCAGCTTCTGAAGGTACGGGTGTTATCGCTGGTGGGGCGATGCGTGCGGTATTGGAAGTCGCGGGGGTGCGTAACGTACTGTCCAAGTGTATGGGCACCCGCAATGCTGGTAACGTAGTACGTGCAACCATTGCTGCTTTGGGTTCCATGCAGGCTCCTGAAATGATTGCCGCCAAACGTGGCAAAACCGTTGCAGATATCAAGGGATAAAGTATGACTTCCGCGAAACAACTCAAACTGACGTTGGTGCGCAGTCTGAATGGCCGCCTGAAGAGTCATCAGCAGTGTGCCCGTGGTCTTGGCATTCGCAAGATCCACAACCCGGTTACGGTGATTGATACCCCCGAAAACCGTGGCATGATCAACAAGATTTCCTACATGCTGAAGGTTGAGGAAGCTTAAGATGAAACTGAATACTCTACAACCTGATGTAGGCAGCCGTCCTGCCAGTACCCGTGTCGGTCGTGGTATTGGTTCCGGGCTGGGCAAAACTGCTGGCCGTGGACACAAGGGGCAGAAATCCCGTAAAGGCGGTTTCCATCATCGTAAAGGCTTTGAAGGTGGCCAGATGCCAATGCATCGCCGTCTACCAAAGTTTGGTTTTACTTCACGCATTGGCCGTCGCACCGCTGAAGTTCGCCTGAGCGAACTGGCAAAAGTCGAAGGCGATGTGATTGACCTGCTGAGCCTGAAAGCTGCGAATGTGATTGACGCCCAAACCTTGCAAGCCAAAATAATCCTCTCCGGTACTGTCGATAAGGCTGTAACCGTCAAGGGTGTTGGTGTGACCAAGGGTGCGCGTGAAGCCATTGAAGCAGCGGGCGGCAAGGTCGAAGAATAACGGATAACAAACATGCGCAAGAACCCTACAGGTTCCCTTGGGGGCTTTGGAAACATGGTTGAGATACGCCAGCGGTTGGTTTTCGTACTGCTGGCGTTGATCGTTTACCGGATTGGTACGTATATTCCTGTGCCTGGTGTTAACCCTGCGGCAATGGCGCAGTTTTTCGACCAGAACAACGGTACTATTCTGGGCGTGTTCAACATGTTTTCGGGTGGTGCGCTGGAGCGCCTGAGTGTATTTGCACTCGGCATTATGCCGTATATCTCTGCATCCATCATCATGCAATTGATGGCGACTGTTATACCTTCCCTTGAGCAGCTCAAGAAAGAAGGGGAATCAGGGCGTCGTAAAATCACTCAATACACCCGTTACGGGACTGTATTGCTGGCATTGTTCCAGAGTGTTGGTGTGGCGGTTGCTCTGGGTGGCCAGGATATTGGTGGTGGCCAGACAATTGCACTTAATCCGGGTGTCAGCTTTATCATTACAACGGTTATTACGTTAGTGACGGGTACCTTGTTCCTGATGTGGCTGGGGGAGCAGATTACCGAACGTGGTATAGGTAACGGGATTTCCCTGATCATTTTCGCCGGTATCGTTGCGGGTTTGCCTGCTGCTGTCGGTGGCACGCTGGAATTGGCAAATACAGGTGAGCTGTCGCCCTTCCTGGTAATTGTATTGCTGGCGCTGGTATTGCTTGTGACTGCCTTCGTTATTTTTGTTGAGCGTGGGCAGCGTCGTATTACCGTCAACTATGCAAACCGTCAGCAAGGCCGCAAGATGATGATGGGTCAATCCAGTCATTTGCCGCTGAAATTGAATATGGCTGGTGTTATCCCGCCGATCTTTGCCTCCAGTATCATCCTGTTCCCGGCGACGTTGGGGCAGTGGTTTGGTAATGCACAAGGCATGGGCTGGTTGCAGGACTTCTTCAATATGCTGCAACCCGGTCAGCCGTTGTATGTGTTGTTGTATGCAATGGCGATTGTGTTCTTTTGCTTCTTCTACACTGCGTTGGTATTTAACTCTCGTGAGACTGCTGACAATTTGAAGAAGGCAGGAGCGTTCATTCCGGGTATCCGCCCAGGTGAGCAGACGTCCCGGTATATCGATGGTGTCATGACCCGTTTGACTGGTGTTGGTGCTATCTATATTACACTGGTTTGCTTGCTGCCAGAGTTTTTGATCTTGTGGTTCAATGTGCCATTTTACTTTGGTGGCACTTCACTGCTGATCATCGTGGTTGTTGTCATGGATTTCCTGTCACAGTTACAGGCTCACATGATGTCGCACCAGTACGAAGGCTTGATGAAAAAAGCCAATTTCAAAGCGCAGACTCGCCCCGGCACATTGCGCTGATCCGATTACTTTCGAGAGGTTTTTATCATGAAGGTTAGAGCTTCAGTTAAAAAATTGTGTCGTAACTGCCGCGTTGTCCGCAGAAATGGCGTAGTACGTATCATCTGCTCTGATCCACGCCACAAGCAGCGTCAGGGTTAATAAAAAGTCTTGTACTGCCACGGCAGTCGCGAGCAATCAGAAAACCTCTGCCTGTCAGAGGTTATTTGTTGATAATTGAAAACGGTTCCGGCATAATCGCCGGTTTTCCCGGTAGTCTGGAGAGATTTTAATGGCTCGTATTGCGGGTATCAATCTTCCTGTCAACAAGCATGTGATTATTGGCCTGACAGCCATTTATGGTGTTGGTCCTTCCCGTGCGGCTGAGATTTGCATGGCGGCGGACGTTGTTCCTAGCACCAAAATCCGTGACCTGACAGAAGATCAAGTTGAGCGCATTCGTCTTGAAGTGGGCAAGTTCCTGGTTGAAGGTGATCTGCGTCGTGAAGTTTCCATGAACATCAAGCGTTTGATGGATATGGGTTGCTATCGTGGCATTCGCCACAGACGTGGTCTGCCAATGCGTGGTCAGCGTACTAAAACCAACGCGCGCACCCGTAAAGGTCCTCGTCGTCCAATTCGTAAATAAGAGATTGCAGGTAGAGTAACTAATGGCAAGACAGCCTAGAAAAGGTGCAACTGTTAACCTTCGCAAGAAGGTCAAGAAAACTGTCACTGACGGTGTTGCGCACGTCCATGCATCATTTAATAACACTATTGTGACTATCACTGATCGCCAGGGCAATGCATTGGCATGGGCCACTTCAGGTGGTTCCGGTTTTCGCGGTTCACGTAAAAGCACCCCCTTCGCGGCACAGGTAGCTGCTGAACGTGCTGGTAATGCCGCCAAGGATTATGGTCTGAAGAACCTTGATGTTGAAGTCAAAGGTCCTGGCCCAGGTCGTGAATCTGCAGTGCGCGCACTGAACAGCGTTGGCTTCAGGATTAACAGCATTGTGGATGTGACCCCGATCCCGCATAACGGTTGCCGTCCACCCAAGAAACGTCGTGTGTAGGAGATAGTCATGGCACGTTATATTGGTCCTACCTGCAAATTGAGCAGACGTGAAGGCACTGACCTTTACCTTAAAAGCCGTGGTGTCTCTTTAGAGAAGAAATGCAAACTGGACAAGGTTCCAGGGCAGCATGGCGAAAACAAATCGCGCTTGTCTGACTACGGCGTGCAGTTGCGTGAAAAGCAAAAAGTACGCCGTATCTACGGTATTCTGGAACGTCAGTTCCGCAACTACTTCAAGGAAGCAGCCCGTAGCAAGGGTTCCACGGGTGAAAACCTGCTGCAACTGTTGGAGTGTCGCCTGGATAACGTTGTTTATCGCATGGGCTATGGTGCTACCCGCGCTGAAGCGCGTCAGTTAGTGAGCCACAAGGCTATCATGGTAAACGGCCAAAGTGTCAATATCCCGTCTTATCAGGTTAAGGCAGGTGATGTTGTTGCTGTCCGCGAAAAATCCAAAAAGCAGACGCGCATCCAGGACTCCATTGCTGTTGCAGAGCAGATTGGTTTCCCTGCATGGGTTGAAGTGGATGTCAAAGGCCTGGAAGGTACTTTCAAAGCTGCGCCAGATCGTAGTGACCTGCCATCCGAAATCAATGAATCACTGATTGTGGAATTGTACTCCAAGTAATCAATGATCAGGTTCGAGAGACGAATATGACCTCGAAAACAACAGAATTGCTGAAGCCGCGTAATGTTCATGTGCAAGAAGTGGGTTTGAATACCTACCGTATTACACTTGAACCGCTTGAGCGTGGTTTTGGCCATACACTGGGTAATGCACTACGTCGCATTCTGCTGTCTTCCATTCCTGGGAGCGCAGTCACGGAAGTGCAGATTGCCGGTGTTGTGCATGAATACACCAGTATTGAAGGCGTGCAAGAAGATGTGGTTGAGATTCTGCTGAATCTCAAGAATCTTGCCATTCGCTTGAATGCTCGTGATGAAGCAACCTTGACCCTGAGGAAAAAAGGTAAGGGTGTGGTTACTGCGGCAGATATTGAGCAGGATCATGATGTTGATATCATTAATCCTGATCACATCATTGCCCACATTACCAAAGATGACGCCGAACTGGAAATGAGCCTGACCATTACTCGTGGTCGTGGTTATCAGCCTGCTTCCGTGCGTCGTGGACCTGATTCGCCTGAACTGCCGCTCGGAACATTGGTTCTGGATGCCAGCTACAGTCCGATTACTCGGGTTGCTTATAATGTTGATAGTGCACGTGTTGAGCAGCGCACGGACATGGACAAACTGGTACTGGAAGTCCAGACCAATGGTTCTGTTAACGCGGAAGAAGCTATTGGCATGGCGGCCCAGATCCTCCAGCAACAACTGGCGGTATTCTTCGATCTGCGGATTGAAGAGCCTGTGCGTCGTGAAGAATCGCAGCCTGAGATCGACCCGATCCTGTTGCGTCCGGTTGATGATCTGGAGCTGACTGTACGTTCGGCAAACTGCCTGAAAGCAGAGAACCTGTTCTACATTGGCGACCTGGTACAGCGTACCGAGACTGAACTGCTCAAGACGCCAAATCTGGGTAAGAAGTCACTGACTGAAATTAAAGATGTGCTGGCACAACATGGTCTGACTCTGGGCACCAAGCTGGATAACTGGCCACCTGCCGGTTTGGATCATCGTGATAGCAAAGTGGGTTAACCACGGGTTTTGAAGGATAAAGAAGATGCGTCATCGTAATACTGGTCGTCAACTGAGCCGTAACAGCAGTCACCGTAAAGCCCTGCTGCAAAGCCTGACCAATTCACTGATCCGCTATGAGGCGATCAAGACAACCCTGCCAAAGGCGAAAGAACTGCGCCGTGTAGCAGAGCCACTGATTACCCGTGCGAAAGAGGACTCTGTCCATAATCGCCGTATCGCGTTTTCCCGTCTGCGCGACAAGGAAATAGTGGGTAAGCTGTTTACCGAAATCGGCCCACGTTTCAAGGGGCGTCCGGGTGGCTATTTGAGTATCATCAAGTGCGGTTTCCGTGCAGGCGATAATGCGCCAATGGCATACGTAACACTGGTAAATGATGCAGATAGCGCACAAGCTGCTGAATAAGCCATACGTACCCTGAGCATGAAGGCCGACACTGTCGGCCTTTTTGCGTTTAGCCGACTTGCTTTATATCATTGAGCCTATGTAGCAGCTTGATAGACTACGCACTTTTTGGACTGGATTACCCATGCAAGACAGCCCCATAATCATCAAGGCGGACGATGCCCGTAAAACGGCAAAAATATTCTATTACGGCAATATAGTGGCGGCCTTGATCCCGTTCCCGGTTTTCATCCTCTGGTTTGGTGCATCCATGTTTGTTTATGCGATGTTTCGCCACCACCCTAACCCACGGGTGGGTTACTATACACAAATCGGGGCGCACCATTATTACGGTTTGGCGGGTGCGCTGGTGCCTGTGCTCACATTTGCGCCGGGTGATTTCTTCGCCAAGTGGTGGTGGGCGTTGTGGATCGCATGTGCTGCTGTACTGATACCGCTTGCCGTTCGCCAGATCGTGCGGATAAACCGCGAAGAGTGGCAGGATACCACCAAAACCCACTGAGGAGAGGACAATGTCCGAATTACGCCATGACTGGCGCATCGAAGAAGTCAGCGCGCTGTTGGCGATGCCGTTCAGTGATCTGATGTTTCATGCACATCAGGTTCACCGGGAAAACTTTCCGGCCAACCAGGTGCAGATCAGCACCCTGTTGAGCATCAAGACAGGTGCGTGTCCAGAAGACTGTGGCTACTGTTCCCAGAGTGCCAAGCATGACACGACACTGGAACGTGAACGCCTGTTGCCTTTGCAGGAAGTCATCGATTCCGCAAAGACGGCACGGGAGAATGGAGCCACCCGTTTCTGTATGGGGGCGGCCTGGCGCAATCCGACTGACAAGAGCCTTGAGCGTGTAATTGAGATGGTGCAGGCAGTCAAGGATTTGGGGATGGAGACCTGCGTGACTCTGGGTATGTTGACTGACCGTCAGGCGCATCGTCTGAAAGAGGCAGGTCTGGATTATTACAACCATAATCTCGACACATCCCCTGAGTTTTACGGCAATGTCATTTCAACCCGCACTTACCAGGATCGTCTGGACACGCTGGATAATGTGCGCAATGCAGGTATCAATGTCTGCTGCGGTGGCATCCTGGGGATGGGGGAAACCCGTTACGATCGGGCGCGCCTGTTGCAGCAACTGGCGAACATGAAGTTTCACCCGGAGTCCGTGCCGATCAACGATCTGGTGCAAATCGAAGGTACACCGCTTAATGGTGTCGAAAAACTCGATCCATTTGAGTTCATCCGCACCGTCGCTGTTGCCCGCGTCATGATGCCGAAATCCTACGTGCGCCTTTCCGCAGGTCGTGCCGAAATGACGGATGAGATGCAGGCATGGTGTTTCTTCGCCGGAGCCAATTCCATTTTCTATGGCGAAAAATTGCTGACCACTGAAAATCCGGAAGAAAGCCACGACCAGCAACTGTTTGCCCGTCTGGGAATTGAAGCGGAATCAGGGCGGGTCGGCAGTACCTATATGTGAGCTAAAAGTATGCACTACCCACAACCCTACGACGTTATTGTCATCGGCGGCGGACACGCCGGTACGGAAGCCGCACTCGCCGCAGCGCGGATGGGTAGTCGCACGCTCCTCTTGACCCACAATATCGAAACGATTGGCCAGATGAGCTGCAATCCCGCCATCGGCGGCATTGGCAAAGGTCATCTGGTCAAGGAAGTGGATGCGCTGGGTGGGGCTATGGCGCACGCTGCTGACCGTGGTGGCATCCAGTTCCGCATCCTCAACTCCAGCAAGGGCGCTGCTGTGCGTGCTACCCGTGCGCAAGCCGACCGGGTGCGCTACAAGGCTGCTGTCCGTTCCATTGTTGAAAACCAGCCCAATCTGGATGTGTTCCAGCAGGCGGTTGATGACCTGATCGTGGAAGGTGATCGGGTAGCGGGAGTCGTGACCCAGATGGGTTTGAGCTTTTCCGCCCGTGCGGTTGTATTGACAACGGGCACATTCCTTGGCGGCAAAATCCATATCGGTTTGAGCAATCATGCCGGGGGAAGGGCGGGCGACCCTCCTTCCATCGCGCTTGCCCAGCGTTTACGTGAACTGCCGTTCCGCGTTGATCGTTTGAAAACCGGTACTCCGCCGCGCATCGATGCCCGCAGCATTGATTTCAGCAAGCTGGAAGCGCAACCGGGCGATACACCGACGCCAGTATTCTCTTTTCTCGGCAGTGCGGAAGAACATCCACGCCAGATTTCCTGCTATATCACCTACACCAATGCCACAACACACGAGATCATCCGTGGCGGGCTGGATCGTTCCCCGATGTACACCGGCGTGATTGAAGGCATTGGCCCGCGCTATTGCCCCTCGATCGAAGATAAGGTGGTGCGTTTCGCCGACAAGGAACGCCACCAGATATTCATTGAGCCGGAAGGGCTGGATACGCATGAAGTCTACCCCAACGGCATTTCTACCAGCCTGCCGTTTGATGTGCAGTATGCGCTGGTGCGTTCAATGGCTGGGTTGGAAAACGCCCATATTACCCGCCCCGGTTACGCTATCGAATACGATTTCTTCGACCCACGAGACCTCAAGCCGACGTTAGAAACCAAGGCCATGCATGGGCTGTTTTTCGCCGGGCAAATCAATGGTACGACCGGCTACGAAGAAGCCGCTGCGCAAGGCTTGCTGGCCGGTCTGAACGCCAGTTTGCATGTGCAGGACAAGGATGGCTGGTATCCACTACGTGACCAGGCATACATTGGGGTGCTGGTCGATGATCTGATCACGTTGGGTACCCGTGAACCTTACCGCATGTTCACCAGTCGGGCTGAGCACCGCCTGTTGCTGCGTGAAGACAATGCTGATTTGCGTCTCACCGAAAAAGGCCGCGAACTCGGGCTGGTGGATGATGCGCGCTGGGCGGCATTCTGCACAAAGCGCGAAGCCATTGAGCGTGAACAACAACGCCTGCGCTCCACCGCCCTGCACCCGGCGGATGTGAGTGCGGAGGATAGTCAGCGCGTATTCGGCGATGTACTTGCACGTGATTACAAACTGCATGAGCTGCTGCGTCGTCCGCATGTGACCTACGCAGGGTTGACCGGTCTGCCTGCCGTTGGTAACCCGGTAGCAGATGAAAAAGTGGCTGAACAAGTCGAAATCCAGTGCAAATACGCTGGCTACATTGAGCGCCAGCAGGATGAAGTCCATAAACAACGCCGCAACGAGGAAACCCGTCTGCCTGACTGGCTGGATTACGCCCAGGTACGTGGTCTTTCCAATGAAGTGCGCCAGAAGTTGCAAACCCAGCGTCCTGCCACCATTGGTCAGGCTGCGCGCATTCCGGGGATCACGCCTGCCGCCATTTCCCTGCTGCTCGTCCATCTGAAAAAATCCACGGCGGGCAGCAGCAACATGCAGGCCAGTGCCTGATGCTGGAGCAGGAACAGAAACTCCAGCGCTACCTGCAACTGCTGCAACGCTGGAACAAGGTTTACAATCTGACTGCTGTGCGTGATCCAGCACAGATGCAAGTGTTGCATATTGACGACAGTCTCAGTGTTGCCCCATACATTCGTGGCGAAACCTGCCTGGATGTGGGGAGCGGGGCAGGTTTGCCCGGCATTCCTCTCGCCATCATCCAGCCTGAGCGCCATTTCACCCTGCTCGATACCAATGGCAAGAAGACCCGTTTCATGCAGCAGGCGGTGCTGGAACTGGGGTTGCAAAATGTGGACGTTATCCAGACCCGTGTCGAAAGCTGGCAAGCGGCTAGCTGTTTTGACGCCATTATTAGCCGTGCCTTTGCCTCGTTATATGATTTTGTGACCTTTACCGGCAAACATGTCTGCGAAAATGGTATCCTCTACGCGATGAAGGGGCGCTACCCTGACAGCGAACTGGCGGAACTGCCGTCTGGCTGGCAGGTGTCGGCGCAACATTCCCTGCATGTACCCGGTCTGGATGCGGAACGGCATCTGTTGGAACTACAGCGAGAATAGCGAGAACAACCTCATGACGCGAGTGATCGCCATAGCCAACCAGAAAGGCGGCGTCGGCAAAACAACAACCAGTGTCAATCTGGCTGCTTCCCTGGCGGCCATGAAGCGCCGCATTCTGCTGGTCGACATGGATCCGCAGGGCAACGCTACCACTGGTATCGGCATCGACAAGCATGGGCAGAAAACCAGCCTGACGGATGTGTTGCTGGGTGAGTCGCATGTTACTGAAATACTGCAAAAATTGCCGGACACTTCCCTGCATGTCCTGCCCGGTTCGCCGGAACTGACGGTTGCCGAAGTGGCCCTGATGAACAAGGATCGACGTGAGTACCACCTGAAAGACGCGCTGGCATCGATCCAGGGTGCTTACGATTACGTCCTGATCGACTGCCCCCCATCGCTCAATATGTTGACTGTAAATGCGCTGGTGGCGGCTACCGGAGTCATTATTCCCATGCAGTGCGAGTACTACGCGCTGGAAGGTTTGAGTGCGCTGGTGGGGACGATTGAACGTATTACCCAGACTGCCAACCCTGATTTGCAGGTCATGGGGCTGGTGCGCACCATGTACGATCCTCGTAGCAACCTTTCCCGCGATGTATCCGAACAGATCAACGCCTTTTTCCGCAATAAAGTCTACAACACGGCCATCCCGCGTAATATTCGTTTGGCGGAAGCGCCCAGCCACGGTTTGTCTGTACTGGAATATGACAAGACATCGCGTGGGGCATTGGCGTATCTGGCGCTGGCAGCCGAAATGTTGCGCAAGGATTCCAGCAAGATTGCAGCAGATGGGGAGCGTGCATGGTGAAAAAACCCGCTCTTGGTCGAGGACTCGATATCCTGCTCAGTTCCGCACGCGGCAACAACGACCGGCAAGATGATACTGTTCTGAAAACCCTGCCGGTTGAACGTATCCGCCCCGGTCAGTATCAGCCGCGCACCCGAATGGATCCGGACGCCTTGCAGGAGCTGGCCGATTCCATCAAGGCACAGGGTCTGGTACAGCCTGTGGTGGTGCGCAAGCTGGGGGGGGGGGAATATGAGCTGATTGCCGGTGAACGTCGCTGGCGGGCTTCCCAGTTGGCTGGTTTGCATGAAATTCCTGCGGTGGTGCGGGAAATTCCGGATCAGGCCGCCGCCGCGATGTCGTTGATCGAAAATATTCAGCGTGAAGACCTGAATGCCCTGGAAGAAGCCAATGCCCTGCGCCGCCTGATTGATGACTTCGGTCTGACCCATCAGCAAACGGCAGAGGCCGTAGGGCGTTCGCGTACTGCGGTTACCAACCTGTTGCGCCTGCTGGACTTGCAGGATGAAACCAAGGCGCTGGTGGATGCCGGGCAGCTTGAAATGGGCCATGCGCGCGCCTTGTTGGCCTTGCAGGACAGGCAGCAGGTCGAAGTGGCGCAGAAAGTCGCCCAGCGTCAGCTTTCCGTGCGTGAAACCGAGCGTCTGGTCAAGCTGGTGCTGGAAGGTGGCAAGAAGGCTGTGCAGGAGTTCAAGCCAGCACCTGATGTGTTGTGTCTGGAACAGAGGCTTGCTGACACACTCGGAGCCAAGGTTGCCATCCGCTACAACCGTACTGGCAAGGGCAAACTTGTCATTGAATACAATAGCCTGGATGAACTGGATGGAATCCTTGGTCATATCCAGTAAATTTTGTCGTCTGGGGTGTTGAAGCGGAGGAAGAATCCTTGCATAATACGCCCCTTGTTTTTCGGATTGGTTTTTCGGGAGAATACCCTTGCCTAACATAGCCTCAGCCAGAAAGCGTGTACGTCAGGCAGCTAAACGCCGCATGCACAATAAACACCTGCGTTCACGTCTGCGTACCCAGGTCAAGAACGTCCTGCGTGCGATTGAAGCGGGCGACCGCGAAGCCGCCGTTGCTGCATATCAAGCGGCAGTACCAGTGATTGATTCAATCGCAGATAAAGGTATTGTCCACAAAAATAAGGCGGCGCGTCACAAGAGCCGTCTGAATGCACATATCAAAGCTCTGCAAGCGTAAGCTGCTTCGCAAAATTGCATTCTGTTCCAGGCCGGTTTGTTCAAACCGGCCTTTTGTGTTTGTGCTTCCCCCATGCTAAAGATCGGGCTGACCGGTGGTATCGGTTGCGGCAAGTCGACTGCGGTCGCACGTTTCCGTGAATTGGGCGTTCCTGTCATTGACGCCGATCTTATTGCCAGAGAAGTGGTTCAGCCTGGCCAGCCTGCCTTGCAGGAAATATCAACCTGCCTGGGTGAAGAAGCTTTGCTGGCAGATGGTTCCCTGGACAGGAGTTGGTTGAGGCAAAAGGTTTTTACCGACAAGCAGGCATTGCAGCAGCTGGAAAATATCCTGCATCCGCGCATACGCAAAGAAATTCAGCGGAAATTGGATGAATACGCCAATATGGCCTATGCTATTGTGGACGTGCCATTGTTGTTGGAAAAAGATTATCAGCCATTGTTTGACCGCATTCTGGTCATTGACTGTCTGCCTGATCAACAGCGCGAGCGCGTCAAACGACGTGATGGCAGTGAAGAGCAGCTGATTGATTCCATCATGCAGTCACAAATTGCGCGGGAAGCCCGTCTGCAACAAGCAGATGAAATTCTAGAGAATATGTCGTCAATTACTGATTTTTATTATAAAATTGACGGACTGAACGCCAAGTATACAAAGCTTGCCAATACCTAGTTGAAAGTATTGGGTATTTTTTGATATAACTGATGGCGTCCGACAAATCAGGGCATTTTATGGTTATCTATAATCAACTTCTGGGCGATCAAATTCGTCGTCTGTCAGAGCAACACATGATCAGTTACGAACAACCGCTTAATGAAAAGATTCGCCTGTTCCTGCGGTTGGAATTGCTGACGGAGCGATTTGAGTACCATGTTTCCGGCGAGCCTATGCCTGAAAATACGGTAGCTGCCCTGCATCTGTTACTCGATTTGTATAATCTTTCTGCCCGTCTCGACATCAAGAGCGAAATTCTGAAGGAGATTGACCGCATTGGTCAGTCTACCCGTATGCTGTTGCGGGATGAAAATGCTGATGTGCAGCGGCTGGACAAGGTATTGGAAAAGTTGAATTTCCATAGCGACGTTTTGTACCAACAACGTGGCCAGCTAGGTCAGCACCTTAAAAATCACATGTTTTTCAATAGTCTGCGTCAGCGTTCCTCATTGCCGGGCGGTATCAACGGTTTCGACATTCCGCTGTTTAATTACTGGCAGCGCGTGCCAGTGGAAGAGCGTCTCGGGAATCTGAGGGAATGGGTTGCTCCCTATGTGACTGCCAATGCTGCGGTCCAGGATATTCTGAACCTGATGCGTGAGTTCTGCGAGCGGCGTGATGAGGTTGGCAAGGAAGGTTTTTTCCAGTCTACCCTGGAAGGGCGCAAGCCTTACCAGATGATGCGGGTGGAATTGCAAGGTGAGGTTGATTACTACCCTGAAATCAGCGCAGGCAAGCAACGTTTCACCCTCCGCTTCGTCAATGCTGACATGCTGGCGGATCGTGGCAAGCAGGTAAATGAAAATGTACCGTTTACCTTGGCACTGTGTAATTTCTGATTTCTGAAAATATTTTCAAATCCATGATTGAATGACAAACGGGCCTTGTGCCCGTTTGTCGCTTATGGAGGTTAGCGAGGCAGGGTTTCCCAGATGGGTTTGTCTGTCGCTGGTTGTTCTTCCGCTGGCGCTGTTTCAGGCGTTGCGTCCGGTTTTGCTGGTTCCGTATTGGCAGGCGGCGCTTCTGCTGGTGGTGGTGTTGCCAAATCGGGGCGTGGGGCTGGCGCTTTCTGCATGTCTGGTGGAATTTGGGTCAGCGGTTGCGCCGGGGAGGGAATAACAGGGTCTACGACCAGCGTTTCCTGTTTCAGGATGGAACCGTCATCATTTTGTACGGTAACAGTCCAGGAGCCTGCAAGATTGGGTGTAATGTTTTTGCTGGAATTGACCCGCCACGGGCTGCCACCGACCGGAAATTGCAGCCCAAGCTGGAAAGCACCATCCCGTTCCCATTTGTGGGTAATAACGTGACCCTGCAAGCCGTTCAGTTCGGTGAAATAGTAGACTTGTTGCCCGGCGCTAATACGGCCTAACTGGTCAATCGGTTCGCGGCCACTGATGGCGGTGGTAAACCCGGAGCGGGAAACCGACGGGGCAGATGTCGCTACTGGCGGTTGCGGTGCAGGTGTCGGGCTGGATGCGGCGGGAGGCGGTACAGTAATTGACCCGTGTTCAAAGGTTTCCGCAAGGACGGGTTGTATTAGCAACCCTGTCAGTAGCAGGGTAATGGCGGTTTTCGTGTACATGTCAGGCATGTTTGCAAGTCTCCCTTTCATAATCAGTTCGTTGGAATAGTGTAATGCAATCCCGTTAGTCTGGGGTATTTCCTGTCTGGTTCCCTGAAGATTGTGGCGGGAAGCTTGCCCCTGACGGCGAGTTACGCTTTACTACTCTTCTTTGGCTTCATTTAACAGGATTGGAAATGCCGAGAAAACAGTCGGGTGACGCAACCGCGTCACAGCCAGATTTCGAGACAGCCATGGCTGAGCTGGAGACATTGGTGCAGCGCATGGAAGCAGGTGAGTTGTCGCTGGATGATTCCCTCAAGGAATTTGAACGTGGCATACAACTGACCCGAATCTGCCAGGATGCTCTCAAAATGGCGGAGCAGCGTGTCAAGCTGGTCAGTGCTGATGGGCGGGAAACGGATTTCCCTCCGCAAGGGGAAGTCTGATGTTGAATGTGCATACCCGTCTGCAAGCATGGCAGGATCGTATTGAAAGTGTGCTGGACGACGTTTTGCCGCCTGGGCAGACCCATCCGGCAAGATTGCACGAGGCGATGCGTTATTCCGTGCTGAATGGAGGCAAACGCATGCGCCCCTTGTTGGTGTATGCAACCGGTGAGGCGTTGGGTATTCCACTGGATCATCTGGATATTCCTGCCGCTGCGATTGAACTGGTTCATGTCTATTCACTGGTGCACGATGATCTGCCAGCGATGGATGACGATGACCTGCGTCGCGGTAAGCCAACCTGTCACAAGGCATTTGATGAAGCAACCGCGATTCTGGTGGGGGATGCTCTGCTAACCCTTGCTTTCCAGATTCTGGCGTCGCATCCGCGCATGACAGCCTCGCCAGCCCAGCGTTTACACATGATTGAGCAATTGGGGCAGGCTGCCGGTTCTCGTGGCATGGTTGGCGGGCAGGCGCTTGATCTTGCTGCTGTGGGCAAGGAACTCAGTGAAATCGAACTGGAGAACATGCACATCCACAAAACGGGTGCGCTTATCCGAGCCAGTGTGCTGCTGGCAGCGTATAGTCTGGACGCCATGGATGCGCAACGCTTGCAGCAACTGGATCATTTCGCCAAATGCATCGGCTTAGCCTTCCAGGTGCAGGACGACATTCTGGATGTGGAAAGCGACACACAGACACTGGGTAAAACCCGAGGAGCCGACGAGGCGGCAGGTAAGCCGACTTATCCATCCATTATCGGCATATCGGCGTCCAAGGCCAAATTACAGGATTTGTATGACGAGGCGATGAACGCCTTGGTATCATTTGGCGAATCAGCTGACTTGTTACGGCGTTGTGCCGAATTTACAGTCAAGCGTATACGCTAGAACGAATAACAACAGTGGAACTCACCGCACTGCCATCTTTACGGTTTGATGATTAGGGGTAAGCTTAAGTGCTTGATACAATTAACTCGCCCGACGACTTGCGTCGACTTGAACTCGATGCCTTGCCTGCGCTGTGTGATGAACTGCGAGAGTTCCTGCTGAATTCTGTGTCTACCGGTGGTGGGCATTTTTCTTCCAATCTGGGTACTGTCGAGCTGACGGTTGCCCTGCATTACGCATTCAATACGCCTCATGACAAGCTGGTATGGGATGTCGGGCATCAGGCGTATCCTCACAAGATTCTGACCGGGCGGCGTGACCAGATGGGCAGCATCCGTCAGAAAGAGGGTCTGGCCGGTTTTCCGAAGCGTTCGGAAAGTGAATACGATACGTTCGGCGTGGGGCATTCCAGTACTTCCATCAGTGCCGCATTGGGTATGGCGCTGGCGGCACAGCAAAAAGGTGAGGATTATCATTCCATCGCCATCATTGGTGACGGTGCGATGACGGCAGGGATGGCCTATGAGGCGCTGAACCATGCAGGCGATCTGGATGCCAACCTGATTGTGATACTGAATGATAACGAAATGTCGATTTCGCCGAATGTGGGGGCATTACGTAAATACCTGACGCGCCTGCTGTCCGGTCGGATGTATTCCACCATGCGTGAAAGTGGCAAGAAAGCGCTGGCGCACAGCAAATCCCTTTCCAAACTGGTCAAGCTGACCGAAGAGCACATGAAGGGCATGGTGTTGCCTGGCACGTTGTTTGAGGAAATGGGTTTCAAGTATTACGGCCCGATTGACGGCCATGATGTGGAAGAATTGGTGCATGTGCTGGAGAATCTGAAGAAAATCAGCGGGCCACGGTTGTTGCATATATTGACGCAAAAGGGCAGGGGTTATGAGCCTGCCGAGGAAGACCCGTGTGCTTATCACGGTGTTACGCCTTTCAACCTGCAAACCGGGCTGGTTGCCAGCGGCAAGAAATCCACGCCAACCTATACCCAGGTTTTTGGGCAATGGCTGTGTGATATGGCGGAACAGGATGCGCGTCTGGTCGGAATTACGCCCGCCATGCGGGAGGGGTCTGGTCTGGTGGCGTTTTCCGAGCGTTTTCCTCAGCGCTATTTCGATGTGGGAATCGCCGAGCAGCATGCCGTGACGCTGGCCGCTGGGTTGGCTTGTGAAGGTTTAAAGCCGGTTGTGGCGATTTATTCCACCTTCCTGCAACGAGCCTATGACCAGTTGTTGCACGATGTCGCTGTGCAGAATTTGCCAGTGGTGTTTGCCATTGACCGCGCGGGTCTGGTGGGGGCAGATGGGCCGACGCATTCCGGTAATTATGACCTGTCTTACCTGCGCTGCGTGCCCAACATGGTAATCATGGCACCAACTGAGGAAAATGAATGCCGTCAGATGCTGTACACGGCATTCCAGATGGATTGCCCGACGGCGGTGCGTTATCCGCGTGGCAAGGGGATCGGCCTTGAGCCGCAGGCAGAAATGCAGGCAATTCCGCTGGGTAAGGCGGTAAAACTGCGTTCGGGGCGTTCCATCGCGATCCTGCTGTTTGGCTCCCTGCTGGTGGAGGCTCAAACGGTGGCAGAGGAGTTAGGTGCAACCCTGGCCAACATGCGTTTCGTCAAGCCGCTGGACAAGGCCATGATCCGGGAGCTGGCGCAATCGCACGATCTGTTGGTGACGCTGGAAGACAATGCCGTCATGGGTGGTGCTGGCAGTGCGGTGAATGAGTACCTGCATGAAGCCGGGCTGACGGTTCCGGTGCTCAACCTGGGTTTGCCGGATAATTATGTCGAGCATGCACAACGTGAAGAGCAGCTTGTTGCCTGTGAACTGGATGCTGTCAGCATCATCAGGCGTATCCGCGCTGTTCAGGATGGGCGGGCGCAGGTGTATTCTGTTCCCCAGTTGTCGTCTGCGGGTTTACGCTGATGGATTCAGATTGGATTCAGGCTTTATCCTGTGCCACAATACGCCCCAAACATAAAGATTGCATGAATCGTCTATAATCATTCGATTCTGCTGGTATTTTAAATTCCAAGGAGTTTTCCATGAAGTTTCTTGTCGGCTTTTTCAGCCTTGAATGGATGCGTGTATTCGACTTCCTGGCACCACTGGCCATTCGCCTGTTTCTTGCTCCCATGTTCTGGATTTCCGGTGTACAGCATCTGGGCTTGTTTTCCAGTTCTGATTTCGTTGCGTGGAACCCGTTGACCTGGTTGAACACCGAGGCATTCCAGCAGAGTGTTGCTGCCATGGGGGAAGTTTCTTTCCTTGGATTGGGCGCTGAAACCTGGGTTATCCTGCTGGGGACGATCGAGATCGTCGCAGCCATTCTGCTGGTGTTGGGTTTTGCGGTGCGCTGGGTGGTACTGGCCCTGCTATTCATTGTCGTGGTGCAAGCTCTGCTGCTGATGGGTGAGGGTGGTTTCCTCAATACGATGGGGCAACTGGTCATGACGCATGGCTATAGTGACATGACCAATAACCTGGTTGAGGTCAAGCTGGTTTATTTCGTCTTGTTGCTGGCCTTGTTCTTCATGGGGGCGGGGCGCTGGTTTAGCCTGGACTGGTATGTTTACCGCAGTTTCATGAATCGTATCGATAACAAGTCTGCGGTCAAGCATGACCCGTTCGAGATTGATGCGACTGACGAGCCTGGTATTAATTGATGCCCTGAGCGTGGTTTGAACAGAAAAAAGGCTGCCGAAGGCAGCCTTTTTGTTTTAACGAATCTCCCCGCGTTCACGCTGGGCTTTTATCTTTTCATCATTACGCTTCATCAGTTGCAGGG
>JAHJJD010000086.1 GCA_018822845.1 Gammaproteobacteria bacterium | reverse complement strand
GTAGTACTGCCGGGATGGCACCGGGGTGGATTGCTGAGCAGCGTTGTCTCCTGCCAGCCCCAGATTCAGACCTTCCTGCCCGACACTGGCACTGAGGCGCTGGGAAAGCGAACCGAGGCGTTTTTCCACCTGCGCCAGCCAGTCGCGCAGGTTATCGGCACGTGAATAGAACTGCGCATTCATCTGCCTGGGGTCGCTCAGGCGCAGCAAGTAGCGCTCAAGCGCCTTGATGGCAGTGCGGTATTCGCTTTCAGTCGGTGGGAACAGCCAGGAGTCGGAATCGAAGTTGAAACGAGGTTCGGCGATGATCAGATCCTTGTCTTCGGTAGACTGCGACTGCGAACGGCTGAAGTCGTTGCGGAAAGCGCGCGCCATATCACGGGTTTGCACCAGCACGCCGAATTCCCATTCGGGGATGTTGTCCAGATAAACGCCCGGTGGGGTTATGTCATTGCTCAGGTAACCGCCCGGCTTGTCCAGCAGGGTGCTGACGACCTTGATCAGGGTCGCAGTGGTGGTGAAACCGTTGGCGACCGTAGTATGGGTTTCTTCCGCCTTGAGTTTGGCGTTTTCGTTGACGTCGAAGGTGTCCGGCTCATTGCTCCAGTACAGGCCGAGCAGCAGGACGATGACAATGTAAGTGGCGAGAAACAGACCGAGCGTCCACCACAGACCTTTTTCTTTCCAGGTTTTGGGGCGGTACATATCGAGTACTTTTTTGCTGCCTGAGGCTGAGGCGCTGAGTATGGGCATGGTCATTCCTTCTGCTGGGATATTTGGGGTGGTGTATAGTCTTCATTGTAGGGAAGCTGGTTTGTCTGTGATATTAAAACCATCCCGAGCGGTTTATTAGGAGGTGTCGATGTCGTTTTTACGTCCGGTTATGTGGTTATTTGTGGTATTGCTGGTGGTGGTGGCTGCGGTTGTCGTTTTCATGCTGACCTTCGACGCCAACCGTTACAAGCCCGACATTGTGGCGCTGGTGAAGGGACAGACCGGGCGTAATCTCGATATTAGTGGCGACATCGGCTTGTCGGTTTACCCCGACATTGCACTGAAGCTGGATCAGGTGAAGCTCGGTAACGCCAGTGGTTTCGATGGCGAAAGCTTTGCAGCAGCAGAATCGGCGCGGGTTTCGGTCCAGCTCATGCCGTTGCTGGATCAGCAATTGCGCGTCAACGAAGTGACCCTGCAAGGTTTGGAGCTGACCCTGCAACGCGATAAAAGCGGTAAAACCAACTGGGGGGACTTACTGCCTGCCGGTTCCAGCCAGCAGGATGATAAGGTCGGGCAGGTCATCGCCCGCCTGTTGGGTAACTTCATGGTGGCGGGCATCAGCGTGAAGGATTCCACCATCCGCTGGCAGGATGCACAAACCGGCCAAAATATGGCGATCGCCCCGCTCAACCTGCAAACTGGCGCGTTGCGCCCCGGCAAGCCGGTCGACATAAGGTTGGCCACGCGCCTGCAACAGAATTCCCCAGCGCTGGATGTCAGTATCGATGGCTCCACTACAGCCATGCTGGCGGAAAACAAGCAAGATTTCAGCCTTTCCGCCCTCAAGCTCAAGGTGCAGGCCAACAACAAACCCGGTACGGGCGATACCCTGAACGCCACGCTCAGTGGTGATGCTGAAGGTAACCTGCAAAACAAAGCCATTAATGTCAGCGGCCTGGTTGCCGCCATCGATATTGCCAGCAAGGAGCAGGGCAACATCCATGCCGATGTAAAAGGTACATTGCGTGGCGAAACCGAAGCGCAGAAGTATTTCATGCCAGATTTGCAGGCGCAGGTGCAGCTTCCCCAGCTTGGCAGCGTACAACTGACCGGGCGGATGCAGGCCAATCTTGCGCAGGAAAATATCAGTATTGGCGGAATGCGTGTACACGCCAACCTTAACCACCCGCAAGCCGGGCAAGTTGACGCCAATTTGAGTGGTGACTCCCATCTGGATTTGGCAAGCCAGATTCTCAAGATCGACGGAATGCAATTGCAGGCCAAAGTACAGGGCGGCAGTTTGCCAGTGCAAACTGCCGATGTGCAGGCCAGCGGCAGTACCCGCCTCCAGCTGGAGCAACAACAACTCAGTGTGGGTGGTTTGCAGATAACGGCCAATGTGCAAAGCGACAGCATTCCCGGTGGCAGTCTGAAACAGCAGGGTAAGGGTGAAGTCAACCTTAACCTGGGTAATGGTAAAGGCGTGATTGATCTCGCTCAGACCAGCTTGACGGCTATGGGGCAGCAACTGAACGGCAGGCTGCAAATCCGTGACCCAATGGCAGCACTAGCGATGAATGGCGAATTCAAAGCCGATGTGCTCAGTTACCCACCCTTCCAGTTGCAAAAAGCCACGCTGGGCGTGCAGATGCAGGATGGGATTGTCACCCTCGCGCCCAAAGGTACGCTATTCAAGGGTGGTTATCAGGGCGACATCAGGATCAATACCAACCAAACACCCGCCACGCTGGACATGACGCACAAAACCAGCGGCTTGCGTACTGAAGACCTGCTCTATGCCCTGACAGAGGATAAAACGGTAACGGGCGCGCTTGACCTCACCGCGCGACTGACATCGGTGGCGGGCGATGCGGTGGCTTTCAAGCAGAATCTGAATGGCACGGTTGATGTGGCTTTACAGGATGGCACCATCCGCGATGCCAATTTTGCCCAGAAAACCAAACAGGTGGTGAAGTTGTTCGAAAAGGAACGCACCAATGAACTGGGTGAAAAGGAGGTCGCTTTCACCACGCTGGGTGGCAAATGGCAGGTGCAACAGGGCACGTTCCACACCGATGAAAACCTTATGACCGCCCCGCATTTTCAGGTCAAGGGGGCTGGGGATGTAAACATCGTCAACGAATCGCTGGACTTCAAGTTGCGCGTCGGTGAGAAACCCAGGCCTGACAAGCCGGAAGGGTTGTTTGCCCCGCTGTACATCCACGGCCCGTGGAATAATCTAAGCTATGCGCTGGAGGTGGATGTGTTGCTGAAAGAACTCGCCAAACGCGAACTCAACAAGGAAAAAGCCAAACTGGAGGAAAAACTTGAGGCTGAAAAGCAGAAGCAGCTCGACGCCCTCAAGCAAAAAGCCGAGCAGGAAAAAGGCAAATTGCAGGAAAAGCTTCAGGGCGAAAAAGACAAACTGCAACAGCGCTTGCAGGATCAGATGCAGAAGCAGTTGGGTGGTTCGTCTTCGACATCTGGCAAAGATGATGCCAGTGCCGAAGATCAGCTCAAACAGAAGCTGGAGGATGAGCTCAAGAACAAGCTGAAAGGTTTGTTTTGATCACAAAGCCTGCTTGTCACCTGCATTCGCCTGTTTGCTGGCTTTCTCCTTCACCAGTTCCGTTTCCCACTGCGCGACTTCAGCCGATTCCGGTTTCTGGATCAGGTACTTATCCAGCAATGCTTGGTGTCCGCTTTCGGCTTGCTGACGGTCGATGGCGAGTTGCTCACCAGTGCCGTCTTCCAGCAGGATGTAAGGTGATTGCCCCGTTTTCAGCAGGGTGAAGAATTCCTTGAAGGTATTGAATTCCTTGCCGTTGATTTTTTCGATGAAAAAGTTGCTGGTGTCATGAAATCCGATGTTGCCAGGGGAGGCCAGTGCCTGCGCAATCCTGGCGTATTCCTTCGCGTTCTTATTGTCTTGCTTGTCGTAATCCCGGCGGGAATAGCAGATATCCGCGCGGTCTGACTGTACGAAGACAAAGCCTCCGTAAACGAAATAAACCGGTGTTTCGTCGTAGGTATAGATGCTTTCCACCGCTTTGGTCAGCGGCACTTCCACCTGCATGGATTTGCCGTCGCGCACAATGTCGAGTTTCAGGGTGTCACCGACCTGATGCATGTCGACGTGGTACAGGAAGTCAATCTGCTTTTTGGGGGTGAGGGTGGTCATGCCATTGTCTTCAATCTTGTTGCCATCGATATGGGTGATGACATCGTTGGGCTTGATGAGCTTTTCGGTCGGCGTTTCCGCGCATACTTTCGTGACCAGTACGCCAGATTGGCCTTCGCCCAGTTGGTAATGCTTTTTCAGGGTAGGGTTGAGCAGTTCCTCGGTGAACAGCGAAAGTTCTGGAATGCCTTCCTGCTTGCCATCCGCCACGTCAGCGAGGAAGCGTTTCACCATGCTGACGGGGATGATGTAGCCGATATTTTCCTCGCCGCCACCGGAAATCTGCATGGCAATGCCGACCACCTTACCATCCGCAATTGCCGGGCCGCCGCTGTTGCCGAAGTTGATGGCGGCATCCACCTGTACTGCCTGCATCGACAGGCCGCTGTGGGCGTAGGTCTGGAATTCAATACGCGATACGATGCCCTTGGTGATGCTCAGGGTATCGCCACCAACCGGATAGCCATACACGGCAATTTCCTGATGCACATCCGGCAGGTCGCCCAAGGGCAGGAAATCGCCATTGTTGAAGAAACTTTCGTCTTTCACTTTCAGCACGGCAAGATCGGATTCGTGTGAAACGGCCTCCACCCCGGCTTCATAACGGCGGGATTGCCCATCGCGCTGGATTTCGATAAAAGTGCTGTCCGACACAACATGTGCGTTGGTCAGGATGCGTTTGCCCTCAATGATGAGACCCGAGCCAGTAGAGCTGATGATGCTGGAATTCCACGGCGAAACGGTGTCATGGCTTTTGGAAGTAACGTGTACCTTGACAATGAAATCTTCCACGTTGTGGTCGGTGGTGGTCGTGTCTGCTGTTAATGTTGCAGGCAGAACCAGCAGCAGCAACGTCAACAGTCGGAGCAGGGGGGAAAGAAAGCCATTCTGGATACTGGGCATGGGTGAAACTCGGTTGGGGGAAACAAGTGTGTAAATATTCTAATACATAAAACCCTCGAAAATCCGATTAATGACCTACTTTTTACAGACAAACGGAAATGTCCGGGTTACAGGGCCAACCAGGAATAGCAATATGGGCGATACAGCAGAGAATTTACACACCCCGGCAGGCGCTGGCCAGATGAGTGGCCAGTGCTGCCTGAGTCAGCGTGGTTTGAAACTGGCCAATTGTGCTTCCAGTACATCGCCCTTTTCGTTATGGCGAATTTTGACGATGCCGTAGTTCAGTTCCGGGGCAAGCCATACTGTGGTGTCGCGATTGCCTTGTGGATCCTTGCGCTGGACTTTCTCGCATTCAAAACTGCCTGCCGGAACCCGCAAGGTTTCCTTGCCCAGCTTGGCAAAGGTGTAAGTATGCAGTTTGCCCTTGTTGGTAACCTGGTAGGTTAAAGGTTTACCGTTTGCGACATCTTCCATCAAACGCACTTCCAGCATGGCCGGGTCAATGGTGTTGGTGGGTACTTGCAATTGATAGGCATTGTTGTCGTACTTGCCCTTGACCTGATTGGGAGCAGCAAAAGTGAATTCGTCGCGTTTGTCCTTGCGCCGGTTTTTATGATGGTGCAGGTAGTTTTGCGGTTTCAGGTTCTCGCCCTGTTTAACACCGCTGCTGCGTTCGGTCAGGGTGTCTCCGCTTAACATGGCGGCCAGACCGTTCGCCTTGGTTAACTTTTGGTAGGTATAACCGTTAGCGGTATAGCTCAGGCTCACATCCATCTTGCCAAGCGTGATATTGCCGTTGCTGACATTGTAGCTTGCCTGAAAACTGTCAGGGGCAGCCTGTACCGTGGAAGTGGCAAACAATAGCCCTGCGGCCAATACTGAATATTTCATTTTGACTAAGTCCTTTTTGCAATCAGTAGTCACAAATATCAGACTATAAAATTGTTGTCTGGTTCGCAATTCGGGAGCGACAGATTGTTGAAGATTTTGCCTGAGGCTGGAATATTTTTGTAGCGGCTTGATTCTTATCGAAATAAGTCCGTATCATGTTGAAGCATAATTACATCTGTTTTATGGGTAAAAGGGGAGGCGAGAGGGAGTTTTATGACTAAAATACAAACAGTTCCTGTCATTCAATTTTGTCAACTATGGGTTTTGTTGTTGTTATGTGTTGTCTGGCTTGCCGATGCAATAGCTGCCGATGATGTCGAGGTCAAAATTACTGAAAAGCTGCCTTATCTGGAGATTGTGCATGAGGGCAAGACCATCCGCATCGAACGCATACAGGATACAGCCAACCAGTTGAACAACAGTTTTGCCAAAACTTCACGGCCCTGCCCGCCTTTTTGCATACACCCCATTGAGATAGCTCCTGGTGTGAGAACGGTTGGAGAGCTGGAGTTGCTCGATTTTCTCAGCAAACAGGTACGTCAGAATACCGGGCTGCTGGTCGATGCGCGCATGCCCGACTGGTATGAAAAAGGCACCATTCCCGGAGCCATCAATATCCCCTTTACCATTCTCAGTGCGGGTCTCGAAAACCCGCATACCTCGCGTATTCTCAAGCTGTTGGGAGCTGAGGAACAGGATGGCAAGTGGAATTTCGCCAACGCACGCGAGTTGCTGTTGTTCTGTAACGGTATGTGGTGCGACCAGTCACCCCGTGCAATCAACAACCTGTTGAGTCTTGGTTATCCTGCCGAGCGTTTGCTTTGGTACCGCGACGGCATGCAATCCTGGCAAATGCTGGGGTTGACGGTCAGCGTGCCGGAAAAGTAGGAGGTCTCATGAAAGTCGCCATTACGCTGTTTGTTTGTTTGTTGTTGGGGAATGGCGTCATTGCCCAGGCCGCGTCAGCGGATGACTATGAAAAAGCTTTGCAGGACGAAGCTGCGGATACGGCCATTCAAGGGCAAAAAGCCAGGGACACCGAACCAGAGCCACCTGCCACCCCCATGGTAGAAACTGAGGTGGAGGCTTTGGCAGAGACCATTTCCCGCTCGCTGGAAAAAGCGCTGGCGAATAAGCACGATGATACAGCCATCCGGCAGGAAATGGGCAGTGTGGTCTCGGGCGCATTGGGACAGGGCATGAAGCTGGATGAGATTCGTGATGCCGTACAATCCGCCATGTCCGAGGTGCAGGCAGGAAGTGGGGCCGAAGCCCAGGCGTTGGAAGCCGCAGGAAAAGTCGTCGATGACGTTATTGAAGCGAATCGGCAATTGATCGAGGGGGCAGGAGAGGATAAATCGCCTGACAGGCAGAATATCCCTGCCAGTTCCCTTGTAATAAACATGGAAAAAGTGGCCGGAGAACAACGACATGTCGTTAAGAATGGAGAAAGTCTCAGTTTGATTGCGCGCCAGTACTACAAAGATGGTTTAAAATATTGGAAAATCTACCAAGCGAACCAGGAACTGCTCAGTAACCCGGATATCATTCTGGAGGGGCAGGAGCTGAAAATTCCCGAGTAATGGCCACAATGCAATGAAAAATCAGGGAGAACCCTTCTGTGAGTAAAGACATCGTTCAACTTTCCGATTCCACATTTGAACAGGAAGTATTGAAATCCGACACCCCCGTGCTAGTTGATTATTGGGCAGAGTGGTGCGGGCCATGCAAAATGATTGCCCCATTGCTGGACGAGATTGCTGTTTCTGATGAGTTCAATGGCAGGTTGAAAATCGCCAAACTGAATATTGATGAAAATCCGGGCGTACCACCCCGTTACGGCATTCGTGGAATTCCGACACTGATGCTGTTCAAGGATGGCGCAGTTGCAGCCACCAAGGTGGGAGCACTTTCCAAATCCCAGCTGACTGCATTCCTGAACCAGAGCCTTTAAAGGGTTGTGGGCGCGTCATGCAGGTGCTTTTTACTGCATGACGTGCTGAAACCCGCTATATTTACTGGACTCTAGATAATTCACATGCTAATTTAGACTCACTTGAATCTGCATCCAGATTCATTCCTGCGAATCCTGTCTCGTATTCCTTGATCGTAGACTCCTGTTTAAATGCCAATTACCAGGCTGAAAAGCTTAATGTGTCATGGCTATAAAGCGTTTCCGGCAGTTTCTTCCAGCTGGGCGCGGAGACTCCGGCGAGAGGGGCTTCCTGTTCACTGAAAAGACATTTCTTGTACTACTTCATCATCATTTATGAACCTGTCTGAATTAAAAAAGAAATCTGCCGCCGAAGTCTTTGAGATGGCTCAGGCGATGGGTATTGAAAGCATCTCCCGAACCCGCAAACAAGACATCGTTTTTGCCCTGCTGAAAGCCAATGCGCAAAGTGGCGAGGACATTTATGGCGATGGCGTGTTGGAAATCCTCCAGGACGGCTTCGGCTTCCTGCGCTCCCAGGATTCCAGCTACCTGGCCGGGGCCGATGACATCTATGTTTCCCCTAGCCAGATCCGCCGTTTTGGGTTGCGTACCGGCGACACCATTGCGGGTAAAATTCGTCCCCCCAAGGATAATGAGCGTTATTTCGCGCTGCTGAAAGTGGACACCATCAACTTTGAGCCACCGGAAAGCGCCCGCAACAAGATTGCCTTTGAAAACCTGACGCCCTTGCATGCTGACGAACGTATGCGTATGGAGCGCGGCAACGGCAGTCGTGAAGACATCACTGCCCGCGTTATCGACATTGTGGCACCTTACGGTAAAGGCCAGCGTGGCCTGATTATCGCGCCGCCCAAGGCCGGTAAGACCATCATGCTGCAAAACATTGCGCAGAGCATCGCCTCCAATTACCCCGAGTGTTACCTGATCGTGCTGCTGATCGACGAACGCCCGGAAGAGGTGACGGAAATGTCGCGCATGGTGCAGGGTGAAGTGGTTTCCTCCACCTTCGACGAGCCAGCCGCCCGCCATGTGCAGGTGGCAGAAATGGTGATCGAAAAGGCCAAGCGTCTGGTTGAGCACAAGCGTGACGTGGTGATCCTGCTGGATTCCATTACCCGTCTGGCGCGCGCTTACAACACCGTGGTGCCGTCATCGGGCAAAGTGCTGACCGGTGGTGTGGATGCGAATGCGTTGCATCGCCCCAAGCGTTTCTTCGGTGCTGCGCGTAATATTGAGGAAGGCGGCAGCCTGACCATTATTGCTACTGCGCTGATTGATACCGGTTCCAAGATGGACGAGGTTATCTACGAAGAATTCAAGGGAACCGGCAACATGGAAATCCATCTGGATCGCCGCATTTCCGAGAAGCGCGTATTCCCGGCCATCAATATCAACCGCTCCGGCACCCGCCGCGAAGAGTTGCTCACCACCCAGGAAGAGCTGCAAACCCTGTGGGTGCTACGCAAGTTCCTGCATGGCATGGACGATCTGGACGCGATGGAGCTGCTGTTCGACAAGCTTTCCAAGACCAAGACCAATAGCGAGTTCTTCGACGTTATGCGTCGGGGGTAAATCCCGAAGAAAATCCTCCCCCAGCCCCTCCTTTTTCAAAGGAGGGGGTAAGAGTCGCTATCTGAGTGATTTGATAGTTGGTTCTCTTGCCTCCCCCTTTGAAAAAGGGGGAACGAGGGGGATTTAATTCCCCAAATCGTCGAGTGACAGTCCTTCTTCTTGTAAATATTGGTCTAGCCGCCGTTGGTCAATCGCCACGTTCAGGCGGAAATTGCCTTCTTCCGAAATCTGTTCCGTTTGAATAGCCTTGTCAGCATAGAGGCGGGAGCGCAGGCGCGCGTGTTTGGGTGGGATGTTCAATTCGCCACGAAACATCTGGCCAGCAAAATAGTTGCCAAGATATTCCAGTAGCATCTCCAGCCCAAGCTGCTTCTGGGCTGAAACGTAAATGCGGGTGGGGCTGACGCCGTTGCCTTCTTCCATGTGTGGGGCTTGTCCACCGAGATCAATCTTGTTCATTACTTCGATCTGTGGCACGTGTTCTGCGCCGATTTCGGTAATCACCTTGTTGACCTGTTCACGGTAAAGTTCGCGCTGCTCGTCGTGACTGTCAGTAACGTGCAAGAGCAGGTCGGCATCTATGGTTTCCTGTAGGGTAGAGCGGAAAGCGACTACCAGGTCGTGTGGCAGGTGGCGGATGAAGCCTACCGTATCAGCAAGGATGATTTCCTGCTGATTGGGGAGTTGCACCCGGCGCAAGGTAGGGTCAAGTGTGGCAAACAACTGGTCTGCTGCATAGACTTCAGCCTGTGTCAGGGCGTTGAACAGGGTGGATTTGCCAGCGTTAGTGTAGCCAATCAGGGAGACGGTGGGAATTTCGGCCTTCTTGCGCGCTTGCCTTCCCTGTTCTCGCTGGTTCTGGACTTTTTCCAGGCGTTTGTTGATCTGTTTGATGCGCTCGCCAATCAGCCGCCGGTCAGTTTCAAGCTGGGTTTCACCAGGGCCACGCAAACCGATGCCCCCTTTCTGGCGTTCAAGGTGAGTCCATCCGCGAACAAGGCGGGTTGAAAGGTGTTTTAGCTGAGCCAGTTCAACCTGAAGTTTGCCTTCATGGCTGCGGGCGCGCTGGGCAAAGATATCCAGAATCAGGCCAGTGCGATCCAGAACGCGGCATTGCAGCTGCTTTTCCAGATTGCGTTCTTGCGCGGGGGATAAGGAATGATCAAAAATGACCAGATTGGCGTCATGCGCAAGCAACAGGTCGTGTACTTCCTGCGTTTTGCCTTCACCAATGAAATGTCGAGGGTCGGGGCTTTGGCGTGATCCGCTAATAAATCCGGCTATTTCGGCACCAGCCGAACGAGCCAGTTCGATAAACTCCCTTTCATCCTGGCTGGACTTTGCCGTATTGAAACTGATTTGAACGAGTACCGCGTTTTCACCGCCTCCGGGGCGCTCAAACAGTTCCAATCGGCAACCTTCCTCTTTCCTTTATTGATTACTCAGGGGCCAATGCCAATTTGATCGGGCGAGCAGGCACGATCGTGGAAATGGCATGTTTGTATACCAGTTGGCTGACAGTATTCCCCAAAAGTACAACAAATTGGTCAAAAGACTCAACGTGACCTTGTAATTTAATACCGTTGACGAGATAGATAGAGACAGGAATCCGTTCCTTTCTCAGGGCATTAAGGAAGGGTTCTTGTAATGTGTGCCCTTTCGACATGAGCTTCTCCTAAAAATATTCTTGGGTTTGTGGTTGTTATGGTCTCACACCTAAAGCTAGGGGTTGGGTAGTGAGCCAGTCGCTTATTTCCTTCGACGCCTGAAAGCTTAACAGTTTCGTCGACTCGCACAAATGTCAGTTTGTCGGACGTATCCGTTCATCCGCCAATAAACGCCGAAACGTCGCTGATTACCGATGAAAGGTGGTCTTCCTGGGGATTATACACAGAAATTTCTTTTTCGGAACGCAACCATGTCATCTGACGCTTAGCAAGCTGCCGTGTTGCGACAATAGCACGATCGTGCATCTGATTGTAGTCTATTTTGTTAATTAAATAATCCCATATTTGCCGGTAGCCAACTGCGCGAATAGCAGGCAGGCGGGAGTCCAAGTCCCCGCGAGCCAATAGTTTCTGGACTTCTTCAATAACACCCTGTTCGAGCATCTGGTCGAAGCGCTGTGCAAGCCGGGCATGTAGCCAGGCGCGGTTTTCAGGTATTAACGCAATTTTTAATAGCTTATATGGGCAGGCTTCATGCCATACGGCTTGTTGAAGTTCGGTGAGCGACTTGCCAGTGAGTTCGTAGACTTCCAGTGCACGTTGCAGGCGTTGAGGGTCATTGGGGTGAATGCGGTTCGCGGCTACTGGATCAATTCCAGCCAGACGGTTGTGCAATGTTTGCCAGCCGTGCTCGGCAGCCTCGGCTTCCAGTCTGGCGCGGATGTCGGGGCTGGCTTCCGGCAGATCGGACAGGCCATATTCGAGGGCGCGGAAATAGAGCATGGTGCCGCCGACCAGTAAGGGGATGCGGCCTTGTGCCGTTATGTCGGCCATTTCACGCAGGGCGTCTTCCCGGAAGTCAGCAGCCGAATAGGGTTGGGAGGGGTCAAGAAAGTCGATCAGGCGGTGCGGGGCTTGCGCCAAGGTTGCCGCATCCGGTTTGGCGCTGCCGATGTCCATGCCCTTGTAGACGAGGGCGGAATCGACGCTGATGATTTCTACCGGGAAATGCTTGCGCAAGGCAACGGCCAGATCAGTTTTTCCGCTACCGGTTGGTCCCATGATGAAAATGGCTTTATCCATTACCGGCCCCGCAGGAACAGTTTGTCGATCTGGTCCAGGGACATTTGCGTCCAGGTCGGGCGGCCATGATTGCATTGTCCGCTGCGTTCAGTGCGTTCCATATCGCGCAGCAGGGCATTCATTTCCGCAATGCTGAGTTTGCGGTTGGCGCGTACCGAGCCGTGGCAGGCCATGGTGGCAAGGATTTCGTTCATGGCTTCCTGAATGCGACTGCTTTCACCGTGGGTAATCAGGTCAGACAGTACATCGCGCACCAGTGCTTCCGTATTGCTGTCTTTCAGCAAGCTGGGGACTGCGCGGATGGCGAGTTTTTCCATGCCCATTCTGCTCAGCTCAAAACCCAGTGACTGGAAGGTGTCTGCGTGTCGTTCGGCATAATCGGCCTCTTTCCGGCTGACATTCAGACTGGCTGGAACCAGTAGTGGCTGTGAGCGGATGGCGTCTTCCGCCATGCTTTGCTTGAGGTATTCGTAGGTAATGCGCTCGTGGGCTGCATGCATGTCGACCACCACCAGCCCGCTGGCATTCTGGGCGAGGATGTAGATGCCGTGCAGTTGGGCGATGGCGTAGCCGAGCGGGGGTATTTCGTCGGCGGGTATTTCTGGTGGCGCTGCGGCAGGTTCTGTGACAGGTTTATAGAGTTGCTGGTAAACACCCATCTGTTCCCGCACCGGCATCTGTAGACGCTGCTGATGCTGTGGCTGATATGTTGGCCGGTACGAAGGGGTTTCCTGCTCCTTCCCCCCCTGCGGGGGAAGGTTGGGATGGGGGGTATCCGGCGCTTGCGCTGGAACATGTGTTGGAGCACCAGCAGCATCCCCCGGCCTGATGTCCGCCAGCCCCTGATGCAGCGTCCGGAACAGGAAATCATGCACCAGCCGCCCTTCGCGGAAGCGTACTTCCTGCTTGGTTGGGTGTGCATTCACATCCACCAGTTGCGGATTCAGTTCCAGGAACAGGACGAAAGCCGGGTGCCGCCCGTGATACATCACGTCCTGATATGCCTGCTTGACTGCATGGGTGATTAGCCGGTCGCGCACATTGCGTCCGTTGACGTAGAAATACTGAAGATCAGCCTGCGAACGGGAAAATGTTGGCAAACCCACCCAGCCCCATAGGCGCAATCCTGCTGCTTCGTAGTCCAGATACAGGCTTTGCTCTGCAAATGCGCTACCGCAGATGTCAGCGATGCGCCTTTCCGCCCCGCTGCGGTCATCCGAGGGGCGCAGGCGCAAGGTGTTTTTCTGGTTGTGGTTCAGTTCAAACGCGACATCAAAGCGGCTGAGTGCAATTTTGCGCAGCATGTCTTCGATATGGCCGAATTCGGTTTTTTCTGCCTTGAGGAATTTGCGCCGTGCTGGAGTATTGAAAAACAGGTCGGCAACATCAACCGTGGTGCCGGTTGCGTGAGCAACGGGTTCCGGTTCATCGAACACTTCCTGGCCATCGCCAAACAGTTTCCAGCCCTGTTCTGCGTCAGCGTGCCGGGAACTGAGGACCAGGCGGGAAACAGAGGCAATGCTGGGTAATGCTTCCCCCCGGAAGCCGAGGCTGCGCACCTGTTCCAGATCGTCGAGTGTGCTGATTTTGCTGGTGGCGTGGCGGCTGAGTGCCAGCATGAGTTCGTCGCGGGGAATGCCACTGCCATTGTCTCGGATGCGGATGCGTTTGCCGCCGCCTTGCTCGATGTTGACCTCGATGCGGGTGGCTCCGGCATCGAGGGCGTTTTCCAGCAGTTCCTTGACCACCGAGGCGGGGCGTTCAACGACCTCGCCTGCGGCAATCTGGTTGATCAGGTGGGTAGGAAGCTGACGTATCGGCATCAGATGCGGGGTGCTCCGGTTGCTGGTGTCGCAGGTGGCGGGTTCATGGCTTCGGTCTGTGGAACGGCAGGCGTTGCAGGTATGGCTGGCACTACAGGTGCGGGGGTGGCTTCTGCCTGCGGGGAGGCAGGAGCAGCTGGTTGTGCCGGAGCAGGTGCGACCACGCTGGGTTCCTGTGCGGCCTGGTTAATGGCTTGCAAGTCCTTTGAGCGGTCGTTGGTAATGCCGTAGCGCGCCAGAATGCCGGTCTGGCTATTCAGGGCTTCCTTGCGGTCAATCACGATCTGGTAATCATCAGCAGTTTCCAGCGTAATGAAGTCGGTGTTGGCTGCCTGGATCCTGTCAAAGAATTCACGGAAGTTGCGGAAATTTTCACCGTTAATCTTTTCGATCAGCAGGTTGCTGTCATGGTGATAGTCCTTGTTGATGTCCGCTGGCAGCACCTTGGTCATGATAACGGCTTCGCTGCGGATGTCGTCCGGTGATTCGTAAGTCAGAGCGCCAATGCGGGCTGGCAGGCCATCCATCGCGTCAATGACATCCTGATTCAGTGGCATGAAGACAAAACCGCCGTAAATGAAGAAGGTGGGTTGTTTGTCATACTGGTTGGGTTTGACCAGCAGGTATTCCTTGCCGGGCTTTTCCAGATTCAGGGTGATTTCCTGCTCTTTCCCGGCGCGAATGATTTTGACCTTCATGTCTTCGCCGATCTGGTGCATGTCAATGTAATGGGTGTAGTCGATGTATTCACCTGGGCGGAATTCGACCGTGCCGTTGTTTTCGATTTTGTGCCCGTCCATTTCGGTTACGATGTCACCGATCTGGATTTTACCTTCGGATGGGGACTGTTTGTAAACCTTGTGAACCAGCATGCCGGTCTGGTCTTCGCTCACGTTGTATTTGCGGCGCATGGCAGGATTTTCCATGGACTGGGTTTCAAAGCCATGAAAGCCGTAGCCGTCTACCTTGCCATCCTTGATGTCATCCAGAACGTGACGAATGATCGGTGTAGGGATCATGTAGCCGATATTTTCAGTCAGGAAGCTGGATTGCATGGCTACCCCGACTACCTTGCCATCAGAAATGACCGGGCCGCCGCTGTTGCCAAAGTTGATGGCTGCGTCGACCTGTACGGCAATCAGGTTTTCGCCGGTATGGACGTAATTCTGCTTTTCGATACGTGAAACCACACCGCGTGTAACGCTCAGGGTATTGCCACCGATCGGGAACCCGTACACTTCCACCTGTTGTTGCATTTTGGGCAAATCGCCTAGCTCCAGCGGCTGGATGCCTTGGTAGGCTTCGGGATTCTTGGTGCGCAGCAGGGCGAGGTCGGATTCGTGGGAAATGAATACCACGTCGGCCTCATAACGTTTGGTTTCGCCATGACGCTGCACTTCCAGGAAAGTGGCGTCGGCGGCGACGTGCGCATTGGTCAGGATCAGGTTGCCGTTGATGATCAGGCCGGAACCGGAACCTTTTTGCGAGTCGGAATTCCATGGCGAAAGGGTTTGGTAAGTGTGCTGAACGATGTAAACCTTGACGACGGCATCCTTGATTTTTTCACGTGGGTCGTTAGGGTCATTACTGGCCGGGATTGCTTCTGCCTGTAGGGGCGGAGCTGGCGCAGGAGCCGCTCCAGGTGTTACGGTTTCTTGTGGTGCTTTGGGGGCTGTTTCCGCTGGTGGTGCGATGTTGGCTGGTGTTTCAGCGGCGATACCGATTTCAGCCATCAGGGTTGAAGATGCAGTAAGACCAAGGCACAGCAAGCCCGCCATAAGAGTGGTTGTATGACGCATGAGAGGGATCCCTTATTAAATAATCATTGCCCTTGTTGTGAGGGAGTACAAAAATCTGAAATACCCTATCTTATAGGTAAAGTGGCGTGAAAACACCTTAACCTATCGGTTTTTAGGGTGAAACTTGGTATTCTTCGCCGACTATGGTGCAGTGTAACACTGTAAAAGACAACAGGACTGACGATGACGGATTATAAGCATACCCTCAACCTGCCGAATACGCAGTTCCCGATGCGTGGTGACTTGGCCAAGCGTGAGCCAGGCATGCTGGAGGGCTGGGAAACCCGCCAGCTTTACCAGAAATTGCGTGAACATGCCGCAGGCCGCCCCAAATTCATTCTTCACGATGGCCCTCCGTATGCCAACGGAACCATTCATATTGGTCATGCTGTCAACAAGATTCTCAAGGATATTATCGTCAAGAGCAAAACCCTGGGCGGTTTTGATGCGCCTTATGTGCCAGGCTGGGATTGCCACGGTCTGCCGATTGAACTCAAGGTGGAAGAGAAGCTGGGCAAGGCTGGTGACAAGGTGGATGCGTTTGCTTTCCGCAAAGCCTGCCGGGAGTATGCCCACGAGCAGATTGAGCTGCAACGCAAGGATTTCAAGCGCCTTGGTGTGCTGGGCGAGTGGGAAAACCCCTATCTGACCATGGATTTCCAGACCGAGGCCGACATCGTGCGTGCGCTGGGGCGTATCGCTGCCAACGGGCATCTGCACAAGGGCGCAAAGCCGGTGCACTGGTGTACCGATTGCGGTTCGGCGCTGGCGGAGGCGGAAGTGGAGTATGCCGACAAGACATCGTTCTCCATCGACGTGCGTTTCACTGTGGTTGATGAAGGCGACCTGCTGAAGCGTGTCCCAGATGCTGCCGGTGATGGTGAAGTTTCTGTTGTTATCTGGACAACCACGCCGTGGACCTTGCCAGCCAATCAGGCTGTTGCCCTGAACCCGGAACTGGAATACGTGGTGGTGCAAACTGCTACCGAACGTTTGGTGTTGGCGGAGGCTCTGCACGAATCCGTGCTGCAACGTGCTGAAATCAGTGATTTCACTATCATTGCCCGCTGCAAGGGTGATGCGCTGGAAGGTTTGCAGTTACAGCATCCATTCTACGCCCGCCACGTGCCGGTTATTCTCGGTGATCACGTTACCACTGATGCTGGTACAGGGGCTGTCCACACGGCTCCCGGCCATGGTCAGGAAGACTTCGTGGTCGGGCAGAAATATGGGCTACCGGTCGACAATCCGGTCGGTGGCGATGGTTGTTTCCTGCCGAATACCGAATTGTTTGCGGGCGAATCCGTCCACAAGGCCAACCCGCATGTGCTGGAAGTGTTGACCGAGCGTGGCAAGCTGTTGAAAGCCGACAAGCTACGCCACAGCTACCCGCATTGCTGGCGGCATAAAACCCCGCTGATTTTCCGCGCCACGCCGCAGTGGTTCATCAGTCTTGATCAGAATGGTTTGCGGGCAAAAGCACTGGAGGCTATCCAGGGCGTCAAGTGGTTGCCCGATTGGGGCAAGGCACGGATCGAAGGCATGGTGCAGAACCGCCCGGATTGGTGTATTTCCCGTCAGCGTAACTGGGGTGTGCCGATCACCTTGTTTGTGCACAAGGAAACTGGCGAGCTGCATCCGCATACTGAAGCCTTGATTGAGGCAGTGGCGCAACGCATTGAGCGTGAAGGCATTGATGCATGGTTCCGGCTCGAAACCGAAGAGTTGCTGGGCAAGGATGCAGCCAACTATGACAAGGCAACAGATACGCTGGATGTCTGGTTTGATTCTGGTGTAACTCATGCCTCTGTGCTGGAACGTCGCGCAGGGTTGCAATTTCCGGCGGATGTGTATCTGGAAGGTTCCGACCAGCATCGCGGCTGGTTCCAGTCATCCCTGCTGTCGGCTATTGGCACTCGCGGCGAAGCGCCTTACCGCACTGTTTTGACCCATGGTTTCACGGTGGATGCGAAAGGCGAGAAAATGTCCAAGTCCAAGGGCAATATCGTTGCGCCGCAGGAAGTTACGGGCAAGCTGGGGGCAGATATCCTGCGCCTGTGGGTAGCCGCGACTGATTACAGCCGTGAAATGTCGGTTTCCGATGAGATCCTCAAACGCACGGCAGACGCTTACCGGCGTATCCGCAACACGGCGCGTTTCCTGCTGGCCAATCTGAATGATTTTGATCCGGCACGCGACATGGTTCCGGCTGCCGACATGCTGGCGCTGGATCGCTGGGCGGTGGATCAGGCTGCGCAGGTACAGGAAAAGGTGCTATTGGCCTACGACCGCTTCCAGTTCCATCTGATTGCACAGGAGGTGCTTAACTTCTGTACTGTGGAATTGGGTAGCCTGTTCCTCGATATTACCAAAGACCGTCAGTACACCATGCGGGCAGATAGTCTCGGGCGTCGTTCTGCACAAACGGCGGCCTGGCATATCCTCAATGCCATGGTGCGCTGGTTGTATCCGGTGCTGAGCTTCACGTCCGAAGAAATCTGGCAACACATGCCGGGTAAAAAGGCGGTGGATTCCGTGCTGTTTACCGAATGGTATGATGGCCTGTTCCGGCTGGATGCGGGTGACAAGCTGTCTGCCAGCGAGTGGAGTTCAGTTTTCAACCTGCGTGAGCTGATCAGCAAGCAACTCGAAGAGGTGCGGGTGGCGGGCAAGATCGGTGCGGGTCTGGATGCTGAAGTCGATATTTATTACCGCAAGGATGCGCGCGAGCCTGGAGCTGATCCATTGGTGAAGCTGGGTGATGAGTTGCGTTTTGTGTTGATTACATCAGGTGCCCATTTGCACGATCTGGCTGATGTGCCAGAGGATGCAGTGGAGGTGATGGAGCATGTATTCGTGCGCGTGTCCCGTTCCAGGCATGGCAAGTGTACCCGTTGCTGGCATCATCGCGAAGATGTGGGGAGTCATGCTGGGCATCCTGAGTTGTGTGGCCGCTGTGTCGATAATGTCGAAGGTGCAGGTGAGGTGCGTGAATATGCGTAGTTTCCGTTCCCTGTCCGCAGATGTGGGCATGTTGGGTTGGTTGTGGTTGTCGGCGGTGGTAGTCGCTGTCGACCAGTTAACCAAGTGGATGGCGGAAGCCAATCTGGAACTGCATGATCCGGTTGCGGTGTTTCCGCATCTGAACGTGATGCTGGCTTACAACGAAGGGGCAGCCTTCAGTTTCCTGGCCGGGATGGGGGGCGTACAGCGCTGGATTTTTGCGACTCTGGCCATCGTGGTTAGTGCTTTCATCATTAACTGGTTGCGCAAGTTGCGGAAGGAACAGGTTTGGGCTGCTATCGGGTTGGCGCTGGTGCTTGGTGGTGCTATCGGCAATCTGATTGATCGCTTATTGTATGGTAAGGTAATTGACTTTATTGATTTTTATTTGAACTTTAATGTGCCGCTGTTGTTAAACAATGGCCACTTCGCCACCTTCAATGTGGCGGATATTGCGATTACGATTGGTGCCGTGCTGCTGGTTTTTCTGAGCCTGTTCAATTCTGATCAGATGGAATAGCAGATGTAGGGGCGTATTGCATACGCCCCATTCCACCCGTCAGGCCAATAATTTCCGTGCGATCTGCACTTGTTTCCTGACCTGTTCCGGTGCTGTGCCGCCCAGATGGTTGCGGGCGGCCACCGAGCCTTCCAGTGCCAATACTTCAAATACATCGTCTGTAATGGTGTCGGAAAACGCCTGAAGCTCCGCCAGTTCCATTTCACTCAGGTCGCGTCCGGTATCCACACCCAATGCAACCGCCTTGCCGACGACTTCGTGGGCGTCGCGGAACGGTAAACCCTTGCGCACCAGATAATCGGCCAGGTCGGTGGCTGTTGAGAAGCCCTGCATGGCGGCGCGGCGCATTTTGTCCGGCTTGGGCTGGACATGCGGCATCATGTCGGCAAATGCACGCAAACTGCCCAGCAGCGTGTCCACGGTGTCGAACAGTGGTTCCTTGTCTTCCTGATTATCCTTGTTGTAGGCCAGTGGCTGGCCTTTCATCAGGGTGAGCAGGGCAACGAGGTGGCCAAATACGCGCCCACTTTTGCCGCGCACCAGTTCCGGTACATCCGGGTTTTTCTTTTGCGGCATGATGGATGAGCCGGTGCAGAAACGGTCAGGCAGGCGGATAAAGTCGAATTGGGCGGAAGTCCACAGCACCAGTTCTTCCGAGAAGCGCGACAGGTGCATCATGATCAGGGATGCCGTCGAGGTGAATTCGATGGCGAAATCACGGTCGCTGACGGCATCCAGTGAATTACGCGCAGGGCGTTCAAAGCCAAGCAGTTCCGCCGTGAATTCACGGTCGATGGGGTAGGTGGTTCCGGCCAGGGCGGCTGCGCCCAGTGGCATCACGTTAATGCGCTTGCGGCAGTCTTGCAGGCGCTCGAAATCACGTTGCAGCATTTCAAACCAGGCCAGCATGTGATGGCCGAATGTAATTGGCTGGGCAACTTGTAGATGAGTGAAGCCGGGCAGGATGGTTTCAGCTTCGCGTTCGGCAACATCCACCAGGGCGTGTTGCAGGCGGCGCAATTCGTGGCTGACACCATCGACCTGTTCGCGCAGCCACAGGCGTACATCAGTGGCAACCTGGTCGTTACGGGAACGGCCTGTGTGCAGCTTTTTGCCTGCAATGCCGATGCGGTCGGTGAGCCGGGCTTCGATGTTCATGTGCACGTCTTCCAGTGCCACTTTCCATTCCAGATCGCCATTTTCGATAGACTTTTCAATTGAATCCAATCCGCTAAGGATTTGTTCAACTTCGTTGTTGTTTAATATGCCTGCCTTACCCAACATGCGGGCATGGGCACGGGATCCCTGGATGTCGTGCTTGTACAAGCGCTTGTCAAAGTTGATGGATGCAGTGAATTCTTCGACGAAAGCGTCGGTGGATTCACTGAAACGTCCGCCCCAGGGCTTGTCCCTGGCTGTGTCTTGCTGCTGTTCGCTCATGGGTTAGTGCTGAATTTTCATCAAGTTGCTAAAAGAAGTTGCCAGACGTTATCACATTGTGGAAGAATTAAAAATGCAACCTGCAAGTGGTATCGAAGCAACATCAGTTGTGGGTAGTATACATAATTGCTCAGCCTGCCAGACAGGCTAGTAGATAAATAATAAAATTATAAACGGATCAGGTTCCATGTTGCAGTATCTGCTGTGATTTGGCTCTGATGAGAGCAAAAGATGTCAGCATTCAATGGGAAAACTTTAAGCTATCTGCCGAACCTCTGTGTGCCGCAGGCGTTGTTGCGCGCTGTGCTGGCTGCCGAGTTTCTGGCGATTGTGCTGGCATTGGCGGTTGCTACCGATCTGCGTGACTTTTTTGTCAATCTTGGCCTGCATTCGCTGTTTGTGCAGTGGGTGGCACTGGCGTCCATTTTTACCCTGTGTTTCATCAGCCGGTTTGTGCGAAAGCCAAGTGTTCTGAAGGCTTCGATCATTGTTCTGGTGACGATTGCTGGTTTTACACTGCTGGCTTCCGTGCTCGGCCTGCTGGTTTCCGGTCAGATACATGACCCCGAAGACAAGACTTTGGTCAGTGGCCTGTTTATTTTCAAGAATCTGGTGATCAGTCTGGTCATTGTGCTGGTGCTATTGCGCTACTTCTATATCCATAGTCAGTGGGAAGAGACGATAGAGGCTGATTCTGCCGCCAAATATGACGCTCTGTCTGCGCGTATGCGCCCGCATTTCCTGTTCAACAGCTTGAATACCATCGCGCATCTTGTGCATATAAAACCGGACAGGGCTGAGGAGGCCCTGCTGGATTTGTCCGACATCATGCGTTTGACACTGGACAAGCGCTCACGCATTCCATTGAAGGAAGAGCTGGATCTGACGCTGGCTTATTTGCGCATGGAAGGCTTGCGGCTGGGGGAACGGCGGTTGACTATGAATCTGGATATGGACCAGAACAGCCTGCCGCTTGATCTGGAAGTCCCACCTTTTATCTTGCAGCCATTGGTTGAAAACGCCGTTTATCATGGAATTCAGCCGCGTCAGGACGGGGGCTTATTGACAGTCAGTCTGTATGACGCTGGTAATCGCCTGGATGTGGCGGTTACCAATCCCGTGCCCCCTTCGGGTGTTAGTACCCACACAAAGGGAAACCATATTGCCCAGGAAAACATGATCAGTCGACTAAAGCTGGCTTATGGTGACCGGGCTAACTTGAAGATCCAGAAGAGTGTCCAGCAATACCGGGTCTCATTTTCCATCCCCAAGGAGTAGAAGAACTATGACATTAAAAATACTGGTCGTTGATGATGAGGAATATGCCCGCGAACGAATCAAGGGCTTATTGGCCAGCCAGATCGACTACGGAGTGTGTGCAGAAGCCGATAACGGGATTGATGCAGTGCTGATGACGGAACGTTATCAGCCAGACATTGTGCTGATGGATATTTCCATGCCCGGCATGGATGGGTTGGAAGCCGCCCGGCACATTTCAGGCATGGACAGCCCACCAGCCGTCATATTCACCACAGCGTATGGTGAATATGCTTTAGAAGCATTTTCAACAAAAGCAACAGGGTATCTTATGAAACCGATTAGACAAGAACAATTATTACAAAGTCTGGAACAAGCCCGCTCACTGAACCGCGCGCAACGTATGGAAGCGCTGGAGGGTCGGGACAGTCGCAATCTTGCTGCGCGCAAGCACATCTGTGCGCGTATGCGGGGGAACCTTGAGTTGATTCCAATTGAAGAGGTCGTTTACTTCCAGGCCGACCAGAAGTATGTAACGGTGCGCCACAAGAAGGGCGAGGTCATTATCGAAGAGTCGCTGAAATCACTGGAAACGGATCTGGCGGATCGCTTCATCCGTATTCATCGCAATGCGCTGGTATCCAAAAGTGCAATTTCCGGCCTTTCCAAGTCCTCCATTGGCCGCACCCAGGTCGTGCTGGATAACGTCAAGGATCAACTGGAAGTCAGCCGCCGCCATCTGGCGGAAGTGCGTCGCTTCGTCCGCAATCGTTAATTCCATTTCTTCTCTTGAGGGGCGCGGAATCTGCGCCCCTATTTTTCGTTGTTGACTGCCTTGTAAGCGGCATCAATGGCATTTTCCAGATATGCGCCGTAAAAGTCAGGGCTGTTGTAGCCCAGCAGGCGTTCTGCAACTTCTTCCCCTTGTGCATTCAGGAATACCAGTGTGGGTGTCAATGACGCCTTGTGCCGGTGGGAGAATTCATCTGCATCAATCCTGTCGCCATTGAAGTCAGTGACGGTTTCGGATTTGCCCATGCTGAAGCGTCTGATCAATATCCGCTTGGCGTAATCACCACTTTTGATCATCGGTTCCAGATATTCCCGTTCAAGCTGGGCACAGTAGTCACAGTAGTCGGCACGAAAAGCCAGTAGCAGGGGCAGCTTTTCGTCCAGCATTTCCTGTTGCAGCGACTGGAAATCGCTTGCTTCTTCAATAATCTGCTCTTCAGCCAGTGCAGGAAATTGTGTGGTCAGCATCAAAAGCCACAGCAGCAAGGTTGCTGTTAGCGTGCGTGGTTGTGGTGTCAAATTCGCCTCCTCGGGATAAAGTCCTCTCTTTCTTCAGATTTATCGACAACATATCGGGCATTTAGTTGTGGCGGGATATACCAAAAGGGATATATAATCCGTCCCTGTTTCCGGATGGGTAAGGGTTGTCCACAGCGGTTGACCGTATATTAGTATATATTTATACTCGCTCAGGATTTCAGGCGGGAGAGGTATAGTTTGGCCTTCTCCATGAGGAGCAAATGCGACGTATTCTTATTATTCAATTCATCCTGATGCTGGCTGGTGTGGCAGTGTCATGGTCTTATCAGGGTGAATCAGCATTGCTGCCTGCGCTTTACGGTGGTGCCATAGCACTCGCGAATACCATACTGCTTTCCCGGCGCGTAGCACAGGCGGGGGAGATGGCGAAAATGAGTCCGCAGCAGAGCGTGAATGCGCTTTACTTCGGCGTTGTACAAAGATTTGTATTTGTGTTGGTTGCGTTAGGGTTTGGTCTCGGCTATCTGGAGTTGATGCCGGTTCCTCTCTTGGGGACATTTATGGTCGCGCAACTGGCCTACATGCTGATGGGAACCCGTCAGGTCGGGTGATTCCAGCATGGAAGAATTTTTTAACTTTGTAATACGGGGTGAATTGTGAGCGAGTCTAACGCGCCAGCAATCTCAAATCCTGTCGAGTACATCCAGCACCATCTGACCAACTGGAGCGTTGGCGTTGAGCACGGCGAGCAAGTCAAGATTGTTGACTTCAGCGTGTTCCATGTCGATGTGTTCCTGTTCAGTGTGTTACTCGCAGGTCTGATTGCTTTCTTTGCATGGAAAGTCGGTAGAAGTCTGAATGCAGACAGTCCTACCGGTAGCCAGAATGTCATTGAGACGCTTGTTGAGTTCGTCAACCAGCAAGTCAAGGATATTTTCCCTAGCGCTGACCGTTTGATCGGCCCGCTGGCACTGACCATTTTTGCCTGGGTTCTACTCATGAACGCCATGGACTTCCTGCCGGTTGACCTGCTGCCAGCCTTGGCCGGTGGCATCGCCAGCCTGTTTGGTGGTGACCCACACCATACCTACCTGAAAGTGGTTCCTACCACCAACCTTGACACGACCTTTGGCCTGTCACTGACTGTGTTCGGTTTGATTATTTTCTACAATATCAAACACAAAGGTCTGTGGGGCTACATCAAGCAGTTCCTGTTCCATCCGTTTGGCCCCTACCTGATGCCAGTCAATATCATCATGACGACCATTGAGGAAATCGCCAAGCCTGTCAGTCTTGGCTTGCGTCTTTTTGGAAACATGTTTGCAGGCGAGCTGCTGTTCCTGCTGATCGCACTGTTGGCGTTCTCCGTTTGGGCAATGCCTGCGCAGATTGCACTGGGTACACTGTGGGGTATTTTCCATATGCTGGTGGTACCACTCCAGGCGTTCATCTTCATGCTACTGACCATCGTATACCTTGGTTTGGCTAGCCAGAACGACGAACACCACTAAGATTTTCTGTTTTTACTTTTTGATTTTTAACTTTTCTTTGGAGACTTAACGATGGATGCACAACTTGTTGCAATGATCTATTCCTACACTGCTGTAGGCGTTGGCATTATCCTGGCGGCTGCTGGTCTGGGTTCCGCACTGGGCTGGGGTATGATCTGTTCCAAATTTATCGAGGGTATCGCCCGCCAACCTGAAATGCGTGCGCAACTGACTGGTCAAATGCTGTTCACTGGCGGTCTGATGGAAGCATTCCCAATGATCGTTCTGGGTATTTCCATGTGGTTCATCTTTGCTAACCCGTTCATCGGCGCTGCTAAAACTGCAATTGGCGGCTAATCCATCCGATTTGTTGTTGAATCTGTAACGAACATTCGGAGGTTAGACCCATGAACGTAACTGCAACCCTGATAGGTCAGATGCTGGTCTTTACAGTTCTGATCTGGTTTGTCAAGGGCGTGCTGTGGGAGCCGATGCTGAAAGTGCTGGAAGACCGCAAGGCGCGTATCGCCGATGGTCTGGCCGCTGCCGAAAAAGGCAAGCACGAAGAAGAGTTGGCTCGTCATAAAGCACTGGACGAACTGAAAAAGGCTAAAGCCGAAGCTGCCGAAATCGTCGCACAAGCGCAAAAGCGTGCGTCTGAAATCGTCGACGAAGCCAAGAATGCCGCCGTGGAAGAACAGAGCCGCGTCAAAGCGTCTGCCCTGGCGGATATCGAGCAGGAAGTATCCCGTGCCCGCGAATCCCTGCGCAAGCAGGTTGCGTCACTGGCTATTTCCGGTGCTGAAAAAATTCTTGGCAAGGAAATCGATGCAGCTGCTCACGCGAAAGCATTGGATGAACTGGCCGCGCAAATCTGAGGAATGAACCATGTCTGATTTGACAACCGCTGCCCGTCCTTACGCCCGCGCGGTGTTTGAGATGGCGCAGGAAGCCGGGAAGCTGACCGAATGGTCTGCCCAACTGGCAGCCATGTCTGCGGTGGTCGCGGCTGACGGTTCATCTGCCTTGTTGGCTCATCCTCGCATGACCAAAGAACAGAAAGCGGACGTATTCGCCGAGATTGCAGGTGATGCACTCGACGACCAAGGCCGCAATCTGCTCAAGGCGCTGGCAGAGAATGACCGTTTCGCATTGTTGCCTGAAATGGCTACCATCTTCGAACAAATGAAGGCGGAAGCGGAAGGCGCGATTGAAGCGGAAATCATTTCTGCGCATGAAATGAGCGATGACCAGCAGCAGACCATTGCTGCGGCACTCCAAAAACGCTTGGGACGTGAGATCAAACTCGTTACCAAAGTTGACCCTGCCCTGATGGGTGGCGCAATTGTCCGCGCGGGTGACTTGGTGATTGACGGCTCAATCCAGAGCAGGCTGAAAGATATGAAGGCGGCGTTGGCGCGTTAAGCCCAGCCGATATATTGAGGAATAGCATATGCAACTTAACCCAACTGAAATCAGTGACCTGATCAAGAAGCGCATCAGCAGCTTCGAGTCCGGCGCTGAAGCTCGCACTGAGGGTACGGTTGTCTCCGTAACGGATGGTATCGTCCGCCTTCACGGGCTTGGCGATGTAATGTCCGGCGAGATGATCGAATTCTCCAACGGTTCTTACGGTCTGGCTTTGAACCTGGAACGTGACTCCGTCGGTGCGGTTGTCCTTGGTGATTACAAAGGTATCACTGAAGGCGACACCGTAAAATGTACTGGCCGCATCCTGGAAGTTCCAGTCGGTCGTGGTCTGCTGGGTCGCGTCGTTGACGCACTGGGCAACCCGATTGACGGTAAAGGTCCAGTTGATAACGACGGTTTCGACCCGATTGAGCGTGTGGCTCCGGGCGTTATCGAACGTAAATCGGTTGACCAGCCGCTGCAAACCGGTGTGAAAGCACTGGATGCGATGGTGCCAATCGGTCGTGGTCAGCGCGAACTGATCATCGGCGACCGCCAAACCGGTAAAACAGCGGTAGCAGTCGATGCCATCATCAACCAGAAAGGCAAAAACGTGAAATGCGTTTACGTCGCGGTTGGTCAAAAAGCATCTTCCGTTGCCAACGTAGTACGCAAGCTCGAAGAGTACGGCGCACTGGAATACACCACCATCGTGGCGGCAACTGCGGCTGACCCGGCTTCCATGCAATACCTCGCACCTTATGCGGGTTGCACCATGGGTGAATACTACCGTGACCGTGGCGAAGACGCTTTGATCGTATACGACGATTTGACCAAGCAAGCTTGGGCTTACCGTCAGGTTTCCCTGTTGCTACGCCGCCCACCGGGTCGTGAAGCATATCCGGGCGACGTTTTCTACCTGCACTCCCGTTTGCTGGAACGTGCGGCTCGCGTAAATAAAGAATACGTTGAAGAATTCACCAAAGGTGAAGTGAAAGGCCAAACCGGTTCATTGACCGCGCTGCCGATCATCGAAACCCAGGGTGGTGACGTTTCTGCCTTCGTTCCTACCAACGTAATCTCGATCACTGACGGTCAGATCTTCCTGGAAAGCGACCTGTTCAACGCGGGCATCCGTCCTGCGATCAACGCAGGTCTGTCAGTATCCCGCGTAGGTGGTGCTGCACAAACCAAGATCATCAAGAAACTCGGTGGCGGTGTACGTTTGGCATTGGCTCAGTACCGTGAATTGGCAGCATTCTCCCAGTTCGCTTCTGACCTTGACGAAGGTACCCGTAAGTCATTGGATCGTGGCCAACGCGTTACTGAACTGATGAAACAGCCGCAATTCTCCCCGCTGTCCGTAGCAGAAATGGCTTTCTCCCTGTATGCCGCCAACGAGGGTTTCCTCGATGACGTCGATGCGAAGAAAGTGGTAGATTTTGAAGCAGCGATGCTGAGCTATCTGCGTTCTTCACAAAAGGAACTGCTGGACAAGATCAACGAGAAAGGTGATTTCAACGACGAGATTGCTGGTGCGATGAAAACCGCGCTGGAAACTTTCAAGTCGAAACACACTTGGTAATGGGAGGTTAATCCTATGGCAGGTGGTAAAGAAATACTGAGCCAGATCAAGAGTATCGGCAATACCAAGAAGATCACGAAAGCGATGGAAATGGTTGCTGCATCCAAAATGCGCCGTGCGCAAGACCGGATGAAAGCCAGCCGTCCATACGCTGAAAAAATGCGCCAGGTGGTAGGCCACGTGGCGCATGGTCATCTTGAGTATAAACACCCTTATACCCAGACACGCGAAACCGTGAAACGGGTTGGCTACATCATCATGTCCTCTGACCGGGGTCTGTGTGGTGGTTTGAACGTCAACTTGTTCAAGCAGGCGTTGCGTAGCATGGCGGACTGGAAGAAGGAAGGTGTCGAAGTCGACATCTGCGTCTTCGGTGCCAAGGCTGCGGCAGCGTTTCGTCGTTACGGGATTGTTGCCCAGAAAACCCACATGGGCGATGCCCCAAAAGTGGCGGATATGGTCGGCACGGTCAAGGTGATGCTGGATGCTTACGAGGAAGGCCGGATTGATCGCCTTTTCCTGGTCGAGAATGAATTCGTTAACAGCATGACGCAAAAACCGCAGGTGACACAGCTCATCCCGCTGGAGGCATCGGCAACGGATTCAATCAAGCACCATTGGGACTATCTCTACGAACCTGAGTCGAAAGAAGTCATTGATGCGTTGATGCAGCGTTATATTGAATCACTCATTTACCAAGGCGCAGTTGAAAACGTGGCTTGTGAAATGGCAGCGCGGATGGTCGCAATGAAGAGCGCCTCCGACAATGCCGGAACCATGATTGATGATTTGAAGCTCATCTACAACAAGGCGCGTCAGGCGGCAATCACCCAGGAAATTTCCGAGATTGTTGCGGGTGCTTCAGCGGTCTAAGGCTGTTACGGATTTTAAATTTTAGTGAGGTACTGAATAATGAGTACTGGAAACATCGTTCAAGTCATCGGCGCGGTTGTTGACGTGGAATTTCCACGCAGCGCAGTGCCAGCGGTCTACGATGCGTTAACAGTAGCCGACCAGGGTTTGACCCTGGAAGTCCAGCAGCAGTTGGGTGACGGCATTGTACGCACTATCGCGATGGGTACGTCTGACGGCGTAAAGCGCGGTATGCAAGTGGTGAATACAGGTGCGCCAATCTCTGTTCCGGTAGGGGCAGGCACTTTGGGACGTGTAATGAACGTCCTGGGCGAACCCGTTGACAACGCAGGCGAAGTCGTTTGCGAAAAGAAAATGCCAATCCACCGTGCGCCTCCAGCGTATGATGAATTGTCATCCGGTATCGACATTCTGGAAACCGGCATCAAGGTTATCGACCTGATTATGCCGATCGCCAAGGGTGGTAAAATCGGTCTGTTCGGTGGTGCGGGTGTAGGTAAAACCGTAACCCTGATGGAACTGATCAACAACATCGCCAAGCAACACAGTGGTCTGTCTGTATTCGCAGGCGTTGGTGAGCGTACCCGTGAAGGGAACGACTTCTACCACGAAATGACGGAAGGCGGCGTTATCGACAAGGTAGCACTGGTTTACGGTCAGATGAATGAACCACCGGGCAACCGTCTGCGTGTAGCGCTGACCGGTCTGACCATGGCGGAATACTTCCGTGACGAAGGCCGTGACGTTCTGATGTTCGTTGACAACATCTACCGTTACACCCTGGCGGGTACAGAAGTATCAGCACTGTTGGGTCGTATGCCATCAGCGGTAGGTTATCAGCCAACACTGGCGGAAGAAATGGGCGCACTGCAAGAGCGTATCACTTCCACCAAGACTGGCTCCATCACTTCATTCCAGGCGGTTTACGTTCCTGCGGATGACTTGACTGACCCATCCCCGGCAACAACGTTTGCCCACTTGGATGCGACGCTGGTACTGTCACGTAACATCGCGGAACTGGGTATCTACCCTGCGGTTGACCCGCTGGATTCCACTTCCCGTCAGCTTGACCCGCTGGTTGTTGGCCAGGAACACTACAGCATCGCGCGTGGCGTTCAAGGCATCCTGCAACGTTACAAGGAACTGAAGGACATCATCGCGATCCTGGGTATGGACGAACTCTCCGACGAAGACAAGCAAGTCGTTGGTCGTGCGCGTCGTATCCAGCGCTTCCTGTCCCAGCCGTTCTTCGTGGCGGAAGTATTTACCGGTTCACCGGGCAAATACGTCACCCTGAAAGACACGCTGAGCAGCTTCAAGGCAATCCTCAACGGTGAATACGACCACCTGCCAGAACAGGCATTCTATATGGTCGGCGGCATCGAAGAAGTGGTCGAGAAAGCTACGAAGCTCTGATAGGAGGGCATCATGGCGATGACATTTCATCTGGACGTGGTAACAGCAGAACAGTCCCTGTTCTCTGGCACGGTTGAAGAAGTGATTGCACCGGGTATTATGGGTGATTTGGGTATTCTCCCACGCCACTCACAGTTGATTTCCAAGCTGCGTGCAGGCGAATTGCAGTACAAAACCGATGAAGGCGCGATGGCATCGCTGTTCGTCTCCGGTGGCATACTGGAAGTTCAGCCACACGTGGTGACAGTATTGGCTGACACCGGGATGCGTGCGGAAGACCTCGACGAGGCATCCGCCCGTGAAGCGATGAAGCAAGCTACCGACGCGCTGCAAGGCAAAGACCCTGAAGACCTTGATTACGAGGCCATTCAGGCTGAGCTGGAAGCGGCCAAGGCGCAGATCGAAATGCTGCACCGGATCGGTAAGGCTCGCGGTCACTAAGCTTCGGCAAGTCCGACAAAAACAAAAAGGCTCCCTCGGGAGCCTTTTTGCTTTAGACTCGCAGAAAATGGTATGAATGAGGCAAACAACAGTGTGGAACACTGACGAAGATTACGATGATGACGATTACATCAGCAAAAGCGAAGTCAAGCGCGAAGCCGAAGCCATGCAGAAACTGGGCGAACGCCTGATCGAACTGCGTCAGGAACAGCTCGAACAACTGGATTTGTCGGAAGTGCTCTACGACGCCGTGATGCTGGCTAAACGCCTGACGGCTCATGGTGCCATCCGCCGCCAAAAACAGTACATTGGCAAGCTGATGCGCAAGGAAGAACTGGAGCCGATCCAGGCCAAATTCGACGAATGGGATCGTGCGACCCGCAGTCAGGCCGGTAAATTCCACCAACTCGAACGCTGGCGCGAGCGCCTGCTGACCGATGATGATGCCGTGGGTGAACTCATGCAGCAATTCAATGGGGTGGATGTGCAGCGCCTGCGTACCCTGATCCGCAATGCCCACAAGGAACAATCTGCTGGCAAGCCACCCAAAAGTAGCCGGGAACTGTTCAAATACCTGCGGGAGCTGAAAAGTATTTAACCGCCCAGCGATCGTGGCCTTGTAGGCAAGCAATGCCCGCATGATGTAAAGTCGTTTCCAACCCCAATACATAAAAATAACGGAAACACACAACATGACGATGGCTGCCCCCCAACTCATGCAGGCAACCCTTAACCAGCTCAACAAGGTCATTCTCGGCAAGGAGCAGCAAGTCCGTCTGGCGCTAAGCTGCTTGCTGGCCAATGGTCATCTGCTGCTCGAAGACCTGCCCGGCATGGGCAAAACCACACTGGCGCACGCTTTGGCGCAAGTCTGTGGTCTGGAATACAAGCGTGTCCAGTTCACCAGCGACCTGTTGCCTGCCGACCTGATCGGCGCATCGGTATTTGAAACACATTCTGCCCGGTTCCGTTTTCACCGTGGCCCGTTGTTCAGCCAGATTTTTCTGGCGGATGAACTCAACCGGGCCACGCCCAAAGCCCAAAGTGCACTGCTGGAGGCGATGGAGGAGCAACAGGTCAGTGTCGATGGTGTCAGTCATCGCCTGCCCAGCCCGTTTTTCGTTATCGCGACCCAAAACCCACAAAGCCAGGCAGGTACATTTGCCTTGCCGGAATCGCAGCTTGACCGCTTCCTGCTGCGCATTTCGCTTGGTTACCCCGACCCGGCGGCGGAACGTGAGTTGTTGAAAGGCCGTAGTGGCCGCATCCTGCTGGCATCCCTCAATCAGGTGTTGAACGCAGGGCGCTTGAAAGCGTTGCAAACCCTGATTCCGCAGGTGAAACTTTCCGATAACCTGCTGGATTACATCCAGCGCCTGATTGCCAAAACCCGGCAAAGCGATTTGTGCCAGCTCGGCCTGTCGCCACGCGGCGCGCAAGCATTGGTGAAAAGTGCGCAAAGCTGGGCCTTGTTGCAGGGGCGCGGGCATGTGCTGCCAGAGGATGTGCAGGCAGTCTTTGTTGCGGTCGCAGGGCATCGCATCATCGGGCGCGAAGAAACCCAGGGTGACCAGCTTGCCCGCCATATCCTCGCCATGGTGGACGTGATAGGTAATGGATAAGATTTTCATTATTCCCAGCAAAACAGGCTTGGGATTGGTGATTCTGATCCTGCTGCTGTTCCTGCTGGGCATCAATTTCCAGAATTCACTGGTGTATGCGGTATGTTTCTGGCTGATCGCTTTACTGCTAATCAATATTTTCTACACTCAGCGCAACCTGTCGAGCCTGAGCGTGACCGCTATCGGCGTGGAGCCGTGTTTTGCCGGGGAAAAGGCGGTGGTGGAAATTGCTCTTTCCTGCCCGGCAAACCAGCGCAAATTTGCCTTGCAACTGGCTTGGCCGGGCGAAGATCTGGTGCAGGTGAATCTGGCGGCAACGCCTGCCGCGCGAATAAAGCTTTCGCACGCAACCACGCAGCGAGGCAGGTTCCAGCCGCCACGCATTCATATCTCTACGCGCTTTCCGACCGGGTTGGCGCTGGCATGGGCGTATGTGACGCTGGATGTGCAAGGGATTGTCTACCCCAAACCGGTGGAAAGGATTTTCGCACAACAGGGCAAAGGCTCAACCGATACAGCCGCAGGTGGTGTGGAAATCGTGGGTGGAACCAGTGATTTCGGTGGCATCCGCGCTTATCGCCCCGGCGATGCGCCCAAACATATCCACTGGAGCAAATATGCCCAGACCGGCAAGTTACACACCAAGGTGTTTGTTGATTACAGCAGCCATGATGTGTGGCTGGACTGGAATGATCTGCCGATGCCGGGCGTGGAAGTGCGTCTGTCGCACCTGTGCAGCAAGGTGCTGGAATACCATCAGGCGCAACGGCAATACGGTCTAAAACTGCCCGGCAAGACCATTCCGCCTGGTAAGGGGGAGGGGCACAAGGCGCAATGCCTGCGGGCGCTGGCATTGTTCGGGGTGAAAGATGAATAGGGCGGTAGGAGACAACTTCATCACCTACAGCGGCATGATCTGGTTGCTGGTGGCACAATTGGTGGTGATGCTGCCATTCGCTTTCGATTTGCCATTCTGGCTGATTCCGGTGGTGCTGTTCTCGGCGGGCTGGCGGTTGTGGGTGTTGTCCGGCGGCGCAACCCAGCCGGGGAGCCTGCTCAAGCTGGGGTTGCTGGCACTGGGGGTTGGCGGGCTGTTCCTGAGAGGCTTGAAATTCCCGTCACTGGAAGCCATGTCTGCCTTGTTGCTGCTGGGGTTCGCTTTCAAATCGCTGGAAGTGATCCAGCGGCGCGATGCATTGGTGGTGGTGTTCATCGGCTATTTTCTGGTCGCGTTGCATTTCCTGTATACCCAATCGATGCTGGCGGGTTTGTACGGCGTGTTTTCGTTGGTGGTGCTGACCGGTGCGCTGATCGGGGTGCAACAGACCGTAGCGGAATTCACAGCGGCGCAGAATGTGCGTTTCAACCTGAAACTGGCGGGTTTCATGCTGTTGCAATGCCTGCCGCTGATGGTGGTGATTTTCATCGTTGCCCCGCGCTTGCAGCCGTTGTGGACATTGCCGCTGATGACGAACCAGGCGAAAACAGGCATTTCCGATCACATGAGGCCCGGAGACATTGCCAAACTCAGCCAGTTGGATGAACTGGCTTTCCGGGTGACATTCAAGGGTGAGCGCCCGGCGCAGGATCAGTTGTACTGGCGCGGGCTGGTGTTGAACCATTTCGACGGGCGCGAATGGCGGCAGTTCGATGAGCAATACGACTTGTGGCAGCTCAAGCAGGCAGTGGCTCGGGATTACGCTTTCCAGCCGGGAAACATACAGGTGCAAGGCGAACCTGTGGAATACGAAGCAGTCTATGAAAAAACCGGCCAGCCGTGGCTGTTTACCCTGACTACGGCGCTGCAGGTGGATGGCGACGTGTTGCAAGCGGCGGATTACCGGGTGATGGCCAGGGAGGAATTGCAGGCTCCGTTGCTGTTGAAGGCAATCAGCTATCCGCAGGCTGTGCGTGATAGGCAGCTTGACCCATTCCTGCGGCAACTGGCTTTGCAGTTGCCGGAAAATGGTGATGTGCGCAGCCGCGAGCTTGCCCGGCACTTGCGTGATGAGGCGGGTAGCGAGCAGGAATATATCGACAAGGTGCTGAAACGTTTCAGTGATCAGCAGTTTTATTACACCCTGCGTCCGCCAACCTTGGGTGACAGCGATACGATTGACCAATTCCTGTTTGAAAGCCAGCGCGGATTTTGTGCACATTATGCGGGCAGCTTTGTTTTCCTGATGCGTGCGGCAGGCATTCCGGCACGGGTAGTGGCAGGCTATCAGGGTGGGGAATGGAACGGGCAAAGCCAGTATCTCGCCATTCACCAATATGACGCACACGCATGGGCGGAAGTCTGGTTGCCCGATACAGGCTGGAAGCGTGTCGACCCGACCGCCATGATTGCCCCTGAGCGTACTGAACAGGGGCTGGAGGCGGCAGTGCGCGCCGAAGGCAGTTTTCTGCAAGATTCGGTGTTTTCCAGCCACAAGATAGCGTGGCTGAATGGTTTGCGGCAGCGGCTGGATGCGGTGCAGTACGGCTGGCAGCGCTGGGTGCTGGGGTATGACAGTGATGCGCAGGCTGATTTCCTCAAGTCCCTGCTGGGTGAGTTGACGGTGGCGCGTGTTGCGGGGCTGGCGGGTGGCGTTTTCGCCGTCATCGTGCTGGGCTGGTTACTGATGTTGGGTGTGGCGCAACGGCATGAACGTGAGGCGCTGGAACACCAGTTTTACCGGCGTTTCTGTGCGGCTTTGGCGAAACGCGGGGTCGTGCGTGAGCCGGGGCAAGCTCCGGGCGTGTTTGCCTTGCAGGCTGAGCAAGCCTTGCCTGCATTGGCTAGTGAAATCCGTGAGTTTACCCGGCTTTACGAAGGGATTTGCTACGCGCCGGATGGTGCTGGCCATGCAGCCATCCAGCAGCTCAAGTCGTTGTTGGGCAAATTCAGCTAGCCTGACGGAATTTGCCAATGATGCCGGAAACCGGTGCAACTACTGCCAGCACAAGCGCGCCAGCCAGCACGCCGAATACGCCGCTCAGCAGTGTGGGGGTAATCAGCGCCAACACCCCGCCAATCCCGCCAACCTGATGCACGAATACTTCAGCGCCATGCAGGAAATCGTGCGAATGTGGAATGCCGTGCAGCAGGATGCCGCCGCCGACCAGGAACATGGCGGCAGTGCCCACCACTGACAGGGCTTTCATCAGCCATGGCGCAAACGCTAGAATGCCGTTGCCCAGGGCGCGGCGGAACCCGCCTGCCCCATCCCTGGTCAGGTGGAAACCGACGTCATCCAGCTTTACGATGCCTGCTACCAGGCCGTAGACGCCAATGGTCATGATGATGGCAATCAGCGACAGGGTGAGGACTTGCGACAGGAATGGCATTTTTTCCACAACACCCAAGGCAATGACGATGATTTCAGCGGAGAGCACAAAGTCGGTGCGGATGGCACCTTTGATTTTGTCCTGTTCAAACGTCACCATGTCGATGTCGGGGTTGTGGGCGGCTTCGAGCAGGGAGGTGTCTTCAGCGTGTTCTTCAGCATCGGAGTGCATGAGCTTGTGGGCGATTTTCTCAAACCCTTCAAAGCACAGGTAGGCACCACCGATCATCAGCAAGGGGGTAATCAGCCATGGTGCAACCGCGCTGATCAGCAGGGCGGCGGGTACCAGGATCAGCTTGTTGATGAATGAGCCTTTGGCGACTGCCCAAACTACTGGTAATTCGCGTTCTGCCTGTACGCCTGCCACTTGTTCGGCATTCAGCGCGAGGTCATCGCCCAATACGCCAGCGGTTTTTTTCGCCGCCACCTTGGTCATGAGGGAAACGTCATCGAGTACTGTGGTGATGTCGTCGAGTAAGGCTAAAAGGCTTGCACCCGCCATGCGAAACTCCTGATTGGAATTGGTTTATGTTGTTGCGGCGGTATGCTACACGGATAGGGCGGAACGGTCTATTAACGTTCCATAGAGATAGTTTGAAACTTCCCGGCATAGCGGAACACCTGCCCAAACCACGGGTGCGTCAGGCGGAAATCCATCGCAAAGTTGGCGTCATCCACCGCCGTTTCCACAACGGTGGTATGCCCCAGTACCAGCCATTCGGGGATAGGCAGCAGCACACTGCCCAGCTTCAACACGTAATGCCTGCCAGCGTAGTTCAATCTGCCATCTTCCACCGTGACCGCCATGCGCATCCCCAGGAAGGCATTGACGTACTCAATCAATTCATTGCCGCCCGCGTACACACAGATGCTGTTGAACAGGATTTCCTGACCATCGGGAAAGTGCAGGGTGCGTTTCCAGCGTTGGATACTACCCTCCATCCAGGTTTCCACCGTGATCGGAATGGCTTTGCCGCGCCGGTTGACCAGCGCCCCCAGCAAGCGCATGAAACTGAGGTAGGGCTGCATGAAACCCGGGTATTCAATATCCAGTTCGCCAACCTCAGTGTTGGGGTCATGCTGGTAATGCGCCTGCAAGATGGGGGGCAATTGCTCCCACTGTGCGCCAAGGGCTTGCTGCACCAAGGGTTTGCGTGTGTTTGTGCCCATCTCAGTCTCCGAAACTCGATTTGAATACCATCAGGAAAACCACCAGCACCATCGCGATAAATGCCGGTACACCCAGCCAGAACCAGAGGCGTGCATAGCGCCAGTATTGGGCAGGCAAGGCTGTTTGGGAAATGACGGAAGCATCTGCAAGCTGGCGCATCCGGATTTGTAGCCACACCACCGGCAGCCAGCACAAGCCTGCGAACACAAACAAGCCCAGGCTGATGGCAATCCATGGCGTTGTCAGCGGCAAGCCCAGCAAATACACCATCCACAAGCCGCTGATGGGTTGGAAAAGCACCGTTGGTGTGGTGAACAGCCAGTCCGCCTGTACCACATGGCGGTTGGTGGCGGCGATATGTGCCACGTTACCGCTACGGTCTGCCATCCACTTGTGGAACGCGCTGCCCAGGCCAGTGCCAAACAGCAGCACCATACTCAGGATATGCAGGTATTTCAGGATCAGGTAGGTCATGGCGCTTCCTCCACACTCAGCGGCATACGCCCGAGGAAATTGGCCAGTGATTGTACGTCAGCGGTATTGCCATGTTGCAACATGCGCAGGTTATCGGGGTGCAGCATCGGTACGACAAACCTGCCCACATGCGCTGTTGCCATGATCAGGCTAAACGGAATGGGCAAGGTTACAGCAGCTTTCCTGCCAGCTTCCAGCCGCATGGATTGTAGCCAGTCGACAAACGTTAGCGGGTAAGCGCCCACCACATCCAGTGTGCGGCGGGCGGAAGCCGCTGGCAGGCATTGCAGTACCGTTGCCACCACATCGCTGACATGCACTGGCTGGATGCGTTGCCTGCCATCGCCCACCAGTGGAATGATGGGCAGGCTAGCCATGAAGCGGAACATGGCCGAGCTTTTGCCGCCTTCCCCATACACCAGCGACGGGCGCAGTACGAACCATTCCAGCGGCAGACTGCGTAGCACATCATCCGCCGCCTTCTTGCTCAACTGGTAAGGGGTAATAGCCTGATCGTCAGCACCAAGGGCAGAAATCTGCACCACCCGTGGTACGCCCGCCATCACGCAGGCGCGGAACAGGGCGGCGGGGGCGCGATGGTGTAATGTGTCAAAGGTTTGCCCGCGCGTTTCGGCAATGACGCCTACGCTGTTGATGACGGCTTCCACCTCTTTCAAATGGGGCAGCCAGTCTTCTGGTGTGAGCATGTGCTTGAAATCGACACCGTGACGGCGGGAAACCGGCACAACTTCATGCCCGGCCTGTTCCAGCGCCCGCAGGATATGCCTGCCGATGAAACCGCTTGCGCCTGTTAGCAATATTTTCATGCTGTGTTCCTCGTTGCTTTTGGTAACAAGCGTAAGCGTTGTGCAAGGTGTTGGCTTCCGGTTTTATAGAAGTGGAAACAAATCGTGTATGAAATGATCATTCTGCAAATAAAGACTGAACAAAATAGCATCAATATGGGTCTATTTTGGTGATGATTCCGGCTTGATTCCCAGCAGGCCGGGTGAGTGTCACCACAAAAAGATGAGTATCAACTATGCAGGATGCAGTTTCTTCCGTGCTGTATGCGAGGCAGCACATCCATGATCAGCGTTTGCACTATCTGTTTTTGCAAATCCGCGACATCATCTGTGTCGAATGGAGTCTGGTGGCGCTGGATGTGCTGCCCGAAAGCCATTTGCGGGATGATCTCGGTTTCAGTTTCGATGGTCTGGTCGAAGTTGCCATGGCGATGGAGGAAGCCTTCAACATCGCCATCAGCGACGAACGCTTGCAGCGGGTGGAAACCGTGCGCGATCTGGTGATGCTGGCGGACAGGCAGGCCTGAACGTTACGCTGCTACCTGGAGATGCACTTTCCGGTATTGCCCCGGCGTCATCCCGGTCATTTCGCGGAAGGCTTGGTAGAAATTCGACTGCGAGGTAAAGCCGACTTCCATCCCCACCGTCAGCACGGGCATGGATGGCTTGTCCAGCAGCAAGTCTTCCGCTGCTTCCACCCGGTACTCGCGGATATAGCGTGAAAAGCCTTTGCCGAGACGGGTATTGATCAGTTCCGACAACTGGTGAGGCGTTAGCTGCATGCGTTCCGCCAGCGTGGGCAAGTCCATGTCAGGGTTCTGAAACACCTGTTCCTGATCCATCAGGTTGCCCAGCCGCACCAGCATGTGTGCGCAATCGACATTGCCGAGGGTGGAAACGGCGTAGGTTTCGCGCGCGGCTTCCGCCACTTCGGTAGACAGTTGCGGGGCGAGGCTGAGCACAATACTGACCAGCAGGAAGGCAATGCCGATGGCGCTGGCATACAATGTGAAAAACAGCTTTTCCGGAATCAGGGGTAAGCCCAGCCCGAGCAGCAGCACCGCCAGCGCAATGGCAAACACCGTGCCGAGGATGGCCAGTTCCAGCCGGAAGCGGCTACGCTGCGAGCGCAGGGCGTGAATGCTGTACGCCAGCCACAGCAAGTAACCTGCGCCTACGGCAAATGCCAGCGGCAAGGCCAGACTGAATGGCAGTAAAGGTGCTGCCAGCACCGGTAACAAATGCAGCAGCTGATAGGGATGGAGAATACTGTCTGCCTGTAACAACGGCTTGCTGAACAGGTAAAATGCCGGGGCCACGGCAAACAGCAATACCTGATAATACGCTGTGTGCACGAAGTCCGCCGTGCCCTGCAACCAGAAAAAATGGGTAAGTTGCAAGCCGACCAGTGTCAGCAGCAGGATGACGCCCATGCCTTGCGCCAGTAACTGCCCCTTGTAGTTATCACAGCGGAAATGCGTCAGCGTCATGATCAGGGCGCTGAAGACGGAAAAGCCGGATAGCAGGACTGCAAGCATGTGCATGGGTTAGCTCTCGCTTACATTTTATCGGGTGTACATTTGGCGTTCGCCGCGATCAGGGCATTGATTTGCTCCCTGGTCAGCTTGCCTTTGGAATTCATCGCTTCAGCCGCAATTTCCTGTAAGCTTTTGGCCTGCGGTTCTTCCTTGGCAGGTTGCACACCCAGACAGCCTGAAATCATCAGGGTGGAAAGGGAAATCATGGCGTAAGCCGCCAGTCTCGATTGGGGATGGTTCATGGTGATCACTCTATTAACACAACTACATCACCATTAAATAGCATATATTCTTGCCTGCTTCACAGATGCGGTGCGAAAACCGGCATTTATCGCGGACGGATGGCTGTTCCCAGCACCAAAAACTGTGTTTTGAACTGTTCCAGTATCTGCTGGCCGAACTGCATCAGCTGCTCAGGGTCAGGATGCTGCATTTCCTGGGCAAGCTGAAAGATAGCCGTGCGCGTATCCAGGTTTTCCTGCAACAACTGCACCAACCGGGCAGTGGTTACATTCAGGCTGACAAACTGGATTTTGCCGTGCTGGTCACGCAGCAACACCAAATGGGTTGGCTCCGGTTCGGTGGGCAGGAAATCGGGGCCGATACGGTGCACGGGGTACTGGTAACTTTGCAGCAGCATGACCGGGTTCAGCACCGGTTTGCCTGCCAGCAAATCGCCGTCCGGGTCAATGCTACTCCAGTCGATTTCGCTATCATCCAGCGCAAGCGGCACTTCCACCCACTCGTAATGCGCCAGTTCCAGCAGGAAAGGAAACCGTTCACCGAATAGTGTTCCCTGAGCGGTGTTCCCTGAGCGGAGTCGAAGGGAGTCGAAGGGAAGCCGTCCTGTCAGCCATTCCACAAACCCGGCAGGAATCTCGCGAAAATAGGGCGATTGACAGGCATGTTCCGCATAAAACTGGCGAACCAGCGCATTCCATTGCCCATCGTCGAGAATTTTGCGTATTACCGGAAAGCAGCCGCTGAGGAAATCTTCCACATTGTTGAACAGCAGCTCGACGTAGACGCCAGCGCGCTCCGCATCCACGCCTTGTGGGGGCGGATTGGCCTCCGGGTTGCGCAAGTGGGCGGCGAAAGTGCGCTGGAAAGTTTCGGTAGCGTTCATGCGGCATGTTTCCTTTGCAGGCTGGCGATCTGTTCGACTTCCGGCACGAGTTCCGCCAGCGGGGGAATGTTGAAATCACGTTCCAGCAGGGTGGGGAAGATGCCGAAATGCTGGTAGGTGAAATCCAGCAGTTCCCACACCGGGTCAATGACCGGCGCGCCGTGGGTGTCGATCAGCAGGTCGGGCTTTTGCTCGTAATGACCGGCCATGTGCAGGTAGACCACCCGCTCCTTCGGCAGTTTTTGCAGGAATTCGTGCGCGTCATAGGCATGGTTGACGCTGTTGACGTAGACATTGTTCACGTCCAGATGCAGCAGGCAGTCGGATTCTGTCAGCACGGCGTTGATGAAAGTGGCTTCATCCATCTCGCTGATAGGGGCCTGCATGTAGAACGAGGCGTTTTCGATGCCGATACGCTGTTCCAGAATATCCTGTGTTTGGCGGATGCGGCTGACGACGTGTTTTACCGCATCTTCAGTAAAGGGAATCGGCAGTAAATCGTACAGATGGCCGTGATCAGAACACCATGACAAATGCTCGGTGTACAGCGGCATGTGGTGCTCACGCATGAGCAGCTTGATATTGCCCAGCAAGTCAGTATCCAGTGGCGTCAGCCCACCCAGCGACAGCGACAGGCCGTGGCAGACAAACGGGTAGCGCTCGGTGAAAGCGCGCAGACGTTGCTGGCTGCGTTTGTCCGTCCCGATCCAGTTTTCCGGGGCGACTTCAAAAAAATCGATGCAATCCGGAACCCGGTTTTCCAGCGCAACCAGCAGGTCACGCCGGAAGCCGAGTCCTGCACCGTGGAGGGCAGGGCTGCGCATGGCTTACTTCTTTTCTTCAGCCGGAGCTGCGGTAGCGCCATCGGCTGGTTTGGCATCATCTGTTTTGGCTGCGCCGCACTTGCCTTCCATGTTCTTGTGCATGACTTTGCGTTCATCAGCGTTCAGCGAGCCATCCTTGTCGGTATCGGCTTCGTCAAACATCTTTTCGTGGTGGGTCATGAACTCCTCTTTCGTGACCATGCCGTCTTCGTTGGTGTCAGCCGGGCATTTCATGTCGCCGCCGCAGGTGCCTTCAGCGCTTCTCTTCATGCCAGCGCCGCACTTGCCATCCATATTGGCTCCGCATTTCATTTCACCGGCCTTGTCGTTTTCAGCCAGTTGCATGTAACCGCTGCTGAGCGCGTCGGAAGCAAACGGATTGTCGGCGATAGCCTGTGCCGCGCCGAGTGCGATACCTGCTGCGAAAGTTGTGCCTAAAGCCAGTTTCAGTGTTTTGTTTTGCATGTCTCATTGTCTCCATGAAATCTGATTGGATTATTTTGTGATCAGTAAACCTGATCCAGAGCATTGTACGAAAAAACGTTTCAACTGGATGCAACAAGTCGCTGGTTTCCCGAAACTATCGAAAAAACCAATGATGGCGGATTCTATGTTTGAAAAATTTTCCAATGATCTGAGGGGGGCAAAAAGTCCCTGCTGGCACTGGACTTGCCTCGGTTATCCACAGGCTGTTCACAGCTTCTTGACAACATCTTGTGCTTGACCGACTCTAAAAGCACATCCTATAGTAGTTACCCAGAAGAATTCCACGACTGGGCTTAATCTCATTTTTCACCTTTGTCAAGCTGAATAGCTATAAATACGTCCACCGAGGTTGATACTCATGCAAGCCGCAAGCGCACAGGAAATAACACCAACAGGTAAGCCTGCCTTTACTCCATCTTCCCCTGATTCCGACGCCTGCACCTGCAAGGTTATTCGTCGCAATGGCCAGGTGACAGGTTTCGACGGCAACAAAATCCAGATCGCCATGACCAAAGCCTTCCTTGATGTGGAAGGCAGCCAGGCATCCGGTTCCGCCCGTATTCACGACACCGTGCGCAAGCTGACCGCGCAGGTAGTAGATGCGCTGCTGCGCCGTACCCCGGAAGGCGGCATGGTGCATATCGAAGACATCCAGGATCAGGTGGAGCTGGCGCTGATGCGTGCGGGCGAACACAAGGTTGCGCGCAGTTACGTCCTGTACCGTGCGGAACGTGCCCGCTTGCGTGCTGAAAAGGAAGCCAAGGCCAAAAAGAAAGGCAAGCAGCCGGAAAACCTCATCCACGTCAAAACCGCCGACGGTGACCTGAAAACGCTGGACGAAGAGCGCCTGCGCAAGATCGTGGCGGAATCCGTCGAAGGGCTGGAAGGTGTTGATGCCAGTCAGGTACTGACTGCCGCCATGCGCAACCTGTACGATGGCATTTCCGAGAAGGAAGTGGCGACTGCACTGGTGATCAGCACCCGCGTGCTGATCGACCGCGACCCCAACTATTCCCACGTTGCCGCCCGCATGCTGATGGATAGCCTGCGCCGCGAAGTGCTGAGTTTCATTGAAGGCCAGCCGACCGAAGCCACCCAGGTGGAAATGGCGGGTCTGTACCCTGAAGTCCTCAAACGCACCATCCTGATCGGGGTGAAAGTCGAGCGCCTGGCCGATGACCTGAAGAATTACGACCTCGACAAGCTGGGCGCGGCAATCAGGCCGGAACGCGATTTGCAGTTTACCTACCTCGGCTTGCAAACCCTGTATGACCGCTATTTCCTGCATCACGAAGGCACGCGCTTTGAGTTGCCGCAGGTGTTTTTCATGCGGGTGGCGATGGGGCTGGCGATCAACGAAGTCGACCGCGAAGAGCGCGCGATCGAGTTCTACAACCTGTTGTCCAGCTTCGATTTCATGAGCAGCACGCCGACGTTGTTCAACTCCGGCACGCTGCGTCCGCAACTGTCTTCCTGCTACCTGACCACTATTTCCGACGATCTGGATGGCATCTACAACGCGATCAAGGACAACGCATTGTTGTCGAAATACGCAGGCGGTCTGGGCAACGACTGGAGCCGGGTGCGCGGCATGGGCGCGCACATCAAGGGTACCAATGGCAAGTCACAAGGCGTGGTGCCATTCCTGAAAGTGGCGAATGACACGGCGGTAGCGGTGAATCAGTGTTTTGCGCCCGATACCTGCATCCACACCGCTGATGGCATCATGTCTATCCGTGATGTAAAGGCAGGCGATCTGGTGTTGGGTGTCAGTGGGACTTACCGTGAAGTCAAACGCGCCATGGTTTACAACCAGCATGACCCGATGGTGGAGCTGGATGTTAAGCATTCCATTGAACCGGTGAAAGTGACGGCAGGGCATCCATTTTGGGCTATCCGTGGCGTGCCGATGGAACAGGCCAATAGCCGCACCATGGACTGGCTGGCAAAAGGTAAGGTCAAGGCCGAGTGGGTTGAATCCGGACAGTTGCAAAAAGGCGATTATGTCGCCCAGGTTATCCCGACTGAAACCGTGTTGGTGGACGGTTTTAGCGTAGAAGATGCACGTCTGTACGACATCCTGCTGGGTGACGGTCATTTGTCCAAGGACGGCATGCAGTGGGGCGTTTCCGGCAACCCGCAACACGATGAGCATTTACCATTCGTGCGTGACTATCTGGCGGCGCGTGGCATTCATTGCTGGGAATCCGGGCGTGGTGAGACTTACGCACAAGTTCATTGGGCCAGTGGTCGGGGCGTAGTACGTGATGGCACGACCGGGCGCATCGTCGGTGCTGGTGAAGCCACTCTGCCATTCACTTATGATGACCTGTACAACGCGCAGGGCGAAAAGCGCATTGCCCGCCGTTTCAGTCATTTGCCACGGCAGCAAACATTGGCGCTGCTGCAAGGCTTGCTGGAAACTGATGGCGGCGTGAGCCGGGGCAAGGAAATCTATTTCACCAGCACTTCACGTCAACTGGCGGAAGGTGTGCGTTACCAATGCCTGCGTCTGGGCGTACCGACTGCCGGGCAATACCGGGAGCGTGACAACGCCCACACGGGAACCCGTTCTAACGGGACACAGATTGAATTCAACGGTATTACCAAGGCATTCGATATCCGCATTCCTGCTGTGCCGGAAATTGCGGCTTTAGTTGATTGCCAGCCTGTCGAAAAACACAACTGGTTGACGTATAACGGCTGTGTGTTCAGTCGTGTACGCAGCGTGGAAATCACGCCAACCCTGCCGTTCGTATTCGACCTGATCGTGGAAGGTGACGAGTCGTACATGACCACTGCGGCGCTGGCGCACAATGGCGGCAAACGCAAGGGGGCGGTGTGCGCCTACCTCGAAACCTGGCACATCGACATTGAGGATTTCCTCGAACTGCGCAAGAACACCGGTGACGAACGCCGCCGCACCCACGACATGAACACCGCCAACTGGATTCCCGACCTGTTCATGAAGCGGGTGGCGGAAGAGGGTGAGTGGACGCTGTTTTCGCCGGATGATGCACCTGACCTGCATGACCTGAGCGGCAAGGCATTTGAATCGCGTTACAGCGAATACGAAGCCAAGGTCGCACGCGGCGAAATCAAGCTGCACCGCAAGGTCAAGGCGCTGACCCTGTGGCGCAAGATGTTGGGAATGCTGTTTGAAACCGGCCACCCGTGGATCACGTTCAAGGACCCTTGCAACGTGCGTTACACCAACCAACACGTAGGCGTGGTGCACAGTTCCAACCTCTGCACCGAGATCACGCTGCACACCAACGACAGCGAAATTGCCGTGTGCAACCTCGGTTCCGTCAACCTGCCAGCGCACGTCACCGACGGCAAGCTGGACGTGGCGAAACTGGAACGCACCGTGACCACCGCAATGCGTATGCTGGATAACGTCATCGACTACAACTACTACAGTGTGCCGCAGGCGCGCCGTTCCAACCTGCGCCACCGTCCTGTGGGCTTGGGCATCATGGGTTTCCAGGATGCCCTGTACAAGATGAACATGGCCTATGCCTCTGCCGAAGCGGTGGAATTCGCTGACCGGAGCATGGAGGCGGTTTCCTATTTCGCCATCCGCGCCTCCAGCAACATGGCAGCGGAGCGTGGCAAGTACGCCAGCTACGAAGGTTCGCTGTGGAGCAAGGGCATCCTGCCGATTGATTCGATGGAATTGCTGGGTGAAGAGCGCGGTGAATACTTCATCGTCGACCACACCCAGACACAGGATTGGGATGGTTTGCGCAACCTGATCAAGAAACAGGGGATGCGTAACTCCAACTGCATGGCGATTGCCCCGACTGCGACCATTTCCAACATCTGTGGCGTGTCGCAATCCATCGAGCCGACGTATCAGAACCTGTTCGTCAAATCCAACCTGTCGGGCGAATTCACCGTCATCAACCCGTATCTGGTGCAGGATCTGAAAGCGCTGGGTATGTGGGATGAAGTGATGATGAACGACCTCAAGTATTTCGACGGCTCCGTACAGCCACTCGACCGCGTGCCGGATGCGGTCAAGGCCAAGTACGCCACCGCGTTCGAGATCGACGCCCGCTGGCTGGTGGAAGCCGCCAGCCGCCGCCAGAAATGGATCGACCAGGGCCAGTCGCTCAACCTCTATATGAAAGAGCCGAACGGTACCAAGCTCGACAACCTCTACAAACTGGCGTGGGTACGTGGGCTGAAGACTACTTATTACCTGCGCACGCTGGGTGCTACCGGTGCGGAAAAGACTTCCAGCGATGAGCCTGCCAAGGCTGAAGCAGGTGCAGGTTTCAAGGCCGCAACCGGGCTGGTGTCTGTCGGGTCGGAAGCACCGAAGGCGTGTTCGCTGCTCGATCCTGATTGCGAAGCTTGCCAGTAGATGATGAACGCAATGTTGGGCTCTCAGGTATTAACCCCGCAACCATCAGTTAGTGGTGGAATTTTCTCCTGTAAATATGGGGATCTGGTCGCTACATATAAGACGGATGTTTCGATTGCCCCTGTGTTGTTCAGGGGGGATGCTTTACATGTTTTATATGAGCTTCCATCCTCCAGTATCGACTGTGTAATGACCTCTCCGCCTTACTGGGGCAAACGCGAATATGAGAACGGCGGTATCGGTCTGGAAGCCGATTACCGCGATTATGTGAAAAATCTGGTGGCTATCTGTGCTGAAATCAAGCGGGTGCTGAAGCCTGAAGGCTCGTTTTGGCTGAATCTTGGTGATAGCTACAACGGTAAAGGGCTGGTTGGTATACCGTGGCGGGTAGCGTTTGAGTTGGTGGATAACCAAGGCTGGATTCTGCGCAATGAGGTTGTCTGGAACAAGATCAAAGGTGGCATGGATAACAGTAAAGACCGTCTCGCTAACGTGCATGAAAAGCTGTTCCATTTTGTGAAGCAGGCCAAGGGCTATTACTACAATGCCGACGCTATCCGTTCAAAACCACGTGAAGCCAAGGTGGTGAATGGTGCAGTAGTCTCCGCCACCGGAGTATCGGGCGTGCGTTACAAGCGCCAGATCGAACTGTCGACTGCGCTGACTCCAGCGGAAAAAGTGACAGCGTTGGCGGGGCTGACGCAGATGTTGGCGGATGTGCAAGCCGGGAAAATTTCTGATTTCAGGATGATCATTCGCGGCCAGCAACGCACTACCCACTCGGATAGCGAAAAACTGTCAGGTCGCGCCAAGGAATTACGCGAGAAGGGGTTCTATTTCCTCAAATACCACCCCAAAGGCAGTAAGCCCAGCGACGTGTGGGACATCCTGCCGGAGGACACCCAAAGCCGGGAGGTGCATTTTGCCCCCTACCCGCAGGATTTATGCCGTATTCCGCTATTGGCGACCTGCCCGGAAAGCGGTATCGTGCTCGACCCTTTTTGCGGAACCGGCACAACCTTGGTAGCTGCACGCAACCTCAACCGCAAATCGGTTGGCATCGACATTTCGTGCCGTTATCTGGAACTGGCGCAACAGCGTTTGGATACCCTGTTATGAGCAAGGTAGTGGAATTGTTCGGGCATCCCGCTATCCAAAACAGGATGGACTGGAATACTGTAGTGGCGGATCAGCAATGCGCCTATACCGGCAGGCAGTGCTACAAGACCCGCAAAAGTGACCCGGACACCGCGATTGGTTCCTGTGCCGTCATGTATGGACGTGAACCATCGCCAGTGATCATTTGCCCCAACCGTTTGCTGGAGCGGCGGCAGGTATTCACGGACTGCTTGCACCTGTTGACCCTGCATGAGCCGGGTAACGAGTTGCACATCGTGTCCGAAGTCGCTATTCCGGGCGGGAGTGTCGATTATTTTCTGGTGTCGGCCAAAGACGGCAAGGTAAAGGATTTTGTCGGAATCGAATTCCAGGCGCTGGACACCACCGGAACGGTCTGGCCTGAACGCCAGCGTTTATTGAAGGAACTGGGTGTTCCCCGCGCCGATGAGCATGAAGATTCCAGCAAGCCATTTGGCATGAACTGGAAAATGACCGCCAAGACGATTCTGGTGCAGATGCATCACAAAATTCAGACCTTTGAAAACGTCCACAAAAAACTTGTGCTGGTCGTGCAGGACAAGTTGCTGGATTACATGGGGCGCAAATTCAGGTTTGACCACCTGCGCAACCCTGCCGGGATTGGTGATTCCATGCACCTGCACGCTTACCGAATGGATGCTCAACAGGGTGGGGTTTACAAACTCGCATTGCAAACACGTTTGAGCACGGACGCCGATGGCATTGGCCTTTGCTTGGGGCTACAGGCAGAGGCAAGGATTGAACTGGAGCAGATCATGCAATCGCTACAGGCGAAGCTGTCTGCATCCACCCTTTTTGCTCCGGTGTAGGATCTTTCCCTGCGACCGGATGATTGATAAGAATTCTGGAGGAACAAGAACATGATGTTAAACTGGGATGACCCCCTCGCCGCCCCGATCCCTCGGGTGAACGGCCACAAACCACAGCTTAAAGTTGTCGATGTCGTTGATGAACCTGTTGTGGAGGTAGTAAACCGTGAAATCAGTACTGAAACCCAAGTTGCAGAAAGTACGCCAGCGCAGCCGCAGGCGTCTGCAACGCAGGTAACGGGTGCGGCTTCCACCCCTGTGGAGGAAGCCGCTACGAATGCGAAAGCGCCCCGTAGCGCCCGCAAGGCTTTCACGGCAGAACCCTTCAAACCACAACAGCCAGTGCGCGCGGAAGACAAGCGCGTGATCAACGGCAGCGGTGACATCAACCAGCTCGCGCCCTTCAAGTATCCGTGGGCGTGGGAGTTTTTCCTCAATGCCAACAAGAACCACTGGACGCCGCTTGACATCAACATGGCGCAGGATGTGCACGATTACCACCACAACCTGAAGCCGGAAGAAGTCCATGTGTACGAAAACGTGCTGGCCTACCTGACCACTTCCGACATTCTCGCCATGCGCAACATCGGTCTGGCGGTAATGGAAAAGATGACCGCACCCGAGCTGCAAATCTATCAGGCGCGTCAGGTGTATGAGGAAGCGCTGCATACCTGGACTTACCAGCACTGCATCGAAACCATTGGCCTTGATCAGGGTGAAATCTACAACCGCTACCGCGTGGTGCCGGAAATCAACGGCAAGATCCAGATGGCCAACCGCCGCCTCAACGATGCTCTGCGCCACGATATTGATCTGAAAAACCGCGATGACCTGCATGATTTCGTGCTGTCCTACACCTTCTTCGCCGGTATCTTTGAAGGTTGCTGGTTCTACAACGGCTTCTCGCCGATTTTTGCCCTGCAACGCCGTGGCCTGATGAAGGGCACTGCCGAGCAACTGCAATACATCATGCGCGACGAAGTGCTGCATTGCTCCTTCGGTATCCGTGTGGTGCGCCAGATCATGCAGGAAGAAAACGTCAAACTCGACCCGCAGGCTGTGCGCGACATGTGGGATGAAGCTGAAGCCGCCGAACAGGCTTACGCCAGATTCCTGTTGCCCAACCCGATTCTCGGCTACAACGCAGAAGACCATAGCCAGCAGTTCCGCTTCATCGCCAATCGCCGGGCGCGCCAACTGGGGATGGAGGAACCGTTCCCCGGTGCCCAGAATGCGCTGCCGTGGCTGGATGAACAATCTAACATGCGTAAAGAAAAGAACTTTTTTGAAACCCGCGTCACTGAGTATCAGACGGGTGGCGCACTAAAGTGGGATTAATGGTTTTATTGCCATTAAGTATATTTATTAAAGCCCGGTTATCCGGGCTTTTTTATACCTTGTCATTTTGCTTTTGCTCAGAGTTCTCTTTTCATGCATATAATTAATTATTATAGATTGATAACAAAATTCTAATTCAAAATGGTTTTTTGTTATCCGCATGAAAAATAAAGGCTATCTGCTTATTCATGACATCTGGATTATTTATTGGGATAAATGGAAAGCAACATTTTATGATCATGTGCTATAAATTGTCGGTGGAATTGTTATCCATGAGTGGATTTCCTCTATTATAAGGCGAGACTATAGATATGAACAAATTAATTGACAATACCTTCGCCAAACCGGTGGTAAATTCATAGGTTAAAAAGCGAGCAGTCATTGTTACCATGGGCAATCACAACAAAGTCCAAAGAATAACAACAACTGCTCATGAACGAACTTACCATGCTTCTTGGCTGTCT
>JAHJJD010000007.1 GCA_018822845.1 Gammaproteobacteria bacterium | reverse complement strand
GCTAGTGGTATCTTCACCGCTGGTGTTGCTGATCAATGGGCGTTTTGCCGGTGCGCCGTTTCACTGGCCAGTCAGGAGCCAAACATGAGAAAAACAGTAAAGGGATTGTTGGGAGCCTTGTTATTGGGGGTTTCCTCCCAAGCCGCTGCCTTTTGTGGTTTCTACGTTGCCAAGGCAGATACCGGCTTGTTCAACGAGTCTTCGCAGGTGGTGTATGTCCGCGATGAAAACCGCAACGTCGTCACCATGGCCAGTGATTTCAAAGGCGATGTGAAGGATTTCGCCCTGGTGGTGCCGGTGCCAACCGTGCTCAAGCGCGAACAGATCAACGTCGCCAACCACGCCACGCTGGAGCATCTTGATGCCTATTCCGCCCCGCGTCTGGTGGAATATTTCGACGAAGACCCCTGCATGCCAATGCCGGTCATGGCTCCCGCACCAATGATGAAAGGCGCAATGATGGAGGATGCTACCGTGCAACGCCGCGCCGCTGATCTTGGCGTCAAGATCGAAGCGCAGTACACCGTGGCCGAATACGACATTCTGCTGTTGTCAGCCAAAGAAAGCGGTGGCCTGATCACCTGGCTGACCGAACAGGGTTATAAACTGCCGCCCGGAGCCGAACCGGTGGTCGGCAGTTACCTGAAGCAGGACATGAAATTCTTCGTCGCCAGGGTCAATTTGCAAGAGTACAGCAAATCCGGTTACACGCGCCTGCGCCCGATCCAGATCGCTTACAACCACGACAAATTCATGCTGCCAATCCGCCTCGGTACGGTAAACGCGCAGGGCAAGCAGGAACTGTTCGTCTACGCACTGACCCGCACAGGCAGGGTTGAAACCACCAACTACCGCACTGTCAAGCTGCCCAGTGACGTGGATGTACCGGCATACATCAAGGACAAGGATGAATTCGCCAGCTTCTACCGCGACATGTTCCGCACAGCGGTGGACAAGGAAAACGGCAAGGCGGTATTCCTCGAATATGCGTGGGATATGAACTGGTGCGACCCCTGCGCCGCCGACCCGCTCACAGACAAGGAGCTGCGCGAACTGGGCGTATTCTGGGTGGCTGCGAATGGCAACGATGCCCAACCGCAACCGCGCGGGATGATGATGCCACCACCACAGGGGCAGGATGTCTACGTCAGCCGCCTACATGTGCGCTATGACCGTGATAATTTCCCGGAAGATCTGATGTTCCAGACCACTGGCGATCGTGAAAACTTCCAGGGGCGCTACATCATCCGCCATCCGTTCAAGGGTGAAGCTAGCTGTGATGCGGGCAAACAGTATTTCCGTGAATTACCCAAGCGGCAGGTTAAGGTGGCGGAAACGCTGGCGCGCCTGACCAATCGTGACATCAGCGGAATCCGTAAGAAAATGGGGCTGGGTGGCAGTTCCAGCAATAGCGGTGGGGATGACGACTGGTGGAATTCAATGTGGGGGCGGCAGACGAAGTAATGTCGCTCACTGGTTAGTTGGTAACCAGGAAACGTACTATGTGGCTCTGTGACTTGGATAAGCATCCGGCAGAAAAATCTCCCGGATGTTTATCAACTTGGCGTGTTTATGGTTTACAGGCCACTGATTTGTAGAGTGCTACTTACTTTGTTGCCTTCAAAAATGGTACGGACTACTTTGCCTGCCGCAGTCACTGGCGAGAAGTTGGCAGATGATTTCCCTGAAAAGTCAATCATGTATTGAATGCTTCCCGTGAGGCTGTTGTTTTCCAGCGTGGTCTCATTCCTGAGTATACTGTCTGAACTTGACTGGTAAACCGTCTGGAAAGACAAGGATCTAACGCTGGTATTTTCAACCGTAAATGCATTGTTCTTTATTAGCCCTCGTGTATTGCCTTTTTGGTAGAAAAAGTGCGAGCTGCTGAGAGGGGAAACCATGGTCAGGTTATTACCTGTCACTTCATAATCCAGAGCATCATAAGATACATTCAAGAGGTATTGCTCCCGTTTGCCTCCTGCCAATCTGACAGTGTTATCCTGGATTTTCAGATTCTGCTTACGGGCAACAATTGCAGATTCAAATTCAGCGGGCAGCATAATGGTATTGGCCTTGATCGTGGTGTTGGCTCCAAACGATTCAATTCCGGCAAAAGGCGGATATTTATTGGTGTCAAAGCCTGATGTCATCGCATTGCATGTATTGTTTTCAATGCTTACATTCTGCGCCCAGGTTTTTACACAGCGTCGGGTAAAGTTGCTTGAACGGTTGTTTTTGACGGTTGTGCGAATGCCATAATAACCTGTTACGCTTCTGTCATCACCAATGACAATATGATCATCTTCTTCACCCACAAGGTCATGGATATTATTTTCTGACACTTCCACATTAACTGTTTGATCTTTTAACTGATGGTAAGCTATGTGGACTCCCCAGACAAAACCATTTGCCCGTTTGCTATCATAGTAAGTGTTTTCAAGAGCATATATTTCATTATCCTTAACCAAGATATTGGCATTATTAGATGTGCTTGCCCGTGGGACAATGCCAATTCCCCATGCCACGCCAGAAACTGTTCCGGTATAGGCAATGTTATAAATCTTGTTGTTAGTGAGGCTAACGTTAGCATAGTTTGAATAAATGCCTATGCTGGCAAGCCTGTTGCCATTAATAGCCAAGCCGGAAAGGCTGACATTTTCGCTGTCAATAAACAATACGTTAGTGGTTGGCCCTGTCAGTTTAAGCGTGAAATTGCTACCTGATGCAACGATTTTAATCGGCTTGGTGATCTTTATTTCCCGGTCAACAGGGTAGATGCCCGCAGTATCCAGAAATAGCGTCCCATTTGCGGGCGTATCATTGATGGCTTGTAGCAATACGAAAGCGTTATCAGCATCTGAACGGGTTGATGGAGAGCCGTAGCTGCTTAGACGGTTACCCTCAACTGGTTTGGGCGTGAATTTTTTGGAAAGGACATAGAATGTGCCATCGGTAAATTCCAGTTTGTCCATATAGACGATCCTGTCTTTGCCATCGGGGCTACCACTGCGCAGGTCTTCTATATAATAAACCACACTGTTATTCTGGGTGAGTTTATAATCTGAAAATTTACCTGTGAATATTGAAGTGTCTTCATTATCTGCGGTGCCGCCTTTGCCGTATAATGTGTCATTGCCGGAGCCACCGATATAAACATCTTTCCCGCCATAACTAAGCAGGACATCATTACCATTGCCACCAACCAGTATATCATTGCCATTGACACTGTATACCTGGTCATCGCCATCATTGCCATAGACAACGTTATTGCCATCACCCGCATCGGCATAATCACTCGCATTGCCGCACTTTATCACATCATTGCCACCATAGGACTTGATGACAGTCCGGTCTGTCTTGCCGATGATGAGTTCATTCTTTTCTGAACCGTAGGTGTAGTAGTCTTTAGCTATAATGGTTGTGTCCGTTACCGGCTCAACAATGTTATATGCCTGCGCCAGCATGGGGGATGACATGACAGACAGAAATATACTTATATGTTTTTTCATATAAAACCTCGCATAAATTGTAGGGTAGTCCGGGAAAAGTCTATTTTCGTATAATGCTTTATATAAAATTTATGCAAGTGATTATAGGCATCGACACCTGCTGATAATCTTGATTTATATCATGAAAAAATAGCTTTGACTTATCCCCTCAATAAGGTGAATTGGCTAATAAGTGTATGAATAGATAATGTTTTGCTATTGTAAATATCTATTCATGAATAAGCGCTAACCCGCCGTTTCCCCGTCACATTGTGGAAGGGAAACCGCTTTTCCAGCTCCTTGAGCATAGCGAGCAACACGCACTCAATGCGCCGCAACAGGATGATGGGCAACACCACGCCTCTTTGTGGTGAATTCGGCGAATGGTAATTTCTGCTGGTCGTGTATAATCCCGCTTTTGCCGGATTCATACGCACGAACCCATGATACGCATCACCGAACTGCGCCTGCCGCTGGAACACCTCGCCGAAGCCTTGCCGACCGCCATCGCGGAACGTCTGGGCATTGCGCCCGCCGACCTGCTGGATTTCACCGTTTTCAAACGCGGCTACGACGCCCGCAAGCGCGACGCCATCGTGCTGGTCTACACCATCGATGCAACGCTAACGGATGAAACCGCCATCCTGGAAAAGTTCGTACAAGACCAGCATGTAAAACCGGCTCCCGACACCACTTACAAGTTTGTTGGTCACGCCCCGGAAAATGTGCAACAACGCCCGGTCATCGTCGGCTTCGGCCCCTGCGGCATCATGGCGGGGCTGTTGTTGGCGCAAATGGGTTTTCGCCCCATTATTCTGGAACGTGGCAAGAAAGTCCGCGAACGCACCAAGGATACCTGGGGCCTGTGGCGCAACAACCAGCTCAACCCCGAATCTAACGTGCAATTCGGCGAAGGCGGTGCTGGCACCTTTTCCGACGGCAAGCTCTACAGCCAGATCAAAGACCCGAAGCACTACGGGCGCAAGGTGCTGAGCGAATTCGTCAAGGCAGGCGCGCCGGAAGAAATCCTTTATGTCAGCAAGCCGCATATCGGCACTTTCCGTCTGGTCAAGATGGTGGAAAACATCCGTAACGAAATCGAGGCGTTGGGTGGGGAAATCCGTTTTCAGCAACAGGTGACGGATGTGCTGATTGACGACGGCCATCTGCGCGGTGTAGTACTGGCCAGTGGCGAACAGATTCGCACTGACCATGTCGTTCTCGCTCTGGGGCACAGCGCCCGCGATACCTTCAAGATGCTGTTTGAGCGCGGCGTTTTCATGGAACAGAAACCGTTTTCCCTCGGTTTCCGCATCGAACACCCGCAAGCCCTGATTGATCAGGCGCGTTTTGGCAAACATGCCGGGAATGAACTGCTGGGCGCGGCGGATTACAAGATCGTGCATCACGCCAAAAACGGGCGTTCCGTTTACAGTTTCTGCATGTGCCCTGGCGGGCAGGTAGTGGCGGCGACTTCGGAAGAGGGTCGGGTTGTGACCAACGGCATGAGCCAGTATTCGCGCGCCGAACGCAACGCCAACGCCGGGATCGTGGTTGGCGTCACACCGGAAGATTACCCCGGCAACCCGCTGGCCGGGCTGGAATTCCAGCGCCAGTGGGAATCCCGCGCCTATGAACTCGGTGGCGGCAACTACGAAGCGCCAGGGCAATTGGTAGGCGATTTCATCAAGGGCATTCCGTCGACCCAACTGGGTGCTGTGGAGCCTTCCTATCAGCCGGGCGTGAATCTGACCGATCTGGCAACCAGTTTGCCGGGTTATGCAATTGAGGCGATACGCGAAGCACTGCCAGCCTTCGAGCGTCAGATCAAGGGTTTCTCCATGTATGACGCGGTGCTGACGGGGGTGGAAACACGCACCTCCTCACCCTTGCGCATTACCCGTGGGCAGGATATGCAAAGCCTGAACGTGAAAGGTTTGTATCCTGCGGGTGAAGGTGCAGGTTATGCAGGCGGCATCCTCTCCGCCGGGGTGGATGGCATCCGCATCGCTGAAGCCGTTGCTAACGAAATGCTGCAAGGCTAATCGTCAGACTGCCCCATTCCCCGCTGCACGCTAGATGGGTAAGTAGAATACATCGAGTTGGCGTGGCTGAATCCCCAGTAATCGTGGAAATCGACCTCGCTGAAGGGGAAATGCCACATACGCCATGCGACGAATGCTTTTAGCAGCACTGGCAGCCCGCCGAACAGCAGCGCCAGTGTGAGCAATGTCTGTGGCGTCTGGATAGCGTTGGCGGTTTCCTGCCAACCAGCCCAGTCCAATAGCGGGAAAGTCATGCTGACCGCCAGTGCCAAGGCCAGCTTGCCCAGCAAGTTCCATAGCCCGAACAGCAAACCAGTCTGTGAATTGCCCTGATACTGCATTTGCTGGGCGACATCTGCCAGCATCGACGCGGGTAAGGCCATCTCTGCGCCGAAAGCCAGTCCGCTGAGCGCGCAAATGGCAAGGAACCAATACAAGTCGCCAGCCCCGAGCAGTGGAGTCCACACCAAACTGACGGCGGAAAGGCAAAGCGCCAATACCCATACCCGGCTCTTGTCGATGAGTCTGGCGAGTTTCAACCAGAGCGGGAGACCAAGAACACCGCTCAGGAAGTATACCGCCAACGCCATTTCCATCTGTTCCGGGGCTTGCAGTACATGACTGGTGAACAGGATGAAAAGGCTTGCAGGTAGGGCATTGGCAAAACTGGTGATGAACCAGGCAGGAAACAGGTGGTGGATGGCCGGATGTGCTGACAGTATGCCACCCATCCTGCGCATGTGCTCGAATTGCATGAAGGGGCGGCGCTCCACCAGCCAGATAAGCGCAGGCAGCAGACAGAGTGGCATCAGCCCCCACAACAGTGCATTCAACCATTCCAGCGTTGCCGCCGTGTTGCTTTCTGTCGCGGCCAGTTTCGGTAAGGCAATGGCGATGATCATACCGATGATGATGAATATTTCGCGGCTGGCTGCCAGCGCGCTTTTGTCGTGGTAATTGCGGGTCAGCTCTGCGCCCCATGCATGCCAGGGGACGGATATCAGCGTCCCGCCGAAACCGGCGATTGATAGCCAAATAAACAGGTAAAAACCGTCTACGCCACCGGCGGGATGCAACAGGTACTCGCTCCCCACCAGCAGCAGGGGTGCGCCCAGCCACATGAACAGTTTGCGTCTGCCGATGCGGCTTTGCGTCCGGTCATTTAACCAGCCAACCAGCGGGCCAGCGAGGATATTCAGGAAATACGCCACCAGCAGGACAATGGCAATGATACTCAGGGATAGGCCGGTTTGCTGGGCGTAAAACGATGGTAGATAGATATATAGCGGCAAACCCAGTATCGCCAGCGGCAAGCCTGCCAAGCCGTAAAACAGCAGTTGACGATAGTAGGCGGTATTGCTCATGCGTGGATTTTCTCCATTTCATCTCCCGTTGCACGAGTGTAAACACAGTCGTCTGGTCAATGCCAATCCAGCCAGTTTGTTTGGGGTTTGAATTGCTCTGCCTGGCAGTTTTCGGCTGCTTACGACAGCCACTGTTGCAGTTTCTGGTACAGGCCGTTGAGTGAAACAGGTTTTGTCAGGTAGTCATCCATGCCCGCTTCCAGGCAGTTTTCGCGATCCCCCTGCATGGCGTTGGCTGTCAGGGCAATGATGGGGGTACGGTTTCGCTGTTGCTGTTGTTCGATCTGGCGGAAGCGGCGGGTAGCTTCATAACCGTCGATGCCGGGTAGCTGGCAATCCATCAGAACCAGGTCATAACGGTTTTCGCCAAGCATCCTGACAGCTTCAAGCCCATCCATAGCGATGTCGAAACTGAAACCAAGTTTGGTTAGCATGACGTGGGCAACCTTGATGTTGACCGTGTTGTCTTCTACCAGCAGTAGATGGCCTTCCAGAACCGCGCCTGCGTTGACTGGCTTTTTCGGCATGGTGGGCTGGCAAATCATGGATTGTAGCGATGGCGTATGTTTTTCCAGCGTCAAGTCGAAATAAAAGGTGCTGCCTTCCCCAAGGGTGGAGGTGATACATATGCGCCCTCCCATCAGGTGGACCAGTTCCTGCGAAATGGTCAGGCCCAGCCCGGTTCCGCCGTAGATGCGTGTGGTGGATTCATCAGCCTGACTGAAAGCGTTAAACAGAATGTCATGCTGCTCGGGGCTGATACCGGGGCCTGTATCGACCACCATCAGGCGTACACGGGTCTTTTGCTGCTGATCTTCCAGAATGTCGGCGCGCAATTCGATGCTGCCGGTTTTGGTGAATTTGACGCTGTTGCCGACCAGATTGCCGATTATCTGTTTGAGGCGGGTTGGGTCGCTGTAAAACCATTCATACAGATTGTCGGGAATCCGGCTGGTGAGTTTTAACCCCTTGTTCGTAGCAGAACCACTGAACAGCATCACCATGTCTTCCAGTAAATCAGGCAGGTTGAATGGCATCTTTTCCAGCGACAATTTGCCTGATTCGATTTTGGAGAGATCCAGTACCGAATTGATCAGTTCCAGCAATACACCTGAGGAACTACAGGCTGTATGCAAGTATTCGCGTTGCAGCGGATCCAGTTGGGTCTTGCTCAGGATATCCAGCATCCCCAGTACGCCATTCATGGGGGTGCGGATTTCATGGCTCATGTTGGCGAGGAAACGGGATTTTTCCTGGGATTTTTGCACAGCACGTATTTTTTCATCAGATTCCTGCTTAAGCGATTCATTGAGCGCCAGCAGTTCCTGTGAAGACACTTCCAGCGACCGCTCCAGCAGGTAATAGTGGTGCTTGTGATCGCTGTAGGTCTGACCTACCTTATCCAGAAATGCCTGCCAGCCGCTTGCATCAGGTGGCGTATCTGACGTGAGTCCGAGGGAACGTAACTGCCGAGTGAGCGTGCGGTCAAGATCTCTCATGGATAGTCGTGAGTGTCATGGTCTGGTTATGCAGGTCGCAGGTTCCCCTGGAAAACGGTGAAATTTCCCCGTAGGAATAGAAGCCGATCTGGGTGGTGTTTTCCGGCAGGTTATCCAGTACCGCTTCAATTTCTTCCTCGGCGTCGGCACCCATAACCATGCGGCGACCTACGCAACTGATGGAAATGCACAGCACTTCTGCGTCAGTTTCGGTAGTACTCATCAGGGCTGCTTCTTCTGCACCTTCAACCAGTTGCTCCAGATTGGCGCGCATCAGTTGGGCCTGTGCGCCGACCGGAATGTCACCCGCAAAGGTGAGGGACTGGGTTGCTTCATCAATGGCGAGGATAGTGCGAACCAGTTCCTTGTCTTCGCCGGGTTTGCTGAGCGCCAGCGGGAAACGCAGGCCAGTGGCTGGCAGACCTTCCGCCATTTCACCGAGATAGGTTTTGTAAAGGGCGAGGGCTGGCTTGCCTGCCAGTTCATACAGGACATTGTTCTCCGCGCGGGTAACTTCACGTGCCGGGCCAAATGGTTTCCAGCCACCTTTGGAGCCGTGGCTAACCTTGACATCACCGTAAAAGCCGATGGCCGCTACGATATTGCTGGCGGGTTTCCCGTCATGTAATACCCAAGTCTGGCTAAAGCGCTCGCCATCGCCAGCCAGACCGCCAGTGACGACCACTTCTTTGGCGGTGACATCATTGAAGCCCTGTGCCAGTTCGCTGCCGTTGACATTCAAGCCATCCGACAAGACGAAAATATTCCGCAGGTCGTGGCCGCCGAGTTGATCGGCCAGCAAGCGCCCGGTTTGGCGGGACTCAACAGGATCATCGATGCTGGCGTGGGCTACCCGCAGGGTAGTGGAATCGAATTGCACGAGGGCAATAACAAGGCTGCCATCATGGATAGTGCCGTCAAGAATTTCACCAGCGCTGGAACAACCCATAAAAGCAGCTTGTGGATAGCTGGCACGCAGGGCGTCGAACGGGGTGGGTTCATTGAGGAATTTCGAGTGCCCGAACACCAGTACAAGCAGCTGTTGGTTATTGATTTCCGGCAGAGTGGAAGAAAATCCGTCCAGCTGCGTATAAGAGAGGGTAGTCACTTTCATGGTGGTGCCATTCCTTAAGCCAAGTTTATATTTATAACTTTACTTAATGATGGCATAGGGCGATGAGGCTTGCCAGTCTTTACGGATGAGCGGAATTTACCCGGTCAAGCATTTGGCTGTTGTCTTCAATGAATTCGCGCACAAAAGGTTTGGTGCGGGCGCTACTGAAACGGGCCACTTCCTCACCATTCTCGATCAGTAACACGGTTGGAAAGCCGCGTACCTTGTAGCGTCCGGCCAGTTTCATGTTGTCATCTTCGTCAGTATCGACCTTTGCCAGCAATACCTTGCCGTGATATTCGGGGATAACGGATTTCAGCACAGGATCCAGGAACAGACATGGCCCACACCAGTCAGCCCAGAAATCAACCAGTACGGGATTGCGTGCAGAAGCCTTGATGACGTGTTCGTCAAAATCCTCGAAACCATTGATGTCAAAGATAAATTTGTAGTCTGCCATGGTGCTCTCCCGGAAAATGCAGGCGGCATTATAACGGCCTGGCCGCAGCAGTGAAATACCGCATGTTTGGTAGGTTCAATATCCCGTTTTATGGCGTACAGCTACACTAATTTCCTACTGTTACACTTGGTTTTATTGGAGGTTGATGCATGACGGCAATTGTTCGGACAAGCTGGCACGAAGCAGAGGTGCTGGAAAATCGACGCTGGACAGAGCGCTTGCTTTCCCTGCGGCTGAAATCAGAACCGATGCCATTCAAGGCAGGCCAGTTTGTAACCTTGCGCTTGCCTGTCCAGGTTAATGGGGAAACTGAACTGGTAGCCAAATCCTATTCCCTGATAAATGCGCCACATGAGGATGAGTTCGAGATTTTTTACAACATCGTGCCGAACGGCAAGCTTTCCAATGCCCTGGCAGTGCTCCAGACGGGTGACCATCTGGAGGTTTCCCAGCCTGCCAAGGGCTTTTTTGTGCTTGATGAAATTCCGCATGTGCCTGATTTGTGGCTGATCGCTACTGGCACGGGCTTGGGGCCTTATCTTTCAATTCTGAAAACAGCAGAACCCTGGGAACGTTTCCGCAAAATCGTATTGGTACATAGTGTGCCCAAGGCTAGCGAACTGGCCTATGCCGACCTGATTGCAGGGTTTGCTGCACGATACCCGCAGCAGTTCCGGTTTATTTCCTGTATAACCCGCGAAGCCAACCGGGATGGTCTGGAAACCCGCGTCACCGATGCACTGACCAGTGGTGCGCTGGAACAGTTTGCCGAAGCGCAGATTACTCCAGAAGACAGCCACGTCATGCTCTGCGGCAATCACAACATGCTCAACGATATGAAAGCCTTGCTGGCGGAACGCGGGATGCAGCGCCATTTACGCCACAAACCAGGGCATATCACCACGGAGCAGTATTTTTAAAGTCGTAATCTGTGGTCAAGCCATGTAAAATCACCCGCTTGATCAAAAAGGGTTACGGAAAAAAACAGGCATGAACCCGGAGTTTCTAGATTTTGAACAGCCAATCGCCGAATTACAGGCGAAAATAGAAGAATTGCGTTACGTTGGTGACGCGGAAATCAATCTGAGTGAAGAAATTGGCAAGCTGGAAGAAAAAGCTGTGTCGCTGACACGTTCCATCTTTTCCAAACTGACGCCTCGCCAGATTTCCCAGCTTGCCCGCCATCCCAAACGGCCTTATACCTTCGACCTGATCCGCTATCTGTTTACTGATTTCCAGGAGCTGCATGGCGACCGCGCGTTTGCTGACGACAAGGCAATTGTCGGCGGGATTGCCCGTTTCAAGGGGCAATCCGTCATGGTCATTGGCCATCAGAAAGGGCGCGACACCAACGAAAATATCAAGCGCAACTTTGGCATGCCACGTCCTGAAGGCTACCGCAAAGCCTTGCGCATGATGCGCCTGGCGGAAAAATTCCATCTGCCTGTCATCACCTTTATCGACACGCCCGGCGCATACCCCGGCATCGGTGCGGAAGAGCGTGGCCAGAGTGAAGCGATTGCCCGCAACCTGTACGAAATGGCCAAACTGCGCACCCCTATCATTTGCACGGTGGTAGGTGAGGGCGGTTCCGGCGGTGCACTGGCGATTGGTGTTGGCGACCGGGTGATGATGCTGCAATACGCTACCTACTCAGTGATTTCCCCGGAAGGTTGCGCATCAATCCTGTGGAAAAGTGCGGAAAAGGCTGCCGAAGCGGCTGACGCCATGGGCATTACTGCTGACCGCCTCAAATCCCTCGGTCTGATCGACCAGATCATTCCTGAGCCACTCGGCGGCGCGCACCGTGACATGGAAGCCTCCGCCAGACTGGTAGGCGAGGCGCTGGAATCCAATCTGCGTGACCTGAAAGCGATGAACATCGACAAGCTGCTGGACAGGCGTTACCAGCGCATCATGGGATTCGGCCAGTTCGAGGAATGACAGGGGGCGGGCTTGCATGTATACGCCTGAACGCTTGTCAGTCTTTTTCCAGCAATGTCCTGCGACCGCCTATCTGATTGCATTCAGTGGCGGTCTTGATTCCCACGTCCTCCTGCATTCTGCGGCACAGTTACGCGCTGTGCACCCTCATTTGAACCTGCGTGCCGTGCATGTTGATCACGGTTTGCAAACGCCGTCTGTTGGCTGGGCACGGCATTGCCGTCAGGTATGTGAGAAGCTTGCAGTGCCGTTTGCCTGCGAGCATCTGAAGCTCAAGCCTGTGTTGGGGGAAAGTGTGGAAGCTGCTGCCCGCACGGCGCGTTACGCTGCCTTTACCCGCCATCTGCGCAGCGGTGAAATGCTGTTGACGGCGCATCACCGCAATGATCAGGCTGAAACACTGTTGCTGCATCTGGTGCGCGGTAGTGGGGTGGATGGGCTGGCGGCTATGCCAGAAGTGCGCACATTTGCCCTGGGCAGGTTGGGGCGGCCCTTGCTGGCGTTTACCCGGCAGGATTTACAAGCGTATGCCGATCTTCACCAGCTGGATTATGTTGAAGACCCGAGTAATCAGGATGTGCGTTTCGACCGCAACTACCTGCGGCGACGGGTCATGCCAGTGCTGGAAGAGCGTTGGCCATCGGTAGCAGATACGCTGGCACGTGCAGCCCGTTTGCAACGTGAAAGCAGGGAGTTACTGCACGGATTCCTCGGCGCAAGGCTGCCTGAGCTACAGGGCAGCAGGACAGGAACGCTGTCGGTCAGCCGCTTGCTGGCGCAGGATGTCGTGTTGCGCAAGGCATTGCTGCGTGAATGGCTGGCACAACAGGGTTTCGAACGACCTGAAGAACAGAAACTTTTACATGTCATCAGTGACCTGCTCCATGCGCGTGAGGATGCAGAACCTTGCGTGAAATGGCATGGCTGCGAAATCCGCCGTTACCGTGATGATGTTTACGCCCTGAAGCCATTGCCGCCGCACGATGTTACCAAGGTGCTGGTCTGGGGCGACATCAGCCAGCCATTGCGGGTGCCTTCACTGGATTTGACCCTGCAACCGGAAGTTCTGGGGGAATGGCAGGAATATTTGCAGGCTAACCCGGCTAGCGTTACTGTGCGCTTCCGGCAGGGTGGGGAAAGTGTTTGCATCCCATACCGGGGTGGGCATCACAGCCTGAAAAACCTGTTGCAGGAAGCAGCCATTCCTCCCTGGGAACGTTTGCGCCTGCCGCTGGTGTATGTTGGCGAATGGCTGGTGTACATGCCGGGGGTGCTGTCGCTGCAACCCCGGCATGTCGCCAGCAAGCATTAAATTACCCGGTGCCCGACAAACTTGCTGAGGTTGTCGAGGATCTCTCCACCACGGCGGAAGCCCAGTCCACAGGCTTCCCAGGCGAAAAACACGCCAGCCTGATAGCTGCGGCCTTGCGTATCCTGCGGATAGGCGGCGAATTCCTGATAGATGGTACGGTAACGGTCATATTCGCCGGGTATTTCCCTGAGAATTTTACCGGTGGCATCGTAAATGGCGGTGTTCGCACCCTCGCGCCCGAACATTTTCTTCCCGACCTGTTTCTTGCCGCGTAAAGGTTCGTAGCGGGTTTCCAGCAGGTAGGGGGAGTCCGGGAACAGGTCGTACAGCACTTTCATGATGCCCTTGCTCTGGAATAACAGGGTGTAGGCCGGGTTGAGGATGACGCTATCAGTGTTGCGGGTGATGTCATCCAGAATGCCATTGATGCCATCAGTTTGCAGCGCAATGTCTTCCCACGGATACAGCTTGAACCAGTAGTCGAAGCGGGTTTCCGCCGGATTGAAAATGCCGTCGCTTTCCAGAAAACCCACTTCATCCATGTAGCAGAAATCGGTCTGGAACCCAGCGTCTGTCGCCAGATGTTGCAGGAAACGCACGGTACGTTCGTCTTCCGGCAAATCGCGGATGCTGGAGAACAGCATGTTCTGGAAGCGGTAGTATTCGCCGAAAGCTTCCGGGTCTTCTTCGCCCGTGACCAGACGGCGGAAGTTGTCGCGGATGCTGGCGTAAACCGTGTTGAACTGGGCGGCTTCATCCATGCCGTTAGCCTTGAGCAGTGCCCATTGCACTACGGCTGTTTCAAACAGGCTGGTCGGGGTGTCGGCGTTGAATTCGATCAGTTTGATTGGCAGGCCATCCACGCCGCCTGCGAAATCAAAGCGCCCGTAAAGATGGCGGTGATCGTTTTCCCAACTACGGTTGATTTGATCGACCAGGTTGTAGGGAATGTCGAGTTCCAGAAACAGGTCATTGTCAATGACGTACTGGGCAGCTTCCACGTACATGTCGTAAAGCTCATTGGCAGCGGCGTAATAGGCTTCGGTTTCCGCTTGCGTGACCTGCACGATTTCATCGGCGACATAGGGCTGGCCGTCCGGGTCAGTGTGCCAGGTCATGCCGACTTCTTCCATCAACGCAGGGCTGAGGGGGTTTACTTTTTCCAGTTTGATCATGGGTTAGCCGCCTGCTGAGCCGCCACCGAAGGAACTGCCGCCACTTGGGCGGTTGCTGGGGTTGGCGGTACCGCTGTTGCTACCAAAGAAACCGGATTTTGGTTTCTGGTTCTGATTGACTGAGCGGGTATCGGTACCACCAGCGGCTGGACGGCTGATGCTGGTTTGCGCACGGCTGGCCTGTTGTTGCTGATGCTGCTGGTAATTCGGGTTACCCATCAGTTTGTTGGCAATCATACCGCCGATGAGTGCACCCGCCGCAGAGGCGAGGATGGTCTCGCCCAGGCTCAGCCCCTGATTTTGAGCAACTGGCTGAGTCAGTTGGGATGTGCCTTCCTCAACTTTTTTGGCTTCCTCTTCCGCGATCTTTTTCAGCTCTTCTTCGCTCAGGATGCGTTCGTTGCCGTTCATGTCCTTGAGGATGGCGCGAGTGCCTTCGCCGGATGGGTATTTTTCCTTCAGTTCATAGGTATCAGGATTGGCACTGGTTTGCTGAATGACCAGAAACATGCCTTCGCCTTTGGTTGCATCGGAAATGGCTCCCGGCGTCTGGTTCTGCGGCGGTGGGGTAGGTGGCTGGTCGCCCCCACAGCCTTGCAGGCTGGCGACAATGGTCAGGCCAAGGCTACCGACCATGGAATAGGAAAGAATCTGTTTGATGTAAGGCTTTTGCATGATGGTCTCCGCAAAGTATTCATTGGCGGGGAAGATAAACAAGACCCCGGAAAAAATCCACTTAACCTTGATTTGTACAGGTTGCCAGTTATCAGGAAATGCGTGTGGAATAGATTATTTACAGTAATAATTCTGTCCGGACTCCAAGTCCTCAATAACACAAACAAAGCTCAATCAACCATATCAAGAGTGTAAATAATGAAAAAGACAATTCTTCTGACTTCCCTGGTTTTTTCCCTGTTCACAGCTCCTGCTGTACTGGCAGAGATGGTCAATATCAACAAAGCTGACGCCGCTACCTTGCAAGCCAACCTCAATGGTGTTGGCGAAAAGAAAGCTGAAGCCATCGTTGCCTATCGTACCGAACATGGTGAGTTCAAGGCCCTGGAAGAACTTAAGGAAGTATCGGGCATCGGTGATGGCATTTACAAGAAAATCGAAGCCGACATTTCCCTGAGTGAAGGCGCAACCTCCATGCCTGAGGAGCCAGCCAAGGAAAAAACCGCCAAAACTGATGAAAAGTCTGAAGACAAGACCGAAGGTGCCGCAGGCAAAGCCGGTGAGCAGGGCAAAAAGGCTGAACCAGCCCCCAAAGCCGATAAAGCGTCAGACAAGCCGGAAGTAAAGGCCGACAAAACCTAAGTCTTTCTGGTATCTTCTGTATGGGCGTAAAGTGTCACGCCCATACAGTTCAAATCCGGAAATGGCTACGAAAATGATTAAAACGATTCTTGTAACTGGCGGAGCTGGCTATATTGGCTCCCACACCTGCATAGAACTACTGGCTGCCAACTTCAAGGTAGTCGTGCTGGACAACCTTTGCAACAGTTCCCCCGAAGGTTTGCGCCGTGCAGCAGAGATTGCAGGACATGACGAAATTCCCCTGATTGAGGGTGACATCCGCGATGCTGCCTTGCTCGACAGGATATTCAGCGAATACGCTATTTACAGCGTCATCCATTTCGCGGGACTCAAGGCAGTCGGCGAATCAGTCGAAAAGCCGCTGGAATATTACGACAACAATGTAGCTGGCACTGTTACCCTGTTACAGGCAATGCAGCGTCACGGGGTCAAAAATATTGTCTTCAGCTCTTCCGCGACGGTTTACGGTGACCCGCATACGACCCCTATCCAGGAACATTTCCCCTTGTCGGCAACCAACCCTTATGGGCGTTCCAAGCTGATGATTGAGGAAATACTGGGCGACCTGTACAAGGCCGATTCCTCCTGGCAAATCGCCTTGCTACGTTATTTCAACCCGGTTGGTGCCCATGTCAGCGGCAGGATTGGTGAAGACCCCAAAGGTATTCCCAACAACCTGATGCCTTATATTGCACGGGTAGCGGTTGGCAAGTATGAATGTCTGTCGGTCTTCGGTGGCGACTACCCGACGCCAGACGGTACCGGGGTGCGCGATTACATTCATGTGGTTGATCTGGCCAAAGGGCATGTCAAGGCGCTGGAAGCTTTCCTGCGAGGGGATGTTCCCAAGCTGTTGGTGGTCAATCTTGGCACCGGGCAGGGTTATTCTGTGCTCGACATGGTGCAAGCCTTTGCACAAGCCAGTGGATGCAAGGTTCCATACCAGATTGTGGCGCGCCGGGCTGGCGATATAGCCTGTTGCTACGCTGACCCTGCCCTGGCGAGGGAATTGATTCACTGGCAGGCGGACAAAACACTTGAAGACATGTGCCGGGATACCTGGAACTGGCAAAGCCAGAACCCCGCCGGATATGATAAATAATTAAACTTATTCTAATGGTGATTAATTTGATGAGCAAACGGGGCAGAATTCCCGACCTGTAAGTCGTGCTTCATCTATATTCCTGTTGTCTGTATTTTGCTTACGTTTAATCGGCAATGAATCGCCAGCAAGGAGCAGGGGGACTATCATTCATAACTAATATGGATAGGTTCCATAATATTTTTAAACTGCATTGCTAAAATTAATATCAGGGAGATGCCCAATGAAAAATGCATGGAAATTGTTACTAGCCCTCATGTTCAGCGCAACGCTGGCTGCCTGTTCCAGCGGGGCAGCGCCCCAGTATGAAACACTGACATCCAGTACGGCAGTTTCTGCGGTCAAGCCGATGGCTCCGGTGGGAAAATCGGCAAGTGACGCCATTGCACCACAAGACTTGCTGGATATCGAAGTGTTCAAGGTACCTGATTTGTCCAAGGAAGTACGGGTTGACGAGAACGGCAACATTACCCTGCCATTGATCGGAACGGTACGCGCCAGCGGCTTGAGTCCGAGCAAGCTTGAGAGCGTCATTGCTTCCCGTCTGGAAAAGGATTTCATGAACAACCCGCAGGTTAACGTGCTGGTCAAGGAATCCAACAGCAACAATATTACAGTGGGGGGGGCTGTCAATACGCCGGGCGTTTATCCACTGACCGGTGATGTTACTGTTACCCAGGCCATTGCAATGGCGCAGGGTTTGAGCCGCCTTGCAATAAAAGACAATGTCACCTTGACCCGTAATGGCAGGCCATTTTCGGTTCCGCTGGAATCGATTACCAAAGGTCAGATGGAAGACCCGCTGGTACTCGCCGGAGACAGGATTTTTGTTCATACATCAGGAACAAAAGAAGCGATCCAGGATTACGGTGGTATCGGTGGATTGCTCTCACCTTTTGGTATGATTCGCTAACATTCACACGGGCAAGTGTGCTTGAGAGGGCGGCCTTTGGTCGCCCTCGTTTGTTTCGGGCTATTCGTAGCGTTTACCTGCATATTCGATCCAGCCACCGCGCCGACCTTTCGGGTCATGATGTGTCCAGTGCATGACACCACCCCTGTTATTCCAGACGTATTCACCGCTGATGGTAACCATTTCGCCTTCCCTGACCGGTACGCGGGGAGCAAGGTCGATATTGTGCGCAACCAGCAGGGTAATATCGGAGGAAATTTCCACCAGAAAGCGTTGATGCTGGTCGCCTTCACGATCGTCCTTGAGTGTTTTGACGATATTACCTTTTATGGTTGTCCAGAATTTCGCATCCGGGTTATTGGTGGAACTGCGGATTCTGGCAACTGCCTGCTGAAAATTTCCCGAGCCTTGTAGCGTGCCGCCAGTTGCAGCCGTTGGCGTTTTTGCGGGTGCTTGCTGATTCGCCGGTTGCTGGAAATGCTGATACAGCGCCAGCAGGCCAGCACCCACCAGTACTACGATGGTTTGGGAAAGTTTCTTTTGCATGAAGGCTATGCCCGATTAGTTTTTGACGGTCTTGTGCAGGTAGGAAAGGATTTCCTCGCGTGCTTCGGAGAGTACCGAATCCCGGTCAAGACTGTCCAGAATCTGTTGTACAGTGAGTTTGGGGCCAGCATCTCCCCATGACTTGCCGTTGGCCAGCCATGTTTCGGCCACGCGCCCGACGACCAGTGTGCTGTACCACGCGACTGCACCCTGGGTTGCGCCGGTAATCAGGGTGGAAATGCCCCCTGTTCCCAGTTTCAGGACAGATGAAACCAGATGGACTGCCCATACCGTTCCCATCAGGATCACCATTTGTGCCAGGATCGTGCGTACCAGATCGCCAGCTTCATTGCGGGAAATGGGTAATCCGTACAGTTTTGACAGGTGCATGATCATGCTGGCATCAATAATGGCTGCTGCAACCAGATCGGCAACAGGAATCGGATTCAGTGCAACAGCGACACCTTTTCCCAAACAATACAGGCGGATGGTTTTTTCCCCTATCTCCCGTTTGATGGCGAGGATGCGCTTGCCAACCGCACCACTGAGGTTACCGGCAAACAAGGAGGCATTGAGCGCGGCAAGGGTTTTGCCTTCGGCTTCGACAATGTCCCATAAGCGGGATTTTAGTGCACCGACATTGATCGGGCGCTCGCGCACAGTTTCGTGTTCCTCGCCATTTTCGTCCACACGGATGACTGTCTGGCGGCTGGATTGTGCCGTGGTAAAAACGATATTTTCGGGGGCAATGACGCCTTGGGTGCGGGTGCGCAAGATGCTGCGCAACTGGCGCTGTTCGTCTTCGGTGTAGCGGTCAGCCTTGTTGACCACCAGCAGGGTGGGGCGGTGTGCACTGGCGACAATTTTCAGCGCCTGGAATTCTACATCGGTCAGGTCGCTGTCGATGACAAACAGTAGCAGGTCTGCGCGGCTGGCGACTTCATGCGCCATCTTTTCGCGCGCTTCGCCGTCGATTTCGTTGATGCCGGGAGTGTCGATCAGGAATATGCCGCCATCGGCGTATTCTTCCCATTGCTGCATGTTGACGTTGCGGGTTTCGCCGTGCAGGACGCTGACGCTGAATGCCGGTTTGCCCAGCAGTGCATTCAGCAGGGATGATTTGCCGACGCTGACCCGCCCGAAAACGGCCACATGCAAATGCCCGTGTTCCAGTTTGGCGAGCATGCCGCGTACCTGGGCGTAATCATCGCGCAGGCTTTCGCGGATACCATCAGGAATCCGGGCGTCATCCAGCAACTGGCGCAAACTTTCGGTAGCAAGCTGAAGATGGGTGTCGCCAGCAGAAACAATGGGTGCTGCTTCTGCCGTTGTTTCCTCATCCTTTTTGCTTGTCCCGATACTGCTCAATAACCAGTCTGGCAAATGTTTTTGTACGTTCTTCCAGATTTCCACTCAGCATCTCCTGGAAAGTGGCGGCAGCCGGTGCAGTTTTGAGTGCTCCGCGCTGTTCGAGAGTGTGTGCGACGGAATTTCCGAGCGCGTCAAAAATGAGTCCATAGGCAACTGCGTGAACTAATCCGCCAGCCACTGTGCCGATGCCGGGGAAGGCTTTCAGGCCATTGCCCGCGACGGCCAGTACCAGCGGTACACTCTTTTTTACCTGTCCCTGGCTGAAATTCAGGAACTGGTCGATGTCGAGCTGGTTTACGGGACTGTCGTAGAGTCTGCATAACTCTTGCACCATGCGTGTACCGATGACGCCCTGAATGACCAGATCGGTACCGGGGCTGACGGCGGCCAGTGCGCCAAGTATCGCCTTGTTGGTGGAACTGCGCACGATTTTGGCGGCTTGCTGGCGGCGGTATTCATCGCGGGTGATGTCCAGCTTTTCCTGTACCAGATTCAGCACGCTGTCATCGCGCATTTGCGAAAGCGCTTCCAGCCGGTTGTCGATCTCGGTTTGCAGGTGCTGGCTGAGGGCGGAAACACTGGTTTTGCGCGGACGCTGGATAATTTCTTCACGGCCATCTGGGTATACGCGCACGATTTCTTCCATTCCGCCGGACTGGATGAAGACAACCTGCGGCGGTTCGGCCTTGCCCCGGCTTTGCCCTGCGAAGCGGGAGCGGATGCGTTCGGCCAATTGTTGTTGCTCCAGCGTGGAATACTGGTCGCTCTTGTTGATGGCAATGACCATCGGTTTGCCAAAAGCGGCAAGTTCCTGAATATCCTGGTACTGGCTGCGGCTAAGGTCGGAATCGGTAACGTAAACCACAATCTGGGCGCGGATGGCTTCGTCACGGGCGGCGGCGTCGAGTGTGCCTTCAGCTTCATTGCGCCCCGGTAGGTCAGTCAGCAGCAGCTGGTCGCCTGCGATTGTATGCCAAGCGTATTCGTGGATCTCGCGAGTGGAGCCGCCGCGCAGGCTGATTTCTACGCCCGCTTCCGGCAGCAGTGCCTTGATGATGGAAGATTTGCCGGTGCTGACATCGCCGAAAAAGGCAATGTGTACCTGCCCGGTCGCCTTGCGTTCTTGCAGGCGTTCCAGCTCGGTATGCAGGCTGGATGTATCCATGCCTGCTGCTTCGATCTGGGCAATTTCACCGCTGAGGGATTCTTCGGTAGGCGGTTTGTCGCGCTTTGTTTCCTGCAAGGATTTACGGGAGGGGCCACCAAACAATAGTTTGAAAATGATCCAGCCGCTGAGCAGCAAGACTACGCCAATCAGGCCGGTGTAGAGATAGAAAAGCCATTCCGGCAGTTGTTGCAGCCGATCCCACAGGTCGAGGAAGTTTTTGGTGGCAAAAAACAAAAACAGCAGGAAAGTCAGGGTAAGCAGCAAGATGCCACCCGCCAGTAACCAGCGTAAGCGTTGGGTGATCTTCATTGTTTTGCGGTGGCTTCCATATCCTTTTTCATCATGTGCGCATTATCCATTGAATGCAGCTGCGTGGGAAATATAATGGAGATTCATCTTTGCCACCACAGGTAAAAAACTTGATAAAACCACTATTCTCGTTCCGTCGTGGCGTCATTTTCCTGACCTTGTTCTGGCTGGGCTTGTTTGTGCTGGTTCCGCATGTGCTGGTGCTGGTGACCAGTGTGCTGACGCCCGACCCGCAGCATCTGGCGGTGTGGCCAGTGACGCTTGATTCCTGGGCGCGCCTGTTTGATCCCTTGTATGTCGAGGTGTTCTGGCACAGTTTGTGGTTGTCGGCAGTGACGACAGTGATTTGCCTGTTGCTGGGCTATCCGTTTGCCTGGATATTGGCGAAACTGCCGGGGGTGTGGCGCGGGGTGTTGCTGTTCCTGATGATCGTGCCGTTCTGGACCAACAGCCTGATCCGCACCTACGCCATCAAGCTGATTCTTGGCAATAAGGGGCTGGTGAACACGCTGCTGGTGGGGGCGGGCATTACCGATAAGCCGGTAGAATTGCTGTATACCCCGTTTGCGGTGATTTTCGGGTTGGTATATGTGTTGCTGCCGTTCATGGTGCTGCCGCTGGTTTCCAGTTTCGACAAGCTGGACAGGAACCTGATTGAGGCGGCGCACGACCTTGGGGCTGGCTGGTGGCAGCGTTTCCGCCATATTATCCTGCCGCTGACCATGCCGGGTGTGGTGGCTGGTTGCCTGATCGTATTCCTGCCCGCGATGGGCATGTTCTACGTGGCTGATTTGTTGGGTGGGGCGAAAAACCTGCTGCTTGGCAATATCATCAAAAACCAGTTTCTGGTGGTGCGGGACTGGCCGTTTGGGGCGGCGTTCAGCGTGGCGTTGATTGGTATCATGGCGGCGCTGATGTGGCTGTATTTCCTCGCCAACCAGCGGATCAACCGGCAAGGGGGGCTGGATGATGAAGGTATTTAAGTGGAGCTTTGTCGTCGCCATCTTCGCCTGGCTTTATCTGCCGATTGCGATTCTGGTGGTCAATTCCTTCAATGTTTCCAAATACGGCTATGAGTGGCAAGGGTTTACTCTTAAGTGGTATGAAAAGTTGTTTCATAATGAACAACTTATGCAGGCGTTTTTGAATTCGCTATTAATTGCGGCCTTGGCGGCAACTTTCGCAACCGTGTTGGGAACCCTGATGGCGCTGGCGATCCACCGTTATCGCTTTCCCATGAAAGCGGCCGCCAGTGGCATGTTGTTCGTGGTGATGATGTCGCCGGACATCGTGTTGGCGATTACCTTTCTGGTGATATTCATCGCGTTGGGTGTTGAGTTGGGTTTCTGGTCGCTGCTGATTGCGCACATTACTTTCTGCCTGCCGTTCGTGGTCATTACGGTGTATGCGCAACTGAAAGGTTTCGATCGTTACCTGCTGGAAGCCGCGCAGGATCTGGGGGCGGGGGAAAGCCGCATTTTTCGTTTGATCATCCTGCCACTGGTGTTCCCCGCCATTATTGCTGGCTGGCTGTTGAGCTTTACCCTGTCGCTGGATGATGTGATCATCAGTTCTTTCGTTACCGGCCCTGGCTTTGAAATTCTACCCATCCGGGTGTTTTCCATGGTCAAGGTCGGCGTATCCCCCGAAGTCAATGTGCTGGCAGCTTTGTTGTTGAGCATTTCGCTGCTGCTGGTGACTTTCTCAACCCTGTTGCTCAGGAGAAAATACTGACATGAAAATCTCTTCCCTCATCGTAACCCTGTTTCTGACAGCCAGTACGGTCCTGTATGCTGGCGAAAAAGTGGTGGTTTATAACTGGGCGGAATACATTCCTGAAGGTGCGCTGGAGGCATTCACCAAGGAAACCGGTATTGAAGTGGAATATTCCACCTTTGATAACAACGAAACCATGTATTCCAAACTCAAGCTGCAAAAGGGTAAGGGGTATGACATCGTGGTGCCGTCCACCTACCTGGTGTCGAAAATGCGTGACGAAGGCTTGCTGCATGAAATCGACCATTCCAAACTGAAAAACCTGTCCAATTTGTCCATCAGCCTGATGAACAAGGAATACGACCCAGGCAATAAATACAGTATTCCTTACCTGTGGGGCAGTACCGGGATTGCCGTCAACAGCAAGGAAATCGACCCCGCCAGCATCACGGCATGGGCCGACCTGTGGGATCCGAAGTGGGAAGGCAAACTGCTGCTGGTAGATGACGTGCGCGAAGCTTTCCACATGGCGCTGAAGAAAAACGGCTTTTCCACCAACAGCACCAACCCTGACGAAATCAAGACTGCCTATGAAGATTTGCAAAAGCTGATGCCCAATGTGCGGGTGTTCAATGCCGATGCGCCGCGTGAGCCTTACCTGGCCGGAGACGTAAATCTCGGCATGATCTGGAGCGGGGAAGCGAAAATGGCGCAGGATGAAAATCCTGACATCAAGTACATTTTTCCCAAGGAAGGTGCCGGTTTCTGGATAGACAGTTTCGCCATACCTTCCGGTGCGGAAAACCTTGAAAACGCCCACAAGTTCATCGACTACATGATGAGCGCCGAGGTAGCCAAACAAACAGTAGAAGAGTTGGGCTACAGTACGCCGAATGGTGAAGCCCGCGATTTGGTGAACGAAGAAACCCGCCACAATCCAGTTATCTTCCCACCAGCCGAAGTGATCGACAAAGGTGAATTCCAGAAAGACGTAGGGGACGCAATGCAACTCTACAACGAATACTGGGAAAAACTGAAAGCAGGGAAATAATCCCGTAGGGGCGACCGGCGGTCGCCCCTCTTAATTCTCGACAGCTTTGAACGCTGCATCCAGCGTTTGCCAGGTATTTACGAAATGGCAAAATAAATCTGCTGTCTTTTCAGCATCATATACGGCTGAGTGAGCTGATTCGCTATCCCAGCCCATGCCTGCTATCTGTGAGACCCGCGCCAGCACCGTCTGCCCGTAAACCACCGCCCCGAGCGTTACCGTATCCAGCGTACTGAACGGGTGGAAGGGATTGCGCTTGCATTTGATGCGGTCAGAGGCAGCATGGATGAAATTGAGGTCAAACGGTGCATTATGCCCGACCAGAATGGCACGGTTGCAGCGGTTGATTTTGACTTCCTTGCGGATAACCTTGAAAAATTCCTCCATTGCCTTTTCTTCCGGCACGGCCATGCGTAGCGGGCTGAAAGGCTTGATGCCGTTCACTTCCAGCGACTTTGGATCCATGTTGGCATTGGGGAAAGGTTCGATGTGCCAGTTATAGGTGCGGTGGCGAGAAAGCTCGCCTTTTTCATCGATGCGCAGCACTACAGCTGCCAGTTCCAGCAACGCATCCTTGCGGCAATCAAAGCCACCGGTCTCTACATCGACTACTACGGGGAGAAACCCACGAAAGCGTCCAGCAATAGGGATTATTTCTATATCATCAGTCATGGCAAGAGCTTAGCGGAACTTATGCGAAATGGACAGAAATCTTTTAAAAATCATTTAAATCGTATAAATTATTGAAATATAAGTTAATATTTTTAAGGCTATTTTTCTATTCCAAAGTAGGTATTGCTGTGCTAAGGTTGCCGACAGCCTGGTAGTTGAAATACCTTTATTGAGCCAGGTTTACCGCTGGATAAATGAGGACAAGAAATGAATAATCAAGTGCAAGATATTGATTTTCAAGAAACACAAGAGTGGGTTGATTCGCTTGAGTCAGTTATTGAGGCAGAAGGTGTGGAACGTGCCCACTACCTGCTGGAAAAGCTGATCGAAGCAGCCCGCCAGAATGGCGCAAACCTGCCATACTCCGCCAATACCGCCTATATCAACACCATTCCGCCCCACATGGAGCAGCACACGCCGGGTAACCGTACCATCGAGTCGCGTCTGCGTTCCTACATCCGCTGGAATGCGGCGGCGATGGTGGTGCGCGCCAACCGCGAAAGCCCGGAACTGGGCGGGCATATCGCCACCTTCGCTTCTGCCGCGACCCTGTACGACATCGGCATGAACCATTTCTGGCATGCGCCTTCTCCGCAACACGGTGGTGATCTGCTGTACATACAGGGTCATGCCGCACCGGGGATGTACGCGCGTTCCTTCATGGAAGGCCGTTTCACGGAAAATGAACTGGATAATTTCCGTCAGGAGGTTGATGGCGG
>JAHJJD010000085.1 GCA_018822845.1 Gammaproteobacteria bacterium | reverse complement strand
CGCGCAGAAACGCAATGACCAGTACATTTCCTCCGAATTGTTCGTGCTGGCGGCGCTGGAAGATAAAGGCCCGTTCGGTAACGTCCTGCGCGAAAGCGGAGCCATGATTGCCGCTGTCGAAAAAGCCATCGAAGGAATGCGTGGCGGTCAAACCGTCAACGATCCGAATGCAGAAGAGCAGCGCCAGGCACTGGAAAAATACACCATCGACCTCACCGAACGTGCCGAGCAGGGCAAAATTGACCCCATCATCGGGCGCGACGAAGAAATCCGCCGCATGGTGCAAATCCTGCAACGCCGCACCAAAAACAACCCTGTGCTGATCGGCGAACCCGGCGTAGGCAAAACCGCGCTGGTCGAAGGTCTGGCGCAACGCATTGTCAATGGCGAAGTTTCCGAAGGCATGAAAGGTAAACGCCTGCTGTCGCTTGATCTCGGCGCACTGCTGGCAGGCAGCAAATACCGGGGCGACTTTGAGGAACGCCTCAAAGCCGTGCTCAACGACATCGCCAAAGCCGAAGGCAATATCATCCTGTTCATCGACGAGTTGCACACCATGGTCGGTGCCGGTAAGGCCGAAGGCGCGATGGATGCTGGTAACATGCTCAAGCCCGCGCTGGCACGCGGCGAACTGCACTGCGTAGGCGCGACCACGCTGGATGAATACCGCCAGTACATCGAAAAGGACGCCGCGCTCGAACGCCGCTTCCAGAAAGTGCTGGTCGATGAACCGAGCGTGGAAGACACCATTGCCATCCTGCGTGGCTTGCAGGAAAAGTACGAAGTGCACCACGGTGTAGACATCACCGACCCTGCGCTGGTCGCTGCCGCCACGCTTTCACACCGTTACATTGCAGACCGCCAGTTGCCGGACAAAGCCATTGATCTGATTGACGAAGCCGCATCCCGCATCCGTCTGGAAATTGACTCCAAACCGGAAGCACTCGACAAGCTGGAACGCCGCCTGATTCAGCTCAAAATCGAGCGTGAAGCGCTGAAAAAGGAATCTGACGAAGCTTCCAAAAAGCGGCTATTGGATTTGCAGGCCGAAATCGACAAGCTGGAACGTGAATTCGCCGACCTTGAAGAAATCTGGAAAGGTGAAAAAGCCGCCTTACAAGGTGCCACCCACATCAAGGAAGCCCTCGACCAGGCCCGGCTGGAATTCGACACTGCCAAACGTGCAGGCAACCTGCAACGCATGGCAGAACTGCAATACGGCAAAATCCCCGAACTGGAACAACAGCTTGCCCAGGCTGATGCTGCTGCCAGTGGCGCGCAGGAAACCAGGCTGCTGAAAAACAAGGTCACGGAAGACGAAATTGCCGACATCGTGTCGCGTTGGACGGGCATCCCGGTCAGCAAAATGCTCGAATCCGAAAAGGACAAGCTGCTGCACATGGAAGACGTGCTGCGTAAGCGCGTGATCGGGCAGGTGGAAGCGGTCGAAGCGGTTTCCAACGCCATTCGCCGCGCCCGTGCCGGGCTTTCCGACCCCAACCGCCCGAGTGGCTCGTTCCTGTTCCTAGGCCCGACCGGGGTGGGCAAGACCGAACTCACCAAGGCGCTGGCGAAATTCCTGTTCGACACCGACGACGCTATGGTGCGCATCGACATGTCCGAATTCATGGAAAAGCACTCCGTCGCCCGCCTGATCGGTGCGCCTCCGGGCTATGTCGGCTATGAGGAAGGCGGTTACCTGACCGAAGCAGTACGCCGTCGCCCGTACTCCGTGATCCTGCTGGACGAGGTGGAAAAGGCGCATGCCGATGTGTTCAACGTGCTGCTGCAAGTGCTGGACGATGGCCGCCTGACTGACGGGCAGGGACGCACCGTCGATTTCCGCAACACCGTCATCATCATGACTTCCAATCTCGGTTCACACCTGATCCAGGAAATGGCGGGTGAGGAAAACTACGAGCGGATGAAAGCAGCGGTGATGGAGGTGGTCGGCACGCATTTCCGCCCTGAATTCATTAACCGTATCGACGAAACGGTGGTGTTCCATCCGCTTGACCGCGCTGAAATCCGCCAGATTGCCGACATCCAGCTTAACAACCTGCGCAACAGGTTGGCGGCGCGCGAACTCGGTATCAGCCTTACCGAAGCGGCGCTCGACCTGCTGGCAGATGCCGGTTTCGACCCGGTTTACGGTGCACGTCCGCTCAAACGCGCTATTCAGCAACAGGTGGAAAACCCGCTGGCACAGCAAATCCTCAGCGGCAAATTCATGCCGGGGGATACGATCACGGTGGATGTGGCGGATGGTAAGCTGACGTTTACGGCATTGGTCGAAGCGGAAACCGTGGAAGAGCAACTAACCATGGAAGAGCAACCGTAAGCAGGGTGTTTCTCCCAAACAAAAACGCCGCGAGAATGCGGCGTTTTTGTTTAATGGCTGGAGTTCCAGGCTACGCTGCCCGTTTCACTAAGCCGATGATGAACAACAGGATAACTGCGCCGATGACTGCCCAGATCAGGGTTCCCAGCAATGGGCCGACGCCCAGGTTAACTGACAGCATACCGCCAACGAAGGTGCCAATGACAGAGCCGACAATGCCGACAATGATGTTGCCGATCAGGCCAAAGCCTGCGCCTTTCATGATGATGCCTGCCAGCCATCCGGCCACTGCGCCGATGCCCAGCATAATCAGAATTTGAGTAATCTCCGCACTCATTGAATGGACTCCTTGGTTAACTGTGGTAAATGTTGTGAACTTATTTTCGGCAAGCGCCAACGAAAGTATAGGTGATAATTTGCTGTTTACTTATCTAATTGTATTTATTGGCGCTATTAACGGACACAAGGGGATTCTTGCCAGATGGCTGGAATGCCAAGGCGACATTATTGGCGTGTCTGATCAAGATAGGTTTTTGCAAAGCGGCGGCCCAGTTCGATTTGCCCGGCTGCATTCAGATGGATGCCATCCCCCATTTTCCCCAGCCCGTCGGTAGTAATCATGCTGGAGTTGGCAAGTGCTTGCTGCATCGCTTGCTGTTGCTGGCGGACGGCATCCAGCGAAGCCTGGGAAGCAGGGTGATCCAGACTGGTCTGGCCGAAAATGAACAGGCTGTGGGGTGATTGCAAGTCCGTGCGCAAGCTGTTTGCCAGTTGCCGGAGTTGCCCGCCGTACTGGCTGGCGATATGCAGGTTGCTTTGGGCGTCGCTTTCACCTTGCATCCAGAGTATGGCGTCGATGGGCGCGTCTTGCTTGTCGTCGGTGGCAAAGCCAACCTGCCGCAACAATCCCTGGTAGAGCGATTGCCCCGGCTGCCATTGCTTGATTCGGCTACCGGATGCGGCCTGTTTCACCAAGATGATGTTGTCGTTGGGAAAGGCACGGGCGACTTCGTGGGCGAAACTGACTTCGGGGCCGAAATAGGCGAATTGCGCCAGTTTACGTTCGCGCCCCTGATAGAAGAATTGTACGTTGGCGGGTGTTTTCTTGTAGGCGGCGGGCAGCTCGAAGGTTTTGCCACGCCCCATCATGTTGGACTGGCCTGCCAGTATAATGATGTGGTCTTTTGCCCACAAACTGGCGGAAGGCAAGCATAAAGCCGCTACTAAAAGTACCTGGAATAGTCGCATGGGTAACGAATCCTTTCATCAAGTCCTGTGTAATCCACCTACAGGGTCGCTAAACTCTAACACAAATTGGCAAACAGGTTGTGGACAATCCCAATGTGTTTGTTAGGGTTTTTCTTCCCGGTTGCCCGGCAGCATATTAGACTCCCGCCATTGTTTTTGAGAGAGTTCATCTGTATGGAATGGTTGTGGGATGTCAATATCTGGAGTGCGTTGATTACCTTGACAGTTTTGGAAATTGTGCTGGGTATCGACAACATTATTTTCCTGACCCTGCTGGTGGGGAAGCTGCCCAAGGAAAAGCAGGCATTTGCCCGTCAGTTTGGTTTGCTGGCAGCGATGGGTACGCGGATTCTGCTGCTGCTGTCGATCGCATGGCTGGCAAAACTGGTTGAGCCGTGGTTTACAGTCATGGGGCATTCGGTATCCGGGCGCGATCTGGTGTTGCTTCTGGGGGGGCTGTTCCTGATTTACAAGGCGGTAACGGAAATCCACGGTAGTATGGAGGGTGGTGAGGAGCTGCACGGCCCCAAGCACGTCGCCAGCCTGTTGCCGTTGGTAATTCTCCAGATTGCGATTATCGACATCGTGTTCTCGCTGGATTCCGTGATTACTGCCGTAGGTCTGGCGGATGATGTCTGGGTTATGGTGACTGCCATCGTGATTGCCATCGGGGTAATGATGTTTGCGGCCAAAGCCATCGGTGATTTCGTCGAAGCCAACCCGACCATCAAGATGCTGGCCCTGTCGTTCCTGGTTCTGGTCGGGGTGGCACTGGTCGCAGAAGGTATGCACGAAGAAATCCCCAAAGGCTATCTGTATTTCGCCATGGCTTTCTCGTTTGGGGTGGAAATGCTCAACATGCGCCTGCGCAAACGCACGGGTGAAACTGTCCAGTTGCATCAGATTTACGACGATATTGAGGAAGAAATGCGCGACCGTTAAGGGTGGGCTTAGTCCAGGGATCGTTTCCACTGGGCGAATGCTGCTTGTTGCTGGCGGAAGCTGACAACCTGTTCTGGTGGTGCCTCGGCAAAAAGGTAAACCATGTTATCGGGATCAGGGGGCTGGCCGTCATGCAGCACATAAAAGCGGTCGCCAAAATCGCAGTTACGTGCATCTCCCGCAGGGTAGCAATCCCTGCGGGAGCCAGCCAGTAATGGAATCAGCCCTGCCTGATCAAGCTGACCGCGCACAGCAAAAAATGCCTCAACCAGATCAACGCCATTGGCGTCAAACGAGCGACCACTGTCGGGCAGGTGGATCATGACGTGGTTGAATCGCCCTTCACAATAGCCCAATACCGCCTTTTGCCGCTGGCCTGTATTATCCAGCAGCTCAATACTCATATAGGCATGGTCAGATTGCGCTTCCCTGACCAATGGTTCCTCCGGATCGTATGGCGAAGGTTCCTCGATGCCAAACACGCGCTGCAACAAGCGTAATAACATGTAAATATTCCCGTCTTCTATACGAGAGACTATAAATTAAGCAGGCTTGCAGATAGATGAATCAGGTTGAGCATATTAGACTTGCCTGGGTCATACCAAAATGGATTCGTGATGAGTAAGATTTTCGCAACTGTTCTGTTGTTTGTATCGGGTGTGTTATGGCCATTGGCAGGGATGTCCGCTCCGCCACAATTACACATCCGCAGTAATCTGGTGGTTTCACCAATGGAAGTCGATGGTGTCAGGCTGACCGAGTTGTCTGGCCTGGCCTGGGATGCTGATGAGCAATTGCTGTATGCTGTTTCTGACAAAGGCAGCGTATTCCATCTGCACCTGACACTCTCCGGTAACCAGCTTGAGAGCGTGGAACCGGTTTTTGCCGCCTATCTGCTGGATAGCAAAGGTGCACGCCTGCCCAGATACCGTGCTGATGCCGAAGGTCTGATGGTTATCAATGCCAACAATGGCAAGAAAGGCGACACCCAACTGGTTATTGCCCTGGAAGGCGAGCCGCGTCTGGTGCGTTTTACGCCTGCGGGGCGCGCCATCAAAAATATCACGCCACCCAAGCCCGTGCGGGAAAAGAAAAGCCTGCGCCATGGCAATGCGGGTCTGGAATCATTAACGTTCCACCCACGTTTTGGCTTTATTACCGCACCCGAAAAGCCGTTGAAAGGTGAACCACCCGACTTGCACTCCATTTACTCTACCAACGGGCAAAAGTGGTCGTTCATGGCTTACCCGGCGGAAAACAGCGGTATCAGCGCAATGGAAACCTTGCCTGATGGCAATTTGCTGATCATGGAAAGGGCTTGGTCCGGCGTTCTGAGTCCGATGACTGTCAGTCTGCGCTATCTGGATTTCAGGCAGTGTTCGCGTGATGGAGCCTGTACCGTACAGGATCTGAAAGTGTTATCCAGCCACCTGGTAGTTGATAACTATGAAGGGCTTGCCCATATTCAGGGTAACCAGTACCTGATGGTCAGTGATGATGGTGACAGTGACTGGTTAACGACCAAACTGACCCTGTTTACCCTTGATCTGCCGGGAAAATGAAATGACTGCCAACCGTTCCCTTAACCTGTTCCTGTGGGCTGTGCTGGGTGTATTGCTGCTGTGGGTGGCGCAACCGGTGTGGAGTCCGTGGTTTCTGCCTGCGCCGCCCGCCGCCGAGCCTCGCCCGGTGGTGGCGCGCGGCGATCTGGCGACGGATGAACAGTCAATCATTGATATTTTCGAGCGGAATAGTCCATCGGTGGTGTACATCACCACGGTCGAGCGGGTATTGAACATCTGGACGCGCGATGTGAGCGAAATACCCAGCGGTACGGGAACCGGTTTCGTCTGGGATGATGCGGGTCACATCGTCACCAACAATCATGTGGTGGACGGCCACAAAACGGCGAAAGTGCGCCTTTCCGACCAGCGTGTGTTCGATGCCGTTGTGGTCGGAACCAGTGCGGAACACGATCTTGCCGTGCTGAAACTCCGCGATGCTGCGGATGCCCCGCCGCCCGTACAAATCGGTTCCAGCAGTGATCTGAAGGTGGGGCAAAAGGTTTTCGCCATCGGTAATCCGTTTGGTCTGGATCATACCCTGACTTCCGGCATCATTTCTGCGTTGGGTCGCAGCATTGACAGTGAAGACGAAGGCGGGATGGATGGCTTGATCCAGACCGATGCGGCCATCAACCCCGGCAATTCGGGTGGGCCGCTGCTGGATAGTGCCGGGCGTGTCATCGGGGTCAATGTGGCGATTTACAGCCCGTCCGGCGCATCAGCCGGTATCGGTTTCGCCATTCCGGTGGATGTGGTCAACCGGGTTGCGCCGCGCCTGGTCAAGGATGGGCGCTATACCCGCCCGGTATTGGGTATTGTTGCGGATGATTCTGTGAGTAAGCGGATCAACGAAAAGCTGGGTACGGAGGGTGTGCTTGTGCTGCAAGTTGCGGCTGGTTCCCCTGCGGAAAAAGCCGGTATCCGGGGTACGACCCTGACGGGTAGTGATGAGCTTGAGCTGGGCGACATCATCCAGTCGATAGATGGCAAGGAAGTTGGCTCTGTCAATGAGCTTACCCGGCTGCTTGATGATTACGTGCCTAACAGTAGTGTGCATCTCAAGTTATTACGCAACGGTAAGGAAACGCTGGAAATGAATATTGCCCTGACCCTGATGAGATAGCATTTCAGGGTAGGGCAATAAGGGCGTAGAACGGGCAGGACTACGCCCAGCCAGAGAAATCAGGCTTGTGTCGGTTAATTATTTGCCGCCACCGCAGCCACAACCATCCTGACCATTGGCTGATGAAACGCTTTGGCTGCTGCCGTGCTTGCCTTGGCCACCCTGGCTACCAGCTTTGCCTGCCTGACCACTTTCACTGCCCTTGTCGCCAGTCTGACTGCCGCCTTCGCTGCTGTCGCCCTGAATCAGTTGCATGATTTGTTGCAACAACTGGGCAAGCATTTTCTGAATGTCTTGCATGCCGCCACCCGCATCGCTACCGGAGTTGCCGCCCTGGCCAGATTTGCCGCTGCATGAGCCGGAAGACTTTTCAGAGCCATAGCCGCCGTCCATCGCATTCTTGAAGGACTGCATGCTGCTGGATGAGGGGGAAGATGCATGGGAAGCGCCAGAGTTACTGAGGCCACCAAAGCCCGAATTTTGGGAACTAATTGCATTAATTGTCATAATATCTAGACTCCTTGTCTTTATGTATTGAATAATCCGTGCGTTTTTGAGTATACGTGTATTTACGGTTTGGGCGGGGTCGGTCTGTCCCGGTTTCTATCGCGTTCATCTGTTTACGAGTGTGATTGCAAGTAATGCATTCACTGCATACAATGAATGCATTACTTGCTGGAAGGAGCCATTATGGCGATGCTGACAATCCGGAATCTGGATGATGAACTGAAAACACAGCTACGTATTCGCGCGGCTCAACATGGCTTGTCTATGGAGGAGGAAGTAAGGCGCATCCTGCAACAGGTGTTATCCCCGCAAAACCCGTGTCGAGGCTTTGGCAGCCGTATTCACCAAAAGGTCATGGCATTGACAGGCGGTATTGACTTGCCTTTGCCGCAGCGCTCTGTGCCGCGCCCGCCCCCTGATTTTTCCGGGGATGCCGTATGATTTTGCTGGATACCAACGTCATTTCCGAATTAATGAAGGTAAACCCCGAACCCAACGTACTCGCGTGGACAGACCGACAATTGGATACAGATTTGTATTTTTCCGCTATCAGCAAAGGCGAGGTCGAATGGGGCATTGCGTTACTAGCGGATGGCAAACGTAAACGGCAGTTAGCCGATATTGCCAGCGAAGTTTTTGCCTTATTTGACAGGCGCTGCTTGGATTATAGTTGTGATATTACACCCCATTACGTCGCTATCGCCGCCTTTGCCAAGCAAGTAGGTCGCCCGATGCGTGTTGAGGATATGTTGATTGCGGCAGTTGCCCAAGCGAATGATTGCGTGTTGGCAACGCGGAATGTGACAGATTTTGATTTTCTGTCGGGGTTAGTGTTGGTGAATCCGTGGGCGGAAGCATTTATATTTACGGACAACATCAAAAATTAAATTTTTAGGGGGAGCAATGTCACATTATACTGTTAAAGATTTATTAGAAGGAAAGCTACCTGCCGTCTATCGTGATAAGGTTTTCTGGTTTGCTGAACGTGTCATTCAAACAGATGAATACATTAATTTATATATTAATAATAAAACAGGACTAACTGCATTTGAACCATTCGCCCAAGAGTTAGGAGTTATCCCAGTTAGTCAGCTAGCCTCTCTTTCGGCTACAACCTCTTGGAATACTGGAGAAAAACCAGTATTAGTTTCCAGCGGGAGTTTTCTTTGGATAAACGGCAAGCTATTAGTCACACAACGTACCGCAGATACTAAATATGACCCTCTTGCGTGGACTGCACCTGCCGGACGGTGTGATGACACTCCATTGAGAACAGCACTCAAAGAGACTATCGAAGAAATCCATGTGCAATCAGTAGAATCGGGGAGGTTGTGGATGCCGGATTTAGCAAGAGGAGTTCTCCCTGAAGGAACGGATGTTAACTTCTATCCTACTACAGTTGCATTCCCATATGGTTTAGACGGAAAACTCGTCAAATCCAGAACTTGGATTGACAATAAATTAATAGAAGAATCAATGCTTTGGATGATGTTTAGTGAAAAATCTAACACAATTGAATTCAGAGTGCCACTGGTAGCCGCAATTGATGAAAATTTGCTCTATACTAATCCAGAGTACCACACCGATGTTCAGGCTGTGATGCTAGAGGAGTTGAAAGAAATGCAATTAGTTCCAGCGGTTCGTCAGTTATTATCAGAAGGAGTTACATAATGGAATCAAAATTCGATAATGAAATTGTTTTTGTTACCGGACTATCAGTGGACAAAAAAACTTTAAATGAGTTATACTCAAACATAACTGATGACAAAATTTTCTCTGAATATCTAGCTGAAATAAAAAGAATTTGCCTTAGTAAAACATATGATCATGGATATATGGATTTAATAAAAGAAGGATTAATAGGAAGGTCTATAGACTCAGCAAAAGAAATCAAAATAAAAACAATAAAAAACACTTGCAACGAAAATAATGATTTTAATATTAGTGACTTTCTTAAAAATTCTATTGGTGATCACGGGGAATCCCTGCTTTCCACATATACTGGCTCATTAGTTGGCAAGGTAATGAAATTTTTATCTGAAAAATGGAGCAAAGAAAGTGGTGGAAAAATATTGGACGAGTCTATTTTTTATGACAATTTTGAAAGGATAATACTATCCAATTCATTTATTTTAAATCAAATAAAAAACTCAAGACCCGTAGATTACTTTAATATCTACTTATCAAACCAGTCTGATGCCAGAGCCGTGCCCGCAGTATCAAAACTTATATCACAAAGAGACAGTTTAAAGACACACTGGGCATATTGTGATCGACCTTTTTACAAAAATAAGTTCATCAATTATATAAAAATAAATTTTAATAATGATAAGTTGAAAAATAAAACTGTCAACAAACTACTATTGAGCCAATACATTATTCATGGAATTGATATAGTAATCTCAAAAAATATAGAGAAATTCTCAAATTTAGATAAAGAATCATTTAGCCAAGACAGCACTTACAATAAAGCTGTAAAGTTTGCATCTCAACGATTCATTAAGGAATTTGGGAAATCCATAAGTGAACGTTCATTTTTTGGCATTGATCTACTTAGCCGCATAATTAAAACACTTTTATTTTACAAAAAACTTTTAGGCAAAAAAGATGATAACTTAATCATTTCTTTGTCTAAAGAATTAAATGAAGAAGATCGTTCATATTATCGTGAACTTGTCGAATCCGCATCAGACCCATCCGAAATTTTGATAGAAGACGAAGATAATTTAGTTAAAAACAATGCCAATAAATCAACAGATAATTCAAGAAAAGGACTTTATGAAAAAAACCAAAGAAAAACATCATTAGAAGTTGATATTACAATCAATAATTTTAACACATCCTCTTATGACTATAAATATTCCGATTCTGATATAATAATGGGAAAGGTAATTGAAGATATTTTTATATCAGATAAATTCATTCTAGTTCCAATAAAACTATTTCTGTCATTACCTTTAAAGGTTGATTTAACCTCCGACGGTAATCCAGTCGATAAGGTTTGTCAACAACAATTATTACCTGACCTAGTTACAACTGATAATTCTGATACTGATATAGAGGTGATTGCATGTGGCGGCATTGAACATAATCGTCCGCTAATGCATCTAATCAATGCCCATAGAAAAAAAATGAGAAACAAGCGTTTATTTGGTTTTCTAGACAATCATTTTGATTTCGAACACCGATGGAACAATGAACATGAATATGGTTTTGATCATATGTTTATTATGGGTGTCGCCCAGCCAGTATCTGGATTTAATCAAATACTTATCAAGCGTTTTGATGATAAATTTGGCAATAGCATTAGCTTAGAAGCAAAAAATATTATATTTCAAGTTGATTGCCCCAAATTAAAAAGAAAAGTTACAGTTTTATCTATATATGGATTTTCTGCAATTGCAACTGTTTTAGCAACCCTACGTATTATCTCAAAAATTTTAACTGCAATAAAATTAAGAAAAGAAAAGCTGCTTGAAAATTCAATAAGCATAATAGATGGTGATTATAGCGATGTTGATTCTGGTTATACTTGGCGCGTAGAATTCTCAGTAAATGCAGAAAACAAGATGTATCAAGTTTCTGGTGACATTGATCCATTTTCGATCATAACATCACCAAATTATCAAGAAACCTCTCAAAAATTAATTGATCTCTTTATAGAAAATGAACGACATGGCGGTATTGTAAAGAAAGTTACTCCCGCAAGAACTTTAAGCATAGATTCCAAAGGATAAATCGAAAAATGATTAATAACTTTCTTATTGATATTGATGGATGCATTATAGAAGGCAAGTTACATGATATAAATTTACCACATTTAACTACGTTGTTTTATGAGATAAAGCAATTACATTCATCAGTGCATCTATGTACTGGTCGCTCTGCTCCCTACGTAGAAGCAATTTCTCAACTGCTAGGAATTGACCAATGGTGTATTTGTGAGAATGGCGCATACTTCTATCATCCAAAAACAGATGAGGTAATCCTTCATCCTTTAGTAACTGAGGCAACCATATCAACACTAACTTCTTTAAAAACACTATTCCGTCAACAAAAATACAAATCTATTTGCAAGATGGAACTTGGCAAAGAAGTATGCATCAGTCTCAATCCGATCAATATGTCAATTGAAAACCTATTTGAGATAATTGTGAAAGATATTGATCGTAATTTACTTTACATCAATCATTCAACAACTGCTGTAGACATTACTCCTAAATGGGTGGATAAAGGCTGTGGATTAAGAATACTTGCCAAAATGGGAGGTTTTAATTTGACAGATGTATTGGCTATTGGCGATTCATCAGGTGATTTACCATTCATGCAGCTTGCAGGAGTAAAAGCCTGCCCTGCAAATGCCAGTGACACAGTAAAATCCATCTCTGACTATATCAGTCCTTACCCAACGACGGAAGGAGTGATCGACATAATTCAGTATTACAGTAATATCAATGATTGATTTCATTATCTTTATATTTTTTTTAATAGCGGGGTGGTTGCTACGTCACTCCGCAAGCAGCTATTTATCCATGCTTTTAAAAAGCATTGCCTACTATACACTACTAACCTTCGTAGTAGTTTCTTTATGGCTATATGGCCTCCCTGATCAATCATGGGAGCTGATTATGCTAGGGGGGCTATTACAACTTATTCCTTCTGCAATTGGTGCATCACTAGGCGAAAAGCATTATGGAAAGGAATTTTTATTATTCTCTACATTTGGAGGAGGAAATAGAGGAACGCTAGCACTATCTTTACTTTCACCTGCACTGCTACCCATCTTTGTTTTAATAGACTTAGGTAACTTTATGTCACTTATCTTATTCTATCCATCATTGATAAAATGGGGATTGCAACAAAGAAACACCAACAACAAGAAGAACTCCAATATCGCTTCATTATTTACTAGCCTGCTAATATTGGCAACTGGCTTTACGCTAAATAATACAGATATGGGACTTAAATCAGGAGTAATAGAAAACATTCATCATATAATAAAAATACTGTTAATAGTTCTAACTTCTTTGCAAATAGGATTGCATCTACAATTGAACAAGAGCTGTTTAAAGTGGACATTAAAAAACTTAATTAAAGTACGTCTAATCTCATTGATTCTTCCTTTACTGCTAGCTATTTGGCTAATTCCTGACACATTGAATGGAACGATTCTAGTTTTACTTCTATTTTCTATACTTCCGGTCAGCTCACTAGTTGTAAGCTTATTACCAAAGGAAACAGATACAATATTCCAACAACAACTTGCCTGTGCAGTCACCGCAAGTACGGCAATATTTCTTGTTATATTAATTATACTACTCTCGGCAGAATACCTTTATGTGCTTTTTTAATTGAATTTATATTAACAACAAAAGGCATAATAAAAAGCTCACCCTCTATTTAATAACCAAAATACTTCTTTATCTGCCTCCTCCATCATTCTAATAAAATTTTTAGATAAAATAACTCTTCTCTGTTGTAAAAACAAACTGCTAACCTGAGTTTTATGTTCCATCAGTGCCAATACTTTCTTTTTGATAAATGCTGATATATCATGTTCTACTAAAATATCGTTATTATAATTGGAATTTATTACCTTGTTTTTCTCACGAAAAACAGCGCCTAATTCTTTTTCTGTATTTTCAGTCCATACTATATATTGAAAGACATCAACATTTATTTCGAGAGAATCTAAAACTCGCAACACAATAGAATTCGTTAAGCTATGGTCTCTATGCAACTCCTTTGCATGTGGCATATAAATTTCCGCAATATTATTTTTTTCAAGAGATAAAATTTGACTAATTTTTTTAGCCACACATTTCTCTGATTCAAAAAGAAACGTATCCTCTGCATCTAAAAAATATAAATTTTCTTTCTTCACTCCCAAGATGTTGGCTGCATTAAGAGCTTCTGCTCTCCTAATGCCTGCGAGTTCATGAGGCGTTGGATTTTCAAATATATTTAAAATTGCAGAATGGGAATGAGAGCCATCTGTCATGAAAATTATTTTTACATCAAACCCCATGGTTATCTTTTTAATAATAGTTCCTCCACATGCAATTACTTCATCGTCAGGATGAGGAGCAAATACAAAAATAACTTTGTTTTCAGAAAACATAACCAGCATCCTCCCTAATCAATATCTCTCTTATACTACCGACATACATTCGATGATAGCCATCCAACGGGTAGTTTTCTGCATACCAATCATAAATGCTTTTATCTAGAAAATGAGTTGGATCAATATCTTGATAATATACTTTCTTGCATATCATAACCATGCTAGCTTCAGTATAGTAGACAGCCCCGAGAGAATCAATTTTCTGATGGAAATCAACTTCTGATATTTTATTTATATTTCTTCCAGAATTTGTCCCCATAAACCTTAGTTTGTCTTTATAGTTTTCATCAAAAAATTGAATTGAAAAATAATCCGAATTCTCTATGAATTCATAAGTATATCTAGTCGGCCTTATAAAAATAAAACATACCGGATGAATATCCCATAAGTGTCCCACCCCCCCCCAGCAGGCAGTCATGGAGTTAGAGGAATCTATTGAGCCGGATGTAATAAGCATCCAGTCATAACGAATTGATTTAATAAAGTTAAACTTTAATTCAATTGGTTCTATTCTTCTGAACTTCATGAGAAACTACCTCCTATAATCATCAATATTAAGTAAAAATATTTGATCTATAACAGTATCACTTTTGTCGAAAAACAAGAAAATATCAGAGTCAATATATAAGTAATAATCACAAATATCCATGATCGTCCTCATTTTAAAATCAGAGGGAATATTATAGTTAATGCTCAATTTATTAAAAAAAAATTTATTATTGTAATTGTGTATTGAACAAATTTTTGATAAATCATCTAGCATCTCAAGGGGAAATAAGCCATCATATGCGATTATGTCTCCGCTAGCAGAGAATTCTCCCGCTAACACCACACCTTTTATATCTAATAGCTTCTTAAAATTTGCCATATTAATCCTGTGAAGTTCTAATGTGGTTTGATAATTTAAACTATCATTTAATGATTTTCGTTATTATTTCAATATCAGCCTTTTTATTTCTAAAAGTTCATTTTCAAGAGTTTCTATTTTTTTCTTTAGGCATTCCAGTTCAGAGTTGCCAATATATACGCTTCCATTATTATCAATTGATAAGCTATAAGTTCTGGTCGTAGAAGAAGGAGAGCTAACTCCTGATAAGATTATGTCTTTCGCTTTTATTGTACCATGCACATCTAGTTTATATAGTGGAGAATTGGTTCCTATGCCAACATTTCCATTTGTTTTATTTATAATAGTATTATTGCCAAGCTCATTGATAAATAATGGTTTTAGCCCATGAGATTGAATCCATGTGTAATCTTTATGATACCCAAGCCTTAGATTAGATGAATTTGTATCACCTATAATTACGATATTTCCATTCGAGTCTTTTGGTGTATCGACAATGTGTAGTTTGGCTCTCGGATATGGCTCAGTACCAATGCAAACATTATTTTTACTCAAATATAAAGCACTCTCGGATCCCTGCGAATCCTTTATTGGTTGCGCTTTAAATCCGATTCTTCCTTCTATTATTAACTTCATGAAACTCAAATCCCAGACTTAATTAAATTAACTGATCTGCTAATATTTGCTGAAAGTGTTCTATTACCGTATGTTCAATGGGGCGGTATAACATATTCATGCAAATACTACCACTTAAATTGTCAACCTTTATTTTATATCCAACATTCCTTTGTACATATTTTCTAGTAAATCCATACTTATGGGCCATAAGCCAAATCAATGGTTTAGGAATCTGCCAACGAGGAAAAGGATAGCTATCACCAAAATGATTCCTTAATATATTGGCAATATCAATTATTCTTGCTTCTGTTGCAGCGAGAATGTTCCTACCAGCTACAGATGGTGTAAATACTGCTTTAACGTGAGCATACGCAGCATCTCTAACATCAACAATTGGATACCATATTTCTGGCACACCATTTTTATACGTGCCATTTCCTAGTTGTATCATGATTTTGATACTTGTTGAGTCTTTCCTTTTAGACAAAGATGGCCCCAGAATCCAACCTGGGTTCATCACGACCATATCCCATTGAGTTTGCTTTTTATAAAAGCTCCATGCCTCCATTTCTGCTAATGTTTTTGAATAGGCGTATGGATAATGAGAAAAGTTACTAGTGACATTCCATTCTTTTCCGGTAAAAATGAAATCTGGCACAGAGAGTATTTCTATGGCATCTCCATAAATAGCAGACACACTGCTAGTTAATATTACACGTTTTACAGTCAATATCCTGCTTGCTGTTTCTAGAATGTTTATCGTACCTTCTTTTGCTGGCCTAACCAATTCATCGTTAGGATTTGATATTTCACCTACAAGAAATGGCGATGCTGTATGTATCACAACCTCACAATTTTCCATCGCTTCATCGAAAGCATCAGGATCAAGAATATTTGCTTTAAAAATTTTCAGGTTACCACCTGAACTCTTTTTCATTTCAGTCAAATAATCAATATTAACAAAGTCACGCACTGTTGTATGCACTGAAACATTTTCATCTAATAACAATTTAATTATCCATGATGCCAAATACCCACTTCCGCCGGTGACTAACACAGGTTTCTTTTTATCAAAATCCAACATCAAAAACACCTTTTAAGAATCATTAATCATAAAGCGCTCAGTACGATGGTTTTATTGGTTATTTGTCTATAACTCATTAAGTCGCCAACAAGCCTTATACAAACAAGTCATAATCTTCAACTTGATTATGGTTTTTTTCACCTTGGGCATATAAATTCCCTATCTTAAATATTTCTTTATTTAATTGATGCCTTGCGCATTCAAACAAACAATCTTTTGATGGGTTAACTTTTTTCTTTTTGTTATTCCATATGTATTTAAACGAATTTTCTCTCACATCACCGATCTTCATGCTTTCATCATTTCTATGATATGCGCATGGATATACCCCATGCGGAGTTATAGTGCATCGCAATTCTGCGGTCGGGCAAATAAAGTAATTTTTTTCTTGAGCTGGTTTTCTACAAAACATTTCATTGCAGCTAAAAGAGCTAAATACTTTGAAGTTATCATCTTGATATTTTTCTAGATTAACTAGCATATCATCAACCCCCATTAATGATGAATCGGCACATTTTATAATATTATGATTTTCATCAAACATCCCTTTTAGCTCAAAATAATCGCATCCTATCTTTTTTGCTAAAATAACAGCATCTTCAACTTCACTATAATTTGATTCACCATTTTTTCTTGACATTAAAAGAAATGAATATCCAAGATCGCCGGTTTTTGTCAAGGCCAATGCTTTCATGTTATTGATAACGCTATAAAATCCACTGGTTGTTTTCTTTGTCGGCCTAAACAAATTATATGTTTCTTCTTTTCCTGCATCTACTGATACCCTAGTCCATGAAACATATTTTGAGACAGCATTCATGTGTTTATGCAACAATGTCCCATTTGTAACCAATCCTATTTTTACTCCTGCATCTCCCAAAATACTAATTACATCGGAAGCTTTTTTGTGCAAAAGAGGTTCCCCTCCACCTATCAGTACAACGGCTTTTACTCCCATTTTAATAATATCATCAACAAGAGAAAATAACTTTTTTTCATCAAATGAAGTCGTGTTAAGAACCGGGCGACTAATGCACTCGGGACATTTTAAGTCGCAGAAAGTAGTTATGTCCAAATCAACAACAACCGGAAAATCACACGCTTTTGTACGAATGTAATTATCAACAGAAGGCCAAATACTATATTGATATAACTTTCTTACAAAATTAAATCTGTCATTAGGCATAAATAATCTCGCCTCTCCATCTTGGACTATGAAATGCTCACTTTTTATTCTAGCTTAACTAGGCATGAATGCAAGTGGGAGTAACATCAAAATATCAAGTGCACACACATATTTTTCGCTATAATCTCTCCCTTTCCAACTCGCCATCCCGTGAACACTATGACTGACCGCCAGCAAGAAACCGCCCGTCGCCGCACCTTCGCCATCATTTCCCACCCGGATGCCGGGAAAACCACCATGACCGAAAAGGTGCTGTTGTTCGGGGGCGCGATCCAGCTTGCGGGCACGATCAAGGGGCGTAAAGCCGGTCGCCACGCCACTTCCGACTGGATGACGATGGAAAAAGAGCGCGGCATTTCCGTGACTTCTTCGGTGATGCAGTTCCCCTATAACGGGCGCATCGTCAACCTGCTGGATACACCGGGGCATGAGGATTTCTCGGAAGACACCTACCGCGTACTCACCGCCGTCGATTCCGCCCTGATGGTGATCGACGTGGCCAAAGGTGTTGAGGAACGCACCATCAAGCTGATGGAAGTCTGCCGCCTGCGCGACACGCCAATCATGACCTTCATCAACAAGCTTGACCGTGAAGGCAAGGAGCCAATTGAGCTGCTGGATGAAGTGGAAACTGTCCTCAAAATCAAATGCGCGCCCATTACCTGGCCGATCGGCATGGGCAAGCGCCTGAAAGGCATTTATCACCTGTATCAGGATAAGGTGATCCTCTACAAACCCAGCACCGAACGCAAACTGGACTACGAAGAAATCCAGGGGCTGGATAATCCGCAACTGGACGAACTACTGGGCACGCAAGCGGATGAATTACGCGAAGAAATTGAACTGGTGAAAGGCGCGAGCCACGAGTTTGACCTGCAAGCCTACCTGCGCGGCGAACTGACCCCGGTGTATTTTGGCACGGCGCTCAACAGTTTCGGCATCCGTGAGCTGCTGGACGATTTCGTCGAAAATGCACCTGCACCGCAAGCCCGCCCGACTACCACCCGCAAGGTCGAAGCGGCGGAGGAGCCGTTTACCGGTTTCGTGTTCAAGATTCAGGCAAATATGGATCCGCAGCACCGTGACCGCATGGCCTTCCTGCGCGTGTGTTCCGGCAAGTTCGAGAAAGGCATGAAAGCCAAACATGTGCGTATCGGCAAGGATGTGAAAATCCCCGATGCGCTGACCTTCATGGCTTCTGACCGTGAGCATGTGGAAGATGCTTACCCCGGCGACATTATCGGCCTGCATAACCACGGCAGCATCCGCATTGGCGATACCTTTACGCAGGGTGAAAACCTGCAATTCACTGGCATCCCCAACTTTGCGCCGGAACTGTTCCGCCGCACCCAGTTACGTGATCCGCTGAAAATGAAGCAGTTGCAAAAAGGTCTGGCGGAATTGTGCGAAGAGGGCGCAACCCAGCTTTTCAAACCGGTCAACAACAACGACCTGATTCTGGGGGCAGTTGGTGTGCTCCAGTTCGATGTGGTGGCGCAGCGCCTGAAGGATGAATACAAGGTCGACGCCATGTTTGAGGCGGTAAATGTGCAGACAGCCCGTTGGGTGACCTCCACCAACGAAAAGAAATTCAACGAGTTCAAAACCAAGGCGGCACAGAATCTGGCTTACGACCATTCCGGTGAGTTGGTGTATATCGCTCCGACCCGTATCAACCTGCAAATGGCGCAGGAAAAGTGGCCGGAAATCCAGTTCCATTCCACCCGCGAACACGGTGTGGATGTTGGTTAGGCAAGCAATTTATCGGTTAACCGCCTCTCCAGAAGCGTTTGCCACAGGTATAGCAATGGTAGTGATCTTTTTTGCGTGAAAACAGACGTTGCCACCAGCTTGGGCGGATGCGGCGGGCAGGGGCTTCACACCTGGGGCAGGTGGTAAGATTGGTTCCTCTCATAGAGTGTGAAAATTGTCCTGTCATTATACGTTATAGTCCTCAGTTGTTTTCCGGCAGAGTGTCTGAATTACGAAAAACTGGATTAATTGTGGCAAGTTCAGGACGATCATGAAAGTAACTGAATTTGGTTACACCGGTTGCTTATCGTGGGTTATCAGGATGTCGCCCTGGGAGCTGGGTCAAAACCTGGTGTAACAGCTTATTAAGTTTACGGGGAAAACCTTGAGTGAGTTTGCTGCTGTCTTGTGCCAGGTTGGGGCATTCATTTACCAACTGCTGGTATTCTTGCTGACTTTTTTCCTGCCAGCCCGTATGTTGGTAGAGGGCAGCGCGCAACATGGGGCCCCACAGGCGTTTGAGTTTGATTTTTTTGGCTTCCTGCATGGCAGTTAGGTAGCGGCCTTCCCTGTAATGGTAAAAGCACAGGGCGATATGGTACCAATCCGGGTAGATCGGGCTAATTGCAATGCTGTCCTGTATAAGCGCTACTCCCTTCTCCCATTGCCCCAGGGCGTTGTAAAGCAGGCCGGTGAGGTTGTTGAGGTGACTATCCAGTGGATTAATGGCCTGTGATTGTGCGATGGCGGCTTCACATGCCTCATACTTCTCTTCAAACAGACAGGACATAGCATAAAACAAATGTGAATAAGCATTGCCAGGGGCGAGTTTTAACAGCGTCTCCGCCGTTTGGGCAGTGCGGGCATTTAGCGCGCCAATTTCACCGTATTTCAGTATATATTCCCCGCGACAATAATCGGCGAACAGAATCAGGGCGGGTATGTCATCAGGGAACTGCGTCAACCGTTGCTCACAGCTACGCACGGCAGCACGGAATGTGTCGGGGGAAATATCCCAGCAATACTGACGCATTGTTACAATGATCTGCTGATGAGGGGGGATGGGCTTGCCCGAATCCAGTAAGTGACGCACCCAATAATCCAGTGCAATCCCCTTTTCTACACCAACGGTATCATGGGCAATGCGCTTGAACACGTGCTGGAAAGCGGCGGCATTTGGGTAGGTGTTGCCGAGAATAAAAGCGTGCGCCCAGACAATCTGCCGGTTCAGGCTATGCACTAGGCTGCATTTAAGGTTATAGCCTTGTTCATCCTCATACAGGTCAAAGAACAGCGCAAAATCAGCGCCATACTGTAGCCATGCTTCCGCAGGCTGCCTGGTTTGATGCCAGAGGGGTTCATCGGCAAACATGACCTGGCAGTAATTGAAGTGAGTCAGGGCGTTGACATAATCACGGGTTAAACGGTTAATGAATGGCCAGCCAATGGTTTCATCCGCCACAAAGTTGCGGGGGATGCAGATAATGCCGGGGCCTTGCGACTGGCTTTGAGGTATTTCCTCCGGTATGGCGGGAAGACAGGAGGGGGCGTTACCGTGATGGGTAAAGGCAGGCTGATAACTACGGGGTGGCAAGGTGATGCGCAAGGCATTAAAGCGCCCTTCGGTGGTGTAGTATTCTTCCAGTTGTGCGCGCAACCGCCCCGCTTGCACACGCACCAGTGGGCTTTCCTGTGCATTGAAATTGGCGGGTTTGCCAAGCCCTTTAATGGCGATGGCGTACTGGTTAATATGCTCCTGCCTTCCGGCAATGGATTCTTGCACGATGTAGGATAAAAAGTGACGCAGGGTTTTACGGGAACGGAAACAGCGGCTTTCCAGTATGTGGTTTAATTCGTTTTGTATGCTCGTCTCGTCAATATCCATCAGGCCGCGTATCCTTGCTCAGTTGCATAAATGCTAATGTCCTCTTCAAGCACTGTAAAAGTAACAATGTAGTGTCAACCACAGGCTGCTTACCTGTGAGGCAGGTGAGACCATAGTTGGGAAAGGATATTATTGACTTTCGGTTGTGGAAAGCCATCCATGATTTTTCGGCTGCCGTGGGTAAAATCAGGATAGTCGTTCAGCATTTTCCGGTATTCCTGGATTCCCTTTTGTAGTTTCTGGTTACATTGATAGAGGGCGGTGCGCAGCATCGGCGTCCATAGATGTTTTACCCTGACCTTTTGGGCTTCCTGCATGGCGGCCAGATAACGGCCTTCCCGGTAATGACAAATACTCAGCGGAATGTGATACCAGTCGGGGTAGAGCTGGCTGACATTAATGCTGTCCTGAATAAACCAGGCCCCTTTTTGCCACTCCTCCATCGCGAGGTAAAGCAGGCCAGTCTGGACGTTCAGGTAACTATCCAGGTGGTTGATGCTCTGTGCTTTTTCCAGTGATTTCCGGCACTGCTCATCATCGTCCTCAAGCAGGCAGGCCAGCGCGTGGTAGGCGTGGGAATAGGGGTTGCCGGGGGCAAGTTGCAACAGTGCGTCGGTCGCATAGGCAATTCTGGATTGTGGCGAGTCAACAATGTTGAATTTCAAGCCATATTCCGCAAAGCAGTGGATGGCATAAACAAGCAGTGCCTGCGTATCATGCGGAAACTTTTCCAGCCGTTGTTCACACGCATGGAAGCTGGTGCGGAATGTTTGTGGCGTGGGTTCCCATATATACTGGCGCACGGCTGTGAGGACGCTGTGATGGGAGGCAACCGGTTTGCCTGAGCCAAGTATCTGGCGCGTCCAATGCGTGTGTGTTATTCCCGGATCGTAGCTAATGGTGTCATGGGCGATACGCTTGAATATCGGGTTGAGCAGGGCGGGATCCGGGTAGCTTTCGCCCAGCTTGAAAGTATGCTCCCAAATGGGTTGGTTATTCTGGCTGTGCCCTAGGCTGCATGTCAGTTTGTAAGTGTCATTTTCAGCGTGCAGGTCAAAAAACAGGGCAAAATCTGCGCCGTATTTGCGCCATGCATATTCTGGTGAGTCGCTCTGCTGCCATGAGGTTTCATCGGTAAACACGGTCTGGCAGAAGCTGAAATGTGTCAACAGGTTTACGTAGTCGCGGGTCAGACGGGTAATGAAAGGCCAACCAACAGTTTCATCTGCCGCAAAGTTACGCGGGATACAGACAATGCCGGGGCCGTGGGAAAGGCTGGGTGAAACGTTCTCCTGAATAACGGGCAACCGTGGCGTTGTGGCTGGCTGAGAGGTGAAAACAGGTTGGTAACTACGGGGTGGCAAGGTGATGCGCAAGGTGTCAAAACGCCCTTCGGTGGCGTAGTATTCTTCCAGTTGTGCACGCAAACGCCCCGCCTGCACACGCACTAGCGGACTTTCCAGTTCACTGAAGTCTGCCGGTTTGCCCAGCCCTTTGGTGGCAATGGCATATTGGGTAATATGCTCCTGCCTGCCAGCAAGGGATTCATTCACGATGTAAGACAGAAAGTTGCGCAAGGTTCTGCGCGAACGAAAACAGCGGCTGGCGAGGATGCGCTCAAGTTCTGCCTGTATGGTAGGATGATTAATTTCCATGAGTTATTTTATGCTGCGACATGCTTGTTTGCATGATGTTGGCCGCATTTTATGGCGTTTCTTGGTTGTTGTTTGGTAAAGAAATCTGCCCACAGAAAGATCTGACAGTCAGTATTTAAGAACAAAATTGAACACATCAATATTATTCACCTCATGTAACAAACTGTAACACTGGTAAGGCATTATCAATAGTTACAAATTCCGGTAACGTTGGCTGAAGGCTTGGTATGTTATGCAGGAAAAGGGAGGAAATCCCCCCCTTTTCTGTTTTTCATCAATTATTTGGGAATACTTCCATTGATGATGTAGTTGGCCGCGAAACTGGTGTTCCCAGGATGCAATAATACATTCCCCAACAGTAGGTTAATATCATTGTAAGGGCCAGCATACAGTGTCATGCCATCCATGCTCACATCCGTAGCGCTGTAGCCGTTGAGCAGGTAGTTGGCGTTGGCCTCGGTATTGGCAGGCAGTACCAGAATGGTTCCCAGGATGATGTTGGCGTCATTACCCACCCCATTGGCGATAACGCTGTTGCTGGTGTTGGCGTCGCCTGCCCACATCAGCGATACGCTTGCGCCATCCAGACGCGGGTAGGCACCATAGACCTCGGTGGCAGGCAAGGTGAAATCCACCATCCTTGGCGCATCACTGGTCAGCGCCAGTGCCGTTTTGCTCATCACGCCCAGATGGTTGCGGTGACGCACACTGACGTAGTAGTCGCCTTCCTGAATGCCACTGAAAGTGAGGTCTGCGGAACCCGAACCTGCATCCACAATATCGCCATCACGTTGTAGAACAGCAGCCTGGACTGCGATAAGCGTGGATGGAAGGAGAGCGTTACGCAGCTCCACCAGCACCCAGTCGGTCATGGCGTCATTGCCGGTCATGGCTTGTACAGCAGTACCGAGCGTTTCCGTGCCGGGATAATTCCACGGTGCGCCAGCATACGGCTGGCTGGCCGGGATCAGTCCCTGGGTGCGCAAGGTGTCGTGCATTACCCCATCCAGGCTGTCGTAAGCACCTTGCAGGAACGCACGCGCCTGCACTTTCACGTTGGTTGCCGTCGTGCAGTCCTGCGGCGTACCGTAGTTGCCCAGGTACTGGTTGTCGCTGCCCGGCCCCCAGCCCAGGTTGTTGAACTGGTTGCCGGGGTTGCTATGGGCGCTGTTGGCTGGAACATTGAATGGATCGCTGTTCTCCATCACGCTGACTTGCCCGCTGCAATCGGCGCTGTTGGTGAAGTTGAAGACTTCGATTTCCTGCCCTGCCTGCCAGGCGAACGCATTGCTGCTGTGGGGTGAGAAGGTGAAGGAAATGTAGTCTGCGCCGCTGTCTTCCGCCGGTGCGTCACTGCGTGAGTCCTGCGTCCAGGTTACGCCGCCAATGGCGCTTTTCAGGTCATTGATGGTGAAATGGCTGGCACCTGTGCCGTGCGGCGCTTTCAGGGTAACCTGCCCGGTGTTGCTGATGTTGGCCGTTGGCGTTACCTGCGGACGCATGTACACACGGTAACGGTTGGAGCCTGCGTCGCGGCGGATGCTGTATTCCAACACTTTTTCCTCGACGTTGGCGATGGCGATGATCAGTACCTGGGTAGTGCAGGTGTTCTGGCTGTCACATGCTTTCAATACCACGATATAGGCGTTGTCCTTGTTGGTGTCCCTGGGCGCTTCGTAGTCGGGTGCTGCCTTGAAGTTGAGCACGCCAGTGGCACTGTCGAGGTCGAACAGGGCGTTGTCTGTGACCGCCGTATTGTCGAGCTGGTAGGTCAGGCCGCTGCCTTCGCTGTCCACGCTATCGGTAGCCTCGATGTCAAGGACTGCGCCTGTACCGTTTTCGGCAAACGTCACACTATTCCCGGTAGTGAAAGTGGGGGCAGTGTTGGGATAGCTGGCTGGGTCAAGCGGGTCAGAGCCTGCCGCCGTTTCAGCTGCGTTGCCAACACCATCACCGTCGGAGTCGTTGTTGGGATCAACATCGTCTGCGTCCAGTTCATCCGCCACGCCGTCGTTGTCGGCGTCGAGGAGGCTGGATTCGAGCGCGTCGATCTTGCCGTCGCCGTCGGTATCGACCGGATTGGCCGGGTCAGCGCCCACTTCGGTGGCATCGTCCTTGCCATCAGCGTCGGTGTCGGTTTTCAGCGGGTCAGTTCCGAGGGTCTTTTCGCTGATATTGCCGAGACCGTCAGCGTCGTTGTCGTTGGTCGGGTCGGTGTTGTCCTTGTCCAGTTCGTCGGCTACTCCATCGTTGTCGGAATCTGCTGTAGCGGATTCAAGTGCGTCGACCACGCCATCGCCGTCAGTGTCGGTTGGGGCGTTCACGTCTGCGCCGACTTCGGTTTTGTCGTCCTTGCCATCGCCATCGGTGTCCGCCAGCAGTGGGTTGGTTCCCACTGTGGCTTCTTCGCTGTCGGTCAGGCCGTCATTGTCGTCGTCGGTATCGGTCACGTCAGGCGTGCCGTCGGCGTCGGTGTCAACCGGTTTGCTGGCCGGGTCGAGCGGGTTGCTGCCTGCGGCGGTTTCCACGCTGTTGCTGAAACCATCACCGTCAGAGTCGTTGTCGGCAGAGGTGTCATCGGCGTCGAGTTCGTCGGCTACGCCGTCGTTGTCGGCGTCAGCGATGCTGGATTCGATTGCGTCGATTTTGCCATCGCCGTCGGTGTCAACCGGGCTGCTGACGTTTGCGCCAACTTCCGCTGTGTCGTCCTTGCCATCGCCATCGGTGTCCGCCAGGGTTTTGTCAGTACCCAGGGCGGTTTCTTCTGCGTCTGTCAGGCCGTCGCCATCGGCGTCAGGCAGGTCAGCGTCAAGCTCGTCCATAGTGCCGTCACTATCGGTATCGAGGATGGCGGACTCCACTGCGTCGATCTTGCCGTCACCGTCGGTGTCGAGCGGGTTAGCCGGGTCTGCGCCAACTTCGGCGGCATCGTTCTTGCCATCGGCGTCAGTATCGGCTTGCAGCGGGTCAGTGCCGATAGCCTTTTCCTCTGTGTTGGTCAGGCCGTCGTTGTCGGAGTCATTGTCGGCAGAGGCGTCGTCTGCGTCGAGTTCATCGACTACACCGTCGTTGTCGGCGTCGAGGGTGCTGGATTCGAGCGCATCAATCTTGCCGTCGCCGTCGGTGTCAACCGGGTTGGAAGGGTCTGCGCCGACTTCTGCACTGTCGTTTTTGCCGTCGTTGTCGCTGTCGGCTTGCAACGGGTCAGTGCCTGCGGTTTGTTCTGCCGCATTGCTCAGGCCGTCGCTGTCCGTGTCGTTGGAGCCGCTGGTGTCATCGGCGTCGAGTTCGTCGACTACGCCGTCGTTGTCAGCGTCAGCGGTGCTGGATTCGAGCGCATCGATTTTGCTGTCGCCATCGGTGTCGAGCGGGCTGGCAAGGTTGGCACCAGCTTCTGCGTTGTCGCTTTCACCGTCATTGTCGGTGTCGGCTTTGAGCGGGTCAGTGCCTAAGGTTTGTTCCTGCGCATTGGTCAGGCCGTCGTTGTCGGAATCGTTGTTGGCAGAGGTGTCATCGGCGTCGAGTTCATCGACTACGCCGTCGTTGTCGGCGTCAGTGGTGCTGGATTCGAGTGCGTCGATCTTGCTGTCGCCGTCGGTGTCAACCGGGCTGCTGGTATTTGCGCCGACTTCCGCTGCGTCATCCTTGCCGTCACCATCGGTGTCAGCCAGGGTTTTGTCTGTACCCAGGGTGTCTTCCTCTGCATCGGTCAGGCCGTCGTTGTCGGTGTCTGTCGCAGCAGGCGTACTGGCGGGGTCAAGCGGGTCAGTGCCTGCGGTTTTTTCCTCAGAGTTGCCTGCGCCATCGCCGTCACTGTCGTTGTTGGGGTCAACATCGTCAGCGTCGAGTTCGTCAGCTACACCGTCGTTATCGGCGTCAGCGCTGCTGGATTCGAGTGCGTCGATCTTGCCATCGCCGTCGGTGTCGACCGGGTTGGCAGGGTCAGCGCCGACTTCCGCCGCATCCAGTTTGCCGTCGCCATCAGTGTCGGTGGCGCGCGGATCAGTACCCAGGGTTTTTTCCTGGGCGTTGGTCAGGCCGTCACCATCCGTGTCGTTGCTGGGGTCTGCATCATCGGCGTCGAATTCATCCACCACACCGTCGTTGTCGGCGTCAGCGGTGCTGGATTCGAGCGCATCGATCTTGCCGTCGCCGTCGGTGTCGAGCGGGGAAGCGACAGTGCCAACTTCGGCCATGTCGTTTTCGCCGTCGCCATCGGTGTCAGCCTTGAGCGGGTCAGTGCCTAGGGTTTTTTCCTGCGCGTTGGTCAGGCCGTCGCTGTCGGAATCGTTGTCGGCAGAAGCGTCATCCGCATCGAGTTCATCGACTACGCCGTCGTTGTCGCTATCGATGAGGCTGGATTCGAGTGCGTCGATTTTGCCGTCGGCGTCGGTGTCAACCGGGTTGGTGGGGTCAACGCCGACTTCCGCTGTGTCGTCCTTGCCATCACCATCGGTGTCAGCCTTGAGCGGGTCAGTGCCGAGGGCTTTTTCCTGCGCATTGGTCAGGCCGTCGCTGTCGGAATCGTTGTCAGTGGAAGCGTCATCGGCGTCGAGTTCATCGACTACGCCGTCGTTGTCGCTATCGATGAGGCGGGATTCGAGTGCGTCGATTTTGCCATCGCCGTCAGCGTCAACCGGGTTGACGGGGTCTGCGCCGACTTCTGCTGCGTCGTCCTTGCCGTCGGCATCGGTGTCAGCCTTGAGCGGGTCAGTGCCGAGGGCTTTTTCCTGTGCGTTGGTCAGGCCGTCGCTGTCGGAGTCGTTGTCGGCGGAAGCGTCATCCGCATCAAGCTCGTCGACCACGCCGTCGTTGTCGCTATCCAGGGTGGCGGATTCAATCGCGTCGATCTTGCCATCTCCATCGATGTCCACCGGGTTGCCCAGATCAGCGCCGACTTCCGCTGCGTCATTCTTGCCGTCATCATCGGTATCGATCTTGGTTGGATCGGTGCCCAGGGCGGCTTCCTGACTGTCGAGCAGGCCGTCGCTGTCGGTATCGCCATCAACGAGCTCCTTGACCGTTACCGTGGTGTCGTTGGATTTCAATGGTTTCGGCATGAAGGTTGTGGGGCTGTCATCCGGAGTGACTTCCGCCGCTGTTGTCATCTCGGTATCAATCGCAAGGTCATTGCTGTTGGCCTGGATGGTCAGGGTCGAAGTGCCGACCGGCAGGGTCATGCCCACGATTTGCAGGTTGCTTTCCGCCGCGTAGTCGCCGATGACAGTACCGCCATTGGCGTTGCTCAACGTACCGGTCACAAAGCTGGAGCCTGCCCATGGCGCGGTACGGAAGTTCACCTTGACCGGGGTGCTTTCATTGTTGGTGAAAGTGACGGTGTAGGTGAAGGCGCTGTTTTGTGGCACGGTCGCCTTGTCCGCTGTCATGGAAACCGCAACATTGGCAGTCGGGTAAGGTTGCGCACTGATCACCACCGGTGTCGGGTCAGCTCCACCCGCCTGTGCCGGGTCATCTGACAGGTAGCTGTTGCCATTGACGGTGAAGCCCGCCTGATTCTGGAAGGTGCCTTCCGCTGCGGCGGTGGCGTCCAGCATCAGGTAGGACTTGCCGGGTGGCAGGGTAACAGTGGTGCTGAAGTTCTGACTGTCCTTGTACTCATTGGTATCTGCAAGGGTCAGCGCAGTTGCCAGCGAGTCATCCGCCCACTTCAAGCCTGCGGGCAGGGTGTCGCTGAAGTTGACGGTTTTTGCGCCGCAACTCAGGTTTTCCAGCTCGAACTTGAAGGTCACGTCGTCGCCCGCAAAGTTGCTGCCGCCGGATACCAGTTTACGGATGTAAACATTGTCCGGGGTTGGCGGCGGTGGTGCGGTCTGGCATTGCACATCAACCCCTTTCACCTGAATGTCGTTGAACATGTGGGAAATGTTGTAGGTGTTGATCAGGGTGTAGTCGATCTGCACGGTGTCTACCGGGCGGTCGAAGTTGATGAACACGCGCCCAGGATTCAGGCAATCCCAGTGCAGTGTGCCGCCTTTGGCTTCGTCAATCGCGGGCGTGGTTGCCGCCCACTGGGTGTAGTAGGGGGTTTTCGCCAGTGACAGTTTGGGGGAAACGGTCGTGCCGCCCAGCTTGCCGGTGATTTTTAGATGGTCCTGGTTGACGTAGTAGTCCACATCGCACACTTCCATGCTGACGCCCATCGCTGGTTTGTCCATCGCCATTTTGAAGGTGACGGGTTGTGCGCCTTGCGCAGACGTTGACCAGCGTGGAATCCAGATGCTCTTCCAGTATTGGACGGGGTAATAGTCCACCTGTTGCAGACCGAGGTTGCCCGCTTTGCCGTACCAGATGTCATCGCCTGCTGCATCAATGGTAAAGGTAAAGGTCTGGTCGCCTTTGGTGATGGTCTTGCTGTTCGTACCCCAGTCCCAGCCTTCCGTAAACCAGTCGATGCTCTTGTTGCCGCCGGTACAGATATTGGCAGGCAGGGAAGTATTGCCCGCAAAGGTGATGTACTTCGCGCTGTTGGCCGGGAAGTTGTAAGAGGTCAGGAACTTGCCATCCACGGTAGCCGTGACTGGCACGGATTCGTAGGTGGTGAAGTCGGCATCGTCAGATACCAGCATGAAAATCTGGTAGCTGGTGTTGAACGGCAGGGAATCCACCTGCAACTGGACTGTGCCAACGTCGCTGGTTTCCTGCACTTTCCAGATACGCTGGACACGCTTTTCAGTGACGCCGGGAGGCGCGCACTGGCTGACATTCATATCCACCAGCACGCTGTCGTCGAGGCCGTTGTCGCCCCACACCAGATAACTGGCGTTGTTGGCGAAGGTGTTGGCATTGTCGGCGTTGGTGGCAGCAATTGCACCCAGACCTACGGTTAACTGTGTACCCGCATTGACCGATCTGGACTGCTTCTGGTTGAGGGCAGAAACATCGTCACGGGCAATACCGGCTACGTTGTTGTGGTAGGCGGTGCTGGCGGTTTTGTCCCACACCTTGGTCGTGCCGTCCGCTGCGATGTAGTCCTCGCTCATGGTAATGCCGTACTTGATGGCGAGGTAAGTGTTTACCTGCATCATTTCCGCGTCGCTGAGGTCACGGTTATAGACGATGGCTTCAGGGTAACGACCATTCAATGGGTAGCCAGCCGCATCCGTTTCCGCACCGATGGTCAACAGGTTATTGATGCTGGAAGCAGGGAACTCGCCATCCGCCGAGGTGAAGCTCTTCTGGTTAGCCAGGCCGTTGTAACCCAGACGTGAGTTTTGAGGGGTGGCATTGTTGGTGCGGGCGTGCATGGCAACCGGGATGGTGGAGGCATCCACATCGGTGTCAAACAGGTTATGCACGGAGCCGGTACCATCAATGTACAGGTTGGGCTTGTTGAGATACCAGGCCAGGAACGGGTAGTTAACCGGGCCAGAGCAGTTTATCAGCCCGCGCCAGTCGCCACTGCCAGTGTTGGTAGAAACCGCCAGCATCGTCACTGGATCGGTTTCGTTGGGCAGGGTTTTGTTGCCGGTGGTGTTGCTCAATGCCTGCGCACCAGCAAACTCCAGAGCCGGGTTGAAGTTGAACGCATTGCCGATGTAGTTTGGCTGGCGGGCGGCAACCGTCTGGCTAACGTCATTGCGTGCTGGGCTGCTGTCAGCCCAAGTGGTGACATCTGCATTATCGGTGGTAGTGGATGTGCCTGCATCGGCTTTCAGCCACAGGCCCAAGCCATCCGCCACTCCACCGGGGGCAGTCAGTTCCGCGCCAAAGGTGAAGTATTGACCGTTGGCCAAGTCTACGGTGGCAACACCATTGCTGGTGGCAATTTCAGTCACGCCAGTCGCGAAAGTCGGGTCATTGCTGACCAGCAGGTGTTTCGCGCCCGCTGCCAGCACTTTGACTTCCCCAATCGTGCCGCTTTCTGCCACTTTCCACACGCGGTTCATGCGGTAGTAGCCAGTGGCTGGGATGTAGCTGTTGGGCGTGTATTCCGTGCCGTAACCCGTTGAACCGTCGTCACTGCCCCAGGTCAGGTAGCTTGCGTCGTTGGCGAAAGTGTTGGGGTTGGCGGCATTGCTGGCCGCAATTTCACCCAGACCGATGGCAGGCTGGAAGCCGCTGTTGACGGATTTGGACTGCTTCTGGTTCAGGCTTTGGGCATCATCGCGGGCAATACCGGCGATGTTGTTCGGATAGGTGGCGATGTCATACACGGTTGCACCCGAGCCATCCAGATAGTTGTGCGCCAGGGTGACACCGTATTTGATGGCGAGGTAAGTCTCGATTTGTTGCACATCCGTCGCCGCCATTGTGCCGCCATCAGTGGTGGGTGTGCCGGTTTTGTAGACAATGACTTCCTGAATATCACCGAGGTAGTTTTCGCTCAAGGAAAGGCCATCTGTCGATACGTCAGAGCCTACGCCCATTTTGCCTGCGTTGTAGGTATAAGCTTTGTTGCCTGCGGGAATCGTGGTGTTGGAACTGATGCCGTTCCAGATGAAAGCCTGCTGGGAAGTATCCTTGGGCAGCAGGAAGGAGGTAATACCTTGTCCCGCAGTCTGGGCAACACCGTTATAGTCACGGTTGCCTGCCAGATAGGCAGAAGGCAGGTTGTTCAGCCATTGCACATGGGTCATGTCACGGCTGAAGCCATAAATTGAGCGCCAGCCATTATCGCCGACCTTGGACATGGCAAATACATGCACGGCTTCCTTACCGGAGGCAAACGCATCGGTAATCATCGTATCCGCACCGTCAAAGGTAACAGCCGGGTTGTAATTGAAACCGCCATCGGCTTTGAAAACCGGCTGGTAGGTGGTGTTGGTCTGGGTATGGTCGCGGTGGTTGCTGGAGGAGTCTTTCCACCCGGTCAGTTGTTCACCATCCGTTACCGTGCTAGTGCCTGCATCGGCTTTCAACCAGAGGTTAAGGCCGTTGGTGACACGGCCTGGCGCAGTACTGACTTCGCCGCTCAGTGCTGTACTGGCAGGATTGTTGTCAGGATCGTTGCTGGCGACTTCCAGGCTGGCTGACCTGACGCCGAATACGGTGTCGCTGAATTGCATGTCCACCGTACAGAACTCATTGGCGTTCAGGGTAAGCGCGTCAGTACAGGTGGTATTGGTGATGCTGAAGGAAGCAGCATTGGTTCCCGTGATGGAAAGCGGGGAACTGCCGAGGATCAGGGGGTCTACCACGGATGGCTGCATCACACTGCTAATGGTGGTGTCTACAGGGTCATAACGGGTATCAGTGGTGGTGGAGCCATTCCCCAGTTGCCCGACATTATCCAATCCCCAACATTTGACGCCGCCGCTGCTGGTGACTACGCAGGTGTTGTATTGGGCGGCACTGATGGCGACAGCATCCGCCGCACCGGGGACATCCACGGGGGAGAACTGGTAAGCCGTTGTTGTCGGGCCGTTCCCTAATTGCCCTTGGTCGTCCAGGCCCCAGCATTTGGTGGCTCCACTACGGGTGATTGCACACGTATGGTATAGGGCGGAAGTAATGTCCACCACATCGGTGACTCCCGGAACATCAACGGGCGCATATTGATAGCCTGTAGTGGTAGCGCCATTGCCGATTTGCCCCTGATCATCCAGACCCCAGCACTTGACGCCGCCAGTCCGGGTAATAATACAGGTATTGTAAAAGCCCGCAGTGACGGCAATCGCATCAGTGACGCCAGTCACCTCGATGGGTGAATATTGGGTGGTGGTTGTAGTGTCACCATTGCCCAGTTGTCCTTGGCTATCACCGCCCCAGCATTTGACTTTGCCGCTGCGGGTGACGGCGCAGGTTTGGTATTGGGCCGCCGCGATGTCAACGGCATCGGTGATGCCAGTAACAGTGACGGGGGATTCCTGGAAGGTGGTGGTTTCAGAGCCGTTGCCCAGTTGCCCTTCCGCATCATACCCCCAGCATTTGACCGAGCCGTTGCGGGTAACTGCGCAAGTATGGGAATGGGCAGCAGTAATGGCGACGGCATCGGTCAAACCGACGACATCCGTAGGCGCATACTGTGTTCCTGCGGTAGCGCCATTCCCTAGTTGCCCAACATTATCCATCCCCCAGCACTTGACCCCGCCGGTACTGAGCAGGGCGCAAGTGTGGTAATAAGATGCCGATACGGCAACCGCGTCGGTAATGCCAACGACATCGGTGGGGGTGTATTGGTAGCCGGTGGTCGCACCGTTGCCCAATTGCCCCTGGTCATCGAAACCCCAGCATTTCACTCCCCCGCTGCTGGTGACAGCGCAGGAGTGGCTGTAAGCCGTGGTAATCATGGCGGGAGGAGGATTGTAGTTGATGACAACAGCCGATGCTGCACTGCTGCCACCCTTGGGGATGGAGCCAAAGTTGACCGGATCGGGTGCAAACAGGATATTCGGTGCTTGCGCAAAAGCCAGCATAGGGAAGAGGAGGGTAGTGAACAATAGCAGCAACGAATGCCATAGCGACATCTGACTCCTGCCTATGTATCGGGATGGTAATGAATTAGTCACGATAAAATGCCCCTGCTGTTAACTTGATTTATTAATTTGGGAACGGGAGAGTTGTTTGTTTTTCTATTCGCCAGCCAGATGAATCCAGGATCGGGGCTGCCGCATGGCAACGCCCCGATAGTGAACATCATCAAGGCATTTGGCGGCTGATGATGTAATTTGCACTAAATGTATTGTTGCCTGGATGTAACAATATGTTACCCAACAGCAGGTTTACATCATTGGATGGGCCAGCAAAGATGGAAAGGCCGTCCATGTTGATGTCGGTATCCTGATAGCCAGCCAGCTGGTAGTTGGAACTAACGGACAGGTTGGCAGGATCCATCAGTAAGCTACCCATGATTACCCCCGTATCATTGGATGGGCCGTTGGCAATGATGCGCGTGTCAAGGTTGGCGTTACCCGCCCACAACATCGCGTTCCCACCAGACATTATCCGTGCCTCGCTTCCCCATACAGCCGTGCTGGTCCTGGTAAAATCAACCAGTGTCGCAGTACTGGGGTTCAGGCTAACGGCGCTCGCTGTCACTACACCCAAATGGTTACGGTGATGAATGGCTACGTAGTAGTCACCACTTATCATCTTTGGCACCTGAAGGGTGGTACTGCCTGTGGCAGCGTCCATCACGTCACCATCACGTTGCACCAGCGCAGCCAGTCGCGCCTTGATAGTGGTCGGGCTGGTTGAATCACGTAATTCAACCAGCACCCAGTCAACCGGGGCGTTGTTATCGGTTGTGGCAAGCAGGGCGGATGTTGTGGCCTCTGTCCCTTCGTATTGGTAGAGTCCCCTGTTGTAAGGCTGAACCTGCGGAATCAGACCCTTGCCGCGCAGGTCATCCTGCATCAGTTGGGTAGTGCTGTTGTAAGCGCCTTGCAGCATGAGCTTGAGCTGCAACTTGATGCCGTTGATGGTGGTATCCAGGTAATCAGGGATTCCGTCCTCGTCAATGTCAGTGGCATCAGCCGGGCTACCATCACCGTTTGGATCATTACCCTCATTTTTGGAAGGTTTGCCGTCCCCGTCATCGTCGGTATCCAGGGCATCCGGCGTGCCGTCCGCGTCAGTATCGGTCGGGCTGGCAGGGTTTGCGCCCACTTCGGCCTGATCGCCCACGCCATCACCATCGCTATCCGCCTTGGTGGGATCGGTATGGCTGGTATTGACTTCCACGCCATCCGGAATGCCGTCCCCGTCAGTATCGGCCTTGGCTGGATCTGTGCCGTTGGTAGCCTCTTCTGCGTTGGTCAGGCCATCGCCATCGGGGTCAGCCATGGGGCCGTCGCTGTTGTCTGCGTCCAGGTAATCCGGAATGCTATCGCCGTCGGTATCAACTGCGTCAGCCGGACTGCCGTCCCCGTTCGGGTCGTTGCTTTCATCTTTGGAAGGTTTGCCGTCCCCGTCATCGTCGGTATCCAGGGCGTCCGGCGTGCCGTCTGCGTCAGTATCGGTCGGGCTGGCAGGGTTTGCGCCCACTTCGGCCTGATCGCCCACGCCATCACCATCGCTATCCGCCTTGGTGGGATCGGTATGGCTGGTATTGACTTCCACGCTATCCGGAATGCCGTCACCGTCAGTATCGGCCTTGGCTGGATCCGTGCCGTTGGTTACTTCTTCTGCGTTGGTCAGGCCATCGCCATCGGGGTCAGCCATGGGGCCGTCACTGTTGTCTGCGTCCAGGTAATCCGGAATGCTATCGCCGTCGGTATCAACTGCGTCAGCCGGACTGCCGTCCCCATTCGGGTCGTTGCTTTCATCTTTGGAAGGTTTGCCGTCCCCGTCATCGTCGGTATCCAGGGCGTCCGGCGTACCGTCTGCGTCAGTATCGGTCGGGCTGGCAGGGTTTGCGCCTACTTCGGCCTGATCGCCCACGCCGTCACCATCAGTGTCTGCCTTGAGTGGATCAAGCCCCAGCGCATTTTCGTCACCGTTTTTCAGGCCATCACCATCGCTATCCAGACTGTCTTCACAGTTGGCGCTATTGGCTCCATAGTTATCCAGGTAGTTGTTTTCAGTAGAGCCTCCCCAGCCCAGATTGGTGAACTGGTTGCCAGGGTTGGTATGGGCGGAGTTTTGTCCACCTGTCAGCAATGGTGCATTGAATGGGTCAGTATCGTTATTGATCAGGCTGACAGGCCCGATACAAGTGGCGCTGTTGCGGAAGTTTAATACCTCTTTTTCTTCACCGGCTTGCCAGGCAAAGGCAGAGGACTGAATAACAGAAAGGCTGAATGAAATGTAGTCAACCGAGGTGTCCTCCTCTGGCGCATCAACGCGAGAATTATTTGACCAACTGGTATTGGCAACCACACTTCTAGGGTCGTCCACAACAAATGCATCCGCCCCGGTGGCATGGGGGACGCGAATGGTGATTTGCCCCGTCAAACTCATGTCTTTGGGCGAAGGTGTGACAGTAGGTTTCATAAAAACGTGGTACCTGTCATCTTTGGTGTCCCAGCGGATGGAGTATTCCAGGGTTTGGGCTGCCCAGGCGCTATTGCCTGCAAGCAACAGTACCGAAGCGCTCAGGCCAAGGTATTTTCGGAGTGTTCTGGATTGCATGTTGGACTCTCTTGCATGGTTTTTATAATAATTGATAGCGAGATTGTGACGACTGTCTGACAATCAGGCGGCTGTCACTGGAGCACTTTTATTTTTTGCAGGAAATGGCATCGCCGTAGATGCCTTTGTAATGGTTCTCACTGACGGCACCCCAGCCCAGGTTGGTGAACTGGTTGCCTGGGTTGGTATTGGCTGAGTTGGACAACACATTGAACGCATCATCGTCAGCCATCAGTGAAACGTCATCAATGCAGCCATCTTCATTTTCAAAGCTGAAGACGACCTGTTCCCTGTCTTTGCTCCAGGCGTAATTGCGCGCACTGGTGCCTTGCAAGCCAACGAATGAGAAAGAAATGTAGTCACTGCCGGTTGCTTCTGTCGGTGAGTCGACACGTGAGGCTTCTACCCAGTTGCTGCCTTCAATGGCGCTTTTCAGGTTGGTAACCTTGAATCCAGCAGCATGGGGAGCCTTGATGGTGACCTGCCCGGTCAGGCTGATGTCGGGCTTTGGCGTGCTGGAAGGCTTCATCCAGACCTGATAAGTCTGGCCATCTTCAGCCAGCGTCAGTTTGTATTCCAGGCTTGCTTCGGCAAAGGCGGAGGATGCAGCCACAGTCAGTGCAATAGCCCCAAGCATGGCGTGTAGCAGGCTGAAAGACTTATTGGTTTTCATTATTTATCCCCAGGTTGGTTGGTCTATTGTTGAACCTTATTGTTTACTTTCCAACCGATCCTATCAAAATGATCTATACTAAAAAAAGTAACGTTATTTGGTAACTTGGCTGGGTACGGGAATTAGCCTGCAAATATTCTGTTTTGACTGCAAATTGCACGAGAGGTTGGCGTGCGGAAAAAAACAGGCTACGCAGAGGGAGCTGGTAGCCATTGTGAGTAGCTTGTGCGAGGGATATGAATTTTTATTTATTAAGTAATGTAGTGTGTAATTAACTTAAGCGCTTCTATCTTACTGTAATATCAAGCGCTTTCGTCAGTAACAGCATTGCGTAACCTTGGTGACAATAAAAAGGCCGTCTAAAATATCAGACAGCCTTTCAGTTGTGTGAGGGTCCCAGAATTTTTTTCATTGAGTAGTGTGTTGAGTGTGGCCTATAAAAGTAACAGGTCACGTTGCTGAATGAAAGTACTGAAGACCTGATGCTAGCCCTAGTTTTAGCTGTAATAAGTACCTGGCTTTTATTTCCCTGCAATTAATGGATGATTTTCGAGATCTGCTAAAATTTCAGCAAAAAAAAGGCTACACAGGGGAACTGGTAGCCTAAGCTTGCGAGGGTTAGTGTTGTTTTTGTTATTGAGTAGTTGTAGTTTACAAGCAACACTAACAAATCAAGGTATTGGATGGCAGGTATCAAAACGTATCTGTATCCTGCTGACTTCCCGAGGTTCTATAGCTAAACCATTACGCTGTAGGCAAGCCAGCCCGTGTAGGCAAGATAGCTGCACAGCAGAAAACCGCCTTCCAGCCGATTGATTCTGCCTTCCCCTCGGAAGCCGTAAGCCATCACGAACAAGGCCAGCGTCAGCCCCATCATCACCGGCCAGTCGCGGGTGAGAATTTCCAGGCTGACTTCCAGCGGATGAATTACGCCCGCGATACCCACCACTGCCAGCAGGTTGAACATATTGGAACCCAGTACGTTACCCAGTGCGATGTCATGTTCCCCCTTGCGGGCAGCAATGATGGAAGCCGCCAGTTCTGGCAGGGAAGTGCCCAGTGCTACGATGGTCAGGCCGATGATCAGGTCGCTGACGCCCAGTTCATGCGCAATACTGACTGCGCCCCATACCAGAATCCGTGAACTGATGACCAGCAGCACCAGCCCGACGCCTGTCCAGAACATCGCCCGTTTCAATGGCATGGGGTGTTCAATCAGTTCGTCGTCAATTTCCGTACCGAGTGCGTCGTTACGGTTGCGGATGGCGGTAAAAATTGACCAGCCGACCAGCGCAAAAAAGCCCATTACCAGCACAATGGCGTCGGTGCGGCTCAATTCGCCATCCCATAATTGCCAGCCGGAAAACAGGCCAATGCCAGCCAGCAGGGGCAGTTCCTTGCGCACCACGCCGGAGTGCACGGCAATCGGTGCGATCAGCGCCGTCAGGCCAAGAATCAATGCCACATTGGTGATGTTGGAACCATACGCATTGCCCAACGCCAGCCCTGGATTGCCCTGATGCGCAGCAATTGCCGACACTACCATTTCCGGCAGGGAAGTACCGAAACCGACGATCAACATACCGATCAGTAGTGGTGACATGCCGAAATGTTTGGCACTGGCGGCGGCTCCTTCCACAAACCGGTCGGCACTCCAGACCAGCAGGGCGAACCCGGCAATAATGGCGAGCAGGGGCATCAACATGAAAAGCTCCAGTAAGATCAATAATGGGCGCGAATCATAGCAGTATGTCTATGAAAAAACTTTAAACCGTGCTGGAAAGACCCATATTGGGGGGAACAAATGACAGCTTTGAGGACAGCACATGAGTAACCCGATCAATCTGGTATGCCCTTCCTGCGGCGTTACCAACCGTATTCCTGCCGACCGTACCGGCGACAACCCCAAGTGTGGCAAATGCAGCAGCCCTTTGTTCAATGGTCATCCGGCAGAGTTGAGCGGGGCAAATTTCACCAAACATATCAGCCGTAACGACATTCCCGTGCTGGTGGATTTCTGGGCTCCGTGGTGCGGGCCGTGCCGTACGATGGCTCCGGCATTCGCGCAGGCTGCCGCGCAAATGGAGCCACGGGTGCGTTTCGCCAAGCTGAATACCGAGGATCATCAGATGATCGGGGCGCAATACGGCATCCGCAGCATTCCAACCATGGCGCTGTTCCGGGGCGGCAAGGAGATTGGGCGTATTTCCGGTGCCATGGGGGCTGCGGACATCACCCGCTGGGTGAATAGCCAGCTCTAGGTCGGCACGTCGAAGAATTCGACCAGACCCGTTTCCAGCGAATATTCCGCGCCGACGATCAGCAAACCTTCCTCTGCAACCTGTTGTTCCAGAATTTCGGAACCATGGCGCAGATGGCTGACAGCGGCGCGGATATTGGCACGCACCGCATGTTTGACCAGCTCATCAGGCTGGTCGCGCAGCGGCGTTTCCATCAGTTGCGCAACTGCCGGGGCGATACGTTCCACGATGGAACGCTGCCCACGGGAGGGGCTTTGCGAGTTGTTGCGCAAGGCATCCAGTGTGGCGCGCACGGCACCGCACTGGGTGTGTCCCATGACTACCACCAGCCGGGTGTTGAACTGGGTAGCGGCGAATTCCACACTGCCAACCTGGGAAGGGGCAACGATATTGCCCGCCACCCGGATGACAAACAGTGAGCCGAAACCCTGATCAAACACCAGTTCCGCCGGTACCCTGGAGTCGGAACACCCCAGAATGATGGCGAAAGGGTTTTGCCCGGCAAGCAGGCTGCCCCGCTGATGCAGCGAGGTATCCAGCTGACTGATGTTCTTGATGAAACGCTGGTTGCCCTCGCACAGACGTTCCAGCGCTTCCAGCGCGCTCAGGTTTTTCGGCCTGTCTGCCATACCGTGTTCGACTCCCATGGGTTGGTCAGTGAGCTTTGCTGTCACATTCCTTGAAAATACGGGCAGTACAGCCCTCACATTGCGTTTTGTCAAGTTTCTGGTAAATGGCGTGGATTGCTGCCGCTTTGGACTGGAACACGTTGCGCGCGCCTTCCTTGTCGAAGCATGCACAGGCTTCCAGCGCATCCCATAAGCCTTCCTTGACGTTGATCAGGTAGAGGTTACCGCCCATGGTGTGCTGGCGGATTTTGGCTTCCTTGTACAACGCATGGCTACCTTGCAGGTCGGCGAAATTTATGCCGTCACAGATGATGGCCAGGTGTTTCTGTTCCGGCGATTCCGTGCGGATTTTGCCAAACTTCTCTTCCAGATGGCTGACTGAACCGAAGAATAGTGAGCCGTCAATACGCAGGAAACGCAGTTGTGGGCATTGTGGCAAGTGCGGTTCGCTGGAGAAGGAACGGTTGGGCAGGTTAATGTCCGGCGTGCGGGTCACAATGCGCGGTTTGGAAGCCTTTTCCAGATACAGCACCAGTGACAGCATGACCCCGGCGAAGATGGCAAATTCCAGATCCAGGAACAGCGCGCCGAAAAAGGTCACCGCCAGCACCACGGATTCACGTTTGGAAAACGTCACGATTTCCCTGATTTCATGCCAGTCAATCAAGCCCCAGGCGACCAGGAACAGCACGCCTGCCATCCCGGCCTTGGGCAGGTAGGCCGCCAGTGGTGCAACCAGCACCACCACGAACATCAGCAGCAGGCCAGCAAACACCGCCGCCATTGGCGTGCGTGCGCCAGACTCGTAATTCACGCCGGTACGGTTGAAGGAACCGGTGGAAACGTAACCGGAAAAGAATGCGCCCGCCAGATTCGATAAGCCCTGGCCAATGAATTCCTGATTGCCATTGATGCTGTAACCGCCACGCGCCGCCATGGCCCGCCCGATGGAAACCGCTTCGGTCAGCGCAAACAGGGTGACAGCCAGCGCTGCCGGAGCCAGATCCTTGATGTTTTCCAGCGTCAGCACGGGTGCAGATAATGGTGGGAAGGTATCCGGTAGTGCGCCAACCGTAGCAATGTGGGTCATATCCGTTCCCAGCCATGCATTTAGCGCCACGCTCAGCAAGCTGCCGACCACAATGGCGATGACCATGTAAGGGAAGCGATTCAACCATTTTTTGGCAGCCATGCCGGAAACCAGGGTAACGACTGCGATCAGCGCCGCATACGGGTTGACGCCATCCACATGCTGCCAGAAACGGATCAGGATGTCGGTCAGGTGACCATCGTTTTCCATCTCCACGCCGAAGAAATGTTTCAACTGCTTGGCAGCAATCAGAATAGCTGCGCCTGCGGTAAAGCCGACCACGACGGAGTGGGAAATGAAATTGACCAGTGCACCCATTCGCGCTAGCCCCAGCGCCAGTTCAAATACGCCAACCATGAAAGTCAGGGTCAGCGCCAGCGTGACATAATCGGCGCTACCCGGCGTGGCATGGATCGACAAGGCAGAAAACAGCACCACCGAAGCGGCAGTCGTCGGCCCTGAAACCAGATGGCGCGAGGAACCGAACAGCGCAGCGATGATGGCGGGAACCATGCCTGCGTACAGGCCGTATTGCGGTGGCATCCCCGCGATCGTGGCGAAGGCGACGCCTTGCGGCAGTACCACGATGGCACCGGTCAGACCGGCGATCAGGTCGGCGCGCAGGTCACGTCCATTGATGCTGGGAAGCCAGTTTAAAAAAGGGAGCAACCAGCTCCAGAAAGCCGGAATGGGTTGGGCAGTAGTTAGCATGGGATTCTCTTATTTTGCATGTAAAGCGGCGTTGTGCGGAACAGATTCGGTAGCGGTAGAAGTGCGTTCCTGCTTTTTCTCCTGCTCGATTTCGCTGAGAACCCGGTGCAGGTTGGCTTTTTTATCGTCATCGCTCAAATAGTCGGCTTCATACTGCATCGCCAGCGCGTTGAGAATGGTTTTCAGGGCTTTGGGTAAATGTCGCATGATAGGTCTCCAGATTTATGCAAATAATGTTGATCATGCTTTTGCAATGCCTGTGCCAAACAGTATTTTTGCTTTAGATGATTGTTTTTAAACATCTTATTTTGTCGGTGGCAAGCTGTGCTCATAGTGCTGGTGTTACAGTTTGCAATGCTTTTTTACCGCTGATGGCCAACTGCTTGTTTTAACAGGGATTGCGTCCAGATCGACAAGGTGTTACAAAATGAAACGCAATGTTGCAAGCTGAAATAGCCCTACATGACCAGTCTCCACCGCAAAATCACCCATGCTTTCATCGCCTTCGCCGGGCTGATGGCGGTGCTGGCGACATTTTCCTTTGTCGACCTGCTGTTTCTGGAAAACCGGGTGCAACAGGGCATGGCTGTGACCAGTCTGGAATCCACCGTGCAGGACATGCGGCGCGAGGAAAAAAACCTGTTCCTGTATGGCGATCAAACTGCTGGCCTGGAAGCCGACAAGCTGGCGGAAAAAGCACTGGGTTTGCTGCAAGATGCCCCGGAAGCATTGGCGGCGGTGGGTGAACCCCTGCAACTCCAGCGCCTGCAAAGCGCTTTGCAGGATTACCGCCGCCAGCTTGCCAGCTATACCTTGCAGGCACCGGCCAACAGTACGCTGGAAACCAGCATTCGCGACCAGGGGCATCTGGTTTCGCAAATCGTCGAAGGCTTGTTCATGAATGAGCGCCAGTCGCTGCAACAAGCCATTGCCGACGCCAAATGGGCACAAGTGCTGGGGGTAACGATCCTGACCGTGCTGCTGCTGATTGTTGGGCATTTGCTGGCCAGTTCCGTGGTTGCGCCGATGAAACGCCTGATTGATGACCTCAACCCGATCATTGAGGGGCGTTTCGACCGGCTGGAAATGAGGTCACGCAATGCTGAACTGATTGCACTGCGCACCGCTTTCAACCGGATGCTGGACGAACTCGAAGCCCGCCGCCGCCGCCTGATCCAGTCGGAAAAACTGGCTGCGCTGGGGGTGCTGGTGTCCGGCGTGGCGCACGAACTCAATAACCCGCTTTCCAACATTTCCTCCTCCTGCCAGTTGCTGGTGGAAGAACTCGACACTGCCGACCGGGCAACCCTGCTGGACTGGGCTGGAACCATCGACAGCGAAACCGAACGCGCGCGCCGCATCGTTGACGCCTTGCTGGATTTTGGCCGCCGCCGTGAACCACAGCTGGAAGCCATCAATCTTGCCGACCTGATGGAACGCACCCTGTTGCTGTTACGCGGGCAACTGCGCAAAACCGGTACAGCAGTGGAAAACCTGATGCCAGTGGATTTAAGCGTGCAAGCCGATTCGCAACGCCTGCAACAGGTATTCATCAACCTGTTGCGTAACGCAGCCGGTAGCGGCGAAAACCTCACTATCCGGGTCAGCGCGCGTCAGTGCAGTTTGTCCGGTTCCCCGTTCCCGCCCGGCGCTATCGTGGTTGGTGAACTCGGCTGCCATTTGCACAAGCAGCAACCCATGACCGAAATCATCATCGAAGACAACGGCCCCGGCATTGCGCCCGACACCTTGCCGCGTGTATTCGAACCGTTCTACACCACCCGCGAACCCGGCCACGGCATGGGGCTTGGGCTGTATATCGTGCAGGAAATCGTGCAGGAACACGACGGCTGCATCGCCATCGCCAGCCAGCCGGGGCAGGGAACGCGCGTAGTCGTGCGCCTGCCATGCAAAGGAACGCAGCCATGAACCCACGTATCCTGATCGTTGACGACGAGCCGGTAGCGGTCAAAAACCTTGCCTACGCCTTGCGCAAGAATGGCTACGACGTCACCACCCGTGAAAGCGGCACAGGCGGGCTGGAAGCCTTGCAGCAGCAGGCTTTCGAGCTGGTGCTGACCGATTTGCGCATGGAGCGGGTCGACGGCATGGCTATCCTCAAACGTGCGCTGGAAATTGACCCCGATATTCCGGTAGTGCTGATTACTGCCCACGGCACACTCGATTCCGCAGTGGAAGCGATGAAGGCGGGCGCTTTCCATTACGTCGCCAAACCTTTCCGGCTGGATGAAGTGCGCAGCATCGTCGCCAAAGCGCTGGAACTGGTGCAACTCAAGCGCGAAAACCGCAGCCTGCGGCAACAGGTCAGCAGTGGCTTGCACACCGACACCGGGCTGGTGACGCAAAACCCGGCCATGAACCGCCTGCTGGCGACTGCCCGGCAAGTGGCCGAAACCAGCACCACCGTGCTGATCAGCGGTGAAAGCGGCACTGGCAAGGAGCTGCTGGCGCGTTACATCCACGCCCATAGCAGGCGCAGCAAGGGTGCATTCATCGGTGTCAATTGCGGTTCCTTGCAGGAAGATTTGCTCGCCAACGAACTGTTCGGGCATGAAAAGGGCGCATATACCGGCGCGACCGATTCCCGCGCTGGCCTGATCGAGGCAGCCAACGGCGGCACGCTGTTCCTTGATGAAATCGGCGAAATGTCGCTGACCATGCAGGTCAAGCTGTTGCGGGTCGTGCAGGAACGCGAAGTGCAACGGCTGGGTGCGCAATCCGCCGTGCCGGTCGATGTGCGCCTGATTACCGCCACCCACCGCGATTTGCGCGCTGAAGTCGCTGCCGGGCGCTTCCGTCAGGATTTGTATTTCCGCCTGGATGTGATCGGCCTGCACTTGCCACCGCTGGCGGAACGGCACGAAGACATTCCGCTGCTGGCCTTCTATTTCCTGCGCAAACATGCGCTGCGTATGGGGCGGGAGGTGGACAATATCGACCCTGCCGCCGTGTCGCTGCTGATGGGTTACCACTACCCCGGCAATGTGCGTGAGCTGGAAAACCTGATTGAGCGCGGTGTGGCGCTGGCGCGTGGCAAAACGCTGACAGTGGCGGAACTACCGATGGCACTGGCAGAACATGGCATCCACGCCATGCCGGAGGAATCAGGCAATCTGCCGACACTGGCACAGCGCGAGGAAGATTACATCCGCTATGTGCTGGAGCGCAGCGATGGCAACCGTACCAAAGCGGCGCAGATTCTTGGCATCGACCGCGTGTCGCTGTGGCGCAAGCTGAAGAAATATGGGCTGGCGGAAGGGGAGGAGGCGTGATTGGGCGGCAGCCGTTTCTTTTCACGGGGAAGTTTGTTACAAGGTAGCCCCAGCCAACCAGGGAATGACCACATTGAGCGCATCCGAAATTGTTAACCGTGTCTGGAACTATGCCCACGTCCTGCGTGATGACGGTGTAGGTTACGGGGATTACGTCGAACAGATCACCTACCTGATCTTCCTGAAAATGGCGGAAGAACGTGCCCAAGCGGGACAGGAATGCGCAGTTCCCGCCCTGTACGCCTGGCCTAGGCTGGTGAAGCTGGATGGGGATGACCTCGAACTGCAATACCGCCACACGCTGGAAGCCTTGGGCAAACGCGGCGGCATGCTGGGCACGATCTTTCGCAAGGCGCAAAACAAGATTCAGGATCCCGCCAAGCTGGAACGCCTGATCAAGCTGATCGACAAGGAACAATGGTCAAGCCTGCCCGCCGACGTGAAAGGCGAAATCTACGAAGGTCTGCTGGAACGCAACGCGCAGGATGTGAAAGGCGGCGCAGGCCAATACTTCACCCCACGCCCGCTGATCGAAGCCATTGTCGAGGTGATGCAACCCAAACCCACCGATACCGTGGCTGACCCGGCTTGCGGCACGGGTGGTTTCCTGCTGGCAGCACACGATTACATGGCGAAAAGCGCCACTTCACGCAAGGAACAACGCCATCTCAAGGAAAACGCTTTGCGTGGTAACGACATTGTGGACAGCGTGGTGCGCCTGTGTGCGATGAACCTGTATTTGCACGGCATTGGCGGTGACGAATGCCCGATTGCATCCAACGATGCGTTGGCGAAAGAAGTCGGTGATGAGCGTGTAGACATGGTGCTGGCAAACCCACCGTTCGGCAAGAAAAGCTCCATCACCGTCATCAATGAAAAAAGCGGCAAAAAGGAACAGGAAAAGCTCACCATTGAGCGCGAAGATTTCTGGGCAACCACCTCCAACAAACAGCTCAATTTCGTGCAACACATCGCTAATATGCTCAAGATCGGCGGCAAGGCGGCGGTGGTCGTACCGGATAACGTATTATTTGAAGGCGGTGCGGGTGAAACCGTGCGCAAAACCCTGATGGAACGTTGCGACCTGCACACGCTGTTGCGTTTGCCGACAGGTATCTTTTATGCGCAAGGCGTGAAAGCCAATGTGATTTTCTTTGATGCCAAACCGGCTTCCAAAACCGCGTGGACCAAGCAGCTTTGGGTCTACGACTACCGTACCAACGTGCATAAAACCCTCAAGCAAAACCGGCTGACGAAAAGCGATTTCGCCGAATTCATCACCTGTTTCCGCGCTGATGACCGTAGCCAGCGGCAGGTTTCTACGGCAACAGAACGCTGGAAGTCCTTCACTTATGCCGAATTGTTGGCGCGTGACAAAACCAACCTGGATATTTTCTGGTTGAAAGATGAATCGCTGGAAGACACCGATAGCTTGCCACCGCCAGAGGTGTTGGCGGCGGAGATTGTCGAGCAACTGGAAGCGGCACTGGAAGAGTTCCGGGCAGTTGAAACCCTATTGATTGATACGGGGTTGTAGGCGGAAGAGGGCGTATGCAATACGCCCCTACAGGGGATGATTTGCGTAGGGGCGTATTGCATACGCCCTCTTTAAAAATAGATTCCCTTGTTGTTTGTACGATTAACCGCGATAATTTCCGCCAGAACATATTTGTCTATTGGGGATGACTACGCTGGCTACACAAACCGCCAAACCCGAAACCCTGACCCGTCTTGACATCGATGCCAAGCTGCAAGCCGCTGGCTGGGTGATTCAGGACAAAAAACGCCTCAACCTGTTCGCTGGATTGGGCGTGGCAGTGCGGGAAATGGATACCGCTTCTGGCCCTGCCGATTACATGCTGTTTGTGGAAGGCAAAGCCTGCGGGATTATCGAAGCCAAGCGCGAAGGCACGGAACTGGGCGGAGTGGCGGAACAGTCGGCGCGTTATGCGGCTGCCAACGTCAAATACGTCGAGCGTTGGGTGGGGGCGCAACAGCCTTTGCCATTCTTGTATGAAGCTACCAACCATGAAATCCGTTTTCGGGATGAACGTGACCCGTCGCCGCGTTCGCGCTATGTGTTCCATTTCCATCAGCCGGAAACGTTGAAACGCTGGTTGGAGGATGGCGATAGCTTGCGGGCAAGGTTGCAAAGGCTGCCGCCTTTGGAGGCTACCGCCTCTACCCCTCACCCCAACCCCTCTCCCTCAAGGGGAGAGGGGCTAAGAGAAGAGCTTCTTGCTCCCCCTCGCCCCTTGAGGGAGAGGGGGCTGGGGGGTGAGGGGTTCTTCCTCCGCACTTGTCAGATTGACGCGATTACCGGCATCGAACACAGCCTGCACCAAGGTAAGCCCCGCGCTTTGCTGCAAATGGCGACAGGTTCGGGCAAGACCTATACGGCGGTGACGCAAGTGTATCGGCTGGCGAAATTCGCCAAGGTCAGGCGGGTACTGTTTCTGGTGGATCGCGGCAACCTTGCCACCAATGCCAAGGATGAGTTTGAGCAGTTCGTGATTCCGCATGACGGGCGCAAGTTTACCCAGCATTACAACGTCAATATTCTGGGGCGGGCGGGGATTGCGGATGCTACCAAAGTGACCATTTCCACCATCCAGCGGTTGTATGCGCAATTGACGGGCAGCGAGCTGGATGAGGCGGCGGATGAGCAGTCGGGGTTTGAGGTGGAGGAAGAGAAATCCCCCTCAGTCCCCCTTTTGCAAAGGGGGAAGCTGGACAGTGCTTCGTACAGTCGAACGAAGACGCGGCGTGGCTCCCCTCCTTTGCAAAAGGAGGGGTTGGGGGAGGATTTTCTTCATCAAGTCCACTACAACCCCACCATCCCCATCGAAGCCTTTGACGTGATTATCATCGACGAATGCCACCGTTCGATCTACAACCTGTGGCGGCAGGTGCTGGATTATTTCGATGCGTTCCTGATCGGGTTGACGGCGACACCGACCAAAAAGACCATCGGCTTTTTCGGGCAGAATCTGGTGTCGGAATACACCCATACCGCTGCGGTGCTGGATAAGGTGAATGTCGGCTATGACATTTACCGCATCCGCACCGAAAAGACCGAGCAGGGTGGGCTGATTGAGGCGGGCACGGCGGTGCAGGTGCGTGACCGCCTGACCCGTGAGCAGCGGCTGGAAGTGCTGGACGAGGATGAGCAATGGGCAGCACCGAAACTTGACCGCAGTGTGCTTGCGCCCAACCAGATACGCACCGTGGTGGAGGCGTTCCGGGATCGCTGTTTGCGCGAATGCTTCCCCGAACGCCGTTGGCAGGGCGGCAAAATGGAATGGGTGCCGAAAACGCTGGTGTTCGCCAAGGATGATGACCACGCCGACCGGATTGTGGATGCCATGCGCGAAGCCTTCGCCGAGGGCAATGCGTTTTGCAGGAAAATCACCTACAAACTCGGCAAGAGCGAGGCTGAAAATGCTATCAAGGCGTTCCGCACCGACCCGCATTACCGCGTTGCCGTGACCGTGGATATGATCGCCACCGGGACGGACATCAAGCCGCTGGAATGCGTGGTGTTCATGCGTGACGTGAAAAGTCAGGCGTATTACGAACAGATGAAGGGGCGTGGCACGCGGGTGATCAGTGCCGACGAGTTGCACAAGGTCACGCCGGATGCACCGGGCAAAAGCCGCTTCGTGCTGGTCGATTGCGTGGGCGTGACTGAAACCGACAAGACCGAAACCCGTTCGCTGGAACGCAAACCGAACGTTTCCACCGCCAAGTTGCTGGAACAGATTGCGCGGGGCGACCGCCATACCGACAGTTTGCGCACCTTGGGCAACCGTTTGATCCGGCTGGATTTGCGTCTGAATGCGGCGCAACGTCAGCGGGTGGCGGAACTCGCGGGGCAGCCGTTGGCGTTGCTGGCGGGGGAATTGATCCGTGCCACCGATGACGAGGTGCTGCTGCGGGCGGCGCAACAGGCGACGGGGGCGGAACAGCCGAGTGAGGCTGCCATCCAGCAAGCCTTCAAACCGGTGGCGGATACGCTGGTGAAGCCGTTCCACAACCCCGACTTGCGCGAATTGCTGGAAAGCCTGCGCCGCGACACCGACCAACTGATTGACGACAGTGCCGACGCGCTGCTGAGTGCGGGGTATGACGCGGAAAAGGCACAGCTTTTGATCTGCCACTGGCAGCAATTCATCCGCGACCATCAGGACGAACTCGACGCACTCCAGCTTATTTACCAGCAGCCCTATCAGCAACGCCACCTCAGTTATGAGCGCATTGAGGCACTGGCGGAAGCCATCGAACAGCCGCCGTACCACCTCGCGCCGCTGGAGGTGTGGAAGGCTTACGCGCAACTCGAACACAACCGCGTCAAGGGCGTGCCGCCGCGTGAACTGCTGACCAACATCATCAGCCTGATCCGCTTCTCCACCGGGCTGAGTGACGTACTCGAACCCTTCACCGAACTGGTCGAAACCCGCTTTGCCAACTGGCTGGCGCAACAACCGCGTGACTTCGCGCCGGAACAACTCGCGTGGCTGGGCAAGATCAAAGACCAGATTGCCAGCAATGCCGAAATGACCGTGGACGACTTCGACTACACGCCGTTTAATCAGGACGGCGGCTTGCTGAAAGCGCGGCAGTTGTTTGGCAAAGACCTGCAACCCATCATTAACGAACTGAACGGATATTTGATTGCATGAGTGAAATGGCACAAAGGGAATTGCCGGAAGGGTGGACATTTAAACCTATTGGTGAAATTGTCCAACCAACAAGACCACGAGTATCACCAGCAGAAAAGCCTGACTTGCCATTTTTGGGAATGGATCATATTGAAGCACAAACTATGCGTCTGTTAGGTTCTGTACCTGCCAGTTCAATGAAAAGCTCTGCTGTACATTTCCAGCCCGGTGATGTGCTTTATGGCAGATTGCGACCTTATTTGAACAAGGTTTTTCAGCCAACGTTTGAAGGTTTATGTTCTGCGGAATTTATTGTTTTTCCTGAAACGGAAGAGCTTGATAACAAATACCTGCAATATTTTTTGAATTCATCCAGTTTTGTCCGTTATGCAACCAGTTTGAATTCTGGCGACAGACCGCGAGTCAAGTTTGAACAGTTTTCTTCACATTGCATTCCTTTACCGCCAACAGTTAACGACCAAAAACGGATTGTTGCCAAGATTGAGGAGCTTTTTTCTCATATTGATGCGGGTGTTGATGAGTTGAAGAAAACTCAGCGGTTGCTTAAGCAGTATCGGCAGTCGGTGTTGAAGGCTGCGGTTACGGGGGAGTTGACGAAGGAGTGGCGGGAGGAGAATAAGGATAAACTTGAGCCAGCTTCAGAGTTATTAAACAGGGTTTTGGTGGAGAAGCAGAAGAAAGCAAAAGGGAAATATAAGGAGCCAGAACCATTAGAAGAAGTTCCAGATATTATTTTACCTGATACGTGGCAATGGGTGGCTATCGGTCAAGTCTTTGATGTGTATGTTGGTGCGACACCAAGCAGGAAAGAGCTTAAATATTGGGATGGTGGCATTAATTGGGTTAGTAGTGGTGAAGTGGCATTTTGTCGTATCAAAAAAACAAAAGAAACGATTACAGACGATGGATTAAAAAATACGTCTGCAGAATTACACCCGCCGGGCACGGTAATGCTCGGCATGATTGGCGAAGGAAAGACCAGAGGACAAGCTGCGATACTGGATATACATGCTGCTCATAATCAGAATACAGCAGCTATTGTGAAATGTGTTGATGAGATGTCTTCGGAATATCTGTATTTTTATTTGATGCAGCAATATGAAATTACTAGAAGGCGCGGATCGGGAAATAACCAAAAAGCGTTAAATAAAACAAGAGTCCAAGCTATTGAGTTCCCGCTTCCTTCTGTTCAAGAGCAAAAAGAAATAGTTGCTTTGGCTCAAGAGAAACTAGATTCAATTGAGCGACTGGAAAGTGAGATTAGCATTTTTATGAAAAAAGCCGAAAGAAACAAGCAATCATTCTTGTCTTGGTCTTTTCAAGGAAAAACATAAGAGGATTTACTGATGGCGTTTGATTTTAGTAAAATTAAAGCAAAGAAAAAAGAGAGCGGGTTGATAGACCCAATTGAGATTTTTCAAAAAAATAAGTCAAAAATTAGAGATGCTGGCATTAATGATCTCTGGCTTGGTCAAGGGGATGCTTTGCGTGATTGGCATGAGCATCGAAATAACGAAGATGTTGCTATAGTTTTAAATACTGGTGCTGGTAAAACATTAATAGGCTTATTAGTTGCACAATCACTGGTTAATGAAACAAAAGGCAAGGTAATGTATGCATGTGCATCAATCCAGCTCATTGAACAAACCAGAGAAAAAGCGGATGGGTATGGAATAAAAGTAACTACCTATTATGGTGGAGAATTCAGCAATGATTTGTTTCATAAGGGGGAGGCTGTTTGTCTTACAACATATCAAGCATTATTCAATGGGAAATCAAAATTTAGAGATGAAGAGATTTCAGCCTTAATTTTTGATGATGCCCATACCGCCGAAGGAATGATAAAGGATCATTTTTCATTGGCATTGAATCGCAACGATAATGAAAATTTGTTTTCTTCATTATTGAATATACTAAGACCCTATTATCAATCTATAGGTAAGTCAGGTACTTTTGATGGATTGCTATCTGGTGAGCATAATAAAGTAGAGCTTGCTCCACCTTTTGAAATTATGCGCAATATTTCTGAAATTACAAGGTTATTGATAGATGCAGGAGTTAGCAATAATAAAAATACGATGTTTGCATGGATGCACATGAAAGATCATCTTGATTTATGTGCATATTTTATTTCAGGGAAAAGTATTCAAATTATTCCGCCAGTCATTCCAATTATGAGTCTTCCATATTTTCAGAAAGGAATCAGAAGAGTATATCTGAGTGCTACAATGCTAAGTTCTGATTCATTTATTAGAACTTTTGGTAGAGAGCTTGATTATGTCGTGGAGCCTGACACTCCAGCAGGACAATGTGAAAGATTAATTGTTTTTCCTCAACAAGTTTATGGAGTTGTAAATGATTATGAGATAAGTAAGAATTTCATTAAGAATCGAAAAACACTTATATTGGCACCCAATTATTTTCTGGCTAAAAAGTGGGAAGATATTGGTAAGATTCCTGAAAAGGATAATATTGTTGCTGATTTAAGAAATTTTAAAGCCAGTATCAGTCCTGATAAATTAATTCTTGCAGCACGCTATGATGGAATAGATCTTCCAGGTGATACATGCCGTCATCTTATTATGGATGGACTGCCAACCGGAACAGGACTCTCTGATAAGTACCTATGGGAGTCACTAAGACTTTCTAATATACTGCGTTCCACATTAGCCTGTAGAATTGTACAAAGCTTGGGAAGAATATCACGGGGCATGAGTGATCATGGTGTTGTATTGATTTTGGGAGATGAGTATGTTAAGTGGCTGCTGACACCAAAAAATCAAGCTTATTTGCCTGCTTTTGTGCAAAAGCAAATTAAATTAGGACTGCACGTTTCTGAAAGTTTTGATTCACCAAATGATATTGTATCTGTGGCAGATTCTTGTCTCAATCGTAAAGAAGAGTGGATTGGCGCATATGAGCAATTCATGGATGATTGTGAAATAGAAGAAATTAAAGCGTCAGACGATGAATTAAAAAATATGGCTATTGCGGAAAGTAATTTCATCAAAAAGTACTGGAATAGAGATTACGTAGAGGCAATCAAGATATTAGAGAAGAAATTAAACGATACGTTTGCTTATAGTGTTGGATTAGGTTCTTGGTATGCCTTATGGATTGGTTATTGCTTTGAATTATCTGGAGATGCTTCAAACGCAGTTTGTTTTTATAAAAGAGCACATGGAAACTCAAGGAATATTCCAAAGCATATTTATGATGAAATTAGCCAATTAGAAAATTCCGTGCCGGAACAGATTGAAAACGTTTCTAATGGTTTTTTGATTGGTAAAGGATCTTCAATTTCTGTTCCAAAAACATTCTACCAAGATTTAGGAGTGTTGAATGGTGCTGGGACATTTAAACAAACAGAAGAAGCATTGAGATGTCTTGGTCAATATTTGGGTCTTGACTCTACTCGACCAGACAATGAACATGGTACTGGGCCGGATGTTTTATGGATAAACGCTAATGTGGCTTTAGTTATTGAGGCGAAAACTGAAAAAGAAGCATCATACAAGAAAGAAGATGTAGGTCAATTGTCCGATCATATGCAATGGGTTGATGATCATTATCAAGTTAATGAAAAGATTCCACTATTTGTTGGTCCATTAGTTAGCGCAACAAAAACAGCAAATCCATCTGATAAAGTTATGGTTGTTGAATTGTCGGAATTTAAAAAGCTTGGAGATATTTTGATTTCAGCATATGAAGATATAGTAGGAAGGGCAATGCCGTTAACTTTAACTAAAGTTGTTGATGATGTATTTAATGAACGACATCTAAAATGGCCGGATCTTTTGAATAGTCTTGTAAAACATCAGCTTAATTCATTGCAAAGAAAATAATTATTTTTGCAGAGTATAGTTCTGCCTTTCAAGATGATGATCCGCGTCATCCTACAAGCTTTACTCATTGACACTACGCGCCAATTTCAATACCAAGTCAGGGTGATAGCGGATACCGTGCTGTTGCATAACGCTGACGGCATCCAAAAAGGAATCAATCCAGCCTTGCTGTTTGGCTTTCAACAGAATGCCCAATGTGCCAGTTACGCGCAAACCAAGGTATTCGGCAAGATTGCGCCCGATTTTCTCATCAATGATGACCCATTCAGCTTGACTTCGCTTTGCCATATCAATGGTGTGTTTTTCACCCTTATCCAGTTCCAATAAAATCCCGGTATGCACGACAGGCTCTGAAACGATAGGAATGACCCAATTCAGCGAATATAAATCCGGCACTTGTACTCGGCCACCTACTGCGCATTCCTCAATAACTTCAGTGACAACATGGATATTGCCAAAGCATTTAGGCAACAAGTCCACTCGGTTGATGCTGGCAAGTGCGATGAATGGCGTGGTATTACAAAAGACGATACTCATAACAGGCTGGTTTCCCGCATCAGGTCATCACTGGAATCCTCCAGTAACACCGCCCCTGCATCCCATGCCATTTGCAGGAACATGACACGCGGTACACCCAGCCAACTGGCAGCCGTACCGGAACTGACCCGCCCCTCCTTGAACAAACTGATCGCAGCTTGCCGCTTCAGGTAGTCAGCAAACCGCTCTGCATTCAAATGTAACCCGATCAGTAATTCGGGTGGGCAATCAATTTCGATGGTGTGTCTCATGGGAACTCCTGCTCTGGAGTCTTGCCTGACTCCTGTTGAACTCAGCTTAGCGCAATGTGCCTGCAAAAACAAAATACGGCTGCATGGCGATCATTTTCCCAGAGTTGCTTCATCGCGTATTTACAAGATAAATACAACAAACTATAAATACCGTATACACCCCATCCCCAATCAGAATCAACTATGAAAATTGAACAACTGAAAACCCGCCTCAGCAAAGACCGCCCCATGACCACCATCACGCTACGGATGCCCATTGATGTGGTTGACGACCTCAAGCGCATCGCCCCGCTGATGGGTTTCACCGGCTATCAAGGCTTACTGAAAGCGTATGTAGGGCAAGGTTTGCGGCGTGATCTTGAACGGTTGGACAATGACACCGTTACCGCTTTGCTCTCCAGCCTGAAACGCCACGGTGTCAGCGACGAAGTGATTACCGAAGCGTTGAATGAGGTAGCGCACGGCTGATTTTACCCTCCAGCTACCATTCGCTATTCGCAAATCACGAATGATTGTTTTTCGGTAGGTATCATTGCGCTACACTCCCATTGAAAAGTCCCAATTCAAGACCTATAGTACCCATTAAGGGACTTTCTCGGATGAATATCATGAATACCACCAGCATCGCCGATGCCTTGTTCACCAAAACCCAGCAGCGTGTATTAGCCACGCTCTTTGGCAAGCCGGATCAGAGCTTTTACCTGAATGAAATCGTGCGGCTGGCAAATATCGGCAAAGGTACGGTCAAGCGTGAACTGGAGCGGATGACCGCCGCTGGCTTGCTCACCATCAAACGCATTGGCAACCAGAACCACTACCAAGCCAACCCGGACTGCCCCATTTACAGCGAACTGCTTGGCATCACCCGCAAAACCTTTGGCATTGCCGACGTGATCAAAGCCGCCCTGCTACCGCTGGATGCGCAAATCGACCAAGCCTTCATCTACGGCTCAGTCGCCAAAGAACAAGACACCGCCAGCAGCGACATCGACCTGATGGTGATCAGTGACACTTTGCCCTACGCCACCCTCATGACCGCCCTGATTGAAGCAGAACCCACCGTGGGCAGACCGATTAACCCGACCATTTACACCGCCCAACAAATCCGCGATAAACTGCACGGCAATAACGCATTCATCACCCGAGTTCTGGCACAGCCCAAACTCTGGATAAAAGGCTCAGACGATGACATTGGAAAAACTGGATAATCTGGTAAAAATCAGGCAACTGAAGGCTGAACCTCCCGATCAGGCAGAACGCCACCTTTCAAGATTGCGGCATCATGGTTTTTACCACGCCTTGTAGACCAGGATGACGCCGGAAATCACCGCCGACAGCAGGAATATGTGCTTGAGGAACTTGTTGCCCTGCCTGATTCCCAGTGATGCACCAAGGTAGGAGCCAGTCACCGCGCCGATCACCAGCCCTGGCGCAATTTCCCAGTAAATATGCCCCAGCGTCAGATGCGCCAGCGCGCCGATGGCATTCCACACCAGCCCGTTGGCGGCCAGCGTCATGGCGGTGGCGTGCAACTGGTCGTAACGCAGCAGGTAGATATACAGCATGGTGGTGAACACCCCGCTGGCGACCGAAATCCACCCCGAATAGAACGCAATCGGCAGCAGTAACAGGCTGCCGATGATCACCTGCTTTCTGCCGGTGACCGGGGTGTGATGTATGCCGCTGGATTTTTTCACCCAGGAAATGCCCGCCATCAGCAGGATGAACACACCCGCCAGCAACAGCATCAGGTTCTGGTCGAGGGCGCTGGCGAACAGCGTACCCGCTACCACGAAGGGCGCGCCGAGCAACGCATTCCACCAGAAAACCTTCCAGTCGATCAGCTTTGCACGGGCATAACGCAGCGTGCTGCCAACGCCGATGAAACCGACCGCCAGCTTGTGCGAAGCCAGTGCATTGATGAATGGCAAGCCGGAAATGATCAGGATCGGCAATAAAATCAGCCCCGCGCCGCCACCCGCCAGCGATGAGAAGAAACAGGCTGTGAAACTGGCCAGGGCGCTGATCAGAATGAAGCTTGGCGAAATGTCCATTGTTTAACCGCATTGTAAAAGCCCTGATCTTGCCACAGCCGTCCGGAAGGTGACACCATGCGCTTGAGAATACATTCCCTTTGCCGCCAACAGGAATTCCCGATGGAAAACAATCCAGAAAACCGCCAGCCGCCAGCGTCTCCCAGCCTTGGTGAAACCTTTTTTTACTGGCTGAAACTGGGTTTCATCAGCTTTGGCGGCCCTGCCGGGCAGATCGCCATGATGCATCAGGAGCTGGTGGAAAAGCGCCGCTGGATTTCCGAACAGCGTTTCCTGCACGCGCTCAATTACTGCATGTTGCTGCCGGGGCCGGAAGCGACCCAACTGGCGGTCTACCTGAACTGGCTGCTGCATGGCGTGGTGGGGGGCGTGATTGCAGGTGTGCTGTTTTTCCTGCCTGCATTCCTGTTGCTGTCGTTGCTGGCGGGGGTGTATCTGGCGTGGGGGGATGTGCCGCTGGTGCAAGGCATGTTCTACGGCATCAAACCGGCAGTGGTGGCGATTGTGCTGTTTGCGGCCTGGAAGATCGGTTCGCGGGCGCTGCAAAACAGCGTGTTGTGGGGGATGGCGGCGCTGGCGTTTGTGGCCATCTTCGTATTTGACGTTGGTTTCCCGTGGATTGTGCTGACGGCGGCCTTGCTGGGTGCCATTGGCGGCAAGCTGATGCCGGACAAATTCAGGAATGGTGGTGGGCATGGCGCTTCCGGCAAGGCATATGGCCCGGCGGTGATCGATGACGATACGCCGACTCCGGCGCACGCGCGCTTTTCCCTGCGCAAGCTGCTGCTGACGCTGATGGTGTTCGTGCTGATCTGGCTGGCGGCGATATTTGCCATCAGCGGTGAACAGACGCTGGAACACATGGGCGAGTTCTTCACCAAGGCGGCGTTCCTGACCATTGGCGGGGCGTATGCGGTGCTGCCGTATGTGTATCAGGGCGGGGTGGAACATTACGCCTGGCTGACTGGCCCGCAGATGATGGATGGTTTGGCGCTGGGTGAAACCACGCCGGGGCCGCTGATCATGGTGGTGACCTGGGTCGGCTATCTGGGCGGCGTGAGCAAGGAGGTGGCTGCCAACCCCATCATGGCGGGTTTTATGGGGGCAGGAGTGGCAACGTTTTTTACGTTCCTGCCTTCGTTCCTGTTTGTGCTGGCGGGTGGGCCGCTGGTGGAAGCGACCCGTAACGAGCTGCGTTTTACTGCGCCGTTGACTGGCATTACGGCTGCGGTAGTGGGGGTGGTGCTGAATCTGGCGGCATTTTTTGCGTGGCACACCTTCTGGCCGCATGGTTCGGCGGCAGCGCCATTTGCCGGTGGTTTCGAGTGGTTTCCGCTGATTGTGGCTGTGGGCGCGTTCGTGGCCCTGTGGAAGTACAAGGCCGACATCATGCATGTGATTTCGATGTGCGCGGCCTTGGGGCTGATTTATACGATGTTATAACTCCGCATCATCATTCGCCATGCCGACAACCCCGTTGGCCGCTGCCCCCTGCGGTAACAGGAAGGCAGCTCCATCAGCTAGCGTTGTTCCTCAATCCTTGGGTTTCTTGAACAGGTCGGAAGCTTTTTCGACAGTCTGGTTGGTCAGTTCCCTGGCTGCGTCCCAGGCTTGTTTGGCTTCTGCTTCGGTCGCCTGGGCGACTTCCTTTGCCTTGCCGCCGAGTTCGCCCAGTTTTTCCTCGAACTCGTCCCATTCTTCCTGGGCTTTGAGCTTGGCCACCACCAGTTTCATTTTGAGGCTGTCAGTGTCGATGTCCTCGATTTTGCCTTCGATTTTTTCGGCTGCATCCAGGATTTCTTCCCTGGCTGCCCTGATAGCCGCGCGGATGGTTCTTTTCTGGTCTTCCAGCATTTCCAGCAGGGTGTCGACGGTTAACGGTTTGTTACTCATGGTTGCATTCCTCCTTATGGTATTTATTCAAGCGCACTTGCAGATTACAGGAGGATAGTCGTGAAGTGGAGGTCTGACCCAATATTTTTAATGTTGCCTGACACACAGGCGGGTGTAACATGAACGGATTGCTACCGTTAGTGAGCACACCAAATGGAAACCTCGCCCCGCCAACAGGAACATGGCACGGAGCAGTTGCTGGATGTAATCAGGCAAGTAGTGGTTGAATTGCGCCCGGCCAAACAGGCTCCACCGGCCATAACACTGGACAGTGCGCTGGACGCCGACCTCGGGTTGGACAGCCTGGGCCGGGTCGAACTGATTGCCCGGCTGGAACAGCATTTCCACGCAACACTACCGCAAAGCGCATTCGCCGAAGTGGCAACCCCACGCGACCTGTTACGCATCATCCGCACCGCCAATAGTGGGCACGCAACAGCCATCCACGAAACCGTCAGCCGCCCCCCGGCAGAACAATCCACTGAACAGCCGATACAGGCGAATACCCTGCTGGAAGTGCTCGAATGGCATGTACGCCAGCACCCCCAGCGCTTGCACATCCGCGTGCTGGAAGATGATGCGGAAGCCGCCACCCTGACTTACGCACAACTCTGGCAGGAGGCGCGGCAGAAAGCCGCAGGGCTGCAAGCGCGTGGTGTCATACCCGGCGAAACCGTCGCCATTATGTTGCCGACCGGGCGCGACTATTTCCTCAGTTTCATGGGCGTGCTGATGGCCGGAGCCATCCCGGTGCCGATTTATCCGCCTGCACGGCTGGCGCAACTGGAAGAACATTTACAGCGCCATACCGGCATTTTGCAAAACTGTGAGGCCAGCACACTGATCACCGTTGCGGAAGCTAAAATGGTGGCGGCACTGCTGAAGACGCGGGTGGAGAGTCTGCGCAATGTTGTGACGGCGCAGGAACTGAATGGCGATGCTGCTCCTTTCCTCCAGCCGCCCGTGAGTGGGCCGGATACCGCTTTCCTGCAATACACCTCCGGCAGCACCGGCAACCCGAAAGGCGTGGTGCTGACGCACGCCAACCTGCTGGCCAATCTGCGTTCAATGGGCGCAGTGGTGAAAGTGACTTCCCGCGACGTATTCGTCAGTTGGCTGCCGCTGTATCACGACATGGGGCTGATCGGCGCATGGTTCGGCAGCCTGTATTTCGGTCTGGAACTGGTGGTGATGTCGCCGCTGGCCTTCCTTGCCAAACCGCAGCGCTGGTTGTGGGCGATCCACAAGTACGGCGGCACGCTGTCGGCTTCCCCCAATTTCGGTTATGAGCTGTGCTGCAAGCGCATTCGCACTGAAGATATGGAAGGTTTGAATCTGGCCCACTGGCGGCTGGCGTTCAACGGCGCGGAGCAGGTCAGCCCGGCCAGCATGGCGCAGTTCACGCAACGCTTCCAGCCGCTGGGGTTCCACCCTGAAGCCATGCAGCCGGTGTATGGGCTGGCGGAAGTGTCCCTGGGTCTGGCGTTTTCTGACCTGAATGCGCCGCCGCAGGCCGATTGCGTACAGCGTGAAACCTTCAGCCGCACCGGTAAGGCTGTCCCGGCCAACGGGGAGGGGGGCGAGGTACTGCGTTTCGTCAACTGCGGACAGCCGTTGCCGGGAAATGAAGTCCGCATCGTGGGTGAGGACGGGCGGGAGCTGCCCGAACGGCGCGAAGGCTATCTGGAATTTCGTGGCCCGTCATCCACCAGCGGCTATTACCGTAATCCGGCAGCGACGCAGGAACTGTTCAACGGCGACTGGCGGCGTTCCGGCGACCGGGCCTATATCGCAGGCGGCGATATTTTCATTACCGGGCGCAGCAAGGACATCATCATCCGTGCCGGGCGCAATATCTATCCGCACGAACTGGAGCAGGCGGTCGGCAAGCTTCCCGGCGTGCGCAAGGGCTGCGTGGCTGCTTTCGGTGCGCGCGACCAGCAACAGCAGACTGAGCGGCTGGTGGTAATGGTGGAAACATCTGTAACCGATGCTGCCGCGCGGCAGGCTTTGCAGGAACAGATCTCTTCCACCGCCAGCAAGCTGCTCGATATGCCGCCGGACGAAGTGTTGCTGGTAGTGCCGCATACCGTGCTGAAAACGTCCAGCGGCAAAATCCGCCGCTCGGCCTGCCGCGAGTTGTATGAGCAGGGGCGGGTAGGCAGCAAGCGTACCGGGCTGGGTTTCCAGTTCGCCCGTTTGCTGATGGCTTCGGTACTGCCCGGCTGGCGGCGGTTGTGGCGGAAGGCTACGGAGCAAGCTTATGCCGCCTATGTCTGGTCGCTGTTCGCCCTGTTGCTGGTGGTGGCATTCCTGCCCGTCATACTGCTGCCTGCTGGAATGCGCTGGACGGTGGCGCGCGCCTTGCTGAAGCTGTTGGTGTTCGCCAGCGGTACGCGCCTGACGGTGCAGGGGCTGGAAAATTTGCTGCCTGCGGAACAGCCGTGCGTGTACGTCGCCAACCACGCCAGCTATGTGGATGCGCTGGCGCTGATCGCAGCCGTGCCGCGCAATATGGGCTATATCGGTAAAATCGAATTGGGGAGGAATCCCTTGCTGCGCCTGTTTCTGCAACGGATGCAGGTAGAGTTTGTGGAACGTTTTGACCCAGCGCAGGCATCTCGCGAAGTCGAACGTCTCACTGGCAAAGTGCAGCAAGGGCGTTCCCTGCTGTTTTTCGCCGAAGGCACTTTCAGCCGCATTCCCGGTTTGCGGGAATTTCATCTGGGCGCATTCGTGACGGCGGCGCAAGCGGGAGTGCCGGTGGTGCCGCTGGCCGTCCGTGGAACCCGTTCCATCCTGCGTGCCGATTCCTGGTTTCCACATCGCGGGCAGGTGACGGTAACAGTGGGCGAAGCCATCAGCAGCAGCACCGATGTTCGTCAGGCGCAGGGGGGTGATGGCTGGCGAACGGCGCTGGCTTTGCGTGATCAGGCGCGCGCCTTTATTGCCCAACATTGTGGTGAACCTGATTTCAGAAAAGGCAGGCAGTGAATGAGTGGGTTATAATTGGCAGCATTGCCATCATTCCTGAGACATCATGCAACTGGAAACTTTCGCCAAAGCCCTTGCCGACCAGACCCGCCTGCGCATCCTGCTGCTGCTGACAGGGCAGGAGGAACTGTGCGTCTGTGAACTCACCCAGGCGCTGGAACTGGCGCAACCGAAGATTTCCCGCCATCTTGCCATCCTGCGTGAAAGCGGTTTGCTGCTGGATCGCAAGTCGGGGCTGTGGGTGTATTACCGGCTGCATCCTGAGCTGCCGCAGTGGGCGCAGGATGTGCTGGGAAACTTGCAGGCGGGCAGTTTCAACGAAACCCTGTTCCAGTCTGATAGCCAACGCTTGAAGGGGGCAGTGCGGCAAAATGTGGTTTGCTGCGGGTAAAGCGACAGGCTATGTGAAGTTTTTATGAATCCCTATATCTGATATTTCATATATTCGTTTTACCAGATATGTTATGCTTTACGTCAACCACAGTGAGGCATAACCCATGTTCAACGTCCTGTTCCTTTGTACCGGCAACTCCGCGCGCAGCATCATGGCGGAAGTCATCCTCAACCGTTTGGGGATCGGCAAGTTCAAGGCATACAGCGCTGGCAGCCATCCGCGCGGCGAAGTCAACCCGCTGACCACCAGCCTGCTCAATCGTCTGAATTACGCCACCGCCGACCTGCGCAGCAAGGATTGGGCGGAATTCGCCACGCCTGATGCACCCAAACTGGATTTCGTATTTACCGTTTGCGACAAGGCCGCAGCAGAAATGTGCCCGGTGTGGCCAGGGCAGCCAATGAGCGCGCATTGGGGCGTACCCGACCCGGCGGAAGTGGAAGGCGATGACATCGCCCGTCTGGCGGCGTTCCGCGAAGCCTATCGCCAGCTTTACAACCGCATCGACATTTTCGTCAATCTGCCAATCCACTCGCTGGATGAGTTGTCCTTGCAGCAGCATTTGCATGATATTGGCAACACCACCCTGTCAGCCGCAGCAGAGGAGGCTTGAGACATGAGTGCCCAATGCGAAGTGACTGCCAAGCGTACTGCGGGTGCGCCGATGGGTGTGTTTGAACGCTACCTGACGGTGTGGGTGCTGCTGTGTATTGTGGCGGGCATTGCATTGGGCAGCCTGTTTCCCCCGGTTTTTCAGGCGATTGGGCAGATGGAAGTGGCTCAGGTTAACCTGCCGGTGGCGCTACTGATCTGGCTGATGATTATTCCGATGCTGCTGAAAATCGATTTCCATGCCCTGCATGAAGTCAGTCAGCACTGGAAGGGCATTGGCGTGACGCTGTTCATCAACTGGCTGGTGAAGCCGTTTTCGATGGCTTTGCTGGGCTGGCTGTTTATCCGCGTACTGTTTGCCGACTGGCTGCCTGCGCAACAACTGGATAGTTACATTGCCGGACTGATCCTGCTGGCAGCTGCACCTTGTACTGCAATGGTGTTTGTGTGGAGCAACCTGTCGGATGGTGAGCCGCATTTCACCCTATCGCAGGTGGCGCTGAACGATGTCATCATGATCTTCGCGTTTGCGCCGCTGGTGGGGTTACTGCTGGGGATTTCCGCCATCAGTGTGCCGTGGGATACGCTGTTCTTGTCGGTGGTGATCTACATCGTGATCCCGGTGGTGGTCAGTCAGTTATTGCGCCACTGGTTGTTGGCGGCAGGCAGGCTGGAAATGGCGTTGCAAACCTTGCAGCCGTTTTCCTTGCTGGCGCTGTTGGCGACGCTGGTGCTGCTGTTCGGTTTTCAGGGGCAACAGGTGTTGGCGCAGCCGCTGATTATCCTGTTGCTGGCTATCCCGATCCTGATCCAGGTGTATTTCAACTCGATGCTGGCCTACTGGCTGAACCGGCGGTTTGGGGTGGCGCATTGCGTGGCGGCTCCTTCGGCGCTGATCGGGGCAAGCAACTTTTTTGAACTGGCGGTCGCTACTGCGATTGTGCTGTTCGGTTTCGATTCCGGCGCGGCGCTGGCGACCGTGGTCGGGGTGCTGGTGGAAGTGCCGGTGATGCTGTCGGTGGTCGCCATCGTCAACCGCAGCCGTGGCTGGTACGAAGCTGGTTTTCAACATTAACGGGAGGAATTCTCATGAAACGTTTTCACGTCCATCTGTCGGTGGAAGATCTTGCCCACAGCATCGGTTTCTACAGCAAGTTGTTCGGGCAGGAGCCTACGGTCGAACGCGGCGATTACGCCAAGTGGATGCTGGATGACCCACGGGTGAACTTCGCCATTTCGGCGCGTGGTCATGCGCTCGGGGTCAACCATTTCGGCTTTCAGGCGGAAGATGCAGCGGAATTGCAGGCGCTGAAACAGCGGGCGGAAGCGGCGGCAGGCGATGCAGTGCTGGATCAGGGCGAAACCGCTTGCTGCTATGCCATGAGCGAGAAGCACTGGACGGTCGACCCCTCCGGTATCGCCTGGGAGCATTACCAGACGATGGGAGAAATCCAGGAGTTTGGCGTTGACCGGGCGGATACGTCAGTGGATTGCTGCGTGCCAGTGGTGGCGAAGCAGGCGGAAGCTTGCTGTATTCCGGTGGCTGGCTTGAAGAATTCTTCCTGCTGCTGAGAACTACTGTTGAACCTCGGTGTGTGGTTTGGAAATCTTCCACGCCTTGTCAATTTCAGCCGAAGCCTGTTGCAGATGTTGTGAACAGGCGTGCAAATGTCCCGCCAGTTTCGGGCGTTTTCGCCATGCATCCGATTCCGCATCCCGCTGCATTTTTTCGCCGAGCAGGTGCAGGAAATCCGCCAGCGAGTCGTAGAACAAATCGCCCAGCTCTTCCGCCAGTTGTTGCATGTCGCCGTTGTAGTTGCGCAGGGCGGAGGCGTGTTTTTGCAGGCTGGTTTGGCGCAGGTGTTCGCGGGCGGCCATCAGCGCAAAGCCGAGCAGGTTTTCACCCTGCCAGCGTTGCGGGGTGCTGGCGTCCGGGTGGGCGGCGGCCAGACCGATTCCCCAGATGGCGTCCAGCGGGCTGGCTTCCACCAGGATCTGATGGCCTGTGTTGAGCAGAAAGTTTTTCAGCTCTGGATTTTGGCCGAATTTGGCGATATTGCCTTGCACCACGTAGTCGAAACAGTGCTGGCTCCACAGGTCGTTGTCGAAGTTTTTCACCTGCCGCCCCAGCTTTTTGGCGGTGTCGGGGGTAGGGCTGGCCAGGATTGCGTTCAGTGCCTGCGTGTCGCCGAACAGGCGGGCTTTTTGCGCCATCATGTAATGTTCGGCGCTGGGGTAGGTGACGTCATCCAGCTCAAAGGTGGCGGGAAACCACTGGCTCAGGCAGCTTTTGTCCACGGCCTCACTTTTGGGCATGTGACCCCAGAAGTGCAGGTATTTGGCGGTGTTGCCTTGTTGTAAGTGGACGATCAGTGCTTGTTTGGTAGTAATCATGTTGCAGGCTTTTATCTTCTCCGTTTATTAAAAATATTATGCCGGATAGTAAGGTGTTAGCGTGTAATCTTTTGAGTTGCCGTAGAGGTTAGGCTAACCTGTGTAAATCACGTAGTCGTAGTAGCGCACAGAGGATATTTCTTGCAAATGACACAAATGGCTCTCGGCTTGCCCACCCCTGACAGCATATCCCGGAAAGTGAGAGTTGCGGTAGATCATCTCGCTTTGAATATAGGAACTGATTCACGGGGGGCAATCTTCACGCGCAGGGAGGTTGTTGATTTTATCCTCGATCTGGCAGGTTACACAGAAGATCAACCATTGCATCAAAAGCGGATTCTGGAACCATCGTTTGGTGGAGGGGATTTCCTGCTGCCGATTATTGAACGCTTGTTGAGTGCGTGGCGGACAGCGAAGCCTAACGGTACTGCACTGGATGATCTGGGTAATGCGATTAAAGCTGTTGAACTACACCACGATACTTTTCGCAGTACCTACGCAGCAGTCGTTACTTTCCTCAAGCAGCAGGGACTGGCAGCCAATACAGCGCAAGCTCTGGCAAGCTGCTGGCTGTCATCGGGAGATTTCCTGCTGATACCGTTGGAAGGTGAATTTGATTTTGTTGTGGGTAATCCTCCTTATATCCGTCAGGAGCTGATTCCATCCTCGCTGTTGGCCGAATATCGCTGCCGTTATCAGACGATGTACGACCGGGCAGACATCTATATTCCTTTCATTGAGCGGTCGCTTGCCGTTTTGGCAGAAGGGGGGATTCTGGGGTTTATCTGTTCGGATCGCTGGATGAAAAACCGCTATGGTGGGCCACTGCGAAGTCTCGTGGCAGCGCGGTTCCATCTGAAAGTCTATGTCGACATGGTGGATACCCAGGCGTTTCACACTGATGTGACGGCTTACCCTGCGATCACGATGATTAGTCGTGAAACACCGGGAGCAACCCGTATTGCTCATTGTCCTGCCATTGATCGGGCAGCCCTGAGTGCATTGGTGAAATTGTTCCGTGCTCCAGTATTGCCGCGAACGTCTGGAACCGTGCGCGAACTTGCGTGTGTTACGAACGGTGCTGAGCCGTGGCTGTTGGAATCGTTCGATCAGATGACGCTCATTCGTCGTCTGGAGCAGTGTTTCCCCTTATTGGAAGCGGTTGGCTGCAAAGTCGGGATTGGTGTCGCTACGGGTGTAGACAAGGTGTTCATTGGCAACTTCAACGCTCTTGATGTTGAACCAGACCGGAAATTGCGTTTGGTGACGACAAAGGACATCGTATCAGGCGAGGTCAAATGGCAAGGGCAAGGTGTGATCAACCCGTTTGCTGAGTCGGGTGGATTGGTAGACCTCAGGGATTATCCGCGCCTGCGCCGTTATCTGGAGTCTCACCGAAGCGTGGTTGCTGCCCGTCACTGTGCGCAAAAGTCTCCAGCCAATTGGTATCGAACGATTGACCGTATTACGCCGCTGCTGGCTGCGATGCCAAAGCTCCTGATCCCCGACATCAAGGGGGAAGCGCATATTGTTTTTGAAGGCGGCGAGTTGTATCCGCATCACAATCTTTACTATGTCACATCTGACGATTGGGACTTGAGAGCCTTGCAAGCGGTGTTGTTATCCGCTGTCACTCATCTGTTTGTAGCAACCTATTCCACCAAAATGCGGGGTGGCTTCCTGCGTTTTCAAGCACAGTACCTCCGCCGGATTCGCCTTCCTCGCTGGGCAGATGTCCCTGAAGCGCTACGCGGGGAGCTGGCTGAAGCGGCTATCAAACGGGACATACAAGCCTGCAACCAGGCTGTGTTCAAGCTCTACGGCCTGAGTTACGAAGAACGCTCTATCCTTGGAAGTAATGGAGAATAAATGGCACTTGATCTCGTCAATTACGAACAAAAAGCCCGCGAAGCTGTAGAGGCATTTTGGGGTAACCGCGCAGCAGCAAAGCAGAAGCAGATTGAGTCGGGCAAGGCCGATCAAGGTGAACGGGCAGGTGTGACCGCTGGCAAAAACATGGATGGTTTTTTGGCTTTGGCAATCGACATCATCAAGGCTAACGGGCTTGCCCACGCTGAGATATACCAGAACAAGGCGATGCTGACATTGCCGGGTTACTTCCGCCCAACGAAGTTGTGGGATTTGTTGGTCATCCACAAGGGGCAATTAATTGCGGCCATTGAACTGAAAAGTCAGATCGGCCCCTCGTTTGGTAACAATTTCAATAACCGGACTGAGGAGGCTATTGGCACAGCCCATGATTTTTGGACCGCATTCCGTGAAGAGACGTTTGGTAAGCAACCCCGTCCTTTTGTTGGGTGGTTGATGATGGTTGAGGATGCCCCCGAATCCAGAAGGCCAGTACGGGATTCATCACCGCATTTCCCTGTATCTGACGAGTTCAAGGGAGCGTCATATCTCAATCGGTATGACCTTTTGTGCCAGCGTTTGGTGCAGGAGCGGCTTTACACAACAGCGACCGTTATTGCTGCGGAACGGAATGCGGTGAATTCAGGTGAGTTTACCGAGTTGTCTCCCATGACCGGCTTGAGGACTTTCGTGACAACGTTGGCGGGGCATGTAGCGGCAGAAGCAGCGAGGCTTGGGTCATGACACTGAAAATGCAAGCATTCGACAATGTGTGGGACGCGCTTGAGCCTGATCCGATCATCCGCGCCAACCTCAAGCTACGTTCCGAGTTGATGCTGGAGATCACCAAGTGGTTTGATGCCAGTGGCTACACCCAGAAAGAAGCAGCGGTAGTGCTGGGTACGACCCAGCCGCGTCTAAATGATGTGCTCAAGGGGAAAATTGAGCGTTGTACTATCGACCGCTTGATAAACATGCTGGAGTCCGCCGGGCAGCATGTCACCTTCACATTGGCGAAAGCGGCATAGGTGAATTCGAGTTAAATTTCAATCATGTGAGTTATCAAATTCCAGGAGTTAATATCTGGCTCGCATCTCATGAGTGCTATGCCTTTGTCTTTCCAGCTTTGCAGCAGGTAACAATACTCATCATGCGAGAACAGGTTTCTCCTGCTGATATTTTTGTAGATATTTTTTCCAAGATAAACTTCTTTGATTGCCTCTACTGGAATATCCAGTAGGTACAGTGGGCGACCTGATATATTTATCTTTCTCCAGTTATCATGTCTTCCTTCTGAGAAGTGATAGCTAAAGGGTAAAGCTGATATGTTCTTGACAATACGTACTTCTTCTTCATACCCCCATTCAAGAGATTTGTAGAGAAAGGCTCTTTTTACGAGGTTGTAGGTGTTTGGGTCAAACTTGATACTGTCGCCAATATCCATCAGCTCTTCTGATGAAATAATTGGCATATCCTTATGAGGTTTAGTTGCAGTATAGATGACCTCTCCATATTGGCTGGGGATAATACAGGATGCCATGTCTGATAAACCTGCCATATCCACATCAATGCCGATGACTATGCCTTGGTGTGAGTCTCCGTAGTGTGACCACATCAGAGCGTTTAAAGGTTGTCTTGTTAAGGATAGAACTCCATATTTTCTAGAAAATCTATTTTTACAAGCATTTGTCGCAATTCGGGCATTTACTATCGTATTTTCATCGTCCTTGAACCCAAATGCAGTACATTCAAACGGATCATTCAAGTCTTCTAGACAAGAAAAGCCCACAGATGGGGTTTCAATAGCCTTCTTAGTAGCATCAAATGACATGTATTTGTAGAGGATCAAGAGCCGCAAGTCCTTATAATTAATGAAAAAAATTTAACGTTGTTTCGTTGGCAGACAATAGCTTTCTTTGTAGGAGCCAGCCGTGCTGGCGATTGATTGGGGAATCGCTTGCAGGGCAAGCTCCTACAGGGGAGGGGGAATCATCAACAAACCAACTGCCCTTGCATCTCCGCCACCCCAACCGTCACCACCGCCCCGGAATTAAACCCCAGATAATCGGCCTCAATCCCGTCGGAGAATATCACACCATTTTCCGGCATTTGCGATTCCAGCCGTAGCGGAGCTTGGCGTGTAATTGCGCCGAATACCAGTTCCACCCCGGTAGTACGGCTGGGGAACGGTTCGCGCACGCTGAATTGCAGGCGTTTTTCCTCCCAGTCGAAACCGTGGCTCAGTTCGTGGCCTTGCGCCCGCGTGACGCCCATTGCGCCTGCCAGCACTGACTGGAACCAGCCGGTGGAGCCGAACCCGGTGGAGACAATGATGCCGGAGGAGGACTGCGTTTCACGCTTGCCCTTCCAGCTCAGGGTGTAACGCGCCGAGGTGTGGCTTTTGGGGCCGATGAACAGGTCGTTGACCGCCCGCATCACCTGCCCGTCATTGGTGCGGGCTTCGGCGAAGGTGATGCTTTTGCTGCCGGTCTTGCCCGTCAGGGTGCGCGTCACCACATCGCGCAACTCGTCGATCACGAAGGGCAGCAGCTTGCCATCCCAGCGCTCGGGGTCGGGGTTGATGGCAATGACCGGCTGGCCTTGCAGGTATTTCAGCGTGTTGGCGACCAGCCCGTCCTGCCCGATCACCACCACGATATCGCTGGAGGTAAACTGGTAGTTGGGCAGCAGGCTGCGTTCCAGTTGCTGGAAACGCCCCAGCGCGCGCAGCACCCGTTCCGCCTCGCGCAGCCGCTGCTGGTAGAGGTCGTGTTCGTTGAGGTAATCCTGCGCATCGGCGTCGTTGTGTTCCAGATAGAAACGCGCCTGTGGCCAGGTGTTGAAGCGTTCCACCAGTTCCTGCAAACGGGTCTTGCGCGTCACCAGCACGAAACGGTACTGGCTGTTGCTGGTTTTCATGTGCGCACCGCCTTTTTCAATGCTTGCCCGAACAGGTCGGGGGAGATGTTCAATTCGCCGATCTTGCCTGCGTTTTGTGCCAGCGATTCAAACGCCATTGCCATCAGTTGTTCTGGCTGCATGTTGGCCATGGCCATCGCCTTGAGGTTGTCGACCGGCAATTGCTTGAAAGCATTCATGCGGGCGGCGATGGCGTAGGCTTCGGCGTCCGATTGCTGGCGGCTGTTGGCGACTTCCAGCTCCACCAGCGAGGTGCGCTGGGTTTCGGCTTCGATGCTGGCCTGCAAGCGTTCGCGCTCGGTTGCGGTAGTGGCGCGCAGCAACGTGCGCTCGTTGGCGATGCGCGATTCGGCGATTTCCTGCTCTTTTTGCTGCACCGAAAGCTCGGTCTGCAACTCGGTTTCGCGGATCATGCGCTCCTGTTCGACGGCGGATTTGCGGCGGGAATAAACTGCGTCATCCGCTTGCTGGAGGATGGCTTCGCGGGCTTCCGCTTCCAGTGCCCGCGCCGTTTCCGGAGTAGGTTTGATTGCGCCGATGGTGATGTCGAGCAGCGTAATGCCGATGGCGGTGAAGGCAGCATCCGTGCGGAAACGTTCGCGCAAGCTGCCCGCCAGTTCCTGACTGAGCCTGAGCGCATCACGCAGCAGGGTATTTTCCACCCGGTTCTGGATGACAGCGCCAACCGTGCGGATCACGCGGTCAGCCAGCTTGAGCGGGTCTTCCGACGCCCATGCGCTGTTGTCCTTTTTCAGGGTGAAATTGAGCATTTCTGCCATTTTTACCGGGTCAGCGACCTGATAGCTCAACTGCCCTTGCACGGTAATGCTTTGGAAATCAGCGGTTTGAAGATTGAAGATGAAAGGCGCTTCCTGCACGTTGACAGGCACAGCAGCAATCGAGGTGTTCACGGCGTTGTAGAAAAAACTCAAGCCTTTGCCCTGCTTGCGCACGGTGCCATTCACGCTCTTGAGCACGTAGGTGGAGGCGTCTGCTTTGTAGTAGTTGATGCCAAACATGGTGTTCTCCTTTTTGTGTCTATAAGTCACTTATCAATAATAATGTCTAAACGACACTAAATCGTCAAGTACAAAAGTGTCTTTAGGACAAAAATAATTTAGAATGAGAGGAAGAACCCCCCCCATCCTAACCTTCCCCCGCAAGGGGGGAAGGAACAAGAGGCACTTCCTTCTTGCTCCCTGCCCCCCTTGCGGGGGAAGGGCTGGGGATGGGGGGAAGTTCGAAGTGAGTGAAAGGGGATAGGATTTTCGAGAGATCGCCTAAAAACGGAGGAATAATGCAAACCAACGACGAACAAACCTTTCTGGAACACTACGACAAACAGGCATACGACGCGCCACTGGTGACGGTGGACCCGGTGCTGTTTACTTACCACGCAGAGCAGTTGAAAGTGCTGCTGGTGCAGCGTTCCAGCCACCCTGACCGGCAGATGTGGGGCTTGCCCGGTGGTTTTGTCGACCTGCAACACGACGCCACGCTGGAAGATACCGCCTTGCGCAAGCTGCGCGAAAAGACCGGGGTTACACCGCCTTACCTGGAACAGTTGCACACCTTCGGCAATGCCACCCGCGACAAGCGTAGCTGGTCGGTGACAGTGTGTTACACGGCGCTGATTGCCCATCAGGAATGCGCGGCGCATATCGCGACCGTCATGGATGCCCGTTGGGTGAGCATGCAGCAACTGGAAATGCTGCCGCTGGCTTTCGACCACGGCATGATTATCGGGCACGCCCGCGAACGGCTGCGGCAAAAGGCGTTGTATTCCATCGTGCCCGCCTACGCCCTGCCGGAAAAATTCACCCTGCCGGAATTGCAGCAACTGCACGAAATCCTGCTGGGGATGCCGTTGCAGAAAAAGTCCTTCCGCCGCCGCATCGAACAGGCTGAATTGCTGGAAGATAGCGGCGAAAAACGTGCGGATAGCGGCGGGCGACCTGCTACCCTATACCGCATGAAAGCCGGGTCAGGCGCACATACTTTCCTGCGCAACCTGAGCGGCGCAACCGAAACAGAGGAATAGGGCAGACATGAAATTCGACATCAGCAAACGCCATCTGGCCTGGAAGGGCTTTTTCAGTATTGAGCAATATGAGTTCCGCCACGAACTGTTTGGCGGCGGCTGGTCGGATACGGTTCGGCGGGAAATCTTCGAGCGAGGTAATGCGGTGGCGGTGCTGTTGCACGACCCGGTGGCCGATACGCTGTTGCTGGTCGAGCAGTTCCGCCCCGGCGCTGCGGTGCGCAACCCGGATGATGCGTGGATGATCGAAATTGTGGCGGGTATCGTGGAAGAGGGTGAAACGCGCGAAGACGTTGCCCGCCGCGAGAGTATGGAAGAAGCCGGTTGCACGGTCGGCGGGCTGGAGCACATCATGGATTTCTACCCCAGCGCTGGCGGCTCCAGCGAGATCGTCAGCCTGTATTACGCGCCAGTGGATTTGTCGGCAGTGCAGCCAGGCATCCGTGGGTTGGCGCATGAACATGAAGACATCCGCGTTTCCATCGTGCCGCGCCAGACTGCGCTGGAATGGCTGCAAGCGGGCAGGATTCAGGCGTCGCTGGCGATCATTGCCTTGCAGTGGCTGGCATTGCGGAGGGGTTAGGTTTGGCAGTCCCGGCTCCAGGAAATGGGCGGGATAGATGCGCCAGCATAAGATTTTACGCAGATTTTACGGATAGCTGCTGTACCACTATTGTATTTTTACGCCTTTACCCAATAGCCTGAGTGCTGATAACCGGTAATGGTGAACCATGCAAAAAGTATTCAAGGCGCTGGAAAAGCACCATTATCTGGCGGCCTTCCTGATCATGTCGCTGACGCTGCTGGTTTCCCTGCCACTGGATGGCTGGTTTCTCCCGCGACAAGGTGTGTTGCTCATCCTGCAACTTGGCGTAGGTGTCGTTGCCTTCGTGGGACAACGTTCATCGGCTATGCTGGCTGGTGTGTATGGTGCGCTGGCCTTCAACTATTTCTTCACCGCTCCGCGTTACACCCTGCATATGCGCGAGTTGGAGGATACGGTCAACATGCTGGTTTTCATCGTGATTGCCCTGATTACCAGTCAGCTTGCCACGTTGTACCGCAAGCAACAGACGGCGCTACAACATGCGCAGTTACGTTCCAGCATTTTGTTGTCGGTTTCCCACGACCTGCGCACGCCACTGGCGACCATTATCGGTACTCTGAGCACCTTGCAGGCTTACCGTGAGCGCTTGCCGGAGCAGGAACAGGATGAGCTGCTGTCCGGCGCACTGGAAGAAAGTCACCGTTTGCACCATTACATCGAGAACCTGTTGCAGGCGACCAAGCTTCAGCACGGAGCCATCCATTTCAACACCAGTGTTCAAACGCTCCTGCCTATCGTCCAACGGGTGGTGCAGCGGTTTGATAATCCGCGTATCCGGGTGGAATCTGAGCGCTCATTGCCGGAAGTCAGTGCGCGTGAATCCCTGTTGGAGCAGGCGCTGTATAACCTGGTGGATAATGCCCTGAAGTATTCGACTGGCCGTGTTACGGTGAGTCTGCGCTTTGCCGCGCCCTGGGTTGAAATCAATGTAAGCGACCTCGGGCCGGGAATACCTGAACATTTGCGCAAGCAAGCGTTTGAGTCGTTTTATTCCACCCGTCACGGAGACAGTGGTGAAGGTGGAACCGGACTGGGGCTGACTGTCGCTGCCGGTATTGTCCATGCCCATCAGGGGCACATTGACATTCTGTCGTCCGCACCACCCGATGAGGGGTTTAGCGTGCGTATCCGTTTGCCTGCCATTCGCGAAGAGGGGCTGTCATGACACAGCGTATCCTGGTGATTGATGATGAAGTGCAAATCCAGCGTTTCATGCGTATTTCCCTGCAAGCAGAGGGGTTCGCTTATCTGGAGGCAACAACTGCCCGGCAGGGAATTGAACTGATTGCGCGGGAACAGCCCGATCTGGTCATCCTGGATCTGGGCTTGCCGGATGCGGATGGCTTTACGGTGTTGCAAGGCCTGCGTAGCTGGAGCCAGTTGCCTGTATTGGTGCTGACCGCCAGGGATGCCGAAGAGGAAAAAGTCAAACTGCTGGAGGGTGGGGCCAACGATTATTTGAGCAAACCTTTCGGCATCCGCGAGCTGGTAGCCCGTGTCAGGGTGTTGTTGCGTGGCCGGGGAGATTTTCCTGCCGAAGCGTCAGCACCTGCCCGGCTGGTCTTTCCCGATCTGGTCATTGATCTGCCCAACCATCAGGTCTGGCATAAGGGGCAGTTGCTGGTCTTGTCACGCAAGGAATTTGCCCTGCTGGCGATGTTGGCGAGCCAGCCGGGCCGCTTGATTATGCAGCAGCAATTATTGTCGGCAATCTGGGGAAAAACCCATGTGGAAGATACCCATTACTTACGCATTTTTGTTAGCCAGTTACGCAAGAAGCTTCAGGATGATGCTGACTCACCTGCTTACATCCTGACTGAGCCGGGCATTGGTTACCGCTTCATCCCCTTGCCGGTTGAGCAAGTTTGAGATTCGGGTGTTGTTATGCTTAATCTGACCAACACCTTGCTGTTGCTGTCCGTACCTGTGCTGTGGATGGGGTTGGTGCAGCTGTGTTTCGGCCTGTTGTCCCGCTGGGTATTTGGTGATGAGTTGATGGCGGCCTTTCTGGAATCCGCCCTTCCCATGCTGCTGGCACCGTTGCTGCTGGTTGGCTCGGCCCGCAAAAAACGCCTGGCGGCGGTTTCATACCGCGATGCCTTGTTGTTTGCCACCCTGACATGGGTAGTGAGCGGGATTTTGGGTGCAATACCGATCATGCGCATTCTCGGGGTCAGCTTTACCGATGCCGTATTTGAGTCCACTAGCGCACTGACTACAACGGGCGCGACTATCCTGATAGGGCTGGATGGGATGCCGCCGACATTCCTGCTTTACCGCCAGTTCCTGCAATGGATGGGGGGGTTGGGAGTGGTGATTTTCGTGGTGGCGGTGCTGCCGATGCTGAATGTGGGCGGGATGCGCCTGTTGCGGGCGGAAACACCGGGGCCGGTCAAGGATGAAAAGCTTTCCCCCCGCATTGCCCATACGTCCCATTATTTGTGGCTGGTATATGTGCTGATTACGGTTCTGTGCACCTTGGCTTTTTACTGGGGAGGCATGAGTTTTTATGATGCAGTCGCCCACAGCTTTACGGCAGTATCGACTGGCGGCTTTTCTACCCATGACAGCAGTATGTGGTTTTATCAAAGCCATTTGCTGTTGGCGTTGAGCAATGTGTTCATGCTGTTGGGCGCGATCAGTTTCGCCCTGCATTTTGGCTTCCTGCGTACTGGCAAATTGAGTGTCTACTGGCGGAATGAAGAAGCGCGTGTATTCCTGTTGGCAGTGCTGCTGTTGTCGCTGCTTCTGGCTGGTTGGTTGGTTGTTATGGGGCGTTATGATGTGGGTGAGGCGCTGAGTTTTGCCCTTTTTCATGTCGCTTCGTTCATTACCAGTACGGGCTTTGGGGCGGCTGACCTGAGCAGTTGGCCAGCGGGGACTGATCTGTTTCTGGTGACAGTCGCTTATCTGGGCGGGTGCGCTGGCTCTACTGCCGGTGGTAACAAGATCATCCGCGATATTGTGGTGTTCAAGATGTTTCAACGCCAACTCCGGCAGCTACTGCACCCGAGGGCGGCTATACCCATTCATTACAATGGCGCAGTGGTTGATAGCGCTGTGCGTAATGCGGTCATGGCCTTCCTGTTTTTTGCAGCGGTAACCGGCGTGGTTTTTACCATGCTGCTCATGCTGACGGGGCTTGATGTCTGGACAGCATTCACTGCGGTTGCGGCCTGCATCAATGTGCTCGGGCCGGGTTTCGGTGAGGTAGGCAGTAATTTCCAGCCTGTCAGTGATGCGGGAACCTGGTTATTGTCTGCTGCCATGATCATTGGGCGACTGGAATACCTGACCGTTTTTGCGCTGTTGTTACCGGCTTTCTGGCGGTATTGAGATGCCGAAAATAGAGGCTCCTTATAATGTTGCATCAGGCTTCGCCGATGACCCCAAACTCAATGGGCGTTTTCGTGTAGAAGATATGCACGCCTTCCTGTTGCAGGAAGTCGAACAGTCGCGCAACTTCTTCCTCCGTAACCGCCATGACAATTTCCTGCGGCTGGTCGGCCAGCTCAAAGAAATGCGCGGAATGGATGCGCCTGTCATGCCCGAAGCTTTCGCTGCCCGAGATAATGGTTGCGCCCTGGATGCCCATCCGCCGGGCGGTCAGCAGCAGCCATTCGGCCAGCGGTTCGCGCCCGTGTTTGCGGTCTTGCTGGGTAAAGAATGTAAGCTGGTAGCCTTGCATGATAATCCTCCTCATGTTCATGCCTGCCTCAACAACTGCCAGGTTGCCAAACCGGCGAATGTCATGATGAGCGAACCGGTGACATGGGCGGCGATTTCCCCCATTGCCCACCACAGCCGCCCGGCTTGCAGCAGTGTCATGGTTTCAGCGGAAAAGGTGGAAAACGTGGTCAGCGCGCCACAAAAACCGGTGATGACCAGCAGCCGCCATTCCGGCGCGATGTTGGGCGATTGGGCAAAAAAGGCGATGGCAAGGCCGATAATGTAACCCCCGACCATGTTGGCGACCAGTGTGCCCGGCGGCAGCAGGGGAAACAGGCTATTGAGCCTGACGCCCAACTGCCAGCGTAATAGCGCGCCCAGTACTGCGCCGATGGCAATGGCAAAAATGGCTTTCCACATCATTTTGTCCGTCTTGTTGTTGATTGTAGGCCATTATACGCCGATGTCCGGAAGCGCCTATAGCCGCTTATTCAGCCTCTCCCCGTCGTAAGCTGTCACCAGCAACTTGTTTGCCATGTTATCTAGCTGCTGCTTGGTCTTTTCCCAGCCAGGCATTACCTGAGACAGCAAGCGGTAGAAACGTTCGCTGTGGTTATGCTCGGCAAGATGACACAGCTCATGCAGAATCACGTAGTCAATGCACTCGCGTGGGGCTTTAACCAGATGCGGGTTAAGCGTTAGCCTACCTTGGGGGGAGCAACTGCCCCATTGGGTGTGCATGGTGAGGATGCGTAACGGCGGGCGTTTAGCCACCCAAAGTGCCTGTTCCAGCATGGCATCCAGCCGTTTGGCAAACACTTCTTTAGCACGCACCTTGTACCAATCGTTCAGGAGTTGCCCAACCCTTGCTGCGCTTTTCTGAGGTAGCGTCACTTCCAGTTTGCCGCGTAACAATTTCACTTGTGGCGTGGCGTTGGAATCTTCCAGCACTTTCAGCAGGTATTGTTTACCCAAGTAGTAATGGCTTTCGCCGCTGATGTATTGTCGTGGGGTGACGTAAGCGGATTGTTGGCGGAAATCACGCAGTTGTTGATAAATCCAGCGACCGCGTTTTTTCACTGCCGCCAGCACTTCGCTATCGTCCACTTGTGCGGGTGCTGCAACTTCAACCCGGCAATCAGGGTGAACCTTGATCAGCACGCGCTGGATGCCTTCGCTACGCTGCAAACGCTCAAAGGTAATTTGTTCATCACCATAATTGAACTGAAGCATCCGCTTACACTCCACTCAAGCCAACGCGCACAATCTGCACCACCCGTTCGACCATTGCTTTAGCCTGATCCATGCCGCCGCCAATCGCTTTGCATTCCTTGAACAGCAGCGGCAGCAGTTTTTTGCGGATGTCGGCTTCGATGTTTTGCGGATTGATGGAATGTTCCGCGACGGATTGTTCCACATGCGCATCCAGCGTGAAGGCCAGTTGCACCCATTGGTCTTGCGTGGCTTGATCGGCAGCAGTGAATACTTCCGGCAAGGTTTGTTTGAACACGCCGAAATACGCCTGCGCGTGGTGGTTGCCTGCAAACACATTCGGCATATCCGGTACGCGCCGTTGTTGCACTTGCTCGGCGAAATCGTGAAACAGCAGGTATTGCTTGAGCGGGTGATCGAACAGCTTTTCTGCCTCGGCAATGGCTTGGCGTAGCAGTTTGGAAAAGGCTTCCTGTGCGTAAGGGTCATCGCGTAAATCCTGCTCGATCATGCGGGTCACGCGGGTTTTGATAATGTCGGTTTCGTTGCGGGTCTTGTCCGCGCTCCAGTCTTCGGGGGCTTGCTTTTGCCCCATTTTATTGACTTCGTAAACGCCTTGCGCGTCTTTGATGTCAACGCCGACCACGTGCTTGTCCAGCAGCTTTTTTACCTGCGCGGCGTACTGGTCGTAATTGACAGTTTCGCCCGCGTCCTGTTTTGCCAACTGGCGCAGGCTGGAAAATTGCTTGAGGGTTTCTTTGTAATGGCGGCGGTCAGTATCGCTGAAACTGGTATCGGCAAAGAAGGTGGCAGATTGCAGTGCGACTTTCAGGCAACTGGCGAAGGCGGTTAGGGCTTCGTAGAAGTCTTCGCGCACTTTCAGGTTGGCATCAACCAACTCCCCGCTTTGCTCCACCATTTTTGGCACTAACACCTGCCGCAATTGCTCAATGTCATGCTTGTTTTTAACCCCGGAAAAAATCGCCCACAAGGTTTTGTAAAGTTGCGGCAAACGTTTGTATTCGGTACTCATCTGGCTATACAAACCCGCAATATCGTTGATGTCGTAACCGCCTTGGGTACGCGCTGCTAAATCCTGATATTTCTGGAGTGTGGTATCGAGTTCCGCCAGAATGCCGCGATAGTCAATCAGCAAACCGAACTTTTTCAGCGGATGCAAACGATTGACCCGCGCAATCGCTTGAATCAGGTTGTGTTGCTTTAAGGGCTTGTCGATATACAGCACGGTGTTTTTCGGTTCGTCGAAACCCGTCAGGAGCTTGTCCACCACAATCAGCAGCTTCAACGCCTCGTCTTTGTCGAAACGTTCAATGATGGCTTTGGTGTAGGTTTGTTCGTCGGCTGAACCGATATTGTCTTTCCACCATTTAGTCACGGCGGGCAAGGCAACTTCGTCCACATCGGTATTGCCTTCGCGGGTATCCGGCGGACTCATGACTACGGCGGATTCAAACAACCCGGCTTCGTCGAGGTATTGCTTGTACTTGATGGCGGAGGCTTTGCTGTCGCACGCCAGTTGCCCTTTCAAGCCGTCGTCGATGTTTTTCACGAAGTGGTTGGCAATGTCGAGTGCAATCAGGCGAATGCGGTCATCCACACTGTAGATTTCACCTTTGCGGGCAAACTTGCGCTTCAGGTCGTTTTTTTGTTCAGCGGTCAAGCCTTCGGTAATGCGCTCGAACCAGCTATCAATGGCGCGTTCGTTGACATCCAGATCAGGGATGCGCTCTTCGTACAGCAGCGGTGTGACGGTCTGGTCATCCACGGCGCGTTGCATGGTGTAGGCGTGAATAATCTTGCCGAATTTGCCTTCGGTCTTGTCGTCTTTCAGCAAAGGTGTGCCAGTAAACGCCACAAACGCGGCTTTGGGCAATGCCTGCTTCATGCGGATGTGGTTTTCACCGCCTTGGCTGCGGTGGCCTTCGTCGATCAGCACAATGATATTCGGGCTGGCATTGCGGCATTCGGGCAGTTTGGTGGCACTGTTAAACTTCTGGATGAGGGAAAACATAATGCGTTCCGTGCCTTTGCCAATCTGTGCGGCAAGGCGTTTGCCAGAGGTTGCCATTGCCGATTCTTTGTCTTTTTTGCTGGCTAACTCGCCGCCGGAAGTGAAGGTTTTACTGAGTTGGCTTTCCAAATCTACCCGGTCGGTGACAACCAGAATGCGGCAGTGCTTGAGGGAGTCGTGCAGGATCAGGGCTTTGCTTAAGAACACCATTGTGAAGGATTTGCCTGAACCTGTAGTGTGCCAGATAACACCGCCGCGTGAAGAGACCCCACCCCAACCCTCCCCTTGCCAGGGGAGGGAGCAAGAATCCCGCACCATGTTTTTATCTCCTCCCCCTGGCAAGGGGGAGGCCGGGAGGGGGTCTTTCTCCGTCAACCGCTCAATCAGCCGTTTGATCGCAAACACTTGCTGATAACGCGCAACAATTTTCCCAACCTTTTTATCGAACAGCGTGTAAAACCGCACCATTTCCAGCAAGCGTTGTGGCTGTAACAGGCTGATCAGTAAATGATCTTGCCCCGTCACTGCCAACTCAGCAGCACTCCATGCCTGATACCATGCCCAATCTTGGGCAGTGTGGTGGGCAAACAGAAGTTCGGTTTGCAGCGCAGTCAGTGGGCGGTTTTTGATGGCGTGCATTTCAGCGGGGCTGATGTCCTCCTCGCGCCATGCTGACCAGAATTTGGTGGGGGTGGCGCAGGTTGCGTAACGGCCTTCTGCGCCATTGATGGAGAGCAATAATTGGCTGTAGGCGAACAGGTGCGGGATTTCGTCGGGGCGTTGGTTGCGCAGGCTTTGTGAAATACCTTCGTCGATGGTGGGAGCTTTGTTCGCATGACCGTTGGGGCGTTTGGCTTCGATGACTACCAACGGAATGCCGTTGACGAAACACACGATGTCCGGGCGGCGCGTATCGACACCACTAGCGCGGGTAATGCTGAATTCTTCGGTAAAGCTGAAATGGTTGTTGGCGGGGTTGTGCCAGTCGATCAGGGCAATGGTCGGGTTGGCTTTTTTGCCATCAACAAATTCGGTGATGGAAATGCCGTACAGCAAGTGGTTGTAGAGCTTTTCGTTGGCAGACAGCAAGCCTTCGTTGAGGGCGGGGCTGCACACTTCGGCAATCAGGTTATCCAGCGCATGGCTCGACAGGGCATATTCACGACCGGCAAAGGTAAAACGGCGTTTTTGCAATTCGCTGCGCAAGATGTCGCGCAACACCACCTGATCGTAATGGCCGTGGCGGGCAATCACGGCCTGTTGCGGGGAGAGGAATGACCACCCCAATTGGCTCAACAGTGCCAATGCGGGGAGTTTGGCGCTGTATTCTTCTTGGAAGCGTGGCAAGGCTGGCATTATTTATTCCCTTTTTGTGCCTTGAAGTCTTCCAATATCACAATTTTATCCGTGTATGGCGGCGGCTTCACATCATCGGGTATGTCATTCCATGCGCTAAAACTGCGACGGTGTAGGTCAGCAAAATGTTGCTTGATGCTCGCCGCCTGTTCTGGTGTGAAACCGCAAAATTGCTGTAGCCAGAACAACAGCATTTGCTCATCTGGGTGGGTGTAGTCCCTGCTTGGTTTAACTTTACGCAGTTGGTTGTTGATGTAAGCACTGAAATTCAGCATTTCGCCTTCGTTATCCGGCACGTATCCGCTGGCATCCACGGTTTCGGTGAACTGTGAAACCACATCGTTGATATGAGCTTGTACGCTGCGGTCGGAACGTTGGCATAAGAAAATATCGGCAGTTTGTGCCATGAATTCGTTAATGAACATGGCAAACTGTTCTTCCTTCAAGATGCCAGATTGCAACGCAAACCCGAATAATTGATCCAGCAGGCGGGGTTTGAAGCGGTCAATGAACGCATCGGGATTGCCTTTGGGCATAGCGGTGAGGATGACGCTGAAACGGGTGTTGACTTCCATCGCTATCAGGCAATGTTTGCGTTTGACTGTGATGGCGTGCAGTACCCACTGGAACAGCATCACTGGGTTGCCGTCTGCATCTTGCAGACGTTGGCTATCAATGGTGATGTTCTTATCAGGTGGATACACAAACGATTGCTTCTCGCCTTTACGGGTGACGGTGAAAAACTCGGTGGCGGCTTTGGTGCAGTTAAAAATTAGCATGGTAGTCGTTCCTATTCGGGTTTTACCTGCCGGTCTTTCAGCAGTTTTGCCTGTAATTTTTCCAATGCTTCCAGTTCGGCTTTATCTTCTGCCAAAGCTTCCGCTTGCTTGCGGTTTTGGTCAAAGGTTTCATAACGCTGGTGGGCTACTTCAATCATGTCGTCACGGCTAACCTTGCCCGCGTTGGTCAATAGCGGTTGTTCGTTGAATGCCATGAAATTATCCACATAACGCCGCCAGTCTGCCAACTGCATATGCTGTCTTTGCTTGGCACGAAGCTCGGCGAACTCGAAGAACATATTGACCAGACGGTTAAGGTGATCCAGCTCTTCTGCATTCAGGTAGTTTTTGGCAATGACTACATCAGCCTTGCGTACACGGTTGCCTTTGAAGCTCATCAGGTTCATGTTTGGCTGGCTGGGGTCGGCACGGGTGACAATCAATTCAGCCGCTGTATGCCCGGTCACGGCAAAAAACAATTTGTTCTGCACTTCGGCGAACAAGAGTTGGGTATCTTTTTCCGCAGCACGGTAGTCTTCCGCTAATGTGAACAGGTCACGGACTTTTTGGTAAAAACGCTTCTCGGATGAGCGTATGTCACGGATACGCGCAAGCAACTCGTCGAAATAATCCCACCTTGGTTGCTTCAGGCGTTCGTCATCCATCGCAAAGCCCTTGGTGAGGTATTCACTGAGGGTGCGTGTTGCCCACTGGCGGAATTGAGTACCCCGGCTGGAGCGTACCCGATAGCCAACAGCGATAACCATAGGCAGGGCATAAAGCAAGGTCAGATACTTTTTGCCATCGGTGGCAGTGGTAAACTGCTGGTTTACAACTGCCTCTTCAACCAACTCACCTTCTGACAGCACAGCTTTCACGTGCTTACCGATGTTTTGTTTGCTGGTTTGGTAGAGTTCAGCCATTTCTAATTGGGTCAACCATACCTGCCCGCCTAACACTCGCAATACCAGTTGGGCTTTGCCATCGTCGGTTGAATAGAGAATCAGGTCGTTATTGGGCATTGGGTGAATCCTTGCGGGAAGATGACCCCCTCCCGGCCTCCCCCTTGCCAGGGGGAGGAGGAAGAGAGAATGCTTGTTGGATTTGGGTTAGGGTTGTATGGGTGTCGTTTAGGACTTGGTGGTTGGTGAAACGCAGGACTTGTAGACCGCAGCTTTTTAGTAGGTTATCTCGTTCTTGGTCGTATTCGCGGGTATCTTCGCTGGTGTGGATTTCGCCATCGACTTCAATGACTAGGGCGAGTTCTGGGCAATAGAAATCAACGATGTAGTGGTGTATGCCGTGTTGGCGGCGGAATTTTACGCCTAGCTGGTTTTTGCGGAGGTATTGCCATAGGCGGTGTTCGGCAGACGTGGGTTGGCTGCGCAGTTCTCGACGACGTTCTTTGTATTGGGGGTGGTTGTTGAGGCTGGAGGGTTGGGTGTAGGAGTTGACCCACTCTTGTGAAGAGTTGACCCCCTCCCGGCCTACCGCTTGTGAAGAGACCCCCTCCCGGCCTCCCCCTTGCCAGGGGGAGGAGTGAAGAGAGGAGTCTGGGGTTCTTGCGCCCTCCCCTGGCAAGGGGAGGGTTGGGGTGGGGTCTTTCTTCATGCTTTCACCCGCCGTTTCCCCGTCAACAACTGCTGCATCAGTGCTTTCTTCTCCTGCTTCAAACCCTCAAGCTTTTGCTGCAAGCTTTTTATGACCAGTGATGATGCATACAAAATATCTGCGATTCTCTCTTGCTCCTCAACATTAGGAACAGGAACACGAGTAGCTAGAAATTCACTGGGCTTGATATTAAGGAGTCCATTATTTCTCACTCCTGTATTAACTAATGCACCTAGTTGAAGTTTTAAATAATCCGCTTCAAACAAATACTTAAAATATCTATGGCTCAATCCTTTTTTTAACTTGAAACAAACATAGACATGAGGGACTAGACCTGACTCAAATTTTTCAAGATCAAAGATACAACCAAACTCATAAGTTTTTGAATTTCCTTTATTATAAGCAAACTCGCCATTTTTTAAAAGGATATAGTTTTTAACGCTTTCTCCAGCCATATATCGACTGTAGCGTTCATCTTGCCGAACAAAACCACCCAGAGAAGATATTGTTAAGATAGGGTGCTTATTACCATCAGATTTACGCTGAATCCGAGTTGCTATTTCATTAATAGAACTGTATTTCCACTCACCCCCAAACCCCATCAACCGCTTCTTCCCCGTCAACAATTGCTGCATCAGGGCTTTTTTCTGCTGCTGGCTGTTGGCAAGCAGTTGTTCGGTGGTGGTGATGGCTTTGTCCCAAGTAGAGAAGATTTTGGCGATCTTCTTTTGTTCGGAAAGAGGGGGAATATCCACAGGAAAAGATTTAATACTTTCCGTATCTAACCGTCCGGTTCCATGTCCAGCCGTACTAACCAATTGTCGTATTTCTTCTTTTTTACCGACGAGAAGAAATGATAAAAACAAACCATCAATGCTTTTTTTCGGAATTAATGCCTTAATATCCTGATTAAATGATACGACCTCTTCAACAAACCCAACTGGAAAATCTTTTAGAAGTGTCATTCCCCTAACAAGTATTAATGATGAGCCTTTTGGTGCTTTACTCACTACAGCAAAGCCTTCTTCAGACAACATATCAATACTTGAAGAAATATAATGTTGCTTAAGATCCTTGCCTGAAATCCAAGGATTACTTCCCCCCCAAAATTCAGGTTTTGTTTTTGACGGTGTTCCACCTGACTTAAAGTCTACCAATTTGCCAATTTCTGTAGATTGCCAACCTTGTGGAATCATGCTTTCACCCCCAACGCTTGCCCGTAAGCACTTTTTCGTATTTCAAGCATAGCCCAGATTCTGCTTCGCAGAATTGACCCCCACCTAACCTCCCCCTTGCCAGGGGGAGGAACAAGAACGCACCACTCTCTTACTCCCTCCTCTGGCAAGGGGAGGGTCGGGGAGGGGTCTCTTCCAGCACAACCTAGAAAATGCAGCCCTCTTACTCCCTCCCCTGGCAAGGGGAGGGTTGGGGTGGGGTCTCTTCTATTCATACCCCAACTCCTCCAAATACCCCGCCATCTCCGCTTCCAACGCCGCCAACTGCTGTTGCAGTTTCAACCGCTCGCGCCGTACCGCCATCAAATCAATGGTTTCCTCTTCCTCAAAGGTATCGACGTAGCGCGGAATATTGAGGTTGTAATCGTTCTCACGGATTTCGGCAAGGCTGGCGAGGAAGGCGTATTTCTCCACGCTTTTGCCAGTCTGGTACGTTTCCAGCACCTTGCGGATATTCTCCGCTGTCAGCAAGTTCTGGTTCTTGCCCGCCTTGCACTCGCGGCTGGCATCAATGAACAACACATTGGTATCGTGCTTATCCTTGCGGAACAGCAGAATCGCCGCCGGAATGCCCGTGCCGTAAAACAGCTTTTCCGGCAAACCAATCACCGCATCCAGCAAGTTTTCCTCAATCAGCTTCTGACGAATTTGCCCCTCGGATGAACCCCGGAACAACACCCCATGCGGCACAACCACGCCCATGCGCCCGGTATCCGGCTTCAGCGTTTCGATCATGTGCAGGATAAACGCATAGTCGCCCTTGGTTTTGGGCGGAATGCCGCGCCGGAAACGGCTAAACTTGTCATTTTCCGCATCGTCATGCCCCCACTTGTCCAGTGAAAACGGTGGGTTGGCGGTCACGATGTCAAACAGCATCAGGTTGCCGTTTTTATCCAGCAATTTGGGGTTGCGGATGGTGTCGCCCCATTCGATCTTGTGGTTGTCTTCGCCATGCAGGAACATATTCATCTTCGCCAACGACCAGGTAGAGCCAATCGCCTCCTGCCCGTACAGCGCGTATTGCCTGCTGCCGAAGTTGGCGACGATCTTGCGCCCACACTTCATCAGCAACGACCCCGAACCGCACGCCGGGTCACAAATGCTGTCGCCCGGTTGCGGTTCTAATAACTCCGCCATCAAATCGGACACTTCCGGCGGGGTATAAAACTCGCCCGCCTTTTGCCCACCGCTGGCAGCAAAGTTCTTAATCATGTACTCGTAGGCGTTGCCAATCACATCCAGCGTCCCCACACGGCTGGGTTTCAGGTTGAGTTCCGGCTTGGCAAAATCTTCCAGCAAGTGGCGCAAGATGGTGTTTTTCTGCTTTTCCTCGCCTAGCTTGTCAGTGTTAAACGAAATGTCCTGGAACACGCTTTTGCCCGCATCCTTGAGTTTCGTGCCGTTGGCTTCCTCAATCGCGTGCAAGGCTTGGTCAATGCGCTCACCGTTACCCGGTTCGTGGCGACGTTCGTACAGGGCATAGAAACTGGCGATCGGTGGCAACACAAAGCGTTCGCTTTTCATCATTTCGGTAATCAGTTCCGGCTCATCGCCATACTCCACCTGATAGCGTTCGTAATGATCCTGCCACACATCCGAGATGTATTTGAGGAACAGCATGGTGAGGATGAAATCCTTGTAAGTATCGGCACTGATCGTGCCACGAAAGGTGTCGCAGGCTGCCCACAGGGCTTTGTTGATGCTGTCTTGGCTGATGGTGTCGTTCATGCTGCTACTTCCTTGTCGTTGAGTAGGTCATTGGCAATGGCGTTCATCAGTCGATCGCCATTACGTTGTAGTTGTTCAAGCAGTTGCTGTTCCCGTGTGAGGGTGCGGGCTAGCTGAATAATGGCGCGTTGTTTGCTTAGCGGTGGTACAACGATAGGGACATTTTCCAGCACGCTGCGGCGGATGCTCTTGGCCAGACTGCCCTCTGCATTTTGTTCGAAGTAGCGTTGACAGGGAGCCTGATTTAGAAACCATGTCAGGTAATCGGGCAGAACATCCTGATATTTCAGATTGACGACAAAAAAGTGTGGTGCAGCAACGGCTTGAAAGCCAGTCTGAAGAAGGCTTTCATCAACTTCTACCGTGTAGTTATGGTTGCCTCGTGCTGCCACTAAAATGTCTCCGGGTTGCAGCCAGCCGGGGTTGCGTTTGCCAGAGAGTTGGGTGGTAACGCAACTGTTCCAATGAATTCCTTCTGTTGGTGAAACATCTTTCATTTGAACGGCGACTATATTGGAGCCTGCCACTTCCGGGATTTTTCCCCGGAATGGATAGCCTGCATTCAGTGTTGCGATCTGTTTTAGTTGCATATTGAAATGTGCGTTAATGGCAATGATGTAGGAAATTCTGCGCCAGTGCGGCATGGGGGTCAAGCATTAAATATGCATCATTGATGTTGATGCAGTTGGATTATTTCAAAGTGGTGCTGTATTTCCACTAGTTGTGCTGCATACATCCATCAGCTTGTGGGTATGGTGTTGGTGCTGACAGCGGCATGGCAAGTGACCTGCCATACGCGGAAGGAATTGACGGCTGCGCCTGTTATTGATTATTCAGCCTCAAGCTGCAAGTAGGTCTGGTGTACATTGCGCCCATGCAAATCTTTGGAAAGCTTCAGAAAACTGAATGTCTCATCCGCTGACAAGCGCTTGACAGCATCGCCCAGATCTTCCATCTCTTCCAGCGACTTGCCAACTTCCGTCACCAGCCAGTCGAGGTAATCGCCAGTATTTTTCTGTGCGCTTGCCAAGTCGCTGGGTGTGCCATGCCCCGGTACAACATGTGCCGGTTGCAACTCAGCGACTTTCTTGAAGGTGGCTTGCCAGTCCCTGATTCTGGAAATCTCCGGCAGCACGCCCAGCATCCGCTCGTTGAACACTATGTCGCCAGTGAACACGATTTTTTCCTTGGGCAACCACAGCACGGCATCACCGGGGAAATGGGCATCACCGAGGTAGCGCAGTGACATTTCCACCCCGCCGATAGTCAAGGTCTTTTCGTCACCGTCGAAGGTTTCGCTGGGGTATTCCACTTTCAAATCTTCCGGTTTGCCGCCGATGCCGCTGGAGAGGCGCATCCGGTTCATGGGCTCCTGCGCTTGCTGGCTTTCGACGGTTTTAGCCAGGGCGCTGACCGGGATTTTTTGTGCGAGGAAATGGCTGTTACCCATCCAGTGATGGTCTTGCACGCCGATGTTGAGTACCTGTTTGATGGGCTTGTCGGTGACTTTTTTGACGGCGGCTTCCAGCATTTTGGCGCTGCCTTCGGTTGCGCCAGAGCCGATCAGCACCACGCCATCGTCGGTGATGATGAAACCGGTAGTGTTGTTCAGCCCCTGGTTTTCCGCTGTACGCTGGTCGAGTTCGCCAACGATGGCGTACACGTTGTCGGTGACTTTTTCGGTGGCTGGTTCAAACGCATGGGCGAGGGAAGTGCAAGCCAGCAGCAGGGCGGGTAACAGGTTCAGGGTTGGTTTCATGGTGTGTCCTTGTGGGTTAATCGGCGCGGAATTGCGTATGGCAATTCATGCACTGGTTCATCAGGGTGGCAGTCTGCCCCAGCAGCATGTCCATGTCATCGGTTTCGGCGCGGATGACCAGTTCCTCAAACAGCATGTGGGTTGGGCCGCCAATGTCCTTGAAAGCTTGTGGCAAGCGGTTACGCACACTGTCCGGCGTTGCCCGCGCCATGCGGTTGCCCGACAGGCTGGCGTATTTGGCAATCATTTCCCGGTCTTCGCTGGAAATGCCTTGCAGGATGCCCTGGATACTACCGAGCATCTGGCGCATTTCACTGAGGAATTGCGCCCGTTCTGCGGGGTTTAGCCCAAGGCTGGTACGCGGGTCGGCGGGTTGGCCATTTTCCGCCGAGGCGGCAGGCAGGGAAACGCTGAGGAGTCCTGCCAGCAGGTAAGCAAATAGTCGTGTCATGGTGCAACCGTGTTGGATTGATAGTTCGTTATGCCAATGTTACGGACAGTTGTGGTGTAGTTTCCACATGTCGGCATGGCCCATTTGCACTGCCCAGTCAGGCGGGGTGCATTCGTCACTGGTCGCCGCGTGCGGTGGGGGTTCCACGGCAGCAGCGGCAGGGGCGGAAGGCGACAGGCGCGGGGAAACCAGTATGATCAGGGCGATGAACGTTGCCAGCACGCCCATTTGCGCCACACCAATCCGCTGGATGTCATGGCGGGTATTGGCTTCGCAGGCATCACCGGGGCACAGTTTGGCCTTTTCCCGGAAAAACAGGTTGTACACCTTGCAGCCAAGGCAAATGCCGAACGCGCTTTCAAAAAACATCAACGTCAGGCAGGCCAGACAAATGGCCAGATTCAACGGGCCGATCACATGATTGATGACGATCAGGTACAGCATCGGCAAGGCAAGGGCGAAACCGATCAGCCACGCAAAGCGCTTTTGCGGCGCACCGACATATTCAGGCGTCTGGTTGCGCACCATGAAACGCCCCAGCACCATGCTGGGTGCGAATGCCGGGTTGACCAACAGGCGGATGCTGAAATCGGTCAGGAAAGCGACCACGAACAGGCGCGTCCAGTGGAAATTGCCCAGCAACCACGCATTCATGAATGCCACCAGCGCAAACAGGAACAGGATGCCCGCTGCTGCCCGCACTTCGCGTTCGTTGAGGACAGGGACGCTGTAATCCGCCAGCGTTTCACCAAAACTGAACAGTTTGCCCATCTTGCGTTCCCTCTGCGTTCTGCACTGTGATAATTGATAAACAGCAATCTTGCCATGCTTGTCGTCAACCTGACATGATTGCAATCATGTTGGAAACACTCATTAACCAATTACACGCCATTCCCGGTGGCAAGGAACGTAGTCTTGCCGCAGGCGCATTCCTGTTCCATCAAGGGGACGAGGTGGAATCCCTGTTCCTGGTGCTGGCGGGTGAAATCCGTCTGGTGCGCCACCAGCCCGACGGTGGCAGCATCACCCTCCAGCGGGCAACGGCAGGGGGAATACTGGCGGAGGCTTCGTTGTACTCGCGCTGCTACCACTGCCATGCGTTTGCCCAGAAAGCCGCCCATGTGTATGTCTTGCCCAGACAGGCCGTCTTTGCCCGTTTGCAGGCTGACAGCACTTTTGCCCGGAACTGGATGGCCTATCTGGCGCGGGAAGTGCAGCAGGCACGTTTCCGTAGTGAACTGCTCTCCCTCAAAACGGTAGCGGCGCGGCTGGATGCGTGGCTGAATTGGCAGGGCGGTGGGTTGCCTCCCAAGGGCGAGTGGAAAACGCTGGCGGAGCAGTTGGCGGTTAGCCCCGAAGCCTTGTACCGGGAAATGGCACGGCGCAAATGGACACCATGACCGGTCTGCATTTTGTAACTGCTCCGATGCTGAGCCAAAATGAATTCTGCCGGGAAGCTTTTTCCTAACGCAGCAACAGTGTCGGAATCGTCGCTGCCCGCAACAACTCGTTGGTTGTGCTGCCAAACAGCCAGCTCCGTAGTGGCGAATGCGTGTACGAACCCATGATCAACATGTCAATGTTACGCTCTTGCACCTGCGTGGCAATCACGCTTTGCGGGTCACCGGAAAGCAGGGCGGTATGCGTCTCGAAGCCTGCTGTTTCCAGCGTGGTTTTCGCCCATTCCAATTGCTTGCGTAAGCCCTTGCCCGCTTCGCCGGAGGTAATCACATGGATTGGCAAGCCCACAAACAGCGGACAGGCGGCAATCAGTTCCACCCCTTTGCGGGACACGCTGCCACCGTCAAAGGCAATCATCACCTGGCGCGGCAGTTTGAAACCGTCGGTCACAGTGAGGATCGGACTGTGCAGGGAACGCACCACGTTTTCCACATTGCGCCCCAGGGAGCGCTGGGTGGTTTCCGCTGATTTGCCGCGCCGCCCAAGGATGAACATGCGCACCCCGGCTTCCTGCTCCATCAGGGTGTCGGTCAAGGCACCGTGACGCTGGCGCACATCGGGGGCTTCCACCCCGGCGGCAATGGCGCGTTCACGCAAGCGGTTGAGGAACAGCCGCCCCTGTTCCTTGGCGTGCTTGCTGAAATCCTCATCTTCTTTGGAAAGCTCATCCAGTAGCACTTTTTGCGCATCGAAACCAATCGCGCCACTGTGATCCTGGTTATGGCGGGAACGCTCCGGGTGGCGGTCGAGGATGTGCAGGAATTCCAGCGGCAGTGCCATGCGGCTTGCCACCCATGCGGCGTAATCGGCCACATGCTCAGCATAGTGGGACTGGTCAACACAGGCGAGAATCTTGTTTTCCGGTTTCATGGGGTTGCTCCTTAGTGGCCTGCCAGCAGGTCGTCGCCGCCTGCCTTGTCGTGGGTGCCGAAACGGTCAATGATGGTGGCGCTGGCTTCGTTCAAGCCAACCACTTCCACTTCCGTCCCTTCACGGCGGAATTTCAATACCACCTTGTCGAGTGCGCCTACCGCCGTCAAATCCCAGAAATGGGCGCGGCTGACATCAATTTGCACCTTGTCCAGCACGTCCTTGAAATCAAACGCGGCGATGAACGTATCCGCCGAGGCGAAGAACACCTGCCCGACCACTGCGTAGACGCGCATCCGCCCTTCGTCTTCCGAACGTGATTTGACGAACAGGAAACGCCCGATCTTGTTGGCAAAGAAGAAACCGGACAGCAGCACCCCAACCAACACGCCCTGCGCCAAATCATGCGTTGCCACCACCACGGCCACTGTGGCAATCATGGTGGCATTGAAACTTTTCGGGTGTTCACGCAGCTTGCGCACCGAATCCCAGTTGAAGGTGCCGATCGATACCATGATCATCACCGCCACCAGCGCCGCCATCGGGATTTGCGCCACCCAGTCGCCGATGAACACGATCATCAGCAGCAGGAACACACCTGCCACAAAAGTAGACAATCGCCCGCGCCCGCCGGATTTCACGTTGATCACTGACTGCCCAATCATGGCACAACCCGCCATGCCACCGAGGAAGCCGGTGGCGATATTGGCGACACCTTGCCCCATGCACTCACGCTTTTTGTTGCTGGTGGAATCGGTCAAATCATCCACAATCGTCGCCGTCATCAGTGATTCCAGCAAGCCAACCACCGCCAGCGTTACCGACACCGGGAAAATGATCGCCAGCGTTTCCCAGTTCAGCGGCACATCCGGCAGCAGGAACACCGGCAGGCTATCCGGCAGTGCACCCATGTCGCCCACCGTGCGGATGTCCAGCCCCAGCGTAATGGAAACAATGCTCAGGGTAATGATTGCCACCAGTGGTGACGGCACAGCCCTGGTCACATACGGGAACAGATAGATGATGCCCAGCCCCGCTGCCACCATCGCATACACCAGCCAGCCGCGCCCCACCAGTTCCGGCAATTGCGCCATGAAAATCAGGATGGCAAGCGCATTCACAAAGCCGACGATCACCGCCCGCGACACGAAGCGCATCAGCAAATCCAGCCGCAGCATTCCGGCCATGATTTGCAGCACCCCGGTCAACAGGGTCGCCGCCAGCAAATATTGCAAGCCGTGGTCTTTCACCAGCGTGACCATGACCAGCGCCATCGCCCCGGTAGCGGCGGAAATCATGCCGGGCCGCCCACCCGCAATGGCAATCACCACTGCCATGCTGAACGAGGCGTACAAACCCACTTTCGGGTCAACGCCCGCGATAATGGAAAAGGCAATGGCTTCGGGAATCAGTGCCAAAGCGACGACGAGTCCGGCCAGCAAGTCATTTTTGACATTGCCGAACCAGTCCTGTTGGAAGGATTTCATGGTGCAGTCCGTATTGTTGAATGAATGCGCGGGGCAAAATGCAGAAGGCCGCGATTCTAGGGGAGGATGCCTGACAAGGGAAGCGACATCACCCTGATGCTATTGCCACCGAGGTGGGGCTAAATATTGCGCCAGGGTAATCTTCACGGAAACATTTGAGGCCGCTTGGATGCTTGCTGGAAACGGTTCGGTAAAATGCAATCATGCCTTGCTGAGGTGTTTACTCAACGGATAATCCAGCGCCAGCTTGCCGGGGCCGAACACGAACACTACCCAGATCATCGTACCCCAGACCACGTGCTGCCAGAAACCGCCTGCCCCTTCCACCGTAAACAGGTAAGGGTAGGAAATGACCGCCACAATGTTGAAGACGAACAAGGCAAGGGCAGCAGGGCGGCTTAGTAAACCTAGCGCGAGCAACACAGGCAGCACCAGTTCGGCGGCTGTGCCCAGGTATGCAGCCAGTTCTGGCGACAATAACGGGACGTTGTATTCATCTTCGAACAGATAAATCGTGCTTGACCAGCTTTGGATTTTGGTCAGGCCAGAGGCGAAAAATCCCCACGCCACATACAGGCGGAAACCCAGCAAGGTCAGGGGTTTCAGGAATGAATCCAAAGGCCAGCATTCGCCCATCAGGAAACCGGGCAGGGTGATTGGGTGCTTCATCGGGAACTCCTTCGTTATGTTTTTTGCCATGTTGGGTTGGTATGGGCTTATACGGGGCTTGCGTCGGTATGGATGCAAGCTGCCACATTTTTTTAGTCGTAACGTAGAAACCCACGTTCTGTGAATGTGGTCAGAGTGCCAAGGCTTTGCCGTGAGCGCGACCCAATGGTATTCCTCAGAGTGCTGTCCCCACAGCCTCAATCTGAGGAAAAACCAATGAGTCGTTTTCGCAAACTATCACATACATGAAAGCCACCGGCAGATGGCAGCCAGCAAGCTGGGCATCAACAGGGATACCCTGAAATACATCCGCCCCAAACAGGCCATGGCGGTGCAATTGCGGCGGGAAGGTCTGGCCAGCCCACCGTTCGGGAATGTGCTGGTGTCATAAGAGCAATGGGGGTTGCTCTGGTGTTGGGGCTGGTGAGAGCCTGCAAACAAGAGCGCAGCAGAGGATCCATTCCCCGCTACGCCAACAGGTCAGATAGATTCCGGTCAGGGTGGTTCCGGGGTCTACCCGCTTTCCAGACCACCAATCGGGCAATATGGTGGAGTCGCTTGTTGTCGGTGATCGCTGACTCTGGAAAGCTTAGGCTTGGTACGTGGGAACTATAACACCAAAATGATTAATAATTAATCATTTTGATTAAGGTGTTGTTACACAAAGCGCAGTATCCGGTTTCCCCATGTTACCCACAGGCTTATGCCCGCTGGTTGGGGATAACTGACAGGTTCAGGCCGCCATGCATACGAATTCCGTGTGGTGCTATTTTTTTCCAGACAAAGAAGCTCCGTCCCTGGAGCAATCTGCATCCTGCATCCGTACATAACGAAAACCACCGTTACCGTATCATACTTTACGCTGGAGGGTTCCCGTCTTCTGGTCTTGCTGAGAAGCAGCCGGGGATGGGCAAATCCCCGGCATTCTCATTGGCGGGATCAGGGGTTGTAAGAGGACAATCCCGCCACTTTCCCTAGCAGATCGTTCGGTCAACGGCACAGATGGGGTCTGGTTGGCTGGCCTTGTTTTAATCATTTCGTTACTGCAAACTGAATGTAGCCTTAACAGCAAATAATGCCATGCTTATTTGCTATACTGATTAACATTTAATCTATCCGTTCTATTTTTCGACAAGCAAAGGATTTGCGCCCATGAGTCAACGGGTAAAAGCACTGACGCTACCGTTTCAACGTACTGTTCCCAATAAGCCTTTTCAGGTAGTCAATGTCGCTGCCTGCCCGGAGTGTGGCAGTTTTGTGAGGCGTTCACGGTTGGTATGGTGGCAACGTATGTTTGGGAAGGTAGTTGGCCGTTTTAGCTGTAGCCAATGCGGAATGCAGTTTACCCGGCGGGCTTAGTGTAAAAATCCGGTGTTGGCAGCTCTATGGGAGTTGATGATGGATGTGTGCTTGGTTGAGCCTAAAAAGTACCAATTTTTTGTCGTTGTATGGTCAGTAGCTGCGTACAGCTTGGCGCAGGGCAGTTGAGCCGTTCCTGAATCCGCTCATGCATCCTGATGAACAGGTGGGCAGTGGCCTCTGCATCCGCCAGCGCCCGGTGGAATTGCCCGGTTATGGGTAGGCGTAGGTAGTTCACCAAGGTGCCAAGCTTGTGGTTGGGTGCATTCGGGAATACCCGCCGAGCCATCAGCATGGAGCAGAGGAATCCCTCCCTTCGTTGTTTACCCTGACGCTCAACGGCATCATCCCAGAGGAAGTTGTTTCGTGCACGTTCCTTACTTCATCTTACAGTGATGCTGCGTCTGCATCTTCTACCAGAAAGTTGACCACACAGCGGGTGCGTAACGGCATTTGGCGGCGTGACGAATATACCAGTGAGCAGGTAAACAGATCGCCGTGCCATTCAGGCATTACCTGTTGCATGGAACCGCTAGCGAATTCTTTTTCTAACATGACACCCAAATGTAAGCCTAATCCCATACCTGACTCTATCATGTCGCACATAATCATCGGGGCGTCGCACACATGAAACCGCTGAGGGATAAAATCCAGAATCTGACCATTATTTTGCAAGGTGACGCGATTGCCCCGGTTCATTTGCGATAACAATATCCAGTCATGTTGTTGCAGGGTTTCTATATCGTTAGGTGTTCCGAGTTGTTGTAGGTAGGCAGTACTAGCGACGATTTTGGGTCTGTCTTGAAACAAGGGGCGGGCAATTAATGAATCATCATCCACAGGGCCAATACGTACCCCCAGATCAACCTGATTTGCCACTAAATCCAATATGTTATCATTCAGGATAAGGTCAAAATAAATATCGGGGTATTGTCGGCGAAATGCCCGTAGCCGAGGGTTTAGCCATTTTATGGCGAAGTCTTGTGCTGACGTGATCCGGACCAGACCTTTGGGTAGCTCCTGACCGACCATTTCAGTCACATTACGCAATAGTGTGGGCAGGCATTTGGCTTCTGGATAAATTTCCTCACCTTCACGGGTCAGGGTTAATTGCCGCGTGGTGCGTTGTAATAGGCGCACTCCCAGCTCTTTTTCCAGTATGGCCACCTGTTCACTTACACTCGAACGGCTTATACCGAGGTATTCAGCAGCCTTTGCAAAACTGTTCTGCTCCACCACGCAAGCAAAAATGGCCAAGCGTTTAAGCTGAGCCAGATCAAGTTCATTTATCATCGTCCTGTTCTACCAATGCATGGGGCTGGGCATCATAGTATAAGATTAAATTGTTATCATCACTGTTCCTGATAGCCGAACATATCATTCCTGTTTATCCACCTAGTACGGACAGCCCCAAGAGTAACATAATAAGTACAACAAAAATTTGCGAAGTGAGTTAACCGACAAGATGTTGGAAAGGGAGATTATACTGATGAAAATAAAAGACAATTTACCCAAGTCTGGGGTGATATTGGGCAGTGTTTGCCTGCTGGGCTTAACCGCCGTGACAGATGCCAATGCCGCCAAATTACGGATTGTTGTGGACAATCAAGATGCAGGCTTCAGCACGACCGGATCATGGTATGAGTCATCAGCGGAAAAAGAATTCCGCACAAGTTCTGTTTATGCCAGAAGCAACGGAAGTGCTACCTGGCGTACAGAATTGCCTGAAAGTGGGCACTACCGGGTACAGGTTTGGTGGACATATTGGCCTAACCGGGCTAAGAAAGCACCTTACACCATCAGCCACATGAATGGTGAGACAACAGTCCGGGTCAACCAAAAGAACGTAAAAAAGGGTGGTAAATGGGTCACATTGGGTGCTTATGATTTTACTGCGGGTGCTGCTTCAGTAAAGCTGTTGCGTGAACCGGGTGATAACGAGACGACCAGTGCAGATGCTGTCCGTTTCGTCAAAATTGGTGAGCTGGTTGTCCAGCCGCCACCGCCACCGCCACCTCCACCTCCACCGCTGCCACCAGGCGATATTAGCAAAATGCCAACCGACCTGATCAAAGTCGACCAGTTTGGTTATCTCCCCGACATGCGCAAGGTGGCAATACTCTCCAATCCTAAAATTGGCTTCAATGTGCCTGCCGCACCCTATACCCCGGCCCTGAACCTGGAAGTGCGCAGGGTGGCTGATGATGGCCTTGTCTATTCGGGGGCTATTACCGCCTGGAAACAAGGGGCAACTGACCCCCAATCGGGTGATCAGGTTTGGCATTTTGACTTTTCGGCACTGAATACCGCCGGGAGTTACTACATTTATGACCCACAAAATCAGTTGGCTTCTGCTCCATTCGAGATTAAGGAAGGTTTGTATTTACCTATCCTGAAGTCAGCCGTAAAAACCTACTTCTACCAACGTGCTGGCATGGCCAAACTGCCACCTTATGCCGATACTGCATGGGCAGATTCGGCCTCCCACCTCGGCGTTGAAATGGATAATGATTGCCGTGCGCTGAATCCATCTGACCCCCGCCAGTCTGACCCATCGACGAGCCTGGACTTGTCGGGCGGTTGGTATGATGCTGGAGACTTCAACAAATACGTCAATTATGCCGATGGTGTCCTGCATGAGCTGTTGTTTGCATATGAGGAGGCACCACAAGTCTGGGGGGATGATTGGAATTTCCCGGAATCGGGCAATGGTATCCCCGACTTGCTGGACGAAGTGCGCTATGAACTGGATTGGCTGTTAAAAATGCAGCAAGTTGATGGCGGTGTCTTGCACAAGGTTGCCTCAATTTCCTGGGACTTTTCGGAGTCCGGGTCACAAGCAACCCCAGCCCAGGATCAGGTGCCACGCCGTTATGCACCTGTTACTGCATCAGCCACCATTTCCGCTGCGGGTGCTTTTGCACATGCCGCCAAGGTCTTTGGGCAATCAGACCCGGCGTATGCCACCCAGTTAAGGGCGGCGGCCTTGCTTGCCTGGCAGTGGTTGGCAAACCATGAAAATTTGGTTCCATCCAGTTTCAATAATACCGGTTTTGTTAATGCAGCAGCAGAGGACAGTGCTTATGCGCAATCGGCAAATCGCCTGAATGCCGCCATTTACCTGTATGCCCTGACGGGGGATGGGGCATTCCATGCTTATATCCGGGAGCATCAAGCAGATAGCCGTCTGTTAAGCAATGATGCTTACTTGCAATACGATGGGATTGATTACGAGTCACAAAATGCCCTGTTGTACTATGCAAGCTTGGAAAATACTGACACAGTGCTCGCCAGCAAAATTCAGCAGGATTTTTTCAAACATTTGAGTAACCCGTATGTCGATTTTGCCCCGAAGTTACAAGCAGAACAGCAGACTGACGCTTATATGGCGTATCTGGATGCTTATTCCTGGGGATCCAACCGGGCAAAAAGCCAGGCAGGCAATACTTTGTTGGCACCCGTGGTTTATGCTTTTGCGTCCCAAGGGGGGGAGCTGGAACAAGGTGCTGGTCAATTCCTGCATTACCTCCACGGTGCCAATCCTATGAGCCAGGTCTATCTGTCCAATATGGGGGCATATGGGGCTGAAAACCCGGTAGACCAGTTTTACCACCTCTGGTTCCGGGACGGTAGCTTATGGGATTCGACCAAGACATCTTACGGCCCGCCACCGGGTTTTCTGGTTGGAGGTGCGAATGAGTATTATGGTGTTACAGGAGTGAAGATCAATGAGACCTCCAGTGAGGACATCAAAAGTCAGCCCGCCGCAAAAAAATACCGTTCATGGAACACTTTGGGTGATAGTTCGGTGCGTGACCATAAGAGTTATCAGATCAGTGAGAACTCCATTACCTATCAGGCTGCTTACGTGAGGTTGCTCAGTAAATTTGTGAAATGAGGTTAGAGTCTCGTAGGCTATTCAGCAGGGATACCTGTGCCATCCGGCTAATCCTTCTCCTTGCCAGGTGGTTAGTTGACATGCACCATTGGGCCTTTCGGCTACCACAACCGTGTATGCCGGAAAACGCCATCATGGCACGTGGCATCTTGATTGCCGTGCAAACAAAAAAGGGGAAACCATCCGGTTTCCCCCAACTTCTTGTAAAAGTAGCCAGCTCGCTTATTTCACATTTAATGTGACAGTTTTGGCATTGTTACCCGTTTTGCCGTCACCCGTGTCTGAGGTAACTGCGGCTGTCAGGCTCAGACTTCCAGCCACAGCAGGACGCAGGTAGATGTAACGGTTACGGGATTGCCCTTTTTTCAGATCGCCAAAACTGCACACGACTTCCTCGGTGGAAGGGACGCATTCCGCAGCACCGGATACCCAAATGGTATTGGCAGGCATGGGCAAGACAAACCGTGCATTTTTCGCCACGTCTTTGCCATTGTTCTTCAGCACAAAATTGAAGCCAAGTGCAGCACCTGCCTTCGGCTTTGTGGATGTTGCCTTAAATTTGGTCAATGCCATATCTGCATTGCCTGTGGCTGGCGGTGGTGGGGGGGCTGCGGTAACGGTCATACTGAGTGACTGTGTGTCGCTCAAGCCTTTGCTATCTGATACTTTCAAAGTGAACGTAAATGTTCCCGCTGTGGAGGGCGTGCCACTCACAAGACCACCGCTACTGAGGCTCAAACCATTCGGCAAGCTGCCACTGGCAATCGACCAGGTATAAGGGGCTGTGCCTTCAGTAACCGTTGCTTGTGCTGAGAAAGCAGTTCCAACGGTGCTTTGCGGCAAGCTGGTCGTGGTGATATTAGGCAATGATGTTGGCGGTGGAGGCGGAGGTGGTGGCTGCACTGTCTTGTTGAGAGTGGGTATCAGGGCTTGCAGCGAAGTATTGAGGGTGGTGCTTTCCCCAGGATACGTATGCCAGCCACGGTACAGCCCGAAGCGCCCTTCGCTGTAGGCAAACATCATGCGGTTGATGCCGTAATAATCCATCGCAGCGGACAAATCCTTCATCCACTGTTCTGCCCCCAGATTTTTTTCCACTGCATATTTCTGGTGGACAACACCGTATTCGCCGCTATTCAAGGGAACGGTGAAACTGTCGGTACTTGCATCGTAAAAAGGGGCAAACTCATTGACCAATTCACTCTTGAACTTGGCGACACTACCCTTGTAAGGGGTTGTGCCATTATCCGAACTGGCAAAGGTGTCATAGTAGTGGATGTCATACACAATATTGGGGAATGGCAACACGTAAAGCTTGCTGTTGTTGCCAAGATCAGCCGGATGGTAGGACTGCTCAATGAAAACAAGGTGATTGGGGTCAACAGCACGGATTTTACTGATCAATTGAGGAGCATAAGCAAACCAGTCGGGAATGTAAGGCTCATTGATCAAGTCAAAGCCCAGCACGGTGGGTTCATTGCGGTAACGCTGGGCAATTGCCACCCACAAATCTTCCAGACGCTTCTGGCTGGCTGGGGTGAGGCTGAGTTTATTGGGGAGTTGCGTGCCACCGGGCGGTTCGTGCATGTCGAGCAACAGGCGCAAGTTATGCTTTTTTGCCCATTGGATGTTACGGTCAAGCCACGCCCAACCTTCTTCCTTGTAAACACCGGGATTGGCATTGTCCTCGAATACCACGAAGGACATCATCAGGCGCACGGTATTGAAACCCAAACTGGAAATTTCCTGGAAAGAGCTTTCGTCGTAGTTCTTCCAGCCGAAGTTATCCAGTGCGACTTCTCCACCGGGCGTATCGTTACCGTAATTGTAAGCTTCGATATTGATGCCTTTGAGGAGGATGGGCGTTTTGGCACTGCCAACCACCAAACGGTTGCCGTCAGCCTGCACCAGGTTTTCATAGTCCAGCGTTGCGGGGGGTTGATAGCCAATTTCACTGGTAGTCAAAGGTCGGACGAACACATCGTCCAGATAGGTAGGGATATTTTTTCCGCTGCTGACACACAGTTTCAGGCTGTCAGTCGGGGCGAAGTCAGCAATATAAGCCCCAAATAAACGTGTCCAACGGTCAGGGTAAGCTTTGCTGGTAGATGCATACCCATCCAGATATACGGGTGATGCCCCGTTTTTGATCAGCCCCAAGCGCAAGTCAGCCGATGCCGTGCCACTACCAAGGCGGGTACGCGCCCCGAACTCATACAATGTTCCTTGCTGGAATTGGGAGGCATCCAGTGTGTAGAGTGCCCCATTGACGCAATAGTTGTTGGCCGACAACAAGTGCAACCCACCTTGTCCGCTGAAGGCGGCAGCAGAATTCAACGTCACGGTCGACTGACTGGAGCCTAACCACAGTAAACTGCCTGATTCAAAACCACCGTCTGTTACCAGATTGTCTGCCATGGCCGTTTGGACAGCCACGGCCAAAGGCAGGGCTAACCAACGCAATTGTTTAGCTTTCATAAGAATACTTCCTCGATTTTCTTTCAACATTATGATCAAGATTGCTCTGCTACGGTCTCGCAAATACCTTGCGCAAAACAATGTTAACAATGATCACATGAAGACTAAGGGATATTCTTGATCATTGTCAACCTTTATGGGGAATATCACTTTTCGTAATAAAATGACGGGGGAGTCCTATTGAGGGTTAAAACCCAAACCCCGTAAGACAGCATCAATATGCCAGTCTAATGTTCCTGTGAACATTTCTCTCGGTAGGTGCTGATCGATGATAAGGCTGCAAATCCCGTGAAAGGGGGCCCAGCAAAATAACGCCTGGGCTTCCAGATCGGCAGTACTGATCAATCCAGCCTGCTGGCATTCTTCCAGTAACCACACGACTTCAGCAAAATTTTCCTCACGCACGGCGGCCAGCGCGGGACTTTCGTTCTCACCTACCAGGTTTTCACGGTACATGAGACGGTAATAATCGGGGTTGTTGATGGCAAAGTGGAAATAGTGATGTGCCAATTTACGTACCCGCTCTACTGGATTCAACGTGCTTTCCAGACGGATGGCGCGATCCTGTTCAGTCAGGCGGGCGAAGGCACGGGTGGCGACTTCACATAACAGATCATTTTTGCTGGCAAAATGCCGGTAGGGGGCAGACCGGGCAACACCAAGCCGCTTACCCAACTCGTGCAAGGTAACGTGATCCAGTTCATTGGCACTTATCATCCGCTCGGTTTCAAGAATCAGTGCATTACGCAAGCTACCATGGTGGTAAGTGCCTGTTTTTTTTCTGCCTGATGTTTCGTTTTCTGTCATCCGCCAGTCCAGAATTTCCTGATCCCCAAATAGGATATACCCTCCTAAGGTTGTATTGAGAGGCCAAAAGGTTCAACCCCCATATTTTTTTGAAACACTTTAATTTTTTACGTTACCAATGGCACAGCCCCCGGCAAACCCGCACATTCGCGGAAAATCCGTTGGTCGCAACTGGCACAAATGCCATGGTCAAGCCGCTTGAGCGTGATGGAATGCAACGCGGCTTCCTTGCTGCTGAATATCCGGCCTTCGCCAAAATCGGCTACGAAATCGATCCTGTCCATGAAATCGTACACCTTGTTTTTTGTGCCCTGGATATAGAGGCCGCCGCCAATGGCCTTGAGGCGTTTGGCTTCCTGCACCAGCATTTCCGCCCCGGCAAGGTCGATGAAATTGACCCCTTCTGCCAACAGCAGGATGTGTTTCTTGCCCTGCTTTTCGGTGATGCAATTCAACTCACGTTGCACCTTGTCCAGCGAGCCGAAATAAATCGACATGTCGATGCGCACCATTTTCAGTTGCTGGCATTCTGCAAGGCTGTATTCGTTGACCTCTGCCAGTTTGTGGCGCGGTTCATTCGGGTTGGGTGCCATATCGGCAATATTGGGCATGGACGTGCGCATCAAAAACAGCATCAGCGACAACAACACGCCCATATAGATGGCGAATTCCAGTTCCATGAACAGGGTGGCAAAGAAGGTGACTGCCAGCACCGAGGTTTCCGTCTTGCTGCTGTGCAGGATGTGCCTGACGTGATGGAAATCAATCAGGTTATAGGCCACCAGCATGATGATCCCACCCATCGCCGCCACCGGCAGGTAGGCCGCCAGCGGCGCAACCAGCAACACGATAAGGCCAAGGAACAGCGCCGCAAACACCGCCGACAACGGTGTTTTTGCCCCGGCGGCATAGTTGATGCCAGAGCGGGTGAATGAGCCAGACCCCGCATAGCTGGAAAAGAAACTGCCGACGATATTGGATAAGCCTTGCCCAACGAATTCCTGGTTACCATCCAGCCGCTGGTGCGATTTGGTGGCGATGGAACGCGCAATCGAGACCGCTTCAATCAAGCCCAGCAAGGCCACGGCGAAAGCACCGGATGCCAGTTGTTTCAACGAGACCAGTGAAAAGTCAGGTAGCGAAAACGGTGGCAGGCTGCCATTAATTTCCCCCACATAGGTAAGCCCCTTGCCCTCACCACCGATCAGCAGGCTGGCAAGGCTGCCCATGACCATGCCGAACAACAGGTGTGGCAGCTTGGGTAAATAGCGTTTCAGCATCAGTGCCGACAGCATGGTAAAAGCGGCAATCAGCACAATGTAGAGGTTGGTTTGCGTGAAACCGAGCGCGACATCCCACCAGGTATGCAGGAAAGATTCGCCCTTGGGGATGTTGATCCCGGTCACGTATTTGATCTGGCTGGTAGCAATCAGGATTGCCGCCCCCGCCGTAAACCCAACCACTACCGTGTGCGACACGAAGTTGACCAGCATGCCCAGTTTCATCAGCCCGAATGCCAACTGGTACACCCCCGCCAGGAAAGTCAGGGTCAGCACCATCTGGATGAATTCCGCCGAACCGGGTTCCGCATAACGGCTGATGGTCGAAAACACCACCAGTGAAATCGCCGTAGTGGGGCCGGAAACCAGATGCAAAGATGAGCCGAACAGCCCGGCAATGATCGGCGTGATCATGGCGGTATACAAACCGTATTCCGGCGGCAAACCCGCAATCGCGGCAAACGCCACCCCTTGTGGAAGGACGATGACCGCCCCTGTCAGCCCGGCGAAAAGATCGGCCTTAAGAGTCTGGGCATTGACCAGCTTGAGCCATGCCAGAAAGGGGAGGAAAAATTGCGTCATAGTTGCAGCCTTGCAGAAACCCTAATCAAGCCAGGGGATTCTACAGCATTAGCGGAGGCTAATGTAGTCCGGTTTGTTTCCGGGCGGGATAAACGCATACTACGCCCAGGCAGTGGTTGTTATTCCCCCATCACATTGCGGCGAATGATCTCTGCCATGCCCAGCGGCTGTGGCGGCAGGTTACCCAGAATCGCCGCCACAAATTCCCCCTTGTCCGCCAGCAAGGCAGTATTGAAGCGCTTTTCAAAGGCGATGGTGGACGACGGCTTGCCGGAAATGCCCGCGCCGCACACGCTGCCCGCCTGCGCACCGGGGAATATTTCCACATGCCCCGGCAGGGTCAGCAGCTTGTTGAAAATCGAATCGTGCAGCAAACCACCCATGCGTTCCTCTTCGCCACGCAAGTCGGGGCGGCCTGCACTGCCCACAAACAGCGTATGCCCGCTCAGCAAAAACCACGGTTCCTCACTACGGCGAACATCAGCCACCAGCAGGCAAATACTGTCTGCCGTATGCCCCGGCGTATGCAGCACGGTCGCGGTGACATTGCCAATAGTCAGCACCTGCCCATCTTTGAGTGGAGTAAATTCAAACTGCGGGGTAGAGCTTTCATGCAGGCAATACTCCCCGCCACAGCGTTGCGCCAGTTCGCGCCCGCCGGACACGTGGTCGGCATGGATGTGGGTGTCGATCACGTAATCAATTTTCACCGCCTGTTTGCTGGCCTGTTCCATGAACCAGTCCACGTCTTCGGCATGGACATCCAGCGCAATGGCGTGGCCTTTGCCGCCGCAGCCGAACAGGTAGGCAAGTGAGGAAGGGTTCGAGGGTGCGGCGCGTTGCAAGAAAAACATGAGAAAACTCCTCTGTTGTGAGAGTGAAGAGGGCGTATGCAATACGCCCCTACGCAGATCATCCCCTGTAGGGGCGTATTGCATACGCCCTCTTCTGAAGGTTATGTCGGTGTTGTGTGAACAGGTAATCCAGCAGCTTTCCATTCGGGCAAGCCATCGACAAGGCGCGCTGCGTTAATGCCATGCCCGCGCAAGGTTTGCACCATCTGGTAGGAATACACGCAGTAAGGCCCCCGGCAGTAAGCAACAATGGTCTTGCTGTCGTCGAGTTCGTGCAGGCGGGCGGCGACTTCTTCCGGCAGCAGGTGGACAGCACCGGGAATATGCCCGGCGGCGTATTCGGCGGCGGGGCGCACGTCCAGCAGGGTGACCTCATCGCGTGCCAGCCGCTCCAGCAACTCTTCCGCGCTGATGGCTTCCATCTCTTCTTTGTGGGTCAGGTAGGTATGGGCGAGGCGTTCGACTTCGGCCAGATGCAACTCGGCGGTGCGGCGCAAGGATGCAATCAGTTGCACCACGTCATCCCCTGCAAGGCGGTAGAGGCGGCGCTTGCCGTCGGTACGCACGTTAACCAAGGCGGACTGCTTGAGGGTTTGCAGGTGGCGCGAGGTGTTGGCAACACTCAGGCTGGCAAGCTGGCTGAGTTCCTCCACACTGCGCTCGGCCTGGGCGAGGTAGTCAAGGATTTCCAGCCGCTGCGGAGAGGCCAGCGCCTGCGCAATCAGGGCGAACTGGGTGTTCAGTTGTTGTTTCGGGGAAGGGGTGGTCACGCCTGCTATCCTCATTCAATTGATGGATTGAATGATTGCACGGAATGGGGTGGACTGCAAGCGGTTTGACTAAAGCACCCCTGCCATCAGCCCCAACGCTACCACCACCAGCAAGGCTGACACCGCCATCTGGATAGAATGGATGGTCATTTTTTTCATCAGGCGTTTGCCGACGAATGCCCCGGTGAAGGCGGCCAGGGTTGTTATCCCGACCAGCATCCAGTCAATGTTGTTGGCAGTCAGACTGGATGATTCCCAGCCATAAACCAGCAGCCGGGTCATGTCAACCAGCACTGCCAACACCACGCCGGTAGCAATAAATGCCTCCTTGTCCAGCCCGGACTTGAGCAGGAACATACTGCGGAATGCCCCCTGATGCCCGGAAAGCCCGCCGAAAAAACCGCTGACCAGCCCACCAAGCGGCAACAGTTCCTGCCCGAAACGCAGTTGTTTGAAGCCGGGCAGGAATTCCAGCACCACAAACACCAGGATCAGGCAGCCGATGATCAGTTTGACCGGTGTGACCTGCGCCATACTGCCCATGATCGGGTATTCATGCAGCGGGCTGAGGCCAGCCAGCCATCCCAGCAGCACCGCACCCAGCAAGGCTGCTGCCACCGCCGGAATGCCAAAACGGGCGACCACCCCAAGGTTTGCCTTCCGCCCCAGCAGTGCCAGCTTGAACAGGTTGTTGGCGAAATGCACCATCGCCGTGATGCCGATGGCGACTTCCAGCGGGAAAAAGATTGCCACCACTGGCATCAGCAGCGTACCCAGCCCAAAGCCGGAGAACAGTGTAAGCAGTGAGGCCAGTAAGGCCGCCAGCGGGATGATCAGTGTGTCCATGGAATTCCTGTGTAACTAACGCCATTTAACTTGGGAAACTGTCTGTCGCTACGCAGGGTTGGATACAGTTCTGGCTGCTCCCCATGCGGCAGACAGCGCACGGGCAGCCGTCCCGACCTCATCCAGTGTGGTGAAACGCCCCAGCGACAGGCGCAGCGCAGCGGCGGCACGTCCGGCGGACAGCCCCATGGCCCCCAACACCCCGGAAGCCGCGTGTTGCCCTGCATGGCAGGCAGAACCGGTGGAAGCCGCCAGTTCCGGGACAGCAGCCAGCAGCCGCCAGCCTTCGATGCCGGGGAAGGAGACATTCAGCGTGCCGGGCAAGCAGGCATCGGCCTGCCCATTGACCAGCAGGCCGGGGATGGCAGCCGCCAAGTGACGCTGCAAGGTATCCCGCAACTGGCGCAGGCGTGCCATTTCTGCCTCCAGTTCCAGCTTTGCCAGCCGTGCCGCCTCACCCAGTGCGACGATATGCGGGACATTTTCAGTGCCGGGGCGCAAGCCGCCTTCATGCCCCGCCCCAAACTGGATGGCGGCAAGCGGTGTGCCGCTGCGCACGAACACTGCGCCCACCCCTTTGGGGGCATAAAACTTGTGCCCTGCCAATGTCAGCAGGTCAGCCCCCAGCGCGTCCACGTCCACCGGGATTTTACCTACCGCTTGCGCGGCATCCACGTGCATGGCAGCACCCGCCGCATGGGCAAGGCCCGCCAAGGCGGCGATGGGCTGGATCGTGCCGACTTCATTGTTGGCGAGCATCACCGACACCAGTGTTGTGCCTGTGCTAATGGCTTGCGCGGCGGCGGGCAGCAGCACTTGCCCGCCAGCATCCACGGGCAGCACTGCAAGTTGCCAGCCTTCCCCCGCCAGATGCTGCATGGGTTGGGCAACCGAGGGGTGTTCAATGGCGGAACACACCAGCTTGCCACCTTTGCCGCGCACCCGCGCCGTGCCAAGGATGGCAAGGTTGTTGGCTTCAGTGGCACTGCCGGTGAAGATGATTTCCCCTGCCTTTGCGCCGATGAGTGCGGCGATGTGCGCCCGCGCTTCTGCCACCGCTGCCCTGGCGCGATGCCCGTAAGGGTGGTCGGAGGAGGGGTTGCCGTAGCCGCCCCGCAGCCACGGCAGCATGGCTTCCACCACCCGTGGGTCAAGCGGGGTGGTGGCGTTGTAATCCAGATAAATGGGGTTGCCGGTCTTTGTGTCCATGTTCATGCTCCCGCTCCTACTTCCAGTGGCAGCCCTTGGGTGCGCCATTCTGCCACGCCATCTTCCAGCCGGATGGCGTTGAAGCCTTCCGCCCGCAGCATTTCCACCGCCTCCACCGCCATCAGGCAAAACGGCCCCCGGCAATAGGCGACGATGGGCTTGTCACCCGGCAACTCTTCCAGCCGCTTTTTCAGGTCGGCCAGCGGGATGGACTGGGCGTAGGGGAGATGCCCGGTCATGAATTCGCTGCTGGGGCGCACGTCCAACACTGTCACCTCGCCGCCTTGGGCTTGTGCCAGCAGTTCCGAACGTGACAGCGGGGTGAGTTCGTGGGCATGGGCGGAAAGTTTGGCAAGGGCAACGCGCAAATCCACCAGCCGGTCTTCCGCCAGGGTGCGGATCGCCACCCAGAAATCCGCCACCTCCTCACTGGCGAGGCGGTAGATGGTGTTTTTGCCTTCCTTGCGGGCTTCGACCAAATGCGCTTGGCGCAATTCCTTGAGGTGGGCGCTGGCGAGCTTGAGCGAAATGCCCGCTTCGGCGGCGAGGCGTTCGACCGGCTTTTCGCCCTGGCACAGCAACTCGACCAGTTCGAGGCGTTTGGGGCTGGAAAATGCCTGACCGATGCGGGCGACTTGCCCATAGAGGGTTTCTTTCACTTGCGTTCTGTCCTTGCGGGGATTAGTCTTATAATCCAACGATCGTTAGATCATTGCAACCTTTCATTTACCGATGTTACCTGTTTCAGGAGGGCGGTATCATGTCATTTTCTACCATTCTTGCGGGGCTGGCTACCGGCATGGTGCTGGGGCTGTTTGGCAGCGGCGGCTCAATCATTGCCTTGCCCGCGCTCATTTACCTGTTGCACGTAGACCCGAAATCAGCGATTGCCATGAGCCTTGGGGTGGTGGCGGTGACAGCAAGCATTTCGGCGCTGGAACACTGGCGGCGTGGCAATGTGGACTTGCGGGTGTCGCTGGTGTTTGGGCTGTTCGGCGTGATGGGGACGTTTGCCGGGGCGCGGCTGGGGATTATTACGCCCGTGGTGGTGCAGTTGGGGCTGTTCGCGCTGGTCATGTATGCGGCGGCGTGGCGGATGTTGAAACCTGCACCCGTGGCAGCCGCTGCCCCGGCGCTGGGTGGCGGGGTGATGCTGGGCGCTGATGGGGCGGCAGCGGTGGCTTGCCAGCACTTTTTCGACCCTTGCATGAGGCATATTGCCCTGCATGGCATCGGGGTGGGGATACTCACCGGGCTGGTGGGGGTGGGCGGCGGTTTCCTGATCGTCCCGGCACTGGTGCTGCTGTCCCGCGCGCCGATGAAGCTGGCGGTGGGGACTTCGCTGGCGATTGTCGCCGCCAAGTCGTATGCCGGGTTTGCCGGGTACATGGGCAGTGTGCCGGTTGACTGGGCGGTGATGGGCGGGTTCACGGCGGTGACGGTGGCGGGCAGTTTTATTGGCATCCATTTTTCCACCCGCTTCTCGCAGGCACTGTTGAAGACGGCGTTTGCGTGGTTCCTGGTAGCGGTGGCGACGTATATCCTGTTCAAAAGCGTATTAGGGGTGTGAGATGCCTAAAACGTCAGCACCTTGTCGGCTGCCAGCGTCCATTGCGCCAGTTGCGGCATGGTGCTGGCTTCCACCCCTTCAATCAGGGGCATTTCCTTCAGCCCACGCGCATCCAGGCAAGTGCCGCACGCTTTGACTTGCCCGCCTTTATGGATGACCGCTTTCAGCATCCGTTCGAGGTTGTAATAGCCTTGCGGGGTGTTCTGGTGGGGGATGGCGCAGGTGACAGCATCCGCCATCAGGAAAACCAGCACTGCCGTTTCCGGCTGTTCCTTTTGCAGGGCCATGGCCAGACGCAGGGCGTTGTAGGCTTTTTCCGTACCGTAGGGGGCATCGTTGAGGATGAACAGTATTTTCATGGCTGGAACTCCTGTTTGGCACTGTAATGCTTGCAGTCTAGGCGGGATAAATCGTATATTCAATTCCTCAATTGAATGTTTTTGATTAAAGTCAGTATTATACCCATGCACAATACCTCACTCCCTGTCCAGCACGGCATCCAGGCCAATCTCGCGCAAATCCTCCACCAGCTACTACAGGTATTTCTGGTTGGCTTGACCATCGGCATGACCCGCACGGTTGTCCCCGGTCTGGCGGAAACAGAGTTTGGGCTGGGTGGGCAGCAGTTCTTTTTGCTCACCACCTTCGTGGTGGTTTTCGGCGCGGTCAAGTCGGTAATGAACCTGTTCGCGGGGCGGTTTTCTGACCGTTTCGGGCGCAAGCGGGTGCTGGTGGCGGGGTGGGTGGCGGCGTTGCCGATTCCGTTGCTGTTGCTGTATGCGCCCAACTGGGGCTGGGTGGTTGCAGCCACCGCCTTGCTTGGCGTCAACCAGGGTTTGTGCTGGTCGATGACGCTGAACAGCAAGTTGGACATGACGCACCTGAGCCAGAAAGGGTTGGTGAATGGCATGAACGAGTTTTCCGGTTATGCGGCGGTAGCACTGGCAGGGGTGGTGACGGCATGGCTGGTGGACATACATGGCGCACGGCAGGGTTTGTTCCTGTTTGGCTCGGTGGTGATCCTCGCCGGGTTGGTGCTGGCGATCCTGATGGTCAAGGAAACCCGTCCGTGGGCGTTGGCTCATGTGAAAGAAACCCCTCCCGGTTTAGAAGAAACCCCTCCTAACCTCCCCTTGTCAGGGGAGGAACAAGACGCATCTGCCACTGCCGTGCAAGAACGCCCCTCCCCTGACAAGGGGAGGCCGGGAGGGGTTTCTTCCCCCTCATTAGGCCAAGCCTTCCTGTACGCCAGTTGGCAAAACCGCAGCTTGCTGGCCCTGAATCAGGCCGGATTGGTGGAAAAGTTTACCGACGCGCTGGTGTGGATCATCCTGCCGGTGTGGTTCGTTTCCCAACACCTGACGCTGGTGCAGGGCAGCTCCATCATCGGTGTGTATGCGCTGGTGTGGGGCGCAAGCCAGCTCATCACCGGCCCTGCCTCTGACCGTTTCGGGCGCAAACCGCTGATCGTCGGCGGCATGTGGCTGTGCGGTATCGGAGTGTTGCTGCTGGTATTGAGCCACTCGGTATGGCTGTGGACGCTGGAAGCAGGGCTGATCGGTTTCGGCATGGCGATGCTGTACCCGACGCTGGGGGCGGCGGTGGCGGATGTCAGCCCACCCGCGCAACGTGGCACTTTGCTGGGCGTGTACCGTTTCTGGCGTGATTTCGGCTATGCGGTGGGGGCGCTGGCGATGGGCTTGCTGGCACAATGGGCGCAAGCCCTGGATGTAACCTTCTGGCTGGTCGGGGGGGCAATGCTGCTTTCCGGCGGGTGGGTCGCGCTGGCGTTTAACCGGGGGTAAGTGGTGCAAATAGAGGTTCAGGGATATATTCGTCATTTCATATATTCGATGTGGCGTATATACTAATCCTTGGCAAGATTACGAAGTCTGTTTCTACCGCTCATATGTTATGGGTAAACTCATGCAAGCTATCCAGCAATTACGTCGTTTTCCCGTACAGCAACCAGTGTTGTTTTTGCTGCTGGTAGCGATGCTGTGGTTTTTGTTGTACCGCTCGCTGGCTCCCGCTTCCGAGGCGTTGGTGGCAGCACTGCCAGTGGTGCGTGACAGCCATCTTGGCGGGGCATTGCAGTTCTTTTTCTACGACACGCCGAAAGTGTTGTTACTGCTCACCGGCATTGTGTTTGTGATGGGCATCATCCACACCTTCGTCTCGCCGGAACGCACCCGTGCCATGCTCTCCGGCAAGCGGTTGGGGGTAGGCAATGCGCTGGCGGCAACCCTGGGAATCGTCACCCCGTTTTGTTCCTGTTCTGCCGTGCCGCTGTTCATTGGCTTCCTGCAAGCGGGTGTGCCACTGGGCGTGACGTTTTCCTTCCTGATCGCCGCGCCGATGGTGAATGAGGTTGCCCTGATCCTGCTGTTCGGCTTGTTTGGCTGGCAGGTTGCCGCGCTGTATCTGCTGATGGGTTTGCTGATTGCGGTTTTCGCCGGGATGCTGATCGGCAAACTGGGCATGGAACAATACCTCGAAGACTGGGTGCGGCAGATACAAAACACCCAATCCGCAGGCAATGTTGGCGCAAGTGCGATGCCGTGGGCGGAACGCATCCAGCACGGCTTCCAGCATGTGCGCGAAATCGTCGGCAAGGTGTGGCCTTACATCGTCATTGGTGTGGGCTTGGGTGCGCTGATCCACGGTTATGTGCCGGAAGATTTCATGGCCTCTTTCATGGGGGCTGACGTGTGGTGGGCGGTGCCTGCGGCAGTGCTGCTGGGTGTGCCGATGTATACCAACGCTGCTGGCGTTATCCCCATCGTGCAGGCATTGCTGGCGAAAGGCGCGGCATTGGGCACGGTGCTGGCATTCATGATGAGCGTCATTGCGCTGTCTGCACCGGAAATGATCATCCTGCGCAAGGTGCTGAAGCCGCGCCTGATCGCCACCTTTATCGGCGTGGTTGCGACCGGCATCTTGCTGGTCGGGTATTTATTTAATCTCGTTTTGTAATTCACTGAATCAAGGAGCCTTTCATGCAAATCAAAGTCCTCGGCACCGGCTGTGCCAACTGTAAAACCACCTTCAAGCTGATCGAAGACGCAGCTAAAGAAAAAGGCGTGGCGGTGGAAATGGAGAAGGTCGAAGACCTGCCTTCCATCATGGGCTACGGTGTGATGTCCACCCCCGGCGTGGTGGTGGATGGCAAGGTGGTTCATGCGGGCGGCATCCCTTCCAAAGCCGCGATTGAAGGCTGGTTAAGCGGCGCAACAGCCGCAGCACCGGCTGCGGGCGGTTGTTGCAGTGGTGGTAAATGCTGCTAAGGGAAATGACCATGCACAGGCAAGGCGGTTTGTTCCACTGGCCACTGATGACGTGGGTGTTGGTGGCATTTTTCATGGCAGTCGTGGGTTTTGGGGCAATGCAACTGTCCACCGAAGTTCAGGCGATTGAAGATGATGTCGTGCAGCAGGCATTGCAGCAAGGCAAGCCGACCATTGCCGAGTTCGGCTCGGATACCTGTGCTGGTTTACGGCATTGGGCATAGCATAGCATCCTGCTGCTGGTGGCGGGGGCCATGCCTGCGACAGCGAATACCCTGATCCGCCACATTGTCCATTATGACCGCTGGTTGCCGGGGCGGCGTACCTTCGCGGTGATTCTGGTGTTGGCAGGGGCTTGGTGGGTCTGGCAAGGGTTTGCCCTGTTGTGATTTGACGAAATACCTGCGACCTTTTGGGAACGGCTACGTCAATACTCTTGACGATCATTCACAAACAGAACCCCAGCGCATGGCTGTATACCATTGCCCGCAATGCCGTGAGTGCAACAGTTGCCTGACATTTACCGGGACACTTTGCTGGCAACCGATTTTGAAGGGCGTAACCTGCAAGCACTGGCTGATGCGTGGGGTATTCCCTGTCCGCCGTCAAAAGCCGCGCCAGCCGTGGGCGAGTCCCTTATTGAACGGTTATACCCTCCGCTACGGGCAGGAAATCGGTGCTGCTGATTTGTGCGAATGTCCACGGGCATTGTGCGGGCAGGCGATTGGGCTGGATACCCGTAGTTTCCGCCACCGCCAGCACTGCCAGTTGATACGCACGGGTGAGGTTTTGCGGAAGTTGTTCCGCCATATCGGGGTTATCCTTGAGCAACCAGTTCAGCCGCTTGCGCTGGCTGCTGATGGCAAATTTGCGGCGCATCACGTAGACCGGCTGGTATTGCCATTTCAGCAGGTTTGCCAGCAAGTCAGTCAGCAGCATTTCCAATACCCGCCTGCCGTTTGTACCCATCGCCTCTACCTCCTCTGCCAGGTGTTCAAGATCCAACTGTGCAAACTGGCGTTGCCGTAATAGCCGGGCTTGGGTGGTTGCCCAAGCCCGGTAATCTTGCCTTGTGTCCAATTGCTGCCTCCTTGGGTTGCTGCTTAATCCAGCGACTGGACGTGGGGGAGCAGAAAACCCAGCTTGGTGCGGGTTTTCAGTTCCATCACTTCCACTTCCAGCGATACAAGTGATTTGGGTTTGCCTTTGCCGGATTTCCCGGCATACACCACGAAGTTTCCCCCCGGTACAACACAAATCAGGATTTCCTTGAAGTATTCCCTGAGGAAACGGAAAAACATCCCGTTGGCAGGGGGGAACTCGTGGCAGTTGATGACCAGCCAACCATCATCACTCAAGATGCGCTGGCTTTCGCGGCAAAAGCGTTTCTGCATCTGGAACGGGTCAGCCCGCAGTGCATGGTACATATCCGCCCAGATCAGGTCGGTGCAGGCATCCGGCTGGCGGGTGATGTAGTCGCGCCCGTCTGCCACTTCGATGCTGAGGTGGGGGGATTCGGGCAAGCCAAAGTAGTCCCGCGCAACCGCCACCACCGCTGCCCGTAGCTCGACGGCTTGCAGGTGCAGGTTGGGGTTGATTTGGTGGGCTGCCCGCAACAGGCAACCACCACCCAAACCAAACAGGGTAATGTGTGCTGGATTGCCGAATGCCAGCCCCAACAGCATGGCGCGGGTGTATTGGTGTACCAGATCGCTGGGGCGGTCTAGGTTCATGCGACTTTGCTCGTATATCGAGTCGAATGACAGTACCCGATGGCCTTGCTGGTCAAGCACCAGGATATTGCCCCAGCGGTCTTGCTGCTGGTGGAGCAGGATTTCATCCTCAAACATTAATGGTGTTGACAGAAAAAACGGCGTACCCGCCGGAGGGACAGGTACGCCAAGTCGGGGGTTGGTTGGAGATCGGTTGATCTTGAATATCCCCCTAACAGTTGGACAACAGTGTGAACTCAAACTTAGGTAATCATGAGAAACAGGTTAGCATTATATGTTAATGATATTAACATGTCATTAGACACGATAAAGCCCGATCCCCCGTTTGGCAGGCATTGTTCCAGGAAACGGTTTGTGGGGGGTAAGCGTCAGGCTTTCACGTTGGGGTTGGCTATGGCCTTGCGATAATCGACACCGTGTTTCAGCAGGTAATCACGGATGAGTTGACGTACTACCTGGGAGGTATTCAGGTCTTGGGAGGCGCACAATGCCTCAAACGCTTTTTTCTTGTCCGGGTCGATCAGGATGGTAAGGCGGGCAGTTTTGGATTCCATAAGCGGGAAAAACTCAGATATTGTGTTAACCAAATTATAATCTGATGTGAATCATGAGGCTAATCCAATTTATGGCTGTCGGGCAGCATTTGCCGGGCGGAATACCCTGCATTGTTCCGGATCAGCCTCCAGCCACGCGCCACCAATCAGGTCAAGGCAATAAGGGATAGCAGGGATACAGCCTGTAAACAGTCCCCGATCGCTGATGGCTTGCCCGGTAAATTGACAATCAGGGAGTTACCCCTGATACCTGCGGTCTGGCGCGACAGGATAGCTGTCGGTACGAACTTCAGCGATTCTGTGCGCATCAGTTCGCCAAAACCCGGCATCATTTTTCCACACACAGCTTCGGTAGCCTCCGGCGTTACATCTCGCGGGGCAGGGCCGATACCACCGGTAGTCACAATCAGGCTGCAACCTTCGGTTGCTGTAAACCTGTTTTCGTTCTGAAAAAACATCCCGTCCAGCAACTGTACGGTAGCCGTTTCACCGGCCTCCATCCCGTTGCGTTCTCTTTCACACATACTATGCTGGAAACCGGATTGCCGGGCAACCCGAACACCATGGTATTTGCTGTTGCCCCAAACGTCATTCCGCCCGTGTGCATTCAATTGGAATAAAAACATACCTCACTGCATCAATAAGAGTCTGTCAACCAGTTCACTGTACCCTATGCAAACCCAAACCGAGTTCCTCACTCTGCGCTCCCACCTCGAACAGGTGATTGTCGGGCAAACCGCCTTGCTGGATCGCCTGCTGGTGGCGCTGCTGACCGGTGGGCATATCCTGCTGGAAAGCCTGCCCGGTCTGGCGAAAACTACCGCTGTCACCACCTTGGCCAGCGGCGTCCACGCCAGTTTCCAGCGCATCCAGTTCACCCCCGACCTGATGCCCGGCGACCTGACGGGCACAGACATCTATGAACCGCAGAATGGTGCGTTCCGCTTCGTGGCCGGGCCGATTTTCCATGAAATTGTACTGGCGGATGAAATCAACCGTGCCCCGCCCAAAGTGCAGTCCGCCCTGCTCGAAGCGATGCAGGAACATCAGGTCACGGTCGGCGGCGTAACCCGCCAGTTGCCGGAACTGTTCATTGTGATGGCGACGCAAAACCCGCTGGAACAAAGTGGCACCTACCCGCTGCCCGAAGCCCAGCTTGACCGTTTCCTGCTGCATGTGGTGCTGCAATACCCCACACCTGATGAGGAACTGCTGATCCTGCAACGCGACCGCCAGCGCCATTACGGGCAAGACCAGCCCGCGCTGCATTCGCCCTTGCATCCGCAACAGGTATTGCAGGCGCGGCGCGAAGTGGCGGAAGTGCACGTTGCCCCGGAACTGGAACGCTACATCGTGGCGCTGGTAGGCGCGACCCGAACGCTGGAACAGTTCGACGCAGGCTGGAAAGACTACCTGCTGGCAGGCGCATCGCCGCGTGCCTCGATTGCGCTGCTGCGCGCCAGCAGTGCGCTGGCCTATCTGCGTGGGCGCGAATACGTGGTGCCGGATGACATTATCGACATTGCCCCGGATGTGCTGCGTCACCGACTGGTGTTGGGCTACGCCGCCCGTGCCGCCGGGGTGGATGCGGATGCCGTGGTACGCAAGGTACTGGCCGGGGTGGCGATTCCGTGAGTCCATGCTACTATAGCTATAACTATCCACATGGAAAGCACTATGCGAACCTTGCAAATGACCTTTGATGACGAGTTGGTAACGGAACTGGATCAGGTCGTCCAGGAAAGCCACACCAACCGCTCCGCCTTCACCCGCGAAGCCTTGCGCATGGCAATCGCCCTCTACCGCCAACGTAAACTGGCGGAAAAGCACCGTGCGGGCTATTTGCGCCACCCTGTCACCCCTGACGAATTTTCAGTGTGGGAAGACGAACAGGCTTGGGGGGATGCATGAAGCGTGGCGAAATCCGCTGGTATACCTTCAAGGAACCGGACAAGCGCCGCCCGGTGATGATCCTGATCCGCTCCGACATTATTCCCTATCTGGGGGAAGTGACCATTGCGCCGATTACCACCACCATCCGCGACATTCCCAGCGAAGTGGTACTGAGCGCAGAGGATGGGATGCCGCGTGATTGCGCGATCAATTTCGACCACATCCAGACGGTGCAAAAGGGCAAGCTGGGCGCGTTGATTACCACGTTGCCCGCACACAAGCTGGCGGAAGTGGATCAGGCAGCCAGTTTTGCCTTGAGCCTGAACGGTTTGGCCGGGTTCTGATGGGCAGTTCCTTGCCGCTGCTCACCGACGCCGAACTGCAAGCCCTTGAGCAACGCGCCCACAACGCTGCCGCCAATCCGCCACCGCACTTGCTGGAACAGCGGCAGGCAGGGGAGGTGCCTTCCCGCTACCGGGGCGCAGGGCTGGATTACGCCGAAAGCCGCCCCTACCAACCCGGCGATGAACCGCGCTATTTCGACTGGCGGGTAACGGCACGCACCGGTAAACCTTACACCAAACAATTCCGCGAAGAACGCCGCCCCGCCGTGTTCATCCTGCTGGATCGGCGCAGCCGGATGCGCTTCGGTACGCGGGTGCGCCTGAAAGCCGCGCAAGCTGCCCGCGTTGCGGCACTGGTCGCTTTCGCCGCGCTCCAGCAGGGCTGGGCTGTGTCCGGCATGGTGCTGGAAACGCAGCCGCACTGGATGCCTGCGAGTACCGATAGCCACGCGATTTGGGAATTCGTGCGCCATGCCGCAGCCGCCTGTCCGCCGGTTTCCGCATACGCAGAACCCTCACTGGCCAGCATCCTGCCGTTGCTCGCCCCGCAACTGGTACGCGGCGTACATGTTTACCTGCTGAGTGATTTCGCCGATCTGGATAACGCCTGCGAACCCCATCTGCTGCAACTGCTCCAGCACCACCCACTGTTTGCCGTGCAAGTACTGGATGCGGTGGAATGTGCCTTGCCAGATGCCGGAATGCTCGCCCTGCAAGGGCTGGATGGTGGCCAGCCACACCGCATCAACCTTGCCGACGCCCACCTCCGCGACACTTTCCGCCAACAGGCTGCCGCCCTGCATGACGGGCAGGAACAACGCCTGCGTGGCTGGGGGTGCAGCTATACCCGGCTGCTGGCCGAGGTGGATGCACCGGAACACAGCGTACCCCTGCCGCATGGGATGGGGACATGAACCAGACCTTGCATGATCTTGAGCTGCCACCCGCACCCCTGCCGGATTACCTGTGGTGGCTGCTGGCCCTGGCTGCGTTGCTGTTATTGGGCAGCGGGTTATGGCTGTGGCGCAAACGGCAACAACCTGCTGCGAAGGCTTTGCGCAAGCTGGCAAAGTTGCCGGATGACCCCGCCAACCTGCCGCAACTGGCAGCGATAGTGCGGGGGGTGGAGGGGAGTGGGGGATTCCTTTCCCGCCTCGACCACGCCCGCTTTGCCCCAACCCCCTGCACCCCGGAAGCCTTCGCCACCCTCAAGCACGCAGCCCGCACCCTGCTGGAACAAGCCCGATGAACATCGACTGGCTTACCCCGTATCTGGCGCTAATTCCTGTGGTGCTACTGCTGGCTTCGACTCCACTTCGACTTCGCTCAGTGCAAGCGCTCAGCCAACGAAGTCGTGCCCGTTCCCTGAGCGGAGTCGAAGGGAACTCAGCTGGAGGAATCTTCCTCCACCCCTTGGCACACCTACTACCCACAACCAAAATCCCCCAATGGCAATGCCACCTGCAACGCGCCATCTTCGCATGGTTCTGGCTCTGCCTAACCCTCGCCATCGCCCAACCAGTACGCCTCGGCGAACGCCTCCCCGACCTGCCGCCCGAGCGCGACATCGTACTGCTGGTGGACGTTTCCATCAGCATGACCCTCACTGACTACGAAGTGGCAGGCCAACGCCGCAGCCGTATGGAAGTGCTCAAAACCCTGCTGCACGATTTTGCCGGACACTTGCAGGGCGAACGCCTTGGCGTAATCGTATTCGCCGAAACCCCGCACCTGCTGGTTCCACTGACCCGCGACCCTGCCTTGGTGCAAGCCCAGCTTGCCCGCCTCAGTCCCACGTTGGCGGGGCGTGTCAGCGCGGTTGGTGACGCGCTCACCCTGGCGCTCAAGGAAGCAGGCAAACGCCCGCAGCGCAAACAGGTTTTCGTGCTGTTCACCGATGCAGATGAATCCATCGGGCGGGTAGAGCCGGAAGCTGCCGCCGAACTCACCGCCGAAGCAGGCATCCCACTTTACACCATCGCCATCGGTTCCACCGCCGCCAGCATGGAGGGTGACACTGGCGGGCTGGTCTACCAGCCGGTCAACCTCGCCCTGTTGCAAACCCTGTCGCAACGTACCGGCGGGCAAACCTTCCAGGCGGGTGATGCGCAGGCGGTCAGGCAGGCACTGGAGGCCATCACCCGCCAGCAGCAGAACACCGCCGAACAAGCGCCACGTTATGAACAACAACCGCTCTATCCGTGGCTGCTGCTGGCAGGTTTGCTGCCCCTGATGCTGTGGCAGGTCTGGCAGCGGAGGGAAGGCGTATGAATGCCCTGTACTGGCGTGAACCGCTGTGGTTGCTGTTGGCCTTGTTCCCGTTGCTGCTGGCATTGTGGGGGCATTTCCGCCAACGACAGCAGGCGCAACGCTATGCCGACCCGCATTTGCTGCCGTGGGTACAGGCGGGTGCAGCCCGTTCCGGCTGGCAGCGGCTGCTTTCCCGGCAAACCTTGTGGGGGCTGGCGTGGCTGTTGTTCGCTGTCAGTCTGGCAGGCCCGCGCACCCTGCAAACCAACCCCGATGAACTCGCTGCCCCGCAACGTGATTTGCTGGTAGTGCTGGATGTGTCGCGTTCCATGCAAGCCACTGACCTTGCCCCCAACCGCCTGCAACGCGCCGCGCTGGAACTGCATGAATTACTCAACCTTGCCCCCGGCAACCGCATTGGCGTAGTGGTGTATGCCGCTCGCCCGCACCTGTTCGTGCCGCTGACCCACGACACCAGCGTCGTGCGTTTCTACCTGCAATATCTGGAAACGCTGCTGCTGCCGACCCAGGGCAGTGATGCTGCCGCTGCGCTTGATTTTGCCCGCAAGCAACTTACCAGCCGCCAGCAAGCCTTGCCTGCTGCGGTGCTATGGCTGACTGACGGCGACATTCCCGCTGATCAGCAGGCGGCTTTGCAGGCTAGCGTACAAGCTCTGCAACAGGCGGGTATCCGTCTCTACACGCTGGGGCTGGGGACGGAAGACGGCGAAGCCATCCCGCTACCCGGCGGCAAGTGGCTGGAACACGGCGGACAGGCAGTGCGTTCCCGCTTGGATAGTGGCTTGCTGCAAACCCTGGCGGCGCAAACAGGTGGCCAATACAGTGCAGTGAAAGACGATGCCAGCGATTGGCAACGGCTGTATGTTGACGGCATTGGGCAGGCGTTCCCGGCGCAGCCAACAGAGGAAGGGCAGCAGTGGCGTGAGTGGTATGTGTGGTCGTTGTTGTTGGGGATGGTGTGTGTGTGGTTGGCGGCGGGGGGAAAATCCCCCCTAACCCCCCTTTTGCAAAGGGGGGAACAAGAGGCTCGGCACGATCTGGCTTCCCCCTTTGCAAAAGGGGGATTGAGGGGGATTTTCTTTCTGTGTGCAGCAACAATGTTCGCCGATCTCGCCCACGCTGACGATTCCGCCCTCACTGCCGGAATCACCGCCTACCGCGCTGAAAACTACGCCGCCGCCACCCAACATTTCACCGCCGCCGTGTTCGCCGCCAGCGACGCCGCCGAACGCGCCCGCGCCCTGCACAACCTCGGCAACAGCTACTTCCAGCAAGGCGATTACGCCGCTGCTGCGCAAGTGTTTCAGGATGCGCTGACCTACCGCCCAGATCACGTTCCCACCCGGCAAAACCTTGAATTTGCCGCCGAATTGCAAGCCGAACTCGAACGCCGTCTGGCCGCAGCCAACCGAGCCACCGCCGATAACAACAGCAGTGGCGCACGCCGCGAACGCAGCAGCAACGCCCTCGACTGGGATCAGACCAGCACCCTGACGCTGGGCGAAGGCGAGGATGCACCTGTCAACGCCACCTTGCCCGATCTCCCCGGCACCGCCCGCGAAGAACTGCTGGAAAAAGGCATGGCGCGGCTGGCGCAAACCGGCGCAGACCAGCCGCAAACCTGGCGCAAACGCCAACAGTCGCTGGACGACGCCCGCATCGCCCTGCAACAGCTTGACGACAACCCGGCTGCCTTGTGGAAACGCCTGTTTGAACTGGAGGAAGGTTTCCCTGCGTCCTTGTCTGAACCCAAAACCGTACCGGGGGTATTGCCATGGTAGCCGCTGATCTGCCGTGGAGCATCCATCTGCAAGACGCCGAAGTCTGGCAGCGCGAACGCACCCTGTTGATGGTGGAAGTGCAATCGACTGACCGTTTCGCCACCCTCGAAGCCAGTTTGCCACGCATTGACGGGGTGGATGCGCAAGCCATCCCCGCCAGCAATGAAGCCAGCGCCGACGGCAAACGCATCCTGCGGATCGGCTGGGCGTTGTTCCCGCATACCCCCGGCAGGCAGGCCATCCAGCTACCCACTATCCGCTACCAGCTCAACGGGCGGGAGGCGGCGCAATGGCAACCGCCGCTGCAAACGCTGGAGGTCAGGGCGTTACCTCCGTACCTGCCGCCAACCCTTCCGGTTGGCAAGGTAGACATCGAATCCAGCATCGAACCCAGCGGCTGGTTACAATCGGATCATCTGGCCTATTGGCATGTCAGCTTGAGCAGTGATGCGGTAACGACTGCGCAGTTTCCGCCCATCCTCAAACAGGTGCAGGTGGCGCAAGGGGTGGAAGTTTTCCCTGCCAAGGTGGCACAGCCCACGCAGGGTGGGGGCGCATTCCAACTGGAATACCGCATTCCGTTCAAACCACAAGGAAATGGCAGGCTGGCATTGCCGACATTGCATTGGCACTGGTTTGACCCGGCCAGCGGGCGGCTGGAACAAGTGCAGCATCCGCCGCCACATCCGTGGGTATTGGGCTGGTTGTGGCGCAGCGCGCTGGGGCTGGTGATTGGCGTAATCCTGCTGGCAGGGGGATGGGTGTTGGGCAAAATTGCCAGCAAACACTGGCGGCAATGGCTGGCAAAACAGCGTGTGTTGCAGGCATTGCAGGGTAACACTGACCCGCAGGCTGTGCGGCAGGCCATGCGTGAATGTGCGGTGGCACACGGCTGGCCGGACAATTTCAGCAGCGCTCAGTGGCTACAACGCTGGGAGCAGGTTTATGGAAAATCGCAGCCGGTACGGCAATCCCTGATCCTTCTGGATGCCGCTGCATGGCGGGGTGCAGGGGGTGAGTGAAAATGAACTTTTTGTGACAAGCCTTTTCCGTGTTCCTTACATCTGTTTTAGCGAATATAATCCTGTCCCAATTTTACAGACGACAGGAACAGGGCAATGGCAAACATCGGCATTAACGGTTTCGGGCGCATGGGGCGTCTGGGCATCCGCGCAGCATGGGGCAACCCTGCGTTCACCTTCACGCAGGTCAATGAAATCGCGGGCAATGCAGCAACTTCCGCCCATTTGCTGAAATTCGATTCCGTGCAAGGCATCTGGCAACCGGAATGCAGTGCAGATGAATCCAGCATGATGGTGGATGGTCAAGCCATTGCCTACACCTCCAACAAGGCGATCGAAGACACCGACTGGTCGGGCTGCGACATCGTGCTGGAATGCAGCGGCAAGTTCCGCAAGGTCGAGCAGTTGCAGGCGTATTTCGACCAGGGTGTGAAGAAAGTGATCGTGGCCGCCCCTGTGGAAGGTGCGCTGAACATCGTCTACGGCGTCAACGACGACTGGTACAAGCCGGATGAACATCATTTGATTACGGCGGCTTCCTGCACCACCAACTGCCTTGCGCCGGTGGTCAAGGTCATGCACGAAAAGGTCGGCATCAAGCACGGTTGCATGACCACCTTGCACAATATCACCAACACCCAGACCATTATCGACAAGGGGCACAAGGATTTGCGCCGGGCGCGGGCGTGCGGCGAATCCATGATTCCCACCACTACCGGTTCCGCCAAGGCCATCAGCAAAATCTTCCCGGAACTGCAAGGTAAGCTCAACGGCCATGCAGTACGCATTCCGCTGCTGAATGCTTCCCTGACTGATTTCGTGTTTGAAGCAGCGCGGGAAGTGACGGCGGAAGAGCTGAATGGCTATTTCAAGGAGGCCTCCGAAACCTACCTCAAAGGCATACTCGGTTACGAAGAACGTCCGCTGGTGTCGGTGGATTACAAGGGAAACCCGCTGTCTTCCATCATTGATGCACCTTCCACCATGGTCATTGACGGTACGCAGGTGAAAATCTATGCGTGGTATGACAACGAGTGGGGCTACATGAACCGCATGATGGAACTGGCGGAAAAAGTGGTGAAGCATCTGTAACGGTGCATGCCCGGATCAGTCCGTGTGAATTACCGTCAGCTTGTCCGCCCCTGATTCAGGCAGCCACACCTCGCCAGCCCTGCCCAGAATCTGGCGCACGCTGGCGGAGGGGCTGGGCAGCTTGACACTCTCGAATTCTTCTGTAACCGGGTCGAAGCGCAGAACAGCATTGGCGCTAAAGTCGGACACCCATACCTTGTCCCGGTCGTCGACATACACGGCGTAGGCGCGCGGTTCATTGCCCGGAAGCTGCCATTCACGCCAGGATCGTGTGGCTGGCGTGTAACGCGCAAGTTGGCCAACGAACCATTCGCTTACCCAGATATTGCCTTTGGAATCGGCCCAGACACGTCGTGCGCCCTGGCCTTCGGTAGGGGGCGTGATGACTTCGGCTTTGCCTGTTTTTACATCAATGCGCGCAATGTGCGATCCGGCCAGCGAAGCGTAATAAACGCTGCCGTCGGGCGCGGTGGTAATGCCGTAAGGCCCAATGCCGTGTGGCGCTTCGAATACTTTTACCTCACCACTGGCTGGATCGGCGCGGCCATAATAGCCTGCCTGTCCGGTGAACCAGAGAATGCCGTTCCGGTCGAAAGTCGCCGTGTTGAGGTTCATGGCTGGTGTGCCTGCGGGTGGGGGAAATACCCGTACCTGGAAGGTTGCCGGGTCGACGCGCACGATGGCGTTGAGTCCCGAGTCGGTGATCCAGGGCGCGCCATCGGGGCCAACGATTACGCCGTGGGGACGGGAGCTTTCACCCAGAGCTATATGCCGGGTTTTGCCGGTTGCCGGGTCTAGCCAGCCGAGGGCGGCGGCGTGTTGCGCGGTATACCACACGCCGCCATCGGTTGCGGGAGCTACATCGTGCGGATGTGTTCCAGCGGGCAGGGGGTATTCCTTGACGGTGAGTTCCGCCAGTGCGGTGGCGGTGAAGAATAGGAGTACAACAAACAGCATCTGTGGATAGCTTTTCATGGTTTATCCTCCAGCAGGGCGCTTTTATGTTCGCTTCATGATAGTACAGCCGTAGTTGCCGCAAGAATTACGCGGGATTTGGCGGTAAAAACCTGAAGCAGTGGGTCGCCTATAATTTCCCCATAAAATGCCCCACGCTTCCACGGGTTTATCCTTATGTTGCCGTCTTTGCTGACGGAGTAAGCTGGACAACATTAAGCGGTATCAGGTTATTTCAGGACAATTCCTTAATTAGTCATTGGTCTTTTTGTTGCCACCAATCCAGTCGCTTGCAACAGGAGCAAGGCAATGCATCATTATCGTAAATGGTATCTTCTGGTTGGCGTGGCGGCGTTATTGGTGGGGGTGCTTTATTACACCCGTTGCAGGCAGGAGCCGCCAGCGTTGCTTGGCTGGCTGGCGGGCGGGGTGCCGCAGGGTGGCTGCGGTGGCCTTCCATACGCAGCCAACAGTCTGCCGACCTTTGTGCATGTGCTGGGGTTTAGCCTGATTTCAGGGGCGTTTGTTGGGCGTAGTCCGGTTTTACTGCTTGGCTGCTCGCTGTTCTGGTGTTTCATCAATGTGTTGTTTGAAATGCTTGCCTTGTTGCTGGCATCTGAGGTGGGGCCGGAATTCATGACGCTTGGGGAATTTGATCCCCTCGATATTCTGGCCGCATTTGCCGGTGCTTTATGCGCATTATTCATAATGTTTGCAATCACTCATAACCTTAACCAGTCAGGGAGAATTATGAAATGAAAAAGTCATTGAAAACCATTGGTCTGGTATCGAGCGTCATCATCGGGATCGCGGGCATCATTGCTTCCGGGAGCAATAATACCCGTACACAATCCGAGCCTGAACCAAGGTTCACGGCTTTTAGCGTTGAGCCAGCGGCAGTATGTTTGAATGTCGGGGTGGATTTTGTCCGGGTTTCCTATACGGTTGATCCTGACGGCTGGAGCAACCCCAGCACCTTGTGCGTCGATGTTCTGGCGAATGGCCAGCAAATCCATAACACGGTGCATCATCAGTGCCTCAATGATGGAACCAGCGGTGAACTTACTTTCCGGCCTACCCAGTTTTTCGGCAGCAATGTTCCCTCCAGCATCACGGTTGGGGTAAGACTGGTGCCCAGTGTGGCGGGGCAGGAAAAGGATTCGCGCCAGACCACCATCACGACCAATCCGGCTTGCCCGCCGCCCGGCAATATACCGAATCCATAGGTTTGGACACTCTTTATGATGCGCTTGCAAGGAGGTGAGGTATGGGTTGGTTAAGTGATATTGGCAATGCGGTATCTTCGGCGGCAGGTGCCGTGGGCGATGCGGTTGAGGGTGTGGTCGATACCGTAACCGACACGGTGGAGGATGTTGTCGATACCGTTGTCGATGGCGTGCAGGATGGTCTGGGCTGGGCAAACGGCTGGCTGTGCCGGAATGCAGGCAATATCGGCTGCCGCATCGGCAATGTCGTACTGGGTGGCATCTCGGGGTTGCTGGAGGGCGTCCAGGATATTGTCGATAAGGCGCTGGACATCGTGAATGATGTCGGCGGTTTGCTGGGTGCCCTGTTACGCGGTGATCTGGCCGGTTTCATCGGCAAGCTGGGTGACATCATTCTCAATGCGGTGGAACTGGTCATCAACATCGTCCGCTTTGTCACCTTGGGAACCCTCATCGGTGGCATTCGGGATGCATGGCAGGCTGAAGACTTGCGCCGTTTCGTCGAGCAGCTTGTCAACGAACGCTTCGCCAGTAACCCGCCGCAACTGGCGCGGGTGCGTGGACGGCTGGGGCTCAACGACGTTTCCTGGGGATTGCCTCTGGCTGCCACGCACAAGGTATTCCGCCTGGATTCGGCTACTGCGCCATTGTGGCAGTGGCATCAGGATGAAAGGCTGGATCTGTACGCCATGGCGGGTCTGATCAGTTTTGATTCCTTCAATATCCGCCGCAAACGCACCATGGTGCGCGTCACCAATGCCGATGGCACGATTGAAAGCAGCCTGCCCATCAACCGCTGGTCGCTGGCGCATTACATCGACAGCAACGGTGCGGAGGGGCGTATCCGCGTATACGCGCTGACCCCGGATGCGGTGAAGGATTTCGTACAGGTCACGATTGCGAAATTCAAGAAACTCGGCATCAAGCTCAACTGGAATGATGGTGGGCGCTTTGAATATTTCGCCCGCAACACGGTGCATGACATCAGCACGCTGGAAGAATTCAACTTCGACCGCAGGCAACTCGGGCAATACCTGCTGAGTTCAGGCTTGCGCACCGACCCATCCAGCGAACAGTGCAACATGCTCGCGCTGGCCTCGTTCGGGTTGGTCGAGGGCTTGGGGCAAACGGCGGGGCGCAACATCCGCGAGGGTAGCAATGCCACCCCGTGCAACAATACACCTGAGCGGAATGACAGTTGCTGCATATCGGTCAATTTCCGCACGGGGTCGGGCGTCATTTACCACGATGAATGGCCGGTCAATATTTTCCGCTATGTGCTGGCCCATGAGGGTGGGCATTACGTGGGCTTGTGCCACTTCGGCCATGATGGTTTCCAGAACATCATGTTTACGCCGGAAGAGTCCGCCGGGCTGTCGTATGCCGACTGGGGGCTGTTCCGTTACTACCTCGACAATGAGCCGGGCTTTACGCTTGATGATGGCAAAAATGTCTGGCGCTTTCTGGTGGCAGAAATGGCGCGTTGCCTGGATGAGCCAGGTGCGGATTCCGGGCCGGTGATTCTTTGATGCCGGGTACATGAATTTTCTGTGATGGTTCATAAGGGTAGCGGTTATATATGTCTTTCCGTATATAATCCGCCTATTCTTGATACCGGAACCATGCATGAACCTCGACCTGCGCAATTACCTCGTCGTTACCGGCGGCTACTGGGCCTTCACCCTTACGGATGGTGCTATCCGCATGCTGGTGGTGCTGTATTTCCACCAGCTTGGCTATTCACCGTTTCAGGTGGCGATGCTGTTCCTGTTCTATGAATTCTTTGGCATCGTCACCAATCTGGTCGGGGGCTGGCTGGCGGCACGGCTGGGGCTGAACGTGACCATGCATCTGGGTATGGCGATGCAGGTGCTGGCGTTGGGAATGCTGATGCCGACGCAGTGGCTTTCCGTGCCGTATGTGATGTTTGCGCAGGCGCTGTCCGGCATTGCCAAGGATCTGAACAAGATGTCGGCGAAGTCGAGCGTGAAAACGCTGGTTCCCAAGGATGCGAACGCGCGTCTGTTCAAGTGGGTCGCGGTGCTGACGGGTTCCAAGAATGCGCTGAAAGGGGTGGGTTTTTTCCTCGGTGCGGCCTTGCTGCAAGTGGCGGGGTTCCAGTATGCGTTGCTGGTGTTGGCGTTGAGCCTGTTTGCGGTCACCTTGCTGACTTTACTGCTGCTGCCGGAAGATTTGGGCAAGGCGAAATCCAAACCAAAATTTACCCAGGTGTTTTCCAATAATGCCGCCATCAACTGGCTGTCGGCGGCGCGTTTCTTCCTGTTTGGCGCGCGCGATGTGTGGTTCGTGGTGGCTGTGCCAGTGTTCATGGCGGGTGTGCTGGGCTGGAGCTTCATGCAGGTGGGTACGTTCATGGCTGCGTGGGTGATTGGCTACGGCATTGTGCAGGCAAGCGCACCGAAACTGCTGGGCATGAAACAACATGCGCCGGATGCGCGCACGGCGCAGGTCTGGGCGCTGATCCTGCTGTTGATTCCAGCCGCAATCGCGCTGCTGCTGGGGCAGGGTTGGGATGCAGGCACGGTACTGGTGACAGGCTTGCTGGTGTTTGGCGTGGTGTTCGCGATCAATTCCGCGCTGCATTCCTACCTGATCCTGGCGTATGCCGACCACGATAAAGTGGCGCTGAAGGTTGGGTTCTATTACATGGCGAATGCCGGTGGGCGGCTGGCGGGCACGGTGCTGTCCGGCTGGTCGTATCAGCAGTATGGGCTGGAAGGCTGTTTGTGGTTTTCAGCGGGGTTTGTGTTGGCGGCGTTGTTGTTGTCACTGCGTTTACCAGCCGGAACTGAACATACTGCTTGAAGATTTCACCAGCTTATACGCAGGAGATACCGCATTCAAAACCTCATGGACGCAGAGTATGCAGCGCATGGTAGGGGCGTAAGTGGTTCAGCGGATAGCTTGAGAACCATCCTGCTGTTAAACCGCTTAGGGTGATTCCATCTGGGCGCTCAATGCAAACAGCATTTCTTATATTTTTTACCACTGCCGCAGGGGCAAGGGTCATTACGCCCAACCAGTTTTTGCGAAACTACGGGTTGCGTCGTCGGGGGCGGTTTGCCAATGTTGGCTGGCATCATCATCGGTGTGCGTTGTTTTAACCAGTAGGCATGTAACCGGGTGGCGGCATCAATGACGTGGTTGGCGCGTTCCTGTAACTCGCGTTGCGGCAGGTGTTGGGAACCTACTTCCACTAACAAGGCATAAGTATCAAGCAAATCCAGTTGGTCTTGCAGGGCATCAGGCATCTCATACCAGGCTTCTTCATCCAGCGAAACGCCGCAGGTATAGCCAAAACACCAGTCAGCAACTTCAGGGCAGTCATAGCTGCCGGTAAACATTGCGCCGAATGTTTGGGGTGATTCCATCAGTTCCCGTGAGATGCTATTCATCATGCTGAACAGCGCGCCGATAAAACGCTGTGCTTCCTCAATGTTTTTCCAGGCAGGCTGCAAGCCTTCACCGCCCCAGATGTCTGCCAGCCATTGGCTGGGGGGCAGCATGCTGGGAGCGGAAACAATCGCTGTCAGGAAGCCATGCAGTGTGGAAGCGTTTTCCAGTGAGTCTTCGGTGGCGTACTTTGCCAGCATTTCATCAAGAAAAACCAGGTCAGCATCGCCTACTGAACCAGCTTGCGGGAAGAAAACCTGAGTTTTATCGGCTGCGGCTGGTTTGTCCTGGGGGCTCGATTGATGCTTTGCAGTAATATCCTCAATGATGCCCTGATATTTGCTGCGTTTCCTGTCAGCCAGTCGCTGGCGTATGTCGGCAACCTGTTCCGGGGTGGCATTCAGGTATTGTTGTTGCCAGTAAATCAGCATTTCCTCCGCCGGGACGATGTAATCCTGATCAGGGAATGCCCGACTTTTTCGCAGGTAGTTATTGCAGAATTCGTTGAAGCGTAAGAGTGTTCCGGTGTTGTCAAATAGTGCGGGGGTTTCATCTACAGCGTCACGCAAAATATGCACAACTTCATTGATATGGGCTTGCACACTGCGATCGGAACGACGAAACATGCGGGTTTCTGCCAGATGAGCCAGACCTTCGTTCTCTCGGGTTTCGGCTTCTGCGGGTTGCCAGACATCGTATGCCAGTGCATAGCCGGATATCAATGCCAGCAAATTTGCCCTGAAATAAGCGAGGAAGTGTTCGATGTCACCTTTTTTTACTGCGGTAACAGTAATGCTGAGCCGGGTATTCACCTCCATTGCCACCAAACAGTTTTTGCGCTTGACCGTAACAGCGTGCAGTACCCATTGGAAGGGTCGCGCGGGGCTGCCATCTGCGTAGCTTAAGTGTTTGGCATCTTCGGCCATATCCGAGGCGGGAGGTGCAGTGACGATCGTTTGTTTTTCACCTTTTCGGGTGACTGTGAAAAAATCTTGCGCTGCTTGGGTACAGTTAAAAATCAGCATGACAGGCTCGTCTTTGGGGCATTTTGACTATGCCGTACATTGTAGCGGTATTGGCGTTAGCAAGCACCAGCTGTACATAAATGAAGATTTTATGACAGCCGGTGCTGATGGTTTACATGGTAGAAAACACCGCGCCGACGGAATACATGTCGGCATCTACATCGCCGCCGATATTTTCGTATTCGCCACGGATACCCCAGTTATCGCCAATTTTGTAAGTTGCGCCTGCGCCCAGCAGGAAATCGGTGCCGTCATTGTAATCAACTGAACCACTGGGGTCGCTGGAGCGCCATGCAATTGCGCCTACCTTGCCGAATGCTTTGAGGTTGTCAGCAACAGGAACATTATAAAGCCCGGAGGCGCTCATGCCGGTCACTTTTATATCCTGGGTATTGAGGATGCGGTGATAGGCTGCTTCGGCTGCGATACTGGAAGTGATTTCATAACCACCATACAGCTTCCAGTTCTGGTCGTCACAATCGATAGAGCCACAGTCAGCTTTGGTTTTGCCGAAGCTGAGGCCGCCGTAAAGGGCTCCGCCGCCGGAGTCATCATTGGAATCGAGGCGGTCATTTGCCATGGCGGACGACATGGAAAATACAGCCAGTGCTGTCAACAGGAGGGATTTTTTCATTGGGGTTTTCTCTTGTTTATTTTTGTTGTGGATAATTAATTTTATTCGATGTCGATTCATTGCAGCAATGGCGCTTTGGCTGCTTTCCGATAAAAGGCGGGAGAATCGGGCAAGTATCCGACCAATAGATCCAACCACACTTATTCATCTTGCTACCCATTCGCAGGGGAGTGCGGTAGGCTTAAAGTTAAATAATAAAAAAAACACCTGAGGAGGGAGAATTGTCATGGGTAAAAAGAAATCATTTCAGCGCCGAGGGCGTCCCTTGGACGCCCCGGCTTTGCAGGCAGTGGCAACGCTGCTGGCCGGAATGCCCTTACGCCGCGACCTGCTGCTCGAATACCTGCACCGGATTCAGGATGACCAGCATTGCCTGCCCGCCACTTACCTCAATGCACTCGCCCACAAGCTGAAAATCAGCCTGGTGGAAGTCTACGAAGTTGCCAGTTTCTACCACCATTTCGACCCTGTGCGCGAAGGGGAGGAACACCCGCCAGTGCTGACCGTGCGGGTGTGCGATTCCATTACCTGCCAGCAATTCGGCGCGGAAGAGTTGATCGCCGCACTGGGTGAAACGCTGGGGCCGGGCGTGCGTATCCAGCGCGTTCCCTGCGTTGGGCGTTGCGCGGCAGCACCGGTTGCCGTGGCAGGGCAGAATCCGCTCGAACATGCCAGCGCTGCCGAGGTACAAGCCGCGCTTGTTGCAGGCAAGCTGGAAGCCGCAATCCCGCCTGCCGCACAAGGGCTGGATGCCTACTGCGCGGCTGACGGCTACCAACTGTATGAACGTTGCCGCACGGGTGTAATGGATGCTGAAACCATCCTCGCCGAACTCGACAACGCTGGCCTGCGCGGCCTCGGTGGCGCTGGTTTCCCGGTCGGGCGCAAGTGGCGCATCGTGCGTGACCAACCCGCACCACGCCTGATGGCAGTGAATATCGACGAAGGTGAACCGGGCACGTTCAAGGATCGTTACTATCTGGAACGTGACCCGCACCGTTTCCTTGAAGGCATGTTGATTGCCGCCCAGGTGGTCGGCTGTGACACCATCTACCTCTACCTGCGCGATGAATACGCCGGAATCCGCCAACTATTGCAGCGCGAACTGGCGCTATTGCAGCAGCGCTACCCAGACCTGCCGCCGATCGAATTGCGCCGGGGAGCCGGGGCGTATGTGTGTGGGGAGGAATCCGCCATGATCGAATCCATTGAAGGCAAACGCGGCATGCCCCGCCTGCGCCCACCGTATCTGGCGGAAATCGGCCTGTTCGGACGCCCCACGCTGGAACACAATATGGAATCGCTCTACTGGGTGCGCGAAATCGTCGAAAACGGCGCAGCGGCTTTCACCGCGCACGGACGCCATGGGCGCAAGGGACTGCGTTCCTTCTCGGTCAGCGGAAGGGTCAAACAGCCGGGTGTGCATCTTGCCCCTGCCGGTATCACGGTGCGTGAACTGATCGACGAATACTGCGGCGGCATGCTGGACGGGCACGCATTCTACGGCTACCTGCCGGGTGGCGCATCGGGCGGCATCCTGCCTGCTTCCAAAGGCGACATTCCGCTTGATTTCGACACGCTCAACGAGCATGGTTGCTTCATCGGCTCTGCTGCCGTGATCGTATTTTCCGACCACGACCGGGCGCGCGATATTGCGCTCAACGCCATGCAGTTTTTCGCCCACGAATCCTGTGGCCAATGTACGCCCTGCCGGGTCGGCGCAACCAAAGCCGCGATCCTGATGCAGCAACCGGTGTGGGATCAGGCACTGATGCAGGAACTCAGCCAGGTCATGCGTGACGCTTCCATCTGTGGCCTCGGCCAGGCAGCGCCCAACCCGATGGAATGCGTCATCAAGTATTTTCCCAGGGAGGTGTGTGATGACTGAATTCACCCTCAACAACCAGACGCTTACCGCCCAGGATGGCGAAACCATCCTGCAAGCCGCCCAGCGCCACGGCATCGACATTCCGCACCTGTGCTACCAACCGGGCATGAGGCCGGACGGCAATTGCCGCGCCTGCATGGTCGAAATCGAAGGTGAACGGGTGCTGGCTCCTTCCTGCTGCCGCCAGCCCAAACAGGGCATGGTGGTGCATTCCGACAACGAACGCGCCCGTGCCAGCCAGAAAATGGTGCTGGAACTGCTGCTGTCCGACATGCCGGAACAGCCTTACACCCTGAAAAACGAACTGGCGGACTGGGCGGACAAGCTGGCGCTAGGCAAGCCGCGTTTCGCCCCCCGCCAGCAGCCGCCCGCCGACCTGTCGCACCCGGCCATTGCGGTCAACCTGGATGCCTGCATCCAGTGCACCCGCTGCCTGCGCGCCTGCCGTGACGAGCAGGTGAATGACGTGATCGGCTATGCTTTTCGTGGTAGCCATTCCAGCATCGTGTTCGATTGCGGCGACCCGCTGGGCGTCAGCACCTGTGTGGCTTGCGGCGAATGTGTGCAAGCTTGCCCGACCGGCGCGCTGATGCCTGCCGGAGGCGTTGGCCTGATCCAGCCTGACAAGTCGGTGGATTCGGTATGCCCGTATTGCGGGGTCGGTTGCCTGCTGACCTATCATGTGAAAGACAACCGCATCCTGTACGCAGAAGGCCGCGATGGCCCCGCCAACCACGGGCGTTTGTGCGTGAAAGGGCGCTTCGGTTTCGACTACGTGCATCATCCCGAGCGCCTGACCAGGCCGCTGATCCGCCGCGCTGATGCAGCGAAAACGGCGGAAGTGGAATTCGACCCGACACATCCTGAAAAACTGTTCCGTGAATCAAGCTGGGAAGAGGCGCTGGATTTGGCTGCTGGTGGCCTGAAGACGATTTTGCAGCGTGATGGGGGTGAAGCACTGGCCGGGCTGGGTTCCGCCAAAGGCAGTTGTGAGGAAGCCTATTTGTTCCAGAAACTGGTACGTACAGCGTTTGGCACCAATAACGTCGATCACTGCACGCGCTTGTGCCACGCCTCCTCGGTGGCGGCCTTGCTGGAAGGCATCGGTTCCGGCGCGGTGTCCAACCCGATGGCGGATGTGGAACACGCCGATGTGATCATCATCACCGGGGCGAACCCTGCCATTAACCACCCGGTGGGCGCAAGCTGGATGAAAAACGCCATCCAGCGCGGCACGCAACTGATCCTGCTCGACCCGCGTGGTTCCGGCATGGGGCGTTTCGCCACCTATCACATCCAGTTCAAACCGGCCTCGGACGTGGCACTGCTGAATGCCATGATGCATGTGATTGTGACGGAAGGGCTGGCGGATGAAGCCTTCGTGCAGGCGCGCACCAATAATTACGCAGCCCTGAAGACGCATTTGCAGGCGTACAGCCCGGAAGCGATGGAGCCGGTTTGTGGCGTGCCTGCCGCTACCATCCGCACAATCGCCCGCCTGTATGCAACGGCAAAAAACGCCATGATCCTGTGGGGCATGGGAATTTCCCAGCATGTGCATGGCACGGATAACGCCCGTTGCCTGATTTCGCTGTGCATGATCAGTGGGCAGATTGGCCGCCCCGGTACTGGTTTGCACCCACTGCGCGGGCAGAACAATGTGCAGGGCGCGTCGGATGTTGGCCTGATTCCGATGGTGTTCCCCGACTACCAGCGGGTCGATAATCAACAGGCGCAGCAGCGTTTCGAGGCGTTGTGGGGCATGCAACTGTCTGCCACCCCCGGCCTGACCACGGTGGAAATGATGAATGCCGCTTACGACCGGCAGGTGAAAGGCATGTACATCGAAGGCGAAAACCCGGCCATGTCCGACCCCGATTCCAACCACGCCCGTGCTGCGCTGGCGAAGCTGGAACATCTGCTGGTGCAGGACATTTTCCTCACCGAAACCGCGCATTACGCCGATGTGGTGTTGCCTGCCTCGACTGCGCAGGAAAAGACCGGCACTTTCATCAACTCCGACCGCATGGTGCAACTGGGGCGGCAGGCGCTGGAGCCGCCCGGCGAAGCGCGTCAGGATTTGTGGATCATCCAGGCAATGGGCAAACGGCTGGGGCTGGACTGGCATTATGCCGGGCCACAAGATGTTTTCAACGAAATGCGTTTGGGCATGAACTCCATCGCCGGGATTAGCTGGGAGCGTTTGCAGCAGGAAAGCGTGACCTACCCGTGTCTGGAAGAAGGCGATCCGGGGCAGCCGATCCTGTTCGACGATCATTTTCCGACGGCGGATGGCCGGGCGAAACTGGTTCCAGCCGACATCATTCCGCCTGATGAAGTGCCGGATGAGGAATACCCGTACATCCTGATCACCGGGCGGCAGCTTGAGCACTGGCACACCGGCAGCATGACGCGCCGTGCCGCCACGCTGGATGCGCTGGAGCCGGATGCATGGGTGGGGGTGAACCTGCGTGACATGCAGAAACTGGGTTTGCATGATGGCGACCCGGTACGGCTGGAAACCCGGCGTGGAACCATCACGGTTAGCACGCGGGTAACGGATGCATCACCGGCAGGCACGGTATTCATGCCATTCTGCTATTTCGAGGCGGCGGCCAATTTGCTGACCAATGCAGCACTTGATCCGTATGCCAAAATTGCCGAGGTTAAATACTGCGCTATTAGATTAAAGGCGATTTGATATGTTTTCATAAAAAGAGATTATTTGCCTGTTTATGATATATTTTCCGACGTGCTCAGGTGTCGCTTTTGGTAAGTTTGTTCTATACTTAATAGCAGGCCAGTCAAAACATTAATAAAATATTTTCGGCGTTTATATTGACTGAGATAATTATAGACGATTTCCTGTAATTTCATTGGTGGTGTCTTTAAATGAACATTTCCCAACTTGAGTTTTCTCCGGTATTTGCATCGGTTTATGCAGTTTCCATTTATGGATTCATGCTTGTGCTGGCCATGCTGCTTGTCCGCCTGAATGTCTTCGGCAGGGCGCTCACCGTGCCTTCCGGGCGCTACGGCTCCCTTGACGGCTTGCGGGGGCTGTTGGCGACAGGGGTTTTTATCCATCATACTTTCGTCATGAATACCTATTTTACCCAGGGCGAGTGGGAGTGGAGTTCAAGTGCGGTCTTCAACCAGTTGGGGCAATCGACAGTCGCGCTATTTTTCATGATTACCGGCTTTCTTTTTACCTTGAAAGCCCTTAATCCAAAGATTGACTGGAAGCTGCTTTATGCCTCCCGTTTGCTAAGGTTGTTACCCCTTTATGCCGTTGTTGTTGTTATTGTTTTCGGGGTAGTGTTTTATTTGTCTGCTGGCGTTATGCGGGAGTCTCCGTGGGAAATTATCAAGGAATTCCTGATATGGATCAGCTTTGTCTGTTTTGGCCGACCTGATGTAAATGGCTATCCCATGACCTGGACACTGATAGCCAATGTCAACTGGAGCCTGAAATATGAAGTCATCTTTTATGTATTTGCAGTGCCCTTTATTCATTTGATTGCCAGGTTTGTATCGGTACGTAGCGGATTGCTGATAAGCCTTGGCCTGATTGCCATGGTGTTGCTGTTCCGCTGGTACCGGGGCGGCGAAGGCGGCATTTCCCTGTATACCGTCCAGTTTCTGGGGGGCGTGATGGTGGCGTATGCCTACAAAATGGAGAGCATCAGGCTTAACGTGATCGAGGGCAGGCTGATCCGCTGGTTTGCGGTTGCGGCAACAGCTTCATTGTTCTTTATGCAATATGCGTATGGTGCGGCTGCCATCGTTGGCAATATCATCATGTTTGCCGCCGTTGCCGGGGGAGCTTCCCTGTTTGGTTTGTTCAAGGCTAAAAGCGCTATCTGGTTGGGCGACATAAGCTACGGTATTTACCTCCTTCATGGTTTGGTGTTGTGGATTGTGCTGGGTGCGTTGGCCAGGGCTGGCATTCTTGCCCATCTTGACCTGTTTGAGTATTGGCTGGTGGTTCTGGGCGTGACGGCGGTTGTTGTCCTGCTGGCAAGCGCCAGCTACACGTTGATGGAAAAGCCCCTGATGGGACTGCTGTCGGCGAAGAAGAGGGCAATGCGTCAGCAACCACAGGACTCACTCGCTTATGGGCGAGGCGGCACGCTTGTCCCGGATGCAGTTTCCCGCTAATGACATGCTGGTTGTTGCGTTTACTGGTAAGGCAATTGGATTTACTATTGCTTGCCAGTATTAACCGCTATTTTTGGGGAGAGGGATAATCATGACAATAACCTCAAATGTCTTGGGGAGTAAGATCCAGTCAACACGGGTGGGGATGGATGCCGCCGCCATTCGCCAGTCCATTCTTGAACATCTGGTGCATACCCAAAGCCGTTTCCCGGATGTAGCTACGGACAACGACTGGTACAACGCGCTGGCGCACGCCGTCCGTGACCGCCTGCTGGAACGCATGATGGTGTCGGCGAAAACCTGCAAGGCCAATAAAAGCCGTACAGTCTGTTATCTGTCGGCGGAATTCCTGCCGGGGCCGCATCTGGCCAACAATATCTTCGCCCTTGGTATCTGGCATGAGGTACAGGAGGCTATTGCGCAACTGGGGCTGGATTTTGAAACCCTGCTGGAAGAGGAAGTCGAACCGGGGCTGGGCAATGGCGGTCTGGGCCGGTTGGCGGCCTGCTACATGGATTCGATGGCAACCCTGAAAATTCCCGCCATTGGTTACGGTATCCGCTATGAATTCGGCATTTTCCGCCAGGAAATCGAGGATGGCTGGCAGGTCGAGAAGACTGACAAATGGCTGAGTTTTGGCAATCCGTGGGAAATTCCGCGCCCGCGCCTGCGTTTCAAGGTGCATTTCGGCGGGCATACCGAGCAGCACACGGACAGCACTGGCAAGCTGCGGGTCAAATGGGTTCCCGAGCGGCGCGTCATCGGGGTGGCATATGATACGCCAGTGATGGGTTACGGGGTGAAAAATACCAACCTGTTGCGTTTGTGGCGTTCAGAGGCGACGGAATCCTTCAATTTTCAGGCATTCAATATCGGCGACTATTACGGCGCGGTCAACGAGAAAGTTACCTCGGAAAACATCACCAAAGTCCTGTACCCGAATGACGAGCCGGAAGCAGGCAAGCGTTTGCGGCTGGAGCAGCAGTATTTTTTCGTTTCCTGTTCCTTGCAGGACATGGTGCGGATTTATCTGCAAAGTGGCGAACCGCTGGAGCATTTCCACCATAAATACAGCGTGCAGTTAAACGATACCCACCCGGCGATTGCGATTCCCGAACTAATGCGCCTGCTGGTCGACCGTAACAGGATGGAGTGGGATATGGCCTGGAGTGTTACCCGCCAGACCTTTTCCTACACCAACCACACCCTGTTGCCGGAAGCGCTGGAAAAGTGGCCGCTGGATTTGATCAGGAAGGTATTGCCGCGTCATCTGGAAATCATTTACGAAATCAACAGCCGTTTTCTCGACGAAGCACGCATGAAACTGCACGGGCTGGATGGCCGGGCAGGGCGGCTTTCCATTATCGAGGATGGCGAGCGCCCGCAGGTGCGGATGGCGCATCTGGCCATGGTTGGTAGCCATAAGGTCAACGGCGTGGCGCGATTGCACAGTGAGTTGCTCAAGCAGAATGTGTTATCCGACTTTCATTATCTGTGGCCGGACAAGATCATCAACGTGACCAACGGGGTGACGCCCCGGCGCTTCATGTTGCTGTCCAACCAGCCGCTGGCGCATTTGCTGCGGGAACATATCGGCTGTGACTGGGTGACGGATCTGGATCGTCTCCGTGGGCTGGAGGGGTTGGTGGATGATGCCGGGTTCCAGCAAGCGTGGCAGCGGGTCAAGCGCAATAACAAGGAGCGTCTGGCACGTCATGCGCTGGGGGCGACAGGGCTTAAAATCGACCCCGATTCGCTGCTGGATGTGCAGGTCAAACGCATCCATGAATACAAACGCCAGCATTTGAACCTGCTGCATATCATTACGCTGTATAACCGCCTGAAGGATAACCCTGGGCTGGATATTCCGCCGCGTACATTCGTGTTTGGTGGCAAGGCAGCGCCCGGTTACTTTATGGCCAAGCTGATCATCAAGGCGATTAATTCGGTGGCGGAGGTGGTCAACCGCGACCCGGATATGCAGGGCAGGCTGCGGGTAGTGTTTTTCCCGAACTTCAACGTCAAGACGGCGCATTGCATTTATCCGGGGGCGGATGTATCCGAGCAGATTTCACTGGCGGGCAAGGAAGCTTCCGGCACGGGCAATATGAAATTCGCCCTGAATGGTGCGCTGACGATAGGGACGCTGGATGGGGCCAATATCGAAATCCGCGAGGAAGTGGGGGAGGAAAACTTTTTCCTGTTCGGCATGACAGAATCAGAAGTGGCGGTTTTGCAGGCCAGTGATTACCGTCCGCAGGAATACTATGCTCACGATCAGGAACTGAAACAGGCACTGGATTTTCTGGCCAACGGTTATTTTTCCCATGGTGATACCACATTGTTCCGCCCGCTGGTCATGAATCTGCTGGATAAAGACCCGTATAAGGTCTTGGCTGATTACCGTTCCTATGTGGATTGTCAGGCGAAAATCAGTGAGTGTTATCGCGACCGCGCAAAATGGACGCGCATGTCGATTCTCAATGTGGCCAGAATGGGCAAGTTCTCTTCCGATCGTTCTGTCCGGGAGTATGCGGAAAATATCTGGAAAATTGATCCGGTAGATATTGGTGAGTTCTGATAATCTTAGATGATCTTGACATGCCTTGATTAATCTGGCGCTTCGGGAGTGGCTTTTGAATAGAAAGGTAGTGGGCGTTAATTCGGATGTTAAATGTCTGAATGTCAGGTGGGAGGGGCGGGCACACTGTGAAAAGTGCGCTATCCGCAAACATACGCTTTTTGCCGAACTCGATGTGGTGGCGTATGAGCCATTATTACGGCCAATTCAGCAGTATTGTTTCCCTGCCACCAAGCTGATTTACGCCCAGGGTGTCATGGCTAGTGATGTTTTTGTGGTGAGAAAGGGGTTGCTCAAACTGGAGGAAACCCTGCACGACGGAACCCAGCGGATTGTACGTCTGGTTGAGCCGGGGCATGTCGCCGGTACCGAGTGTCTGCTGGATCACCAGCATCACTATGAGCACAGCGCCGTGGCCTTGCGCGAAACTGAAGTCTGCCAGATTCCAAGCTCAATCCTGCATCGGCTGGCCGGGCAAAAACCGGAATTTTTTGAAACCCTGATGGAACACTGGCATCGCCAGTTGCATTCAGCGGAACAAATCATTGTTGAATTCTCGACTGGTACAGTGCGTGAGCGTGTCGCCAGAATCATGCTCAAGCTGATTGCCCTGGCCGAACGTGAACATAAAAGCGGAATTCAGGTACCCACCGTGCGGGATATGTCGGCCATGACGGGAGTAACTCGGGAATCAATCAGCCGGGTTATGGCCGAATTCAAACGTTCCAGCCTGCTGGTCAAGGTCGGGCCGAACCGGATGCAATATGATCTTGCGGGCTTGCAAGGTATTGCAGAGCTGGAATTTGACGATTAAATCCACTGATACTTCCATGTTTCAATTAAATACCAGTATTAATAAAATTATTAATGCTTGTTGCATAAATAAATTGATAATTGCGGAATGTCAATTTTCAATTTTTCTGCTGAACTAAGCTGGCACTGCTGTATCGGGCTCGGCTGAATACCGAGGTTATTCAGGTTTGTTGTTCGGGACAGCGTTTCACTGACAAAACTCAAGCAGCATATCAAGCAATGTTTAACAATAATCTGTTTAGAACCCAGTAACCCACTCTTCTGGCAAGAGTGGGTTTTCCTTGTGCGAAAAAGGCTGACATCTGTCAGGGTAAAAGTGGCCCGCTTACCGGATAATGCAGGCTACCACCAATAGACAGGGAGAATGATTGATGGCCACATTAAAACGGATTTTTCACCCAACCGACTTATCTGCCGCCAGCGAAACGGCTTTTTTTCATGCTTTGAAACTGGCGGTGTGCGGGCGTTCCTCGCTGACCCTGATGCATGTGACCGAGCCGCATGGCAATGTGCACCGGGAAGATTTTCCCAGTATTCGCGCTACGCTGGAACAGTGGGGGGCAATTGCACCAGGTAGTGAAATAGATGCCGTGGAAGAATTGGGTGTGTCGGTACGCAAGGTCGTTTCCCATCGCAAGGATCCTGTCGAGGCTTGCCAGCATTATCTGGAATCTCATGCAGCAGGACTGGTGGTGCTTGCTGTTCATCAATACGCTGGTGTGATGCGCTGGTTGCATCATTCCGTGAGTGTGCCAATTGTTCAGAACGCAGGGGAGAAAGCCCTGTTGCTTCCTCATGGTGTGCAAGGCTTTGTCGCGGCGGAGGATGGCCGTGTTTCCTTGCGCAATATCCTGTTGCCTGTTGCCCATAACCTGCGTCCACAGGCAGCGGCTGACGCTGCGCATGTGCTGATTACACAGCTTGGCCTGACGGCTGGAACCGTGACTTTGCTGCATGTGGGTGAGGCGGGGAATGCGCCAGCGATTCAGCCGCCAGCGGATACGCAATGGGAGTGGCGGCAGCTTGTCCGGCAGGGGAATGTGGTGGAGACCATCCTGCAAACGGCGGACGAAATCAATGCTGACTTGCTGATCATGCCGACCGAGGGGCGCAACGGTTTCTTCGACGCTTTGCGTGGCAGTACAACCGAACGGGTGTTGCAGCGGATTGCTTGTCCGCTGCTGACCGTGCCTGCCTGAGTCAGGGTTTACCCTTTCGGCTGACCCTTGGCGGGCGGAACCTGTATGCCGGGTGCATTGCCCATCCGCTCCATCTGGATCGGGTGCGATTCACTTTCGACAGTGCCGTGGTGATCCTTGCGGATGCGGGAATGGTCGTAGTAGCCGCGCAGGCTGAGCGCGTCCTCACCGGTTTCACCGATGATCAGGTAAAGGCGATGTTCATCCTGTGCATAGGCAGGGTCGCTGGATGGTTCGTCGGCCTGTAGATAGAGAAACGGGAAAACGCCCTGCTGGCCGTAAAAATATTCCGGGGTAGGGTCGTTATAGGTTTTGCCGTCAACGGTGAAGCTGGCGTCCTGCCCGGTGATTTTCAGGCTTAGGGCTGGGGCATTGGTTCCCCATTCGCCTTCATAAACTCCCTTGTCGACAGCATGGGCGGGGGAAATCAGTTGCGTGGTTAGCAGGCAGGCCGCAACCCACCGTATGGATTGGTTCCATGTGCATGATTTCATTGTGACTCTCCTAGCGTTTTGAATCTTTTTGTATACCCTGACTATAGTAGACACGTAACAGATCTGGCTATCCTCACAATTGGGTACAAACGGGTTATGATTGGGGCTGTCACCAACTCCACCCATCAAGGAAGGAAATAATCGTGTCCGGTACCACCATTGTTAGCACCCCGCGCCAGCGTTGGGCGTGGGCTTTTTACGACTGGGCCAATTCGGCATTCATCACCACGGTGATGGTGGCGTTTTTCCCGATTTTTTTCCGCAAATACTGGGCGGAAGGTCTGCCTTCGGAAGAGATTACCCTGCACCTGGGGACGGCCAATGCGCTGGCGAGTCTGTCCATCATGTTGCTGGCACCGTTTCTCGGCACGGTAGCGGATCAGGGCGGGATCAAAAAGCCGATGATGGCCGTATTTGTCGCACTGGGAGTGAGCGCCACGCTGGGGCTGACACTGGTGGGGGAAAGTCAGTGGCAGTGGGCGATGTTCGGTTTCGTGCTGGCGGTGGTCGGATTTCTGGGGGCGAATATCTTCTATGATTCGCTGCTGGTGGATGTGGCGCAAGAAAAGGATTTCAACCGGGTGTCGGCGCTGGGCTATGGGCTGGGTTATCTGGGCGGTGGTTTGCTGTTTGCCCTGTGTGTTGCGCTTACCTTGAAGCCGGAATGGTTCGGGCTGGCTGACAGGACGGCAGCAGTGCGCTGGTCATTTGCTGTGACTGCCGTCTGGTGGGCAGTATTTTCCATTCCCTTGTGGTTGTGGGTGCGGGAGCGCGCTCCGGCTCAGGCCGTGCGGCCTGGGTTTATTGCCTTGTTGCGGCAGTCATTCGGGCAGTTGATCAATACTTTCCGGCATATCCGCCAGTTGCGGATGGTGTGGCTGTTTTTGCTGGCGTACTGGTTTTATATCGACGGGGTGGATACGGTGATCCTGATGTCGGTGGATTATGGCAAGGCGCTGGGGTTTGCCGACGACAGCCTCATCACCGCACTGCTGATTACCCAGTTCATTGCCTTTCCGGCAGCGCTGGCGTTTGGCTGGCTGGGTAACCGGATAGGGGCGAAACGCGGCATTCTGACCGGTTTGGCTGGGTATGTGCTGATTACACTGGTGGCGGTGCGCATGGATTCGGCGCAGGATTTCTACCTGCTGGCGGGGTCTGTCGGGTTGGTGCAGGGCGGTGTGCAGGCGCTGAGCCGTTCCCTGTATGCAAGTCTGATTCCGCAGGATCAGGCGGCGGAGTTTTTCGGTTTCTATAACATGCTGGGTAAGTTTGCGGCGATATTGGGGCCACTGCTGGTCGGCTGGGTAGGTGTGTTGACAGGCTCGCCACGCATGGGGTTGCTGGCGGTGTTGATCCTGTTCGGGCTGGGGGCGCTGTTGCTGTGGAAGGTGCCGGAGAAGGTTTGATGTTTTCTGCCGTGCATGAAGTTTTTCAGCGACCAGATGGAAGACAGGAATATCCTGCCAAATAGTTGGGCTTTGATACTCAAGGGCAGTTCATCGTTCAGGGCTGCCTTGACCAGATTGGCGATTTTCTGTTGTTGAAAGCGCGGGTATCCATTCATTTATTATAAAAAATAATGCGCAAATCAATTATATAATGCCGGTTTTTATTTAAAGTGTACTATTCTTTTGTGTAGAAAAATAAGTAGCATTTTTATTATATTAATTTTTTACATTAAAAGAGTGCTGTGTAATAGCTATGCAAAACAAGTATGAGTCTCTGCCTCGGAGAATAGTTACTTTTTTGGTAAGTATGTTGAAATAGCATGGATGGTTTATGGATTAGGTGTGGTTATGATTTTATCGAATTATGCAGGAAGCAGGGATAATAATTTTAACTTGATCCGAATGTTGGCAGCGTTTATCGTGCTTATAGAGCACAGTTTTGTACTGGTTATGAATGCTTCATGGTCGAAAGCGCAGGTTGATCATCTGGGTGATATTCTGGGCAGGCCAGCAATCGATGTTTTCTTTGTTACAAGCGGTTTCCTGATTTGCGCCAGCTTATTGAGCAGAAGAAATATTATTGACTTCTTTGTGGCCAGATTTCTCAGGATCTATCCAGCGTTATTAATAGTGTTGCTGGTATCAGTTTTTGTGATTGGCCCTTTGTTTACCTCGCTTGCACTAAAAGATTATTTAACAGATTCACAAACATTTACTTATCTGTTTAAAGGGCTGGTACTGCTTGCTGGAGGTGTCGATTTCTTCCTCCCCGGCGTTTTTATTGATAACCCGTATCAGGGTGTTGTCAATGGGTCATTGTGGACAATACCATTTGAAGTTGTTATGTACCTTTCTCTTGGTATTGGCTGGTTTGTGCTGGCCACTTTTTTCCGTAAGGGATGGATGACTGCTTTCAGACGAATGGTGGTGGTAATCGTTGTGGTGACAGGGGTTGCCCTGATTGTTGGTCATCTGCATGATGTGCATATGCCTAAGATTATAAGATTGGCATTCATGTTCTTTACAGGCTCACTATTTTATCTGTTTCGTGAAAAAATAGTACTGTCTTTTAAAATATTTATCGTTGCCCTTGGTGTTTTGCTGGTTTCCTTTTTTGACGAAAAAGTCCTGTTTGTTGTATATGTGCTGGTCATGCCGTATATTTTATTCTATATGGCGTATATTCCTGGTGGGTTTGTCAGGAAGTATAACCGGCTTGGCGATTATTCTTATGGGGTTTATATTTATTCATTTCCCGTGCAGCAAATGATTGTTGCGACTTTTCCATCCATTTCTGTAGCATGGCTGTTGATTTTCTCCAGCATGATTGGCGTAGGGTTGGGGGTCTTGTCCTGGACGTTCGTTGAAAAACGGGCGCTTAATATGAAAGCCTCATTGGCAAGACAAATTAAATTACTGGCGGCAACGAGTACTTCCAGGGAAAATCTTTTACGGGATAGCTAGGTTCTGTTGACATTTGGTACAGGTAATTTGCTAACCTTATCAATTTCAGAAGGTTAAGATGAATCGCTACTACCTGACTGATGAGCAATGGCACTTGGTTCATGATTTCTTGCAGTCACATCCCCGTGTATATGTT